>JANXBK010000010.1 GCA_025057595.1 Thermodesulfovibrio sp.
GCAGATTTTTATGTGAATTTTGCTGTGGGCGTATCTAAAGGCATTGTCAAGTAGTAAAAAGATTATTGTTTCCAGAGCTTCCACATTGGTGTCCAGGAAAATATTTCTTGAAGTAATGATTAATCTTTTATCTGTTTCGTACTTGAGTAGCAATCTATTTATTAATTCGTTTAAATTAATTGTTTGTTTACTTCTAGATATTCTGGGTAGTTTCTTTATTGTTTCCATTGATTTTTTAAGTTCATCATCAATTAGATTACAACTATGCTCAATTCTTTCAATAACTCTCGTTTCTGGCTTAAGCTTTAGTATCTCTATGTTTGTTTTCATAACTGATAGAAAGTTCCCAATTTTATGGGATAAAACGAAAAAGAGAAACTTTAAAAACTCTTCGTATTCTTTTTCTTTTTTGCTTATTAAGTTTAAAATTTTTAAAAAAAGATAGCTTAACACAAGAATAAATAAAGATTCCCAGATAAGGACTGTTTTTGAATATTGAAAAAATCTTTCTTCCTTGCGTTTATCAATTATTATTTCATCACCATATCTGTTTATATAAGGTGGCAGAGGGTAGTTTCTATTTTGCCTTAGTATCTCTCTATATATGTTAAGTATTTCATTTTCATATCTTTGCTGTTCCTCTTTGAAGAAATATATTGTTACAAAGTTAATTGCCGAAAATATAAATACCATTGAAATTGCAAACATTATAAATATCTTTAGTTGAAAACTCAATTTAGCTTGTATCCCCTTCCTTTATAGGTAGTTATACTGTTATGAGGCAGTATTTTTCTTAACTCCTTTATATATGTTCTTACGACTTCGTCTCCTACAGCTTTACCAGCCCAGACATAATTTAATATTGTTTCGGTATCAACTATTTCTCCTCTTCTTTTAACAAGAAGAGTAAGCAGATCCCAAGCAGTTTTTGAAATTTTGATTTCTTGATTATTTTTTAAAAGTATACGGGAGTCGATGTTGATTACTATATCATCTATCTGGATAACAGTGTCTATCTGTTTTCTTCTACTTAATGCATTAATTCTAAGAAGAAGCTCCCTTGGCTCAAAAGGCTTTGTAAGATAGTCGTCAGCTCCTTTAAGAAAGCACTCCTCTTTAGTTGAGATTTCGCTTTTTGCTGTGAGTATAAGAATGGGTGTTTTTATACGTTGATCCCTTATATATGCTATTAGATCTTCTCCACGGGAAAAATTTAATATTAGATCAAGAACAATAACATCAAAGGCATAAACTTGAAGAATGTGAGGAAGTTTTCTTTCGTCTTGAAGCCATAAAATATCTATGCTATTAAGCTTTAAATACTCTTCAAGGCTTTCACCAAGTATTTTATCGTCTTCTATTAAAAGTACTTTCATTATAACTATATTTTTAATACATCGGATTTTTTAATAATTTTGTCAATTTAATTTTAAGATAAAGCTATAAATTAAATAAAGAAAAAGACAAAAACTGAAGAATTTGGCATAATTAATTTCATGAATATTTTAATTCTACCCCTTTATGGACTCGGAGACACTCTTATGACAACGCCTGCTTTGGAGATTCTAAAAAAACAATCAAATTTTAAAATAACTTATCTTTGTATGTTTAGAACTAATTTTGATATTTTAAGAGCTAATCCTTTTATAGATGAGCTTATATTTTTCCCATTTATGCAAAAAAGTAAGTATGAGACTTTCAAATTTATTTTTTCTCTCCGAGGAAAATTTGATTATTCCATCAATTTCTATCCTTCAAATCGGTGGCAGTATAATCTTATTAGTTGGCTTTTTGGTGCAAAGTTTAGAATTGGACATAGATATATAAAAAGAGATTTAAGAGAGCTTAATTTTTTAAAAAATATGACATTCCAGGAAAGTGAGGAGCTTCACAATGTTGAGGAAAATGTAAGATTACTGAAGTTTTTAGATATTTACTGTGATGAGATTCCGCCAATGAAAATTTGTCTTTATGCTGAGGAGATAAATTCTGGAAAACAGTTTGTCTTCAATACATCAAAGAGAAATATGAGGGTAGGAATTCATACAGGAACAAGTAGTTTTAAAGGTCATAAAGGAAGAAGGTGGGAAAAGGAAAAATTTTTAGAGTTAATAGATAGCTTTCCAGATTTTGATTTTTTTCTCTTTGGAACTTATGAAGAAGAAAGTGAAAATAGCTTTATCTTTGAGCAAGCTAAACATAAAAATGTAGTTTTAGTTCATAACAAACCAATAAGAGAGGTTGCAGCAATAATTAAACAGATGAATCTGTTTGTCTCCAATGACTCAGGACTTATGCATTTAGCTTCAGCAGTGGGAGTGCCTGTAGTAGCAATCTTTGGGCCAACCAATCCAAAGTGGGTTAGACCTTGGAAGGTAAAAAGTAAAGTTGTAAGAGTAAATCTGCCGTGTTCTCCATGTTTTTATTATTCTCCAAAACCCCTAAAATGTGAAAATAAAATAAAGTTTCAATGTTTAAAAGATATAGATGTTTTCATGGTAAAGAAGGTTTTGTTGGAGTTAATTTTAGATAAATAAGATTCAATTTCATAGTTTTTTCACATAAATTACATATCCTACATGTTATAATTTTTTATGAAAATTCTTATAGTTTTGCCAACATATAATGAAGCTAAGAATCTTGACCTGTTAATTCCCAAGATTATTGAACAAAGGGTAGAACTTCTTTTTGTTGATGACAGCTCAGTAGATGGCACCGCAGAGATAATTAAACAGTGGATGAGAAAGACTGACAAAATAAATCTCATTCAAAGACCTGCAAAGCTTGGGCTTGGAACAGCTTACATAGAAGGGTTTAAATGGGCACTGGATAAAGATTATCAATATATCTTTGAGATGGATGCAGATTTATCCCATGACCCAGCTGACATTCCAAGATTCATCAGCAAATGTGAAGAAGGCTATGACCTTGTAATTGGTTCAAGATACACAAGAGGCACTATAAGCGTTATAGGATGGGATTTTAAAAGGTTACTTCTGTCAAAGTTTGCCAATAGATATGCAACAACAATACTTGGACTACGGTTTCTTACTGATGTTACAAGTGGATATCGTTGCTACCGAAGAAATGTACTTGAAAGTATTGATTTTGACAGGATTAAATCAAATGGTTATGCCTTTCAGATAGAGATGGTTTACAGAGCCTATAAAAAAGGCTTTAAAATTGGCGAAATCCCCATAATTTTTTATGAACGAAACAGTGGCTCTTCCAAGATGAACAAAAAAATTGTCCGTGAGGCAGCATTAATGGTTTGGAAATTGAGATTGGGAGGATAATAGATTTTGCATTTCAAAGTCTTTTAAGTAAATTAATGTAGTAATCTCTGATTTTCTCAACATCTTTTAAATTTTTTTCAATATACCATAAATAATAGAATCATCAATTTTGTCATAACTATGGACAATTATGTTTCTTAAGCCAATCATTCTATCAATTAGGTTAAAAAATTCCGAGGGAAACAAATTATTTTCGATTAAAATTTCAAAAATTTCTCTATTATTTGAAGGCTCTTTAAGTTTTTTCAGTGATATAATGATTTTTCCGACTCTACTATGCCTTTGTGTTTCCAGGAGGACTTGTAAGCGTTTAAATCTTTTATTTCAAGAATTTTAAGCTTTCTCAACGAATCTTCAATTACTTCAATTTTTCTATGAAACAATTCCATATCTTTCAGTTCGAAGCTTGTCTAAAAATGGTTTGAAATCCATAAATTCACGCATTACATAATTTTTAAATTCAATATGTTCATCTTTTATTCTTTCGTATATGCAGAGGCCATTAATAATTATATCAAATAAAAGTTCTATGGAGACATATTTACCTTTCATGTTTAGAACACTAACTTTGTTGAGAAAACCAAATTTTTTAAAAATTTCAGTAAATATTGACTCTATCTGTGATATAAGTTCAAGTGCTTTTATTTGATTTATTTTATTACTGGGCAAAATAGCTATGTCTATGTCGCTGTCAGCCCTTAGTTTTCTCTTAATTGCAGAGCCATAGAGATAAATGGCTACTATTTCTTCTGGTATCTTATGATGAGATAATTCCTTATATTGTAAATAATTTTTCCTGAAATTTCTGTCTTTTGCATAGTCAATTATAACATAGCTAGGGAAATTAAAAATTGCAAATATCAGGAATATTTTGATAATATTCAGAAAATGAAAAAGAAACATGAAGGATATCAAGATTATATACTAAGTAATAAAAGTTGGTTTGAAAAGTTTATAGAAAAAAATTTTAAATATTCCACTATCAAAAAACTCTATTTTACGCTTAGCCGTGTTGCCATTTTTTATCTGAGATATATTCCGAACATTTCAGTTTCTAAGTACATATTAGATATCGGGTGTGGTCCTGGAGAATCATTGGATTATATAAAGAGATATGTGAATTCCGATGCTGAATTGTTTGGAATTGATTTAGATAGAAATAAAAATTTATCTGAATTTGTTAATTTTTTTCAAGTTGATGTTGATGAGAACAAGCTTCCATTTCATGATTCTTTTTTTGACATTGTAATTAGCACATTTGTATTGGAACATTTAAAAAATCCTCAAAAATTGTTTACTGAAGTCAAAAGAGTTTTAAAAAATAGAGGATATTTTTATTGTGTAACCGAAAATTATACTTCAATTTTTCTTCCAGGAAAGTTCAATTTTTACTCTGATCCAACACATGTTAGACCTTGGACCAAAGAAAGTCTCAAGGCGCTTGCTCAAATGTGTGGCTTTGAAGTTATAAAAATTGGCCATTTTAGACCAATTGAGTTTTTTCTGCTCATTCCTTTTGTTCCAATCCTTAATTGGATTTTTAGACTTAAATCTTCGTTTGTCATATATGAAGCTATTTTTGGCAAAAGCATATACTGCATTCTAAAAAAACCTTGAGAAAACTCACTATCCTCATAAAAAACTGGCATTTTTATCTAAAGCGATTCTTTAGAAAATTTGATCATAAAATAACATTTTTTATTCTTAGTTGTTTAGTAAAAATTGGTATCGGAAGGGGCAGAAAAGAAGATCTTAAACAGAACATTCTATGTTTTATTACTGAAAATATTGGTGATACCATAAGAGCCTCTGGTGTTATTGATTTTATGAACACAAATTTTAAATCTCATTTTGTATGTACTGAGTATAACAAAGAAATTTTAAAACTTTGTGGAGTGAAAGATGAACAAATGATAACGCTAAAGAGAGACCCAGGATTTCTTGATTTCATTAAAATCATTAGAAAAAATAATTTGCACAAATGGGATACTTCTTTAATTCTTGATTACACAGAGACCATGCTATTTGCAATATATACCTCTAAATTGGCAGGAATAGGGAGGATTATTTATAAAATTTATAAAGATTCGGATCTGGAAAATTTGAGAACCCTTGCAGAAAATGCAAATGTTGATATTTTAACAGTAGCGAAATATTTAATTGTAAAAGACTTTTTTTATGTACCTTTGAAAAAAGAGATAAAGATTAACACTGATGATAAATTCTCCCAATATAAAGACTACATTGGCATACATGTTGGCGGTTTTGGTTCTATTCTTTATCCTGTTTCACGAAAGTATCCCGAAGTATATACTTTTCAGTTAATAGAATCTCTTTTAAAAGAGGGTTACAAAGTCTTAATAACAGGAGATAGTTTTGACAGGAAAAGTTTTCGTAGGTATGCAAGAGAGCTTTCAAAGTATGAGAAATTTTTAGACTTAAGTGGTAAACTGTTATTATATGAACTTGCATCTCTATTAAAAGTCTTAAAAGCCTATATAACTCCTGACAACGGCACTTTGCATTTAGCACAGGCTGTGGGTTGTAAAGAAATTATTGCAATTTTAGGTCCCACTTCACCTCTATTAGTGCGGGGTAAAAATACAACAATAATAAGACTTGATTTAGCATGTTCACCATGTCTGAATTTTTTAAAATTTCCTGTTAGATGCATAAATCCTAATTATCACCAATGTCTCAAAGATTTAACGCCAGAAATGGTAATTAATGTCATAAAATCTAAAATAAACGCTTATATTTGAACAATTTTTAAAATTAATGTAAAATCATAAAATCATAAAATCATGAAAACGATTAGTGATAAACTTATAGAACTTAGAAATTTAATAAATGCATGTCAAATTTGTCACAGAGCTAATATCGAATATAAAAATTTCCCTTTTAAAACCACTCTTGAATGGATTCCAAGAGAGACAAAAATTCTTTTCTTAGCGCAAGACCCTCCAGCTAATCAAAATTATTTTTATTCAAATCCTGAAAGTAGATTTACCCAAAAATTACTTAAACTACTTGTTAGCTCTGAACTTTTGAAAGAAAATCAGCTGGAGGACTTTGTTAAAGAAGGATATTACCTTACTGATGCAGCTAAATGCTCTTGTGGCGATCAAAAGAATTGTAAAAAATTTTTAATAGAAGAAATAGACATTATTAAGCCAAAGATTATTTGCACATTGGGATTACAAGCTTTGAAGTCTCTGTTAAAACGACAAAAATTAACTTTAAAGAAGTTTGTAGGAAGAGGTGTTCCGAGTTCAATTCTAAAAAATGAGTTCTCCTCAATTTATGTTTTCTCTTGTTATTTTCCTACTGCTATGGTAAAAGATGAGATAAAAATAAGGCATTTTAAGATACTAAATGGTCTTTTAAATAAAATATCGTGAAAATTCTTCATCTCATATATGACCATATCAACAATCCTTGGGTTGGTGGAGGAGGTGCGGTTCGGTGTTTTGAGATAAACAAGCGACTGGCAAGGAAAGGACATGATATAACAATAGTTTCAGGAAAATATCCTGAAGCAAAGGATTATGAGGCAGAAGGTTTAAAATTTAGATTTTTAGGCAATGGCAGAAATTATGTATTAAGTGTATTTTCTTATGCATACGAGTCAATAAAATTTTTAAAGAGATATGCTAAAGAGTATGATATAACTGTTGAAGACTTTGCACCATGGAATCCCTTATTTTCAAAGTTTTTTCATAAAAGGACGATTCTTCAACTGCATCAAAAAGAAGGTATAAACATATTTAGAAGATATTTTATTCTCGGAATTCCCTTTATGATTATTGAAGCTTTATATCCTAAGTCGTATAAAAAAATTATAACTGTTTCAGAAGAGTCAAAGGGAAAATTCAATGTAAATGCTAAAGTTATCTCTAATGGAATCTCGGAAGAGCTTTTAAAAGAAAAGATATCAAGGGGCGAATACATAGGTTATCTTGGAAGAATTGACATGTATCATAAAGGACTGGATGTGCTTTTGGATGCAATAACTGATATTGATTTATCAGTCTATATAGCGGGAAAAGGTAAAGATGAAGGGATATTGAGAGAGATGATTAACAGAAAGGGATTAAAAGATAAAGTAAGACTAATAGGCTTTGTGAGTGGAAAAGACAAGATTGATTTTATAAAGAATGCTTTATTCATTGTTATGCCATCAAGATATGAAGCTCAAGGTATTGTAGCCCTTGAAGCAGCTGCTTTAGGAAAGCCTCTTATAGTTAGTGATATCCCTGAATTAAGATATGTCACTGAAAATGGCTTTGGTATAAGCTTTCGTTCTGAAGACGCTGAATCCCTTAGGCAAGCTATTGAATACTTACTAAAAAATGAACATCTTATTGAAGAAATGGGTTTGCGAGGAAGGAGGTACGCAGCAAAGTTTACATGGGATAAAATTGCTGATGAGTATGAAAAATATCTATATGAAGTTTTTGAAGAAGAATGAATATTGAAGTTAATAAAGAATAAAGAGTTTTTAATGGATTATGGGAAAATTGACAAGTTAATTTTTAGAGATAGATGCTAAGAGATATCTCCTCAGTAACCTTTGCTTTCTTCTATGTTAACATTCTTGGCTATGTCTTTCATTCAGTTATAAGTAGAAGTTTAGGACCTGTAGGTTATGGAGAGTTTATGGTGTTATACTCCTTTATGCTTACAGTGGGCAACATTACATCACTTTTAGCAACTGTAAGCGTTAAAACATTAGTAGAGAATTTTGACAGTCGCTACGAGTTTTTAAGATCATTAAGGCTTATAGGTATTGTGTTAGGTGTAATTTTTGCCTTCTTTGTCTGTCTAATGTCACCTTATCTTAAAAGTTTTCTTTATGTGACAGAATACTACTACTTTTTTATAATTGCTTTGGTATGGCTTGGAATGTTTATGCTTGCGGTTGAAAGAAGCTTTCTTCAGTCAGTTGGGAAATTTCCTCTTTTTGCTTTTTCATCTGCTATGGAGCTTACAATAAGACTTATAACTGCCGTTACTGTATTGCTGTTAGGTTTTAAAGTTGGAGGAGTTATTTTTTCTTCAGCAGCTGGGATTTTTGCTGTTTTGCTCTTTCTTCTTTTAAAAAATAGTGAACTTTTCGGTAAAAGAGCAAAATTAAATATTAAAAAAATGGTGAAAATAGCTCTATATGTTTCTCCCTCAGGTTTTTTTGTATATGCTGATGATATATTTATAAGAAGAGTTTTTGATGAGTCCACAGCAGGACTTTTTGCTTCAGCATCAATTGTTGGTAAAGTTCTGATCTGGTTAACTTTAACACTTCTTGGTGTTTACTTTCCTAAATTTGTCAGATATAAAGAGACATCAGAAATTAAAAGATTTTTTCTTCAAATGGTGGGTTTAATTTTTCTTATTGAGCTACTTAGTCAGTTTGTGCTTTTAACAATTGGTGAGTTTTTATTTTTAGCACTTTTTGGTGAAAAGTTTAAAGAAGCAGTTTTATATTTGCCTTACTACTTTTTATCGGTACTACCTCTACTTTTAACCCTCTTGTTTATCAGTATTTTTACTGCCCTTGAAAAGGGCTTTTTTCTCATTTATTTTCATTTATTAGTTTATTATTTAGGTTTTATAGTACTCAGTTTTACATCCGTATTTAGTTATATTAAATATATATTTGTTGTAAATCTAATTTTTTGTTTCATCTATTTTACCTTATTAAAAGCTGTCTTCCTAAAGGGAAAGTTGACGAAAATAAATATTAACTTTTAAAATATTTTTTTAAATCATAAAATAAAGAGGTAGCAATGCAGAAAATACTAAAAATTGGTTTACCAAAGGGAAGTCTACAGGAGACAACACTGAAACTTTTTAAAAAAGCAGGATTTAACATACATGTCTCTCAGAGATCTTACTATCCTTTGATTGATGATGAAGAGCTTTCTTGTATGCTTCTTAGAGCACAGGAGATTCCGATTTATGTGGAGAAAGGATATCTTGATTGTGGACTTACCGGCTATGATTGGATACTTGAGCAAGAGGTGGATGTAGTTGAGGTTGCTGAGCTAAGATACGCTAAAGAAGGATTTAGACCTGTCAAATGGGTTATAGCAGTTCCTGAGGACTCACAAATTAAAAAAGTTGAGGACCTACAAGGAAAAAGAATAGCCACAGAGCTTGTTGGATATACAAAAAGATATTTAAAGTCTAAGGGAATTAAAGCTGAGGTTTATTTTTCATGGGGAGCTACAGAAGTTAAACCTCCCTATTTAGCTGATGCTGTTGTTGATTTGACAGAAACTGGAACATCTCTTAGAGCAAATAAACTCAGAGTTGTTGAAACAATACTTGAGTCTACAACTCGTTTTATTGCAAATAAAACTGCTTGGAAAGACAGCTGGAAAAAGAAAAAAATGCAGGATTTAGCAATTCTTCTTCAAGGTGCTCTTTTAGCTGAAGAAAAAGTAGGACTTAAGATGAATGTTCCAAAGGAGGCTCTAAAAGGAGTTTTAAGTCTACTTAATTCTTTACACTCACCCACTATCTCTCAGCTTTATGTGGAAGGCTGGTATGCAGTAGAAGTTATAATAGATGAAAAGAAGGTAAGAGAGCTTATACCAAAACTTAAAGATGCGGGAGCCTCTGGATTTGTAGAGTATCCCTTAAACAAAGTAATTCCTTAAGGAGGTGTAATTTATGTATGCGGTTGTAGAGACAGGTGGAAAACAAATAAGAGTCTCAGTTGGTGACACAGTTAAAGTGGAAAAAATTGCTGCTGAAGTTGGACAAGAAGTCATCTTTGATAAAGTTTTACTTCTTAAGGAAGATGGAGAGCTTAAAGTAGGAACTCCCTATATTGAGGGAGCAAAGGTAAGAGCAGTGGTTGTTGAGACAGCAAAGGCAGATAAAGTGCTTGTTTATAGACCACCTACAAAAAAATCTATTCCTAAGCTAAGAGGCCATAGACAGTGGTATACTAAAGTAAAGATAAAAGAGATTATAGGAGGTTAAAAATGGCTCATAAAAAAGGAGTAGGTAGTTCAAGAAATGGTCGTGACAGTCAAGCTAAAAGATTAGGAGTTAAAAGATTTGGTGGACAGTTTGTAAGAGCTGGTAATATTATTATTCGTCAGAGAGGAACTAAGTTTCATCCCGGATTAAATGTGGGAGTAGGAGCTGATTACACTCTTTATGCATTAATTGATGGTATTGTCAAATTTGAAAGAAAGGATAAACAAAGACTAAAAGTCAGCGTTTATCCAGTTGAACAGCCTGCCTAAGAAAGGGGGTGGCTAAGCCACCCCACTGTCATTATGCAATTCGTTGATTATGTAAAAATCTATGTAAAAGCTGGTGATGGTGGACGTGGTTGTGTAAGTTTTAGAAGAGAAAAGTATGTTCCTCGAGGTGGACCAGATGGAGGAGATGGAGGCAAAGGTGGAGATGTGATAGTTACTGCATCAAGAGATCTTCACACACTTCTTGATCATAAATATCAGAAGACTTATAAAGCTCAGAGGGGAGAGCATGGTAAAGGAAGTAATATGAAAGGAAAAGATGGAGAAGATTTGATAATAAAAGTGCCAGTTGGCACTGTAGTCAAAGATGCAGACACTGAAGAAATTCTTGCTGATCTTGATGAAGAGGATAAAAGTGTTGTTGTAGCAAAGGGAGGTAGAGGTGGACTCGGTAATGCTCACTTTGTTACTCCAACAAATCAAGCACCAAGATATGCGCAACCAGGCCAAAAAGGACAGGAACGCTGGATTATTCTTGAGCTTAAATTGCTTGCAGATGTAGGATTGATAGGCTTGCCTAATGCGGGAAAATCAACATTAATATCAGTAATAAGTTCAGCTCGTCCTAAGATAGCTGACTATCCCTTTACGACCCTAACTCCAGTTTTAGGAGTTGTAAAATATGGTGAATATCAAAGCTTTGTAGTAGCTGATATTCCTGGTTTGATTGAGGGAGCTCATAAAGGTGCAGGACTTGGACATCAGTTCCTAAGACATGTAGAAAGAACCTCTCTTTTACTACATCTTGTTGATATATCCGATCATCTACCTTCTAATCCTTGTGAAGATTTTGAGAAAATTCAAAAGGAGCTTGAGCTTTATAATCCAATGCTTGTCAGAAAACCTTTTGCTGTAGTAGGAACGAAAAAAGATTTAGCGCTAGAGGGTTATAGACTTAAAGCTCTTAAGGAATACTGTAGCAAAAGAGGAATTGATTTTTTTGCTATAAGTGCAGTAAAAAAAGAAGGGATTGATGAACTTTTGAGATATCTTTCAGTGAAGGTGAAAAAGTGAGAGTTGTAGTAAAAGTAGGAAGTAATCTTATAACTGATAAGGCAGGTAGAATTAACCAAAGAAGAATATATTTTCTCACAAAAGAAATTTCAGAGCTTCATAATAAAGGAGTTGACATAATTATGGTTTCCTCTGGTGCTATTGCCTCAGGTATAAGAAAGCTGGGACTTAAAAGTAAACCGAAAGACATAAAGGAAAAGCAGGCTACAGCTGCTGTTGGTCAGCCTCTTCTTATGTGGATGTATGAGAAGTTTTTTCATAGACATAAAAAATATGTTGCTCAGATTCTTCTTACAAGAGATGATTTAAGTGACAGAGTCAGATATATTAATGCAAAAAACACCATTCTTACACTTCTTGAGATGGGGATAATTCCAATAATAAATGAAAACGATACAGTGGCAACAGATGAAATTAAATTTGGAGACAATGATCAACTGGCAGCACTTGTTTCAGGACTTGTTGAAGCAAATAAATTAGTGATTTTATCGGATGTAGAGGGGCTCTACACAGCTGATCCAAAGGCAGATCCAAATGCAAAGCTTATAACTCATGTTAAAGAGTTTTCAAAAGAGCTTGAATTAATAGCAAAGCCAACTTCTACTGGTTATGGAACTGGAGGAATGTATTCAAAAGTTATGGCTGCCAAAAAGGCAACATCTTTTGGTATACCAGTCCATATTGTCAGCGGAAGAAAATATGGAGTAATAAAAGCAGTAGTGGAAGGGAGGGAAGTTGGAACATATTTTGAACCCGTAGCTCACAGAGTCACATCTCGTAAAGGCTGGATTGCTTATGCAGTAAGGGCAAAGGGAAAGCTTTACATAGATGATGGAGCAGTAAAAGCTTTAGTTGAAGATGGAAAAAGTCTTCTACCATCAGGAATAAGAAAAGTTGAAGGAGAGTTTGATATAGGAGATGCTGTTTACTGTCTGTCAGAGAAGGGTGAGACAGTAGCAAAAGGATTAGTTAACTACTCTTCTTGTGAGATAAAACTTATTAAAGGTAAAAAATCTTCCGAGATTGAAAATATCTTAGGATATAAGTACTCAGACGAGGTAATCCATCGGGATAATCTTGTTATAATTCTTTAAGGTTTGCTACTCTTCTTAAAGCTAAAAGCTTTTCTTGTCTGCCTAATTTTGCTTCCTTTATTGCTTTTTCAAAAATCTCAATAGTTCTATCATATATTTTTTTGTTAACAGGATAAGGAGTTCTGTCTTTTCCTCCATGAGCAAAGCTAAATCTGGCAGGATCAATAAAGCTTAAGGGAGTTCCATATACAAGTTCTGCAGTCAATGCTAATGCTCTAAGTGTAGCAGCTCCAACTCCTTTGATTTGAAGAAGTTTTTCAAAATCCTCTGGTTGATTTTCATAAGTTTTAGTAAAGACTTTATAGAGCTTTTGAGGATTTATATCAGATGTGGTAATTTTATGTCTTTTAGGTAAGTTTAACACCTTTTTTGCCTCAGTCAAAAGAGTTTCTGGTTTTTGTTGGGAAAGTAAAATAGTGCTTCTTCTTAGTTCAGAAGCTTCCTTTGCAACAAAATTGAGAGTATGAGTTTTTATATCACAACATACAGCCACATGGGGTTCTTCAGTAAAGCTTTTTAACTTTAAGCTTAGCCAGTGATATCTTCTTGCAGTAAGAGTTTTCTCACTCATTCCCTGTTGAATAACACACCAGTGTCCTTCGGGAGTAAAAAACATTGTATGATGATAAAGGTTAAATCCATCTTGAACTGCTACATTGTCAACTTTTGCAGAAAGTCTACTTGCATAAATAAATTTCTCAGGCTCAAATCCTACTTTTTCTGCATAATTTATTATTTCTTGAGGAGTATTAAGTGCCTGAGAACCCTTACCTCCGGCGGCAAGTAAACCAAGCTCTGTTCCTAAGTCTTTTAAAGCCTCTTTTAATGCTCCAGTTACAGTAGTTGTAACTCCACTACTATGCCAATCAAAACCAAGCACACAGCCAAGACTTTGAAACCAAAAAGGGTCTGAAAGTCTTACAAGTACTTCTTTGTGTCCTAACTCTATAATCATTAGCTCAACTATCGCTTTTGCTAAGGAAACCATTCTTCTGAATAGCCATTGTGGAGCTTTTCCACTATGAAGCGGCAGATTTGCTATGCCTGTTTTATACATAGTTTATTTTAACATGTTATAATTTTTCATGCCTCAGATAAAGCTTTTAATCCAGTACGATGGAACTAACTACTTTGGATGGCAAAGACAAAAAGAAAAACTCACAATTCAGGCAGTCTTAGAGGAGAGTATTTCAAAAATATTAAAAAAAACTGTAAAAATCCGTGCCTCTGGAAGAACTGATACTGGTGTACATGCATTAGGGCAGGTAGCAACTTTTAGAGCTGAAATGAAAATTCCTATTTTAAAATTCAAAAAGGCTATAAATTGTTTACTTCCTCCTGACATAAGAGTTATTGATATTGAAGAAGTACCAGATGATTTTCATCCTCAATACTCAGTGAGGAGAAAATCTTATCTATACTACATTAGTCTTGATGAGATATGCTCTTGTTTTATTCAAAGATATGTTTGGCACTATCCAAAAGATTTAAATCTTGATGCTATGATTTCAGCTACTGAGATTTTTAGAGGTAGAAAGGATTTTACTGCGATAGCGGGAAGCACAGATATAAAAGATAAGATAAGAACAGTTTATGAGCTTACTGTTCAGAGAGTTGATAAAATAGGCTTTTTGGATATGTTTTTTTTAGGAAATTACCTAAAAATTCGTATAGAGGCTGATGGATTCTTAAGATATATGGTAAGAAATATTGTAGGTGCACTTGTAGAGGTTGGAAGAGGAAGGCTTACTATTCATAATTTAGAAGAAGCTATAAGAAGAGGAGTAAAACCATCTCCTCTTCAAACAGCTCCAGCAAAAGGGCTTTTTTTAGAGAGGGTTGTTTATTAACCTCCTTCTTCTGATTCAAACTTTTCCATCATTTCAATCCTTTCTTGACAGTCTCTACAGTAAATAGCAAAAGGAAGAATTTTCAGTCTTTCTTCAGGTATTTCGTCACCACACATCTCACATACTCCATAAGTACCCTCATCAAGTTTTCTAAGAGCCTGTTCAATTTTCTTAAGAACATCTCTATGAGCGCTTAACTGTTTTAAGCTTATGTCTTCGGAAAGATCAATCACACTTAAATCCGCGTCATCCATAACTGTTTCTATAATCTGACGTCTTTCAGCAGTTTGAAACTTCCTTATTTCCTCTTTTGCTTCTTGAAGAATCTGCTCCTTCATTTTATTAAGCATTTTTTTCAGTCTGTCCTTTCTTAGCTCATCTATTTTCATCTAAACCTCCATGATTTCCTTCTCTTTTTGTTCAAGAAGTTGATCAATCTTTTCAATAAAGGAGTTTGTTATTTTCTGAATCTCCTCTTGTGCTCTTCTTGAGTCATCTTCACTGAATTTTTTCTCTTTCTCAGCCTTTTTTATCTCCTCAATAATATCTCTTCTTATGTTTCTCACAGCAACTCTTGCTTCTTCAGCTCTTTTTCTTACAACTTTAACAAGCTGTTTTCTTCTTTCTTCAGTAAGAGGAGGTATTACAATTTTTATTATCTTCCCATCATTTATTGGTGTGAGTCCGAGATCAGATTTAAGTATTGCTCTCTCTATCTCAGAAATCATTCTTTGCTCCCAAGGCTGAATCGTTATTATCCTTGGCTCAGGTATTCCAAGTGTTGCAACCTGATTAAGAGGCACAAGACTTCCGTAGTAATCTACTCTTATATTGTCAAGTATACTTAGTGAGGCTCTTCCAGTTCTAAAGGTAGCTAAATCTTTTTTAAATACCTCTAAGGCTTGATTCATTCTTTCATTAGCTTTCTTCTTGAACTCCTGCATACTCTTCCACCTCGTTTAAAACAATACTTCCTATTTTTTCTCCTAAAATAATCTTCTTTAAGTTATCTGATTTGTTAATATTAAAGACAACTATTGGTAAGTTATTATCCATACAAAGTGTTATAGCAGTTGAATCCATAACTTTAAGAGAGTATCTTATGACATCCATATAAGTTAAAGTATCAAATTTTTTTGCATTTGGATCTTTTAGAGGATCAGATGAATAAATTCCATCCACTTTTGTTCCTTTAAGTATTACATCTGCTCCTATCTCTATTGCTCTTAGAGCAGCTGCTGTGTCTGTTGTAAAGTAGGGGTTACCAGTTCCTGCAGCAAATATAACTATTCTGCCTTTCTCCAGATGTCTTATTGCCCTTCTTCTTATATAGGGCTCTGCAAGTTCTCTCATCTCTATAGCTGACTGCACTCTTGTGTTAATATTCAGTTTTTCTAATGCATTCTGAAGTGCAAGTGCATTCATTACTGTTGCAAGCATACCCATATAGTCTGCTGTTGCTCTCTCAATTCCCTGTTCAGCAGCTTCCATACCCCTAAAAATATTTCCTCCTCCAATAACAACAGCAATTTCAACACCTACGCTGTAGGCTTTTTTGATCTCTTCTGCCATATAGGTTACTGTTTTAGGATCAATTCCGTATCCACGCTCTCCCATTAAAGCTTCACCACTAAGTTTGAGAAGAACTCTTCTGTAAATAGGCTTTTTCATTGTTTTTCACCAACTTGAAATCTTGCAAATCTTCTTACTACAATATTTTCTCCAAATTTTGCAATCTTCTCAGTAATTAGATCTTTTATTTTTCTGTCTGGCTCTTTAATAAATGGTTGATCCATAAGGCAGACTTCTTCATAGAATTTTTCAAGTTTACCTAGTATTATTTTTTCAACTACCTGCGGAGGTTTATTGCCAGTTATTTGTGTTTTATATATCTCCTTTTCTTTTTCAATTACTTCTTCTGGAATATCTTCTCTGGTAATGTATTGAGGATTAGAGGCAGCTATCTGCATAGCTATATCTTTTGCAAGTTGACGAAACTCTTCATTTCTTGCAACAAAATCTGTTTCACAATTAAGTTCAAGTAAAACTCCAATTTTATCCATATGTATATAGGCAGTAATAATACCCTCCTGAGCTGTGCGAGTTGCCTTTTTTTGTGCAGTTGCCAATCCTTTTTGTCTTAAATACTCTATTGCTTTATCAAAGTCTCCACCTGATGCCTCAAGCGCTTTTTTACACTCCATCATTGCAGCACCTGTTTTTTCTCTTAACTCTTTAACCATCTGAGCAGTTATCATTCCTCGTCCTCCTTACTCCTCTATATAGTGTTCCATTGGTTTGAGATACTCTTCTTCTTGCATGATTTTCTCTCTTATAGCTACTTTCTCTGCCTCTTCTTCTAATTTTTTAACAAATATCTCTTTGCCCTCTAGCACAGCATCTGCTATCTTTGATGTAATAAGTTTAATTGCTCTTATGGCATCGTCATTACCTGGAATAACATAGTCAACAAAATCAGGATCGCAGTTTGTGTCCACTATAGCAACAATAGGAATTTCCAGTTTTCTTGCCTCTGAGACAGCTATTTTTTCTTTCTTAATATCAACAATGTAAACTGCCTTTGGAAGCTCTACCATATCTTTGATTCCTATAAGATTAATCTCAAGTCTTTGTCTTTCTTTCTCTAACTTTGCAATCTCCTTTTTTGTATGTAAATAAAGTGTGCCATCTTCTTTCATCTGTTCAATTCTTTGCCATTTTTCTACACTTTTTCTTACTGTTGAAAAGTTTGTAAGCATTCCTCCAAGCCATCTGTGATTTACATAAAAAACACCTGCTCTCTTTGCTTCTTCAGCAATTGCTTCTTGAGCTTGCTTTTTAGTTCCTACAAAAAGTATTCCTCCACCCTCAGCTGCAACATTTTTGATGAACTCATAGGCATCTTCGATTCCTTTTACTGTTTTTTGAAGATCAATAATATGGATTCCATTACGCTCTGCAAAGATATACTTTTTCATCTTTGGATTCCATCGTTTCACTTGGTGTCCAAAATGGGCACCTGCTTCAAGAAGTTCTTTCATTGTAATTACTGCCATAGGTAATCCTCCTTATTTGGTTCCTCCTCCGCCCTTTTCTCCTTAACCCTTTCAGGACCATCGGAGAAGTCTTAGGGCGTGTGTATTAAGGGTCAAAGACCCTTACATAAAATTAAAATTTATCACAATCTATTTTGCTGTTTCAATTGTTCTTACAGTGTCTTTAATCTTTTTAGCATTAAGTAAAGCTTTGTCTACTTCATGATAGAATTCTTTGAAATCCCTAAAGTATCTAAATTTGATTCCTGGACAGATACATCCAACTCCTGCGGAGGCACTTGCAGGATATTTTTTATATTTTTCCTTTAATTTTTCTTTTATTCTCTCTGCAAAAGATTTAGCTCCCTCAGGAGTAGTTGCTATAAGAATACATCCAAACTCATCTCCTCCAACTCTACCCGCAAGATCCTCTTTTCTTTTATTTTTCTTTAAAATTTTTGCAAAAGTCTTGATTAATCTGTCACCCTCTAAATGGCCAAATTTATCGTTTATTTCTTTTAAGTTGTCAAGATCAAAAAGAACAAGACAGAAGCTATTACCATATCTTAAACTTCTTGAAAACTCCTCCTGAAGCCTTTGTAAGAAGTATCTCCTGTTGTGTATTTTAGTTAAAGGATCTGTAATAGATTCTTTATAAAGAAGTTGGTTAAGTTTTTGAAGTTCCTGTGTTTTTTTTCTAATTTCCTTTTGTAGCCTTTTATTTAAGCTCATAGTTTGTTTATAAAATTTGAAAAGAGTAATTGCAGCTGATAGAAGATTAACAAAGGAAACCAAGTTAAAAATACAAAATTCATCAAAGGCGTTTGGTTGAGGATGTGAGAAATTTATAACGCCAACTACTTCCTCTTTTATTTTTATCGGTGCAGAAAGCACAGATCTTATTGGTAAAGAAGATATATTGGGATTAAATCTCTTATCTGTGGGAGCATCAGGAAGGTAAATATGCTCTCCTTCATTTAAAACTAATCCAGCTAAGCTTTCTTTAATACTCATTTTTTTAGTCTTTAGTTCATTAAACTTTATTTTTCCTGAAGCTGCTCTTAGGATAAGATAGTTTCCTTTCAGATGTTTCTCCCAAAAAGAGATATTTTCTACAGGAATAAGTTTTATAAATTCCTCTAAGCAGTAAGAGATAAACTTGTAGATATCCTTTTCTTCATTTATTTTATCAATTATTTTATTTAAAGTAGAGATAGTTTTTATTGAAAGCTCAGTATTACGAGCAAAGTCTTCACTTAATTCAAACATTGATTTTTCTAAGAGATTTTTATCTTTTATAGCCTTTAGTATGACTTCTTTTAAATTTTCCTCGCTGAGAGCTTCAGTATCTTTTAAATTCAGAACTTTCGCTATTGATATTAAAAAATCTTTCATAGACTCTCTATATCCTCCGTGGATATTAAGTTTGTCAGATCGTTTATTATTACCTCCAGAGTTGGAAGATCCAGAATTTCATAAACTTCCTTTTGTTTAAAATCATAGGGAGTTTTTATTTTAAAGGGATAGTAATTAAGTTCATGAGCGAGATAATCGGAAAGATGCACTAATGCAACTGTAGAAGAATTATTCTTTGATTTTTTTGGATTTTCATGATGTAAGAATATTACATCCTGTAAAACTTCTGGTAAACCCCATGGCTCGGCAATCCATTTTCCAACTTCAGAATGAGTTGTATTAATAGCTTTTTTTTCTGCTTCTAAAACAGACAGTCCATCAGAAATATAGCTTTCTATTTTTTTGAAATACTCATAAAAGGAAAAATGAATTCCTAATAATCCTAAATCATGTAAAGCACCTGCTGTAAAATTCTCCTCTGCTTCTAAATTTAGATATTTTTCAGATATAATTTGAGATACTATACCTGTGATAATTGAGTGCCTAAAAAGCCTTTTATAACTTTCTTCTCTTGTTTCAATAGGTTTAAAGATACTAAATACTGCAATACTTAATGCGATATTCTTTAAGGATTTAAATCCTATTTTAAGTAAAGCATCTTTAACTGAGGTAATAGGTTTATAAGAGCCAATATAGACTATATTAGCAACACCTAAAACTTTTGACATTATTGGTGGATCTCTTTCAATAATTTCTACTAATTCATCAAGATGTGTTGTTTCTTTCGCAGTTAAACTAATAATTTTTTGTGCTGTGTAGGAAAGAGTCGGAATTTTCTTAAGTTTTTGAATTTCAATTCTTATTTCATCTGTAGGATTCATTTTAGTATTAGAAATGATACAATATAAATTATGGAATTTTCAACAACTTTAAATAATTTTGTTGGTATTATAGCAGGCATAATAACCACTTCAGCACTCATTCCTCAAGCACTAAAGATTTATAAAACAAAGTCAGCTAAAGATATTTCTCTTTCGATGTTCATATTTTTAGCAGTTGGAATAGCATTATGGCTTCTTTATGGAATTTTGATTAAAGAGATTCCTGTAATCCTTGCTAACTCTGTATCTTTAGTTATTATATTTTCAATAATATTTATGAAACTTCGTTATGGATAGACTCTTCCTACAACTTCTGTAAATCTTTTAATTTTTTCAATCATTTTACCAAATGTATCAAAATCAAGCGACTGTATTCCGTCAGAGAGAGCTTTTTCAGGTTCGGGATGAACTTCTACCATTATTCCATCAGCTCCAGCAGCTACAGCAGCAAAAGCCATGTCAGGAACATACTTTGCATGTCCAGTGGCATGAGAAGGATCAATAATGACTGGAAGATGTGTTTCTTCTTTTAGTACTGAAACAGCTGATATATCAAGAGTGTTTCTTGTTGCAGTCTCAAATGTTCTTATTCCTCTCTCACATAAGATTACATTCATATTTCCCTCACTTAAAATGTACTCAGCACTCATTAACCACTCTTTTATTGTCATAGACATACCCCTTTTAAGTATCACCGGCTTTTTAGTTTGTCCAACTTTTTTGAGTAGTTCAAAATTTTGAGCATTTCTTGTTCCTATCTGAAGTAGATCAACATACTCACTGACAAGCTCTACATGTTCTGGATTTACTACTTCTGTGACAGTAGGCAACCCTGTAGTTTCACTTGCAGCTTTAAGGAGCTTAAGTCCTTCTTTACCTAATCCTTGGAAAGAGTAAGGTGATGTGCGGGGTTTGAAGGCACCTCCTCTTAATATGTGGGCTCCCAGCAGTTTTACAGTTTTTGCTGTTAACATAATTTGCTCCTCGCTTTCAACCGCACAGGGTCCGGCAATAACGACTATTCCGTCTCCTCCAATCGCAATATTTCTAACTTTAATCACTGTTTTTTCCTTTTTTATTTCTCTTGAGGCTAATTTATAAGGTTTAAGAATTGGTATAACTGCCTCAACTCCTGGAAGAGCCTCAAGACTCTGAAGCGTGAATTTTCCTCTTTCATCACCAACAGCACCTATTACATTTCTTGTTTTGCCATAGATCACATGAGCTTTGTAACCAAGTTCTTCTATTTTTGTGATAACCCTTTTTAGTTGCTCTTCTGTTGCTTCTGGTTTCATTACTATCACCATTTTTAACACCTCCTTATTTTCTCTAAAAATAAAAAACGGATCTCAGGGGATTTTCTGCCCCTGACATCCGTTTTTTAATTTAAAATAATCTGTCAGAGGCAGATTAGATGAAGAAAAAGCCAAACCAATAAAATACTCTTTTGAACATTTCTTTCTCCTTTTGTCGGGGTGAGAGGATTTGAACCTCCGACACCACGGTCCCGAACCGTGTGCGCTACCAGACTGCGCTACACCCCGTTTTTTATTATTATAACATTCCTATTATTCCGTATTGTCTTCCAGCAAACTTTTTTTTATGCCTATAGGAAGCATAAAGGTTACTTTTACAATAGGTACAATCAGGACAGATCCATATATTTTCCTTTGGGATATTTAAAGATAAAGCTTGAAGAAGATTTGCAATGGAAAGATCAACATGTTTTTTCCCATCAAAGCTTAAAATAAACTCTTCAGATGGTGTTTGAGTTTTAAGAGCTTCAATAACATCCTGTCCAACTTCATAACAACATCCCTTTATACTTGGTCCCATTGCAATAAGTAAATGTGCTGGATTAGAGTTAAAAGTCTCTTTCATCTTTATAATTGTTCTTTTAAGAATTCCTTTTGCAGTTCCTCTCCAGCCTGCATGAACAGCAGCAACTACTTTAGCTGAAGGATCAAAAATCAGTATTGGAACGCAATCCGCTACTTTTACACCGATAAGTATATTTCTCTTGTCAGTTATAACTGCATCAGCTATCTTACGGTCTATATAGTCTTTCAAAACTAATACATTATCAGTATGTCTTTGAATTGGAAAATATAGCGGAGAAGTTAAATAATCAAGATTAAAATTTTTCCCTGTAAACAAAGCTAAGATGTTATAATCTTTTAAATTTTCTGGATACAGAATATGCATATTTAATTATACAAAAAATTTATTTTTAACGATATTTTTTGCAATAATAAATTATGGCAGTTTACTTTAAAAGTCAAGTAAAGGAAATTCCAAAAGCAAAAAGTTTAGTAAGAGTAGAGATGAAACATCTTCAAGTTGGTAAGCCTCTTCCTTTTGATGTTTATATAGTAGATGATGGAATTCATAAAAAAGTTTTTAATAAAGGCACAGTAATATCAAGACTGTATTTGGAGATTTTAAAAGAAAAAGGGATAAGTCATATTTATGTTGAGCCTATCGCTAAGGAAATTATGGAAGATTATGTTCGTAAAAAGCCTCAAAAGGAGTCTGGATTTGACAGTCCAGTTGTTTTTAAAAATTACTCATTTCTTAAAGAAAAATACTTTCAAATTGAAAAAAGACTTATACTTCCAGAGACACAAATAAATTTTTCCCTCTATTTGCTTGATAGATTTGAACTTAAAAAGATTATTGAAGCTTCTGAAAAAAAGCCTATAGTAGTTACAGAAAAGATGATTCCTCCTTTTGGGGATCTGGTTATTGAGCAAAAGGATATACCCCTATATAAAGCTTATATTGAGTCACTTGAAACTCAAGTTGAAAATTTAAATAAAGAAAATCAGAAAGAGTTAAGAAATCTTGTTTTTAAGGAAAACTCAAAGATTGTTATCGTTGATTTACTGAAAGACCCAAGGAGTGGAGAAAAGATTAAAAAAGTTAGTAATTTTGTAATAAGTCTTGTTGAAACTGTAATTGAGGAGCCTGACTCAATTTATTCTCTGCTTACTTTAAAGGGTTATGACTACTATACTTATACACATTGTGTTAATGTAGGCGTATTAGCTACTGGCTTAGGTATTCAACTTGGATTAAAAAAGGAGGATATTTATAAACTTGGTCTTGGAGCAATACTACACGATATTGGGAAATCTGAGATACCTCATGAAATACTTAATAAACAAGGCCGACTAAATGACACGGAATACAAAATAATACAGCAACATGTAATTAAAGGTTATGAAATTCTAAAAGACAGAAAAGAAATACCTTCAGAGTCATTAATTGCAGTTATACAGCATCATGAAAAGATAAGTGGAAAGGGATATCCTTTTAAGTTAAAGGATGGAGAGATTAAAATTTTTGGAAGAATCGCAGCAATAGCAGACTGTTATGATGCACTAACAACCCGAAGACCCTATAAACCTCCATTAACCCCCTTTTTTGCCTTATCTATACTCGTTAAAGAAAAGAGCAACTACGATTCAGAGCTTTTAAAGTTATTTATAAAGATGCTTGGTAAAATAAGATGAAAAATTTATTTGAAGAAAGTTTATCTAAATCAAAATCTGAACCTCTCCCATATAGAATGGCTCCAAGAAATCTTGAGGAGTATGTAGGACAAAGCCATATTCTGTCAGAGGGTAAACTTTTAAGAAGAGCAATTGACTCAGACAAAGTAACATCTCTTATTCTTTATGGTCCTCCAGGAGTTGGAAAGACTGCCTTAGCAAGAGTAATTGCTAATAAAACAAAAGCTCACTTTCAGTGGCTTAATGCTACTACATTAAGCATTGATGAGTTAAGAAAGTATATCACAACAGCACGTCAGAGACGATCAAAAGGTGAAAGAACTATATTTTTTATTGATGAGATTCACAGATTAAACAGAATTTCTCAAGATGCGCTTCTTCCTGATATTGAAGAGGGAAACATAATACTTATTGGTGCAACAGTAGAAAATCCTTTTTTTTATTTAAACAGCGCTCTTCTTTCAAGAAGTCATATTTTTGAGCTTAAGCCTCTGACTGATGAAGAGATTATTGAAATTTTAAAAAGAGCTTTAGAAGATAAAGAACGAGGATTTGGGACTCTAAAAGTATACATTACAGATGAGGCGATCAGACACATTGCAAAATCATCAGATGGAGATGCAAGAAAAGCTTTATCTGCTCTTGAAATAGCTGTTTTAACAACTGCTCCAAATGCTGAAGGTGTTATTAATATTGATATTAAGACAGCGGAAGAGAGTATTCAGAAAAAACATATTGTCTATGATAGAGCAGGAGATCAACACTACGATACAGTTTCAGCTTTTATTAAAAGTATGCGTGGCAGCGATCCAGATGCCACATTGTACTGGCTTGCTAAAATGATTTATGCCGGTGAAGACCCCAGATTTATAGCTCGCAGAATTGTCATTGCTGCAGCCGAAGAAGTTGGTAATGCTGATCCATTGGCTCTTGTTGTGGCTACAGCAGCTTCTCAGGCAGTTGAGATAGTTGGAATGCCAGAGGCAAGAATAATTCTTGCTCAAGCAGCAATTTATGTTGCTAAGGCTCCAAAAAGCAATGCTTGTCTTAGAGCAATTGAAGAAGCATTAAAGGATATTGAGTCGGAAAGAACTCAAGCTGTACCTGAACATCTTAAAGATTCTCACTACAAAGGAGCTAAAAGGCTTGGGCGTGGTAAAGGCTATAAATATCCTCACGATTATGGAGGATATGTTGAACAAAAGTACATGCTTAAACAAAAGAAATATTATAAGTCTTAGACTCCTCTTTTGTTTCCAAAAATATATTTGTGAAGTTGTAAATTAAGCCTTGCAGTTAGACTATCCTTTAGAATCCATTTTGCAAGCTCTTCTGCAGATAGTATTCCATAAGCAGGAGAGAGAAGTATCTCTTTAACATTTATTTTATGAGTTTTTATAAAATCTTTTGCCCACTCATAATCCTCTTTATTTGTTAAGACAAACTTAATTTCATCTTCTTTTTTTAAAAATCTAAGATTATCAATTAGATTTTTATCGCTCATTCCACTTCCTGGAGTTTTTATATCCATGATTATTTTTGCTTTTGGATTTATTTTTTCAACTGAAACTGAACCATTTGTTTCTATTAGGACATTGTAATTTTTAACAAGCATATCAATAAGCTCATATACTTCCTCTTGAAGAAGTGGCTCCCCACCTGTTATTTCTACATAGTTTAAATTATATTTTTTGATCTCTCTAATAATTTCATCAACTTCCATATCAACTCCTTCATAGTAAGCATATTTTGTGTCACAGTAACTACATCTTAGATTGCAGCCTGTAACTCTTACAAATATCATAGGCAGTCCTACGAGGGAGCTTTCTCCTTGAATACTTGTAAAGATTTCGCATATCTTCATATTTTAATGTGAGAGTTTATTATTCTGTATCCTTGGAAGGTTTCCTTTAACCATACTTTTACAGTAAATCTATCATTTGGAAGAAATCCATAGGCAAGCTCTTTCCATAAAACTAATACAGAATCACCCTCCTTTTTAATAACTGCAACTGGATGTTTCGCAAAAGAAAGAAATACTCTTACAGCTTTAGATTCCTTAGATTTTAAAATTGCCTCATCATTTTTTATTTTATATTTTTCATCTATATAGACACGTTTTGTAAAAAGATCAACAAATCCTGTTGTATACTCCTCATGAAAACGAGCTACAAACCACCATCTTAAAAAATCATTCGGAAGCGGATAAACTCTGTATTGGTGAGCCTCAATTTTTTGCTTTAAAAACTCTTTTGCCTCAACTTTAAGATATGCCTTTGTTGTAATATATGATGCAATAAAGACTAAAGCAATAACATAAAGAAATTTTGCTTGTTTTTTTAGTTTAATTGAAACTCCTACAGCAAACAAAAGAGGAAGTAATATGTAGGGATCAACTATAAAAGTAAGAGACAAGTTATAAGAAGTATTGTCAATGGGAGAAAGAATTTTTGTTCCATACTGATTTGTAAGATCAAGCAAAATATGAGTAAGATATCCTAAGAAAGATATAAAATATGTTTTTAAAAATCCTGTTTTTTTGTAAAGTAAAGTAGCTGGTATAAGAGGAAATAAAATCAATGCAAAGACTCCATGAGTAACGCCTCTGTGATATGTTAAGAAAAGCTCTTTATTATATATTCTAAGAAGGACATCTATATCAGGAATTAGAGAGGAAAGAATGAGCACAAACAGAAGAATTTTCTTTTTAGTAATTAATTTTGACAATGTAAAGCCTGTTAAACTATGAGTTAATGGATCCATTTTAAAAAATTTTAACAAAATTTAAGTTTTAAAAAGAAATTTTGTTTAGACTTGACATTTAAAAACTTTTTATGTATTATATTTTAAACTTCAAAAAAGGAGGCTTAAAGTGGAAGCACCAACCTTCTTGGGTATGATTTTGCCAGATATTCCAGTTTATGTTAGTTATTCATGGTTAGCAATTTTATTTCTTATTTTCATCTCTTTAATTATACGTAGCAAATTATCACTTATACCTGCAGGTATTCAAAACTTTATGGAAGTTATAATGGAATTTCTAATGGGTCAAGCTCAGGCTTCTATAGGAAGTAAATATGCACGAACGTTTATTCCTCTTTTAGGCACTTTATTTCTCTATATTCTGACTTGTAATCTGTTTGGTCTAATTCCTGGATTTGATTCGCCAACAGGAAATTTGAATACTAATGCAGCTATGGCGGTTCCGGTATTCTTTCTTTATCACTTTTATGGTTTTAAAGTTCATGGAATAAGATATCTTGAGCATTTTTTAGGTCCAATAAGAAGTATTTACGCTATACCTTTTATGGCTTTTATGTTCATTGTTGAATGGATTAGCCATATTGCAAGACCAATTACACTTTCTGTCCGACTCTTTGGTAATATGATGAGCAAGCATTTACTGTTAGGTGTGTTAGGAGTTTTGACTCCCTTACTTGTGCCTACTCTTGTATTAATTTTGGGTACAGCAGTTAGTTTTATTCAAGCCTATATTTTTATGATTCTTACAGCAGCTTATATTGGTGGAGCTGTAGAAGAGCATCATTAATACTCTGAAAAAGAAAGGAGGTGTAAAAAGTAAATGAAGAGAGTTTTAGTTGCTTTTTTACTTATGGGATTAATTCTTTCAGCAGGAGCAGTGTTTGCTGCTGAGCCATCTACTGAGGCTGCAAAACTCAACTACTATGGGTTTGCCAGCTTAGGTGCTCTTGTTGGAATAGGACTTGCAGCAGGTGGTGGAGGAATTGGAATGGGTCATGGATTAAGAGGAATTATGGAAGGCTCTGCAAGAAATCCAGCTGTATCTGGTAAGTTATTAACAACTTTCATCATTGGTTTGGCATTGATTGAAACATTAGTTATTTATACTCTTGTTATAGTTCTTATCACATACTATGCAAATCCTTTTGTGAAGTAATTTTTCCTAAAGGGGAAGCTTTTAGCTTCCCCTTGTTTTAATTTTATAGATAATGGGGAGAGTAATTGATTATTTTTGCTTTTTCGCCTTCATTAAGAATTTCTAACATTGCAGTTAGGGATTTTAAATGAAAAATATTAAACTCCTCTGAATTTTTTAGTTCTCCTCTGTTAAAGGCAGACAGAAAGATAAATGATTTATATATTCTTTTTGAAGTTTTAAAAGTAAAATTTGATAGAGTTTTTTCAAAAAATCTCTCACTTAGCTTTCTGACATTTTTATTAATAGTCATTATTTGAAACCAGTAGACTCTGTCAATTATTCTGTCTGCCTTAAGTTCAAAGATCGCATGTTGTAGAGGGTTTAAATCTCTAATATCGTGATGAAGCTTAGCATCTGCTGCCAAATGGGTTAAAAATCCGTAAGCAAAGGATTTCTCCTCAGGTGTTTTTGCCTCCCGAAAAAGATTTAATCCTGTAGTCCACGTATGAGGATTTTTGTCCTGGGAGAGGTATTTCTTGCCAATTGCTATATCAGGTATTATATTGCCATATATATAATATTCCTTATACGCTCTTATTAACGATAAAACAGATAGAGGAATAAGATGAGACAAAGTTAGTATTTGTTGAGAAAGATATGTATGGGTTAACGGTCCCCAAGCATAAGATACTTCAGGAGTAAAGACTAAAAGAACTGCTAAAATCCAAAGCATTAGCAGTCTCCTCTGTTGTAAATATTCATTGCTTTGGTAATCCCCTCTTTTAGTATTGTAATAACTGCATCTGAAGCTTTTAAGATTTTTTGTTTTATCAATTCTTTTTGCTCCTCTGAAAATTTAGATAAAACGTAATCAGAGACGTCACCTCTTTCTGGTTTTCCAATACCTACTTTAATTCGTATAAAATCTTTCGTTCCTAAATATTCAATAATTGATTGAATACCTCTGTGTCCACCAGAGGAACCATTTCTTTTAATCTTGATTTTTCCTACAGGTAAATCAAGATCATCATGAATAACAATAAGAGAATCTGGCAGATTTTTTAAGATTTTCTCATCTGCCAATTTCTTCAATGCTTTTCCACTTAGATTCATATAGGTGGAAGGCTTTATAAGAGTGATTATTCTATTTTCTATTCCTCCTACTGCTATTAAATAATCATCTTCCTTTCTAAACTGCAATCTGTATCTCTTTGCTAACTCATCTACTACCATAAAACCCACATTATGTCGTGTGTTTTTGTATTTTTTGCCCGGATTTCCTAATCCTGCAATTAATATCATTCAAGTAGTTATTCCTCCTCTTCCTCTTTAGCCTTTTTACCTTTCTTTATTACCTCAGGCTCTACCATTTCTTCTACTGGTTTTATCTCGGCTTCTTCGGCTTCAACTGTAACTGTTGCTAAAACCTCGTCTGGATCCGATAAAACTTTTATTCCCTCTTCAAACTTAATATCTCTTAAATGAATAGAGTCTCCAATTTCAAGTTGAGAAACATCAACTTCTATATGACCTGGAATTTTTTCTGGTATTGCTTCTATTTCAATCTCTGAGATACCATGCTGAAGCACACCTCCCTGTTTTACTCCGATAGCCTCTCCTGTAAGTACAACAGGAACTGTGACTCTGATTTTTTCAGTAGCACTTACTTCCATAAAATCAACATGAAGAAGCTGACCGCTTACAGGATCAACTTGATAGTCTTTAAGTATTACTTGTTTTTCTTCATTAGGAAGTTTCAGTGTAACAAAAATTTTCTCTTTTGTTGCAATGTTCATAAACCGTAGAAGATGCCTTGTCTGTATTTGTATAGGTAAAGATTTACCATCTTTATAGACTATGCAGGGAATAATCCCTTTTTTACGCAACTGTCTTGCAGCTCCTTTTCCTAATTTAAATCTTGGTTCAACCTCTAACACATATTTTTGCATTATCTTAACCTCCTTTTAAACAAATAGTGAGCTAATTGATGTTTCTTCATGGATTCTTTTTATTGCCTCACCTAACAGATGAGCGACAGTAAGAACTTCTATAATTGGACAACGCTCCTTTTTATCACCTATTGGAATTGTATCTGTAACGATTAATTTTTCTAAAAATGAGTTATTAAGTTTTTCAATCGCACCTCCAGAAAGCACTGCATGTGTACAGGCAGCAAAAACTCTACGAGCTCCCTTATCCTTGAGCGCTTCAGCTGCTTGAACTACTGTTCCTGCTGTATCAATCATATCATCTATAATGAGAGCATCTTTGTCTTTTACATCACCAATAACATGCATAATTTTAGATACATTAGGAGCATCTCTTCTTTTATCAATTATTGCCAGTGGTGCATTGATCTTTTTAGCAAAAGCTCTTGCCCTTTCAACTCCTCCAGCATCGGGAGAAACAACTATGATATTATTTAAAAGATCATTTTTCCTTAAGTAATCTAAGATTACTGGAGCAGCATAAAGATGATCTACAGGTATATCAAAAAATCCTTGGATTTGACCTGCATGTAAATCAATTGAAAGCACTCTGTTTGCACCTGCTATGGTAATCAGATTAGCTACTAGTTTTGCTGAAATTGGAACTCTTGGTTGAGCTTTTCTGTCTTGACGGGCGTAGCCGTAGTAGGGAATAACTGCTGTAATTCTTCTGGCAGAGGCTCTTTTAAGCGCATCAATTATTAAAAGAAGTTCCATAATATTGTCATTCACTGGAGTACAGGTTGACTGAATAACAAAGGCGTCAGAACCTCTGACATTTTCTTTGATCTGAATCATTATTTCTCCATCGCTAAAGGTACTTACTGTGGCTTCAGTTAAGGGGATTTTTAAATACTCACTGACTTTTTTTGCAAGCTCTCGATTTGAGTTTCCGGTAATTAACTTAATTCCATCTGGCATACTCAACTCCTGAAATAAAAATTACCCTCCGGCGGAGGGTTTACTACTGGGGAGGCAGGATTCGAACCTGCGAATGGCGGATCCAAAATCCGCTGCCTTGCCGCTTGGCGACTCCCCAACTATGAAGTAAGTGTATGTACAACTCTACACCAATATTTTCCTTTAAATGCTGTAGCGGCTACTTTAGCCTTTTCATCATCTTCGAAAACTCCAAATACAGCTGAGCCACTTCCACTCATTAAACTTAATATTGCACCAGCTTTTATAAGTTTTTTCTTTATTTCTTCCACTTCAGGAAAACTGTTTAGTAAAATCTTTTCAAAATCATTCCAAATTTTAATTTTCTCTATTTTCCCCTCACAAAGATTTTTATATAACTGCCAAATACTATTATTTATTTTTTCATATTTTTCTGTCAAATCCTCTTTTAATCTTAAGGATTCATAGGCAAATTTTGTTGAGATACCGAAAGAGGGTTTTACAACTAATAGGGTATAAACTTTTTCTATCTGTAAAGGTTTTACGATATCGCCCTTGCCTTCCACTAAAGCAATTGGAAGATGAAAGAAAAAAGGTACATCACTACCAACTGATATTGCAATTTCTTTTAATTTTTCTAAGCTTAAGTTTAAATTCCAGAATTTATTGAGAGCCTTTAAAGTTACAGCTGCATTTGAGCTTCCACCTCCAAGTCCTGAAGCTGTTGGAATTTCCTTTTCTATTTTTATTAATACACCATCTTCTACTTTGCAGTGGTCCTTCAGAGTTTTTGCAGCCCAATATACAATATTTTCCTCTTTACTTATTGGAAGATTTATCTTTACTTCAAGTTTATCGTAAGGCTCAAAGGTTATAGTATCATGCAAATCAATTGCATGAATTAGTGAAAGGATATCGTGGTAGCCATCATCTCTCTTTTTTAAAACAGATAAAGCCCAATTAATTTTTGCAAAGGATTTATAAGTAAGCATTAATTCCTGATAAAGTTTTTGACTTCTTGAATCTTTTTTTCTAATCTTTCTTTAATTCCTTCCTCTTTCTCATGAAACTTTAAAGCCTCTTGCCATGCCTCTAAAGCTTCTTTATATTTTTTAAGCTCTTTATATACATCGCCAAGATGTTCAAGGATGACAGGCTCATCCTTTACATATTTGATAGCTTCAAGAAGATAGTAAAGAGCTTTGTCTTTGTCTCCGAGTTTGAACCAAACCCAACCAAGGCTGTCAAGATAGTAACCATTTTGTGGTTTAAGTTTTACAGCCTTTTCAATTAAAACTAAAGCCTCATTAAGATTTATGTCTCTGTCTGCGTAGCTGTAACCAAGATAGTTTAATGCTTCAGCATGATCTGGATTTAGAGATATAACCTTTTTCATAAATTTCTCTGTTTGATGAAATTCTCCGAGTTTGTCAAATACTACACCTGCAATAAAGTTTACATCAAGATTATCAGGGAAGACACTAAGAGCCTTCTCAATATAAGTTTTTGCAAGCTTATAGTTTTTTAGATCTATAGCTACTTCAGTAGCATAAATATAGACTTCTGGAATGTCTGGTGCAAACTCTAATACTTCGTCGTATATATTTAATGCTTCTGTTAATCTCTTTTGTTTAGTATATACCAATGCAAGATTTAAAAAAGCATTTACCTGTTTAGGATTAAGAGAAATAATTTTTTTAAGCAATCCTTCTGCTTCCGAGTATTTTCCTGTATCTATATAAATTAAAGAAAGATAATACATAAATTGTTGGTTATCAGGATGTTTTGAAAGAAGATATTGAAGCTCTTCTGTAGCTTTTTCATATTGCTTTGTTTGAAGATAAAGTAAAGCAAGCTTTTCTCGAATCTCTTCAACCGAGGATTTTTGCTTTTTGAGAGCCTCAAGTTCTGTTATAGCCTCTTTATAATGTTTATGGGATAGATAAAGATTTATAAGTCTTTCTCTTACAAAAATATTTTCAGGGTTTAATTGAAGAGCTTTTTTTAAGTATTCTACAGCCTCCTTAAAGTTGCCTCTGATTTCTTCTATAATCGCAAGATTAGCATATGCTGACTCATAGTTTGGATTTATATCAAGAATTTTTTTAAAGGTTTCCTCTGCAGCTTTAAAATCTTTTTTTTCAAGATAGACAATTCCTGTAAAGTGTAAAGCCATAAGATTGTCAGGATCTTCCTCAAGAATCTCTTTAAATGTTTGAAGTGCTTTGTCAAGCTTTGAAGAGATAATATAAAGATTTCCTATTTTTGTTAGAATTTCAATTCTATTTGTAGTTTTTTCTAAAATTTTTTCATACAACTCAATAGCTTGCTCGATTTTTTTCTCTTTAATATAAACTGATGCTAAAATCTTTAATCCCTCTAAATTATCAGGTTCTTTTTTAAGCGCTTCATCTAAATACTTTTTTGTGCTTTCTATATCATTTAGTTTTAAATAAGTATCTGCTAACACTATCTTAAGAAAGACAGAAGAAGGGTCTTTTTTTAATGCCTTTTCAAAGTGTGATATTGCTGTATTTAAATCATTATTTATACTTGAATAATATCCTAAGATAAATTCAAAGTAAGCTTCTTCCTCATTAGCCAAGCTTTTAGAAGACAGTGTTAATACTGTTAGAAAAATAAAAAAACAATATATTAATAAGCGCATAAGTTATTATGGCATATTTACTTAAACTTAAAAAAGGGGAGGATTATCCTCCCCAATAGTTTTAACAAGAGCCTTTACACTTGCAGGTAGGCATCGATTTTGAAGAAAGCTTCTTAATCATAATAACACCTCCCTTTCATAGGGATTCAAGCCTCTTCATGAGGCTTTCTTAGAGCTTCATGCTCTCTTAATTATATCAAATTTTTTGTAAAATTGTATAAAAATAAATTATTATTAACTCATGAAAGAAAAGCTTAAAAGAGTTTTTCAATGCCAAAGCTGTGGATATATTTCAGCAAAGTGGATAGGACGCTGTCCAGATTGTGGTTCATGGGGTAGTTTTGTAGAGGAGCTACAGAGGAGTTCAAAAAAGTTTAGGAGCATGGAAGCAGTAACTCCAATTTCTCTTAAATCAGTAGAAATATCAGCTTTTGATAGATTATCAACTGGCATAGGTGAGTTTGATAGAGTTCTTGGAGGAGGAGTTGTTAAAGGCTCTTTGGTCTTGATTGGTGGAGACCCAGGTATAGGAAAATCAACTCTGCTACTTCAGGCTTCTCAAAATCTTTCAAAAAGATATGGAAAGGTTCTTTATGTTTCAGCAGAGGAGTCTTTGGCTCAAATAAAACTTAGAGCTGAAAGATTAGGAGTAGACTCGGAAAATATCTTTTTGCTTAGTGAAACACTTATTGAAAAAGTTATAAATTTTGCCTCAGAAGATGATTTTATCGCAGTAGTTATTGATTCAATCCAAACAGTATACACTGAAGATGCTTTATCAGCTCCTGGCTCAGTAACTCAGATAAGAGAGTCAGCGATGAAGCTAATGAATTTTGCAAAATCAAAGGGTATTGCGGTTTTTTTAGTAGGACATGTAACAAAGGAGGGAGCAATAGCTGGACCAAGAGTTCTTGAGCATATTGTTGATACAGTGCTTTATTTTGAGGGAGAAAGAGGTCATATATACAGAATTTTAAGAAGTGTTAAAAACAGATTTGGTCCTTCAAACGAGATCGGAGTATTTGAGATGACAACTACTGGACTTAATGAAGTTGAAAATCCCTCTTTACTGTTTCTTTCAGAGTACGGTTTACAAAGTGGAGCTGCCGTTACTGCAACAGTGGAAGGCACAAGAGCAATTCTTACTGAGATTCAGGCTCTTGTTACACCCTCAAGTTTTGGAATTCCAAGAAGAAATTTTATAGGAGTTGACTATCAAAGAGTAAATCTTCTTATAGCAGTTTTAGAAAAAAGAGGCAGGATTAATCTCTCAGCAGCAGATATATTTGTAAATGTTGTTGGAGGACTAAAGATTACTGAGCCTTCTTCAGATCTTGCTATAATTTCCGCGATTACTTCTTCTTTTAAAGAAATACCTTTAGCTAAAGAATTAGTTATTTTTGGTGAAGTTGGTTTAAGTGGAGAGATAAGAGCTGTTTGTCAAGTAGAGTTAAGGCTTAGGGAAGCATCAAGAATTGGTATGAAGGAGGCAATAATTCCTTTCAGTAATCTTGAAAGACTTAAGGAAAGATTTGATTTAAAAATTAAAGGAGTAAAATCGATAAATGAGGTTATTGAAACTATTATTTAGCTTTGTATTATTTTTTCTTTTCAGCTGTGTATCAAAAGAGCCTGGAATTTTAAAAAAAGATTTTTACGTAGAAAATATAAATAGCTTTATAAAAAAAATACAAAACTACAACTCAGTTGAAGGCACACTGAATCTTTTCTACGAAAGTAAAGATGGAGTCCTAATAGATACTGAAGCGTTCCTACGAATAGAAAGCAATAAACTTATTTTGAGAGTTTATTATCTTGGATTTCCAGCGGGAGAGATTTATGAAGAGGATGGACAAGTAAGCTCTAATGTTTTTATTGAAAAAGACTTTCTTAAGCAAATTGTAACAGGTATAAAAAAAGGATTTCTTTGGTGGCAGGGAGATTTTTCAATAGAAGAAAATCCAGAAGAGTTTACCCTTAAAGAGACTGACCGAGTGGTGTTTATTCAGAAGGAGGATTTTGTACCTGTTAAGCAGATTTTAACTATAGATAGTAAAAATATTCTGATTAATTACGAAAGATATGAGAAGATTCAGACAGAGGAGGGTGAGTTATTTATTATGCCTGTTAGCATAAAGGTAAACTACAAGAATTTTCTTCTTAAAATTGAAATTGAAAAGATGAAGATACAACGTGGGTAAAAAATTAGGACAGCACTTCTTAAGAAACAAAGAAATTCTTAAAAGGATAGTTGAAGTTTCAGAAATAAACTCCTCAGACACAGTCGTTGAGATAGGCGCAGGAATGGGAGATTTAACAGAGTTTTTAATAGAAAAAGCTAAAGAGGTTATAGCGATTGAGATTGATCCAGCTTTATTTAAAATTCTCAAGGAAAGATTTTTTAGTAAAGAAAATTTAAAACTCGTTAATTTAGATGCTCTAAAGTTTCCTTATGAAGAGCTTCCGAATTTTAAGGTTGTAGCAAATATACCCTACTATATAACAAAACCAATAATTTTTAGACTTATTGAACTAAAAAATCTTTTATCAATGACTGTCACTCTTCAAAAGGAGGTTGCAGAAAGAATTATAGCAAAGCCAAAAACAAAAGCATACTCCCTCTTAACCATAATAGTGCAATACTATACAACTGCTGATTTAAAATTTTACATTCCCCCTCATTTTTTTACTCCTCCACCAGAGGTTACCTCTGCTGTAGTAAAAATAGACAGAAGAGACACTCCAGCAGTAGAGGTTGAAGATGAAAAACTTTTTTTCAAAGTAGTTAGGTCAGCCTTTAGCAAAAGAAGAAAGACAATTTCTAACTCCTTAAAATCCATAGTTGATGAGCCAAAGGCATTTCTTCTAAATATTGGAATTGATCCAATGAAAAGAGCAGAGGAGCTTTCAATTGAGGATTTTGCAAAAATTTCTAACAGATTGACAATTTTAAAAAAATGATACATACTATTTAAACTTTTAAAAAGGGGGGATGTAAATATGAAGAAGTTACTGATTGTTATGGTGGTGGTTGCTGTTTTAGCAGCTTTATCCACAGTATCTTTTGCTCAAAGAGGTATGGGTCCAGCTGGACCGTATCCAGCAATTGATCCTCAAAAAGCACAGCAGTACTGCAAGGAGATTCAGCCACTCTGGCAAAAGGATTTACAGCTAAGAGGAGAAGTTTTAACTTTATGGGCACAACCCAATCCAGATTGGAATGCAATTAAGCAAAAAGAACAAGAAAGAGCAGCTCTTAAAGTAGAGATGCATAAGAAAGCTCATGAGATGGGACTTCCCTATGCACCAGCAGGTAAAAGAGGTTTAAATATTAGAAGAATATGTGGTTGGTAGAAAGCTTGGGGGCATAGCCCCCAAACAAAATTAACTCTCAATAGCAATTTTTTCAGCAGACTCCACCATTTCAGCAGTTTCCTCTTTACCAATTAATTTATCCATATCAAGAAGGATAATTAGACGATCTTCAAGTTTAGCAATTCCCCAAATGAACTCAGAAGTTACAGAACAGGTCATTGGAGGAGGAGGTTCAACTATATTAGTTGAGATTCTTAATACTTCTGAGACAGAGTCTACAATAAGCCCTATTGTAACACCCTGAATATCCATGATCATGATTCTTTGTTTTGCTGGATCAGTTGCTTCAGGAAGCCCGAATTTTTTTCTTAAACTTACAACAGGAATAACTTTGCCGCGAAGATTTATAACTCCCTCTACATAGTAAGGCGCATTTGGCACTCTTGTTATTTCTTTCATTCTATTTATCTCTTGAACCTTTAAGATATCTACAGCATACTCTTCTTCACCAAGAGTAAATGTAACAAATTGAAGAATCCTTGCGTCACTGCCCACTTTTTTTTCACTTACTACTAATGAGGATTGCATCTTACCTCCTTTTGAAGATTTTAATTACAAAATTATATTGAAATCTAACTAATTTTTCAATAAAACTTCAATCTAAAAAAAATCACTTAGCAAAGCTTTTTCTAAAGCGCCAAACTGAAAAGCTAAATAAAACTGCTCCAAGAATGATTATTCCTACTATATCGTGCCAAACATATTTTATTCCGTTGCCTTTAAAAAGAACACTGTAGCCAAAATCAATAAAGTAACGCATAGGAGAAATAAGGCTTAAATACTGCATAACAGGATGCATTGACTCAGGTGGTGTCCATGCACCAGAAAGAAAAAGCATTGGTATTAAAATTACAAGCATTAGCATCATTGATTGGGCAAGATTTTTTGCTACCGTTGATATGACAAGTCCAAGAGAGGAGATAGCGAAAACATAAAAAAGCATCACTGGATAAAAAAGAAGTAAACTTCCTCTTAATGGTACATTAAATACTCCTTTAAGTATTCCAAAAATACTTATCGGCGAAAGAAGTGCTATAGTGAAAACTGTTGGAATAATCTTGGCAATAAATATCTCCCATGGTCTTACTGGAGTAACTAGTAATTGCTCAATTGTTCCATGTTCTTTTTCCCTCACCATTGCCGCAGCTGTTAAAAGAAGAGCTACCATTGTAATCATGTTAAAATACTCAAGCATACTCATAAACCATGATGTCAATGTATTCGGATTAAATTCAACTCTTATTCTTTCCTCAATTAACTGTAAATTATTGATAAGCTTTCCTGCTTTTCTTTCTAAAATCTCTAAGGAGTACTTATAGGCAATCTCTGAAACATAGGCAACTGCAACAGTGGCTGTCATAGACATTGTTCCATCAATAATTATTTGTATTTTTGCATCACCCTTATCAATTTTCCTTTTAAGGTCAGGTGGAATAATCACTGCCATTGATGCTTTTGCAGTGTCAAGCCAGTAAAGTAACTCTCTGTCACTTTCAGCATAGGAGATAATCTTAAAGTAGGGTTTTTGAAATCTACTTATTAGTTCTCTACTTTCTTTTGTCTTACTCATATCGTAAATAACTATAGGAAAATTTTTTACTTCCATTGTAAATCCACTTCCTGCTGTATAAATTGCACCTGTGAATGCCCAAAGAAGTATGAAAACTAAAGCTTTGTCTCTTATAAGATGAAGAAACTCTTTTTTTACTAAACTAATAACTCTCATTATCCAATTCTCTTGCGGAAAAAGATTATAGCTAAAGTATAAACCACAGCTGCATAAAGGCTAAGTGAGATTAAATCTGTAACATAGTTTTCTATGCCTATTCCTTTAAGATATACTCCTCTTACAATATCCATAAAATAGGAGGCAGGAATTATTTTACTAATTAATTGTCCTGTTTTAGACATAGCTGTAGTGGGAGAAAAGTATCCTGAATAAATAAAGGAAGGTATAATTGTTCCAATAAAGGCTATCAACATTGCTGTTATTTGAGTTTTTGCTGCTACTGAGATAAGCACTCCGACTCCTACTGTACAGAAAAGATAGAGAATTGTTGAAAATGTAAGAAAAAGAAAGCTTCCGATGAATTTTGTCTTAAAAAGAGCAATCGTAAGTATGAAAATAATTAAATAAGTAATAAAAGAAACTGAAATATAAGGAATTGCTTTTCCGAAAACTACTTCCCAAGGCTTTACAGGACTGCAATATAAATTAAAAATGCTTCCAGATTCTTTTTCTCTTACAATAATTAATGAAGCAAGTAAAACCGAGTAGAACATAAGTGTTGTAACAAGCTCACCAGGAAGGATAAAGTTTTTACTTTCCAACGTAGGATTATACCATGCTCTCATCTCTACTGATATAGGAAATTTAATTTGACTCATACTTTCCTTAAGAATTTTTTCATTAAACTGATTATTTATTGCTGATACATAACCTTTCATAACCTCTGCTCTCATAGGAAATGAGCCATCTATGAGAACTTGCACTTGTGTGGAGTTGCCACTGTAAAGCTTTCTTGAAAAATCTGGTGGTATGACTATAACTATACGACACTCTCCAGACTTAATGAGCTCCTCTGCATCCCTGTATGAATCAATGAGTCTATGAAGTTTAAAGTATTCAGAGTTTGTAAAGGAGTCTCTATACTCTCTACTTAACTTTGTTTTATCATAATCAATAAAAGAGACAGGAATATTTTTCACATCAAGAATCAATCCGTAGCCCATAAGAATAATAATCACTACAGGCACAACAAGGGCAAAGGAAAGGTAAAGAGGATCGCGCAAAAGCTCTTTGAACTCCTTCTTCAGTATAGCGATAACTCTTCTAAACATTAGGGATCTTGCTGACAGAGAATAAATTTCTTTTTTCTGTTTCTTTTATATAGTCAACAAAAGCTTCTTGTAGGGGAACAGAGATTAAAGAGACTTCAAACTGTTTAACTCCTGCATCTTTTAATAACTCAATAAGCCTTTGCTGAGTCTTTTCAGGTTCAAAGGTGCGAAGAAATATCTTATTTCCGTATATTGATATATCTTTGTAGTTTTTTATAAGTAAATCATAGGTTTCCATAAATTTTTCAGTTTTAACCTGAATTAGACTACCTGAGATTTTTTCAGAGTTTTTCTTTATCTCTTCAGGACTTCCATCTGCGATAATACGTCCCTGATGCATAAGGCAAAGTCTATCACAGTTTTCTGCCTCATCCATATAGTGGGTTGATACAATTACTGTAGTGTTGTAATTTCTTGAAAGCTCAAAAATTATCCTCCAGAAACTTCTCCTTGCAACAGGGTCAACACCACTTGTTGGCTCATCAAGAAACAGTATAGGTGGCTTATGTAAGATCGCACAGGCAAGAGCTATTCTTTGTCTTATCCCGACTGGAAGATCCTTAGTTAGTCTTCCTTCAACTTCTTTAAGTCCGAGTAATTCAATTATTTCGTTAAAATTGTTACTTTTTGCATTATAGAGTCCTGCATAAAGTTTCATATTTTCTGCTACAGTAAGGTCTTTGTAAAGAGAGAATCTTTGTGACATATAACCAATGATGGACCAGACTTTGTTTTTCTCCCTTTTTACATCAAGACCATAAATAGTAATATCACCCTCTGTTGGAGCAATAAGTCCACACATCATTTTTATAAGAGTTGTCTTTCCTGCTCCGTTTGGTCCAAGAAGTCCGAGTACTTCTCCTCTTTTTACTTCTAAATTTACAGAGTCAACAGCTTTGAATTTTCCAAATATTTTTGTTACTGAACGACATGAAATTATTGAGTTTAAACTTTCAGCTTTAGTCTTTTGCTGCACTTTAATTTTAAGGGACTGAAAAGAGTCTTCTTTGTTGTCTTCTGTCACTTTTTTTATAAAAACTTCCTCTAAATTACCTAACTGTTCAGGTTTACCTTGAAGAAGTATTTTCCCTTCATGCATTAAAGCTACTTTATGGCATCTTTCTGCTTCATCCATGTAAGATGTAGTCAGCAATACAGTAACTCCTCTTTCTCTTACAACTCCATGAATGATGCTCCAGAAGTCCTGTCTTGAAAGAGGATCTACTCCAGTGGTTGGCTCATCAAGAAGAATTATATCAGGCAGATGTAGCAGTGTGCATACAACTGCAAGCTTTTGTCTCATTCCTCCAGAAAGTGCTTTTGCCTGTCTTTGAACAAAAGGAGCAAGCCTTGTTATCTCAAGTAGGAGTTTTTTATTTTTTTCAAATATATCATCAGGGATGAGTCTTAAACCTCTAAAAAACTCAATATTTTCCTCAACTGAAAGAGAGTCATATAGATTTAATCCTAACCCCTGAGGCATGTAGCCAACAGTAGCCTTTACTTTCTCTGGATTTTTAATAACATCAATATTATTTATGAATACTTTACCGCTGTCTGCCCTAAGTACTCCAGCAAGAATTTGTATTATTGTGGTTTTTCCTGCGCCATCAGGACCGATAATTCCAAAGACTTCACCCCTATTTACACAAAAGGAGACACTATCAACTGCTTTTATTTTTTTGTAGCTTTTACAGAGATTCTCAACTTTTATTACCGGATTTAATAGGGTTTTATCCATTCTGCAGATTCTTTCCACTTTATAACTACATCTGCTGGCATTCCAGGCTTAAGAACTCCTTGAGGATTGTCAACTGAGACTTCTACTCCAAACACAAGTTTTACTCGTTCCTGTCTTGTTTCAACATTCTTTGGAGTGAATTCTGCTTGTTCATAAATCTTTGTAACTTTACCGTTGAAATACTTATCAGGATAGGCATCTATGTACACTCTTGCAGGAAGCCCAATTTTTATCTTTCCAATCTCGGGTTCAGGTACATAAACTTTAACATAAAGCCTGTTTAAGTCAACAATAACATATAATAGACTGCCTGGATTTACAACCTCACCAACTTCAACTGGTCTGCTCAATACCACTCCAGCTGAGGGTGAGTAAATTTTAGTTTCCTTTAAATCAGCTTGAACTTCCAGAAGTCTTTGTTGTAAAGCTCTGCAGTTTGCCTCAGCTTGAGCTATAGCTTTAGAGGCTGCCTCCACTTCTGCAGCTGCAGATTCATACTGCATCTTAACTTTATCAAAATCGCTTTTAGAGATTAGTTCTTCCCTTATAAGACTGCTGTAGCGCTCATAATCTTTTTTTGCTTTTTCATAGGATGCTTTTGCCTTTACAAGATTTGCTTGAGCTTGAGCCAAAGCAGAGTAAGAGGCATTTAGTGTTTCAGCTGTAGCTTTATATCTTGCAATAAGTTGTTCTGAGTCGAGCTCACAAAGAAGCTCTTCAGCTTTTACACTTTCTCCCTCATCTTTGTAAAGCTTTATAATTCTGCCTTGAATTTTTGGTGCTATGTCTATCTGTCTTCCTTCAATTCTTCCACTAAGAATAATAACTCCTTCAGGAGTTTTTTCTGATTTTGTGATAACACTGTAAAGGATTATAAAAAAAAGAGTTAAAATAAAAAGAAGTATCAGAAACTTTTTTATTTTTGGCAGCATTAAATATTTTACCATTTTTAAGGATAGTTTCAGGTATGAGATTTTTATTGAATCTGTAAGCTTTTTTTGTTATTATATTTAAAAAGAAGGAGGTAGACAAGGTATTAAAGTTAGATTAGAAAACGAAGTTTTTAATATTGAGCGTAAAGATTTAGAAAAATTTCTTAAAGAAAAAAATATTATAGCAGTTAAGGTCAATGGTGAATTAAAGGATCTTTTCTATATATTCTCACTTAATGAGGACAATCAAATAGAGTTAATTCCTGAACAAAGCAAAGAAGGAGTTGAAATTCTAAGACATAGTACAGCTCATGTTATGGCTCACGCAGTCAAAGAGCTTTTTCCAGATGTTAAAGTTGCTATTGGCCCTGCTATTGAAGATGGATTTTACTATGATTTTGACAAAGAGGAGCCCTTTACAGAAGAAGATTTATCTAAAATTGAAAAAAGAATGAGAGAAATTATAAAAGCAAAAAATCCTTTCAGAAGAAAAGATATCAAGAAGCAGGAGGCAGTCAAGCTTTTTGAATCTTTAGGTGAGACTTATAAAATAGAGATACTTAATGAGATAGAAGATGAAGAAGTATCTCTTTATGAAGAGGGTAGTTTTATAGATCTTTGTAGAGGTCCTCATGTTCCACATACAGGATATATTAAAGCTTTCAAACTTCTTTCTGTAGCAGGAGCCTATTGGCGTGGAGATGAAAGAAATAAGATGCTACAAAGAATTTATGGAACTGCTTTTACTACTGAGCAGGAACTCAAAAAGTATCTCGAGTTTCTTGAAGAGATAAAAAGAAGAGATCATAGAAGGCTTGGCAAACAACTTAAAATTTTTGAGATCAATGAAGAAGTAGGCCCTGGTTTAATAATATGGTTACCTGCTGGTGCAGTATTAAGAAAAATTATTGAAGATTTTTGGAAAGAAGAGCATATTAAAGCTGGATATCAACTTCTTTATACTCCCCATATTGCAAAACTTGAGCTTTGGGGCAAAAGCGGTCATCTTGATTTTTATAGAGAAAACATGTTTTCTCCAATGTATATAGATGATATAGCCTATCAGCTTAAACCAATGAACTGTCCTTTTCATATACAAGTTTATAAATCAGAGATAAGAAGCTATAGAGATCTTCCACTAAGATTTGCTGAGCTTGGAACTGTTTACAGATATGAGCGTTCAGGAGTTTTACATGGGCTTTTAAGAGTTAGAGGATTTACTCAAGATGATGCACATATTTTCTGCACTGAGGAGCAACTGGAGGAGGAGATTCAGAAAGTTCTTGATTTTACAATTTTTATTCTTTCAACTTTTGGTTTTGACTCCTATGAGATTTATCTGTCTACAAGACCTGAAAAATATGTGGGAAGCCTTGAGAACTGGCAAAAAGCCACCTTAGCTCTTGAAGATGCTTTAAAAAGAAGGGAGTTGCCCTACAGAGTTGATCCAGGAGAGGGAGTTTTTTATGGTCCAAAGATTGATATAAAGATTAAAGATGTTCTTGGAAGAGCATGGCAGTGTAGCACAATTCAAGTGGATTTTAATATTCCTGAAAGATTTGATATTGTCTATACAGGCAAAGATGGGAAATTCCATCGTCCCATAATGATTCATAGGGCTCTTATGGGTTCTTTAGAAAGATTCATCGGAGTTTTAATTGAGCATTATGCAGGTGCTTTTCCTTTGTGGTTGTCGCCGGTTCAAGTTGAAGTAATGTCCATATCAGAAAAACAACGAGATTATGCAGAGCAGATATACAATATCTTTAAGAATCAAGGTTTCAGGGTAAAACTTAATGTAGAAAGTGAAAAAATAGGATACAAAATAAGACAGGCAACTTTAAATAAAATTCCTTATATGATTATAGTTGGAGAAAAAGAAAAGGAAAGCGGAAAGATTACTGTGAGGAGTAGAGAAGGTGAAAACTATGAGCTTTTATCAGTAGAGGATTTTATTGAAAAATTAAAATATTTAAATCAAAGGAGGTGTTAAAATAGCAACAAAGGACATAAGAGTAAACGAAGCAATCAAAGCTAAGGAAGTAAGACTAATTGATGAAAATGGAAAACAGATTGGCATAGTAAACATAAGAGAGGCACTTCAGATTGCAAAAGACAGAGGATATGATCTTGTAGAGGTTGCTCCAAATGCGAATCCACCTGTTTGCAAAATAATGGATTATGGAAGATATAAATATCAACTTGAAAAAAAGCTTTCCCATAAGAGGACACCATCAGTAAAGGAGATCAAAATAAGACCACAGATTTCAGACCATGATCTTCAGCTAAAGGTAAGACATATTAAAAGATTTCTTCAGGATGGAGACAAAGCAAGAGTGATACTGTTTTTCAAAGGAAGAGAGATCGTTCATCCTGAGTTTGGTATGAGAGTTTTTGATAAAATAAAGGCTCTTTTAGCCGATACAGCTCATAGGATAGAACAAGAGCCTCGTTTAGAAGGCAGTAACATAAGTATGATCATTGCACCTTCAAAAGATTGATAAAATTGTTTTTAATCTATTAAAATAGTACTCTGAATTTTAATAGGAGGTTTATAATGCCAAAGCTTAAGACTCATAAAGGTGCGGCAAAGAGGTTTAAAGTAACTGCTACAGGTAAGATAATGAGAAGAAAGGCATTTAGAAGACATCTTTTTACAGGAAAGCCTTCAAAAAGAACAAGAGCATTGAAACATCCTACAGAAGTAGATAAAACTCAATACAAGGCAATGAAGTCTTTACTGCCCTATGAATTCTGATAAGGAGGTGCTCATTTGGGAACTCATTTAACCTATAGACCTCACAGATTAAAGAAGAAAAGAACTCATGGATTTTTAAAGAGAATGAGTACTCCTGGAGGAAGAAGAGTTATAAAAAGAAGAAGAGCTAAAGGAAGATGGAGATTAACACCTTAGTTTCAAAGCCGATCATTCAGATAATAAAGTTTTACAGAAAATATATATCTCCCTTTATGCCTGCTGTATGTAGGTTTACTCCTACTTGTTCTGAGTATGCTGAGGAGGCAGTTAAAAAATATAAAATAAAGGGATTGTATCTTACAGTAAAAAGAATTCTTAAATGTCATCCTTTTCATCCTGGAGGATATGATCCATTAAGGTGACAGTATGGATAACACCGGAGTAAGAGCTCTTTTAGCAGTAATATTAAGTATGTTAATACTTTTTGCAACTCAGTATTTTTACTCAAAATATTTTAGATCTTCAGAGACAAAACCTTCTCAAGTAGAAAAGACCTTACCGAAAACTGAGCCAGAAAAGCCTTTAGTAAAGGAAGAAACAAAATTTTTAGAAAGAGAGCAAAAACTTAGGGAAGTTATTGTGGAAAATGATGTTTTCAAAGTTATTTTTTCTAATGAGGGTGCTACTATAAAAAGAGTAGAATTAAAAAAATACAAAGACAACAAAGGAAATCCTATTGTTTTCACATCTTATGAGATCGCACCTTTAGGTATTTTTAAAAAAGACTCAAACGAGCAGATAAAACCTCTTTTTACTGTTGATGACTCAAAGGCTTCCTTTAAAGAATCTGATGAGGCTACAGTAGTTTTTACCTACTCAGACAGCGAAGTGTTTATAAAAAGAGCTTTTAAACTCAATAAAACTGATTATTCAATAACAGTTAATGAAGAGATAGAGGGAGTAGGTTTTTATCGTGTAACTCTTGGTAAAGATTTTGGAATTTTTGAAAAAGAAGATGCTCCTCATTGGGGACCAGTTATTCTTAAAGAGGCTGACAGAGTAGAGATTAATCCAACAAAAATAAAGGAAGCTGTAAGCTATAAAGATATTAATTGGATAGCACAGGAGGATAAGTATTTCTTTTCAGCCTTAGTTCCTGATACAAAATCAAATCAATTTACAGTGTTTCCCTATAAAGATACAGCTCTTATTTTTGCAGAGCTTTCTCAAGGTAAAAACACTTACAGAGTATTTATTTCACCAAAGGAGTATGACTACTTAAAGAAATTTAATGTCGGACTTGAGCATATTGTTGATTTTGGATTTTTCTCAATAGTGGCAAGACCTCTTTTTTGGTTTTTAAAGTTTCTGTATAGTTTTATTGGAAACTACGGATTTGCAATAGTAATTCTTACCATTATAGTGAGAATCCCGTTTATTCCTATTGTAAACCGAGGACAGAAATCTATGCAGAAGTTAAGTGAGCTTCAACCTAAGCTTGCACAGCTTAAGGAGCAGTACAAGAATGATCCTCAAAGACTTCAGAAGGAGATATTAGAGCTTTACAGAAAATATAAAATAAATCCCTTTACAGGATGCCTTCCAATACTCCTTCAACTTCCCATATTTTTTGCTCTTTACAAGGTTTTAACAGTAGCTATAGAGCTGAGACAAGCGCCCTTTGTCCTTTGGATTCAGGATCTTTCAGTAAAGGATCCCTACTATGTTTTACCAATTCTTATGGGTGCTACTATGTTTATTCAACAGAAGATTACACCATCCACAGCTGATCCAACTCAGCAAAAAATTCTGCTAATTTTACCAATTATATTCACATTTTTATTTCTTACTTTTCCTTCTGGTTTAGTGCTTTATTGGCTTATAAACAATATTTTTGGGATAGCCCAACAGATTTATATTAATCAAAAAATTAAGAAAGCTAAGTGATTACCTCAGAGTCTGATACAATTGCTGCAATCGCTACAGCATTAGGTGAGGCGGCAATAGGAATTGTTAGAGTAAGCGGACCAGAAGCTATAAAAATCTTAAGTAAAATTTTTTACTCACCAAAAGGTACAGATATAACAAAAGTAAAAACTCATACAATCCACTATGGATTTATAGTTGATCCAGACACTTCTGAAAAAGTTGATGAAGTTTTAGTTACTGTTATGAAAGCACCTCATACTTACACAAAAGAAGATATGGTTGAGATAAACTGCCATGGAGGATATGTGACTTTAAAAAGAGTTCTTGATATTGTCTTAAAAAGTGGTGCTCGTCTTGCTGAGCCAGGAGAGTTTACAAAAAGAGCGTTTTTAAAGGGAAGAATAGATCTAAGTCAAGCAGAATCAGTAATTGATCTTATTAGAGCAAAAACAGAACAGGCTCAAAAAATAGCTCTTGAGCACTTAAGTGGAAGGCTTTCAGAAAGAATAAATAAAATGAGGGATACTCTTATGAGAGTTTGTGCTCATGTTGAGGCATATATAGATTTTCCAGAAGAAGATATAGAAGGATTGACACAACAAGAGATCTTAGAGGAGATAAGAGAGATAAAGACTCAGATAAAATCTTTAATTGAGGGTTATGAGGAAGGAAAGATTTACAGAGAGGGACTTACAACAGCTATTGTGGGAAAACCAAATGTGGGTAAATCTTCTTTGCTGAATGCACTTTTGATGAAAGACAGAGCGATTGTCACTGAGATTCCAGGTACAACAAGAGATATAATTGAAGAGTATGTGAATATTAGAGGGATTCCACTTAAAATTCTTGACACAGCAGGAATAAGGCAGGCTTACGATTTAGTTGAGGCAGAGGGAATAAGAAGAACTCTAAAAGCAGTAGAGGAGGCAGAGCTTGTTCTGTTAGTTCTTGACTGCAGTAGAGCAATTGATAGTCTTGATGAGGAGATAATTAATAAAGTCTTAGACAAAAAAGTTATTGTTGTTATAAATAAAAGGGATATAAAAAGTGAAAGCTTTATTTTACCAGAAGTTCTAAAGGATAAACCTGCTGTTGAAATCTCTGCAATTAAGTCTGAAGGCATTGAAGAGTTAAAGAATTTAATCTTTAATACAACAGTAACTGGAAGGTTTACTTGTGAAGGTGTAGTTGTTACAAAGCTTAGGCATAAGATAGCTCTTGAGGGAGCCTTAAAAGCCTTAGAGAATGCCGAGGAGTCTTTCATAAAAAAAGAGCCTCTTGAGATTGTAGCTATGTTTCTACATGAGGGATTAAACAGCCTTGGTGAGATTGTAGGAGCTGTGACTACAGAAGATTTACTTGATATAATCTTCAGTGAATTCTGTATCGGAAAGTAATCTATTTATTCAGTTTGCCTCCTACTGTTGCTTGACTAATAACTTCTTGAAGTGCCTTTTCATTTATCTCTACTTTATGTTTTCTTTTGAGCTCTTCTATATAGCTGTTAAACCACTCCTGTTGTTTTTTTATCTTTAGTTCCTCTATAAGTTGATTTTTTATGGATTCAAAATCTGTAGGAGTTCCCTTTATATCTGTAACTTTAAAAATATATAACTCGCCTTTGTAGGTAAGAGGCATGCTAACTTGGCCCTTCTTTAGATTAAATACCACATTTTGGATTTGTGGATTAAGTTGATTCTTTTTGAAAAATCCGATATCTCCACCCATAGCTTTTGTTTTTTCATCCCTTGAAAGCTCTTTTGCTAAAGCTGCAAAATCTTCTCCTTTGTTTAGTCTCTCATAGACTTTTTTTGCCTCTTCTTCATTTTTTACAACAATCTGGCTAAGTCTGACTTCTTGAGGTTTTATAAACTCCTCTTTATGTTTTTCATAGTAGTCTTTAGCATCTTTTTCTGTTACAGGTTTAAAACTCTTTAACTCTTCCTCAAGAAGCATATTTATAAGAGTGATTTTTTTGAACTCTTCAACCCTCCTTTTAAAGTCTTTTGATTTTTGAAGACCTTTGTCTTTTGCTTCTTCATAAAGGAGTTCTCTTTTAATTAACTCCTCTTTAAGCCTTTTTGAGCCTTCAGAAGAGGTAAGAAATATCTTAGTTTGAGGAGGAAGGCTCTGAAGCTCCTCAATAAGTTGAGATTTTGTTATTTTAGATGAGCCTGTTTTAACAATAGTTTCGTCTCTGTCTTTTGCACATCCTGAAAGTAAAATCAGAGCAAAGACAAAAATAAAAAAAGTGTTAATCTTCATCATTATCTCCTTACTTAATTTTTTTAAAGTTTAACATAAAATGTCTTTTATTGCAAATGAATTTACCTTGACAAAAAATTAGCAAAGTAGATATTTTAAAACTTCAATGAAACAATTTTTAAAAGTTATTGGGAGAGGTGTTCTTTCTCTTTTTTTGTTTCTCGGAAGAATTTTTCTCTTTCTTTTGGAGATAATATATATAACCTTTACAACACCACTTAAAGTAAGGAATTTTCTAAGACAGATACGATTTTTTGGGAATAAATCTTTAGTTGTTGTTGTCTTTACAGGTGCTTTCTCTGGTATGGTTTTAGCTCTTCAGGGATATTATGCCTTAAATAAGTTTGGGGCTGAAGCTTTACTTGGACCAGTTGTTGCTTTATCTCTTATAAGAGAACTTGGTCCTGTTCTTTGTGCATTAATGGTTACAGGAAGAGCAGGCTCTGCAATTACCGCAGAGATAGGAATTATGAGAATTACAGAGCAGATTGATGCTTTAACTGTTATGGCAGTAAACCCTATAAGATATATCGTTGTTCCAAATATTCTTGCAGGATTTGTAACTTTTCCCCTTCTTACAGCAATTTTTGATTTAGTAGGAATCTATGGAGGATATTTTGTCTCTGTTTATGCACTTGGATTAAGTGAAGGAACTTACTTTTCCCAGATGGAGCTTTATGTTGATATGGAAGACATAAAAGTAGGGCTTTATAAATCTCTAAGTTTTGGAGTTATTGTTACATGGATATGCACTTTTATGGGATACAATGCAAAGTATGGAGCAAGAGGAGTTAGCAAAGCCACAACAGAGGCAGTAGTTTTGTCATCTGTTGTTATTCTTATTTGGGATTATATGTTGGGAGCACTTCTTTTATGATAGAGATTAAAGATCTTCATAAATCCTTTGGTACTCAAAGGGTTCTCAAAGGTGTTAATCTTAAAATTGAAGAAGGACAAGTTACTGCTGTTGTTGGAAGAAGCGGAGGAGGCAAGTCTGTTCTTCTTAAGCATATTGTAGGTTTGATTAAACCTGACAGAGGAAGTATCTTTATTAGAGGGCAGGATATAACTAAGCTTAGTGGTAAAAGACTTGACGAGATAAGATCTCAAATTGGAGTTGTTTTTCAAGGTGGAGCTCTTTTTGACTCTCTTACCGTATACGATAATGTTGCCTTTCCTTTAGTTGAAAAAGGCAAGTTAAAAAAAGAGGAGATTCATAAAAGAGTAATAAAAGCTCTTAGCGATGTTGGACTACAGGGCATGGAGTATAAATATCCTGCAGAGTTAAGTGGAGGTATGAGAAAAAGAGTTGCCTTAGCAAGAGCTTTAATCTCTGAGCCTAAGATAATTCTTTTTGATGAGCCGACAACAGGGCTTGATCCGATTTTAGTAAGAACTATTCATAAACTAATTAGGCAGGCTCATGAACAGTACGGTTTTACAGGGTTAATAATAAGCCATGAGATTCCAGAAATTTTTGAAATTTCTGATAAAGTTGCTATGCTGCATGATGGTAAAATAATAGAAGTTGGAACTCCTGAGGAGTTTCAAAAAAGTGAAAATCCCTATGTAAAAAATTTTATAATGGGATTAGAAGAACAGGAGGACAGATTATGAAAAGAGAGAGTGTTGAGATAGCAGTAGGAGTATTTGTCCTAATTGGTATCTTTGCTTTAGGATATCTCTCTTTTAGACTTGGCAAGATAGATTTTTTAACGCAGGATTATTATACTGTTTATGCTGAATTTGATAAAATTGGAGGGATTAAAAAAGGCTCTGTTGTTGAGATTGCTGGTGTTGCTGTAGGCACAGTTGAAAAAGTATTTTTAAATGAAAAGTATCATGCAGTTGTAGAGATGAAAATAATTAACTCAGTAAAACTTCCAGATGACTCAACTGCTTCAGTTAGAACAAAGGGACTTATTGGTGAAAAATATATTCAAATTATACCAGGAGGCTCCGATGTATTTATAGCAAATGGTGGGAAAATCAGACATACAGAATCAGCAGTAGATATAGAGGAGGTGCTGTCAAAATATGTGTTTGGTAAGATTTAAAATTTTAGTATTATTTTTTCTTCTTTTTTTGTTAGAAACAGTCTTTGCAGCTGAGCAAACAATCACTTTAGATTTGAAAAGCTGTATTGAAAAAGTTGTCAGATATCATCCTGAGCTTAATGAGTATAAAACCGACATCGAAGCCTACAAAGCAAAGCTTGCTCAGGCAGAGGCAGCCAGTCTTCCTCAAATTGAGCTTATTGCTTTAGGAGGTCCTTCTGTAGAGGCTAAAAAAGAGGCAATATCTCCGGTTGTAAGAACAGATGTTAAATCAACAACAATAAACGGTGTTTTTGGAATGCTTATAATGCAAGCACTTCAGCCAATTTATACCTTTGGAAAGATATCTGGTTATAAAGAGGCAGCAAAGTCTGGCATAAAAGTCTCTCAAGCAGAGCTTGAAAAAAAAAGGTCAGAGCTAATATTAAAAACAAAAGAGCTTTACTGGTCCTTAGCCTTAGTTAGAGAGTTGAAAGTTGTTGCAGAGGAAATAAAAAAAGAACTTGAAAAAGCAATAAATAAAACAGAGGAGGATTTGAAGAAAGATATTCCTTTAGCTGATGAGTTAACACTTTATAAGCTTAAGACTTATTTTGGAGAGGTAAAAAGAAATATAAATGAAATAGAGAAAAATGAATCAATTATAATTGAAGCATTAAAATTTATGACAGCGACTCCTAAAGGAGCCACTCTTCAGATTACTACAGAGCCTTTGAAACCTGAGGATTTTACCTTAAAACCTGAAGACTTAGTAAAAAATGCCTTTTTTCTAAGACCTGAGATAATTCAAATAAATGAGGCAGTTAAAGCAAAACAGGCATTAATTGATGTGGAACGAAGCAATCTTTATCCTCAGATTTTTCTAATGCTTAGAGGAAGTATATCTGGAGCTACAAATAGAGAAAGAATTCATAATCCCTACATCTCTGATCCACTTAATGAGTCAACCTTAGCAGTTGTCTTAGGTGCAAAACTTAATGTAGATTTTGGAATTACAAAGGGAAGAATAAAAGAGGCAGAGGCTGAGTATCAAAGGATTCTTGACAAAAAGAGATTTGCTGAAGAGGGCATTCCACTTCAGATAAAAAAAGCCTATTTAGAGTATCTTGAGGCTTCTCAATCTATAAAAGATCTTGAGGAGGCACACAAAAACGCAAAGAAATGGCTTGTAGCAGCAGATGCAAATATTGATATGGGTGTTGGAGAGATGAAAGATTTAGCAGATGCTATACTGGCTTATGCTACAACAAAGATAAACTATCTTAAAGCCCTTTACAATCAAAAGATTGCTATCGCTAATTTAATTCAAGCTTCTGGAATGGATAAATCTGAAAGGGAGGTTAACTAAATGTCTAAGAAACTCTTAATTTCCTTTTTTATTCTTTTTTTTATTTATTCTGTCTCCTACACAGCTATTACTCCTAAGGAGCAGATAAAAAAGGGAGTTGACAGTGTGATATCAATTCTTAAAGATCCAAAATACAAGGGGAAAGAAAGGATTCATCAAAGAAGAGCTGCTTTAAGAGCTGAAATTGGTAAATTTTTTGATTTTGATGAGATGTCTAAAAGAGCCTTAGGTATTTATTGGAAAGAGAGAACTCCTCAAGAAAAAAAGGAGTTTGTTGAGCTTTTTAAAGATCTTCTTGAGAGGTCTTATGCAGAAAAAATTGAATCTTATACAGATGAGGAGATTCTTTATACTGATGAGTTTATTGAAAACAGTAAATATGCAACTGTTAAAACAAAGATAATAACAAAGGAAAGAAAAGATATTCCAATTGACTACAGACTTTACTTTAATGGCAAAGAGTGGAAAGTTTATGATGTGCTGATAGAGGGTGTAAGTCTTGTAAGTAACTACAGAAGTCAGTTTAATAAAATTATAAGAGTTCATTCCTATCAAGAGCTTATAAAAAGAATGAAGGCAAAACAATTAGAAGAAAGAATAAGGGAGAGGTAGCATGAAAAAAGTATTAATTGAAAAAGTAAGAGAGTTAATGGATATTTTAGATTCCCAACATTTAGTTATTCCTTGCTCAGAGTTTGATGAAGCTTTAGTAGCAATGAAAGAGCTCAATCCTGATGTTATAGTTTTTACTGAAAAAGCCTTTAACTTAGAGCCTTTAGAAGTTTGCAGAGCAATAAGGGAGAAATACTCACTTGTAGTGCCAATTATTGTAGTGCTGAATTTTTACTCTCTGTTAGAGCTTTCACAACTGAAAGTGCTTGGAGCAAGAACTTTAGTTAAACCCTTCAGTAAAGAAGAACTAAATCAGTTAATTTATGAGGTTACAACCCCACCAAAGGTGCTCCCTGTAGTTGAAAAGATTGCACTTCATAAGGAAGAGTTGAAAGAGGTTGTAAGACAACAGGTAAAATCTGAGCTTAAAATACTAATGAAGCAAATTCTGGAGGGAATAGAAAAATATGCTTAAAGGGAAGGTCCAGATATCAGAAAGTTATGAGCCACAGAAGAAAGAAACCAGGATTTATAGCTATTGGGAGAAAAAGGATTATTTTAAACCAGATTTTAATGCCCCAAAATCCTCCTACTGTATAGTAATTCCACCACCTAATGTTACAGGCACTTTACATATGGGGCATGCTTTAAATGCTACACTACAGGATATTTTAATTCGTTACAGAAGAATGCTTGGACATTGCACATTATGGCTTCCTGGAACAGACCATGCAGGAATTGCAACTCAAAATGTAGTAGAAAAACAGCTTTTGAAGGAAGGTATTGACAGATACCGATTAGGAAGAGCAGCTTTTTTAGAGAGAGTTTGGCAGTGGAAGGAGTCTTGTGGTGGAGTAATTATTGAGCAACTTAAAAGACTTGGAGCTTCCTGTGATTGGAGTAGACTCCGTTTTACAATGGATGAGGGACTTTCTGAGGCTGTAAAAGAGGTATTTTTAAGACTTTTTGAAGAAGGATTAATTTACAGAGACTTAAGACTTATAAACTGGTGTCCAAGATGTCTCACTGCACTGTCTGACCTTGAAGTTGAGCATGAAGAGATAGATGGAAAGCTTTATTATATAAAGTATCCTCTAAAGGAAGACCCTTCAAGTTTTATTACTGTTGCTACAACTCGTCCTGAGACAATGCTTGGAGATACAGCAGTTGCTGTAAATCCAGAAGACAAAAGATACACAGAGTTTGTCGGCAAAATACTTATTCTTCCTTTAGTAAATAGAGAGATTCCTGTTGTGGCTGATAAAGTTGTTGATATGGATTTTGCAACAGGAGCTGTCAAGGTTACACCAGCTCATGATTTCAACGATGCTGAGATTGCACAAAGACATAGGCTTCCGTCTGTTTGTGTTATAGATGAAGAAGGTAAAATGACAGATGAGGCAGGAGCTTATAGAAATCTTGACAGATACGAAGCAAGAAGGAAGGTGGTGGAAGACTTAACAAAGCTTGGTTTAATTGAAAAAGTTGAAAAATATCGTCATTCTGTTGGCCATTGTTATAGATGTAAGACAGTCATTGAGCCTCATCAGACAGTTCAATGGTTTGTAAAGGTAAAACCTCTTGCAGAGGAGGCTATAAAGGTTGTTCAAGAAGGTAGAATCCGTTTTATTCCTGAAGGATGGGTTAACAACTACTATGCATGGATGAAAGACATAAAGGACTGGTGTATATCAAGACAGCTTTGGTGGGGTCATAGAATTCCTGTATGGTATTGTGCAGACTGCAAAACAAAGGAGGACATTCCTCAAGGTGATCTAATTGAAATAATGTTTTATAAGCCTTTCAGTCTTAACGGAAAAGAGATTTGGACTGGCAGTTACAATCAACTAAGAAGCTTAGGAATTACAAAAGAGGAGATTGAAAAGACAGCAAAGATCATAAAAATTCCAAAAGAGATTTTACCTTTAGCAAGTAGAGATGAGTTAGAAAGCTGTCCAAACTGTGGTAGCAAAGAGATTATTCAAGACCCTGATGTTCTTGATACATGGTTTTCTTCAGCTTTATGGCCTTT
>JANXBK010000011.1 GCA_025057595.1 Thermodesulfovibrio sp.
CTTGAAGAAAAAAACTTTGATGCAGTTGTTCTTTCAAGAGCATATCTTTGGGATCCAGATATATATGATCTATGGCATTCCTCAAAGGCAGAAAGAGGTGGATGGAACCTATTTTCATTTAAAGACAAGGAGGTAGACAGCTTGCTTGAGACAGGAAGAAAAACTGTTGATACTAAGGTAAGAGCTGAAATCTATAGAAAAGTTCATAAGCTACTTTATGAAAAGCAGGCATGTGTTTTTCTTTATGAGACACCACTTATTTTTTACGCAAATAAAAAGATAAAGGGTATAAAGGCAAATCCTCAAGGAATGCTATATGGAGTTGAAAAATGGTTTCTTAAAGATTAGGACATTCTTAATCAAAACCTATATGTATTTAGTTTTATTAACTAAAGGAACTTCAAGATTTTTAGAGATATTTTCACCTAAAAAAATAATATTTTCATAAACTTCATAAATTTTTTCTCTTTTGTAAGAAAATTCCGAGTAAAAAAGCTGATGTCTTCTATTATTCTTCAGTATTGCATCAAGATGAAATATAAAAGTACCAATTCTTTTTATGATCTGATCTGAAATCTCTATTTGAGTGATTTGAGAAATAGGGAAAGTCATAGAAAAAATAAATCTCCTGACTTTGACTACTCCTCTTAATTTATCTATAACTGTTTTCATAGGACTTAAAAATCTTCGCATAAAGTAAAAAGTAAATAAATATGCGAATATAGCCACTATTACAGCTATGTACTTTTGAGGCTCCTTTGGCATAAATGATAAAAATAAAATAAAAGGAAAAACAATAAAGACAGTTACAAGCCTCATAATATCATATAAATTTGGCTTTCTATAAATTATGATTTTTAATGGATTTAGCTCTTTTATGATTGTGTTAGGAATCTTGATCGCCTCTTTTTCAATATAATCTTGGCTTTCAAAGACTAAATCTCTTAGATTTTTATTAATCCTTCTTTTCTCATCAAATGCTTTGCTGAATCTCACTCTGTATCCATAACTTCCACGATAGGCTGTATAACTTTGAAAATCTATAATTATTGCCATATTAAGAAAGAGAGTTAGAATATTTTCTAAAGACTCAATACTGAAAACCGAAATTATTTTTTCTCCGCTTGTCTTTTCTATTTCCATTTTTATCCTGTTTTCATCCTTTATTGTATAGACAGAGATATTCATTGCCTTTATATTTTCAAACAGTACAGATTCTTTTGATCTAAAGATAAAATTTTTTATCCAGCCCAAATACAGAGTTCTGTCTGCCTTTGTGATCTTAATTAAAGATAGCTTTGCAGGAGCCGATAAGAAAACTAAAAGAAAAATTCCTAACATAAAAGCAACCATTGCTGTAGCGAGTAATAAAAATTCCTTACTACTTTCTGAAAACTTCCTAATAAGAAGTAAAATAATAGGCATCTCAACAATAACTAAGACAAAAAGCAGAGTTATAACAATTAAATCCCTTGAAAATATTCCTTTTTTATAAGTTAATACTACCGATTCTGACCATATATTTTCATCTACATATAACTTCATTAACCTGTCTCATTAATTTTAGTTAGATATCCTTTTACCTCTAAAAATTTAGAGATTCCGTTTCTTGTTATCATTCCTGTAATTTTTTCTCCATCTAAGATAACAAGTCTTCCAATGTCATTCTTTATCATTTTTTCAAGAGCGCTTATTACAGAATCCTCTGGAGAGACCTCCCAGTCTAATTTATGTCTACCGTAATATTCGGATACTTCTTTATGTATTCTGTCTTTTTCAGGAATGTTTCTGATATCTTTTAAACTCAAAATTCCAAGATATTTGCCTTCATAAACTACTGGGAATCCTGTATAACCATATTTTAGAAAGTAATTATTGATCACTTCTTGAATCTTCATTGAAGGATAAATTGTAATTAAATCTCGCACCATCAGGTCTTTTACTTTAACATTTTCAAGTAAAGCCTGAAGTGTGGACTGCTGATAACTTCCATAGGCTGCAGAGTAAAGAAACCATCCAACAAGAATGAGCCAAAGTCCTGTTGGAACTCCCATGAATAGTGAAAAAATTCCGAAAATAATAAAAAACATCGCAATAGTTTGACCAATTTTTGATGCTTTGCGAGTAGCGTAAAGATAATCTTTCTTTTTACTCCATAGAAAAGCCCTAAGAACTCTACCACCATCCATTGGAAAACCCGGGATCAGATTAAAAAAACCAAGAATTAAATTTATTCCGTAGATATAGGAAAAAAGCGATCTAAGAGCAATGTCTTTTACACTTATATTTAGTAGAAAAAAAACTCCTGCCAACGCGAAGCTTGAAGCTGGACCAGCTATAGCGATTATAAACTCAGCCTTTGGATGAGAAGGCTCTCCTCTAATTTGAGCAACACCTCCAAAAATAAAAAGTGTGATACTTTCAATCTTAAGTTTGTATCTCCTTGCTACTAATGAGTGAGCAAGTTCATGTATAGCCACAGACAGAAAAAGAAAAAAAGATCCTATTAATCCCTTGATCCAGTAAGCCGTAGGTGGCAAATTTGTTACAACCTTAGGAAAATAAAATTTTGCAAGAGACCAAGTTATTAAACCAAAAACTATAAGCCATGTATAATGTATTCTTATGGGAATTCCAAAAACTTTTGCAATCTGCCACGCCCTCTGCCTTAATTCATTCATTTTTTCTTTCTCCTTCTTAGCCATTTATCAAATTCCACAACTATAATAACTGAAAGAGCAATAAAAATATTATACCAATCCTCTACTGAAATCGGCTCTGTTCTAAACACCCATTGAAAAGCTGGAACATAGATAAAAGCAAGTTGTGCAAGAGTTGAGGCTATAAGACTGAAAAAAAGAAAAGGATTACTTAAAATATTAATCTTAAATATGGACTCATACTCAGACCGACTATTCCATGCCTGAAAGAATTGAAAAAAAACCATTGTGGTTACTGCTATCGTTCTTGCCTTTTCAACAGATGCGCCATTTTCCAAAGCGTTGATAAAACTAAAAACTACTCCTACTGATATTAAAACTCCAACAATTATTGTTCTTTCAATCAAAAGTCTTGACATTATTCCTTCTTTTGGGTCTCTTGGAGGCCTCATAAGTACTCCCTTCTCACCAGGTTCAAAAGCCAGTGCAACATCTTGAAGACCATTTGTTACAAGGTTTATCCAAAGAATCTGTGCAGGAACATAAGGAATTGGGACACCAAATATCATAGCTAAAACAATTGAAAGTATTGATGCAACTCCTGTAGGAATAAGAAAGAATGTTACTTTGCGTATATTATCAAAAACTATTCTTCCCTCTCTTACAGCATGGAAAATGCTTACAAAGTTATCATCAGTAAGCACCATATCAGAAGCCTCTTTTGCTACATCTGTTCCGCTTTTACCCATTGCAACACCTATGTGAGCTGCCTTCAATGCAGGTGCGTCATTTACTCCATCACCAGTAACTGCCACAATTTCTCCATGACGTTTAAGTTGTTCAACGATTCTTAGTTTATGCTCAGGAGATACTCTTGCATATATGGATACTTCCTTTACTTTATGAAAAAGCTCTTCATCATTCATTTTTTCAAGCTCCTTTCCGGTAAGAACTTTTGACTTAGCCTCTGAAATTCCAAGCATCTCTCCAATTGCTTTTGCAGTTACTGCATGATCTCCTGTTATCATTATTACTCTGATTCCTGCTTTTTTACATCCTTTTATAGCCTCTATTGCCTCTGGCCGCGGAGGATCAATCATTCCTTGAAGTCCTGCAAAAACTAAACCTGAGACTTCATCACATTTTTCTATTTCTTTACATCTTATCTCTTCAACTTCCTCTGTAACCTCTCTATAGGCAAAAGCAAGAATTCTGAGCCCTCTTTTTGCAAACTCAGCTGCAATATGCAGAATTTTTTCTCTGTCTATTTCATCACCAAAAGAGTCTTTTATACACATATTTAAAACTTTTTCTGGTGCTCCCTTTACAAATATGTATCTTTTTCCTCTGTAAACATGTAATGTTGCCATATATCCTCTTTCAGACTCAAAAGGAATTAAAGCGAGTTGTCTATATTTCTCTCTTTCCTCATCTAAAGACAGTCCTGCCTTCATTGCTGAAATAATTAAGGCAGCCTCTGTTGGATCTCCCTCAATTTTGTATTCTCTATTGTCTATATAAACTGAAGATTCATTACAGAGTAGACCTATTCTTAAGACATTTATAAGATGTTTTCTTTCCTTTACATTTATAGGTAAGCCTTCATGAAGTATGTTTCCTGTAGGTTCGTATCCGCTTCCTTCAACCTCATAAACGTCTTTTCCATCATAAAGAATCTTGACTGTCATCTCATTCTTTGTCAATGTTCCTGTCTTATCTGAACCAATAACAGTAGTACTTCCAAGAGTTTCAACTGCTGGTAGTCTTCTTATAATTACATTATGTTTTGCCATTCTTGATACACCAACTGCGAGTGCTATTGTTACCACTACCGGTAATCCTTCAGGAATTGCAGCAACTGCAGCAGCAACTGCAGTCATAAACATATTTTTTATTGACTCACCAACAATCAATCCTGCTAAAAAAAGTAATACAGATGCTGAAAGAACAAAAACTCCTATAACATTAGCAAACTTAGTTATCTTGTCTTGAAGAGGTGCTTTTACTGTTTCAACCTCCTTTATATGTTTCGCAATCTTACCAAAAACTGTATTCATCCCTGTGCCAACAACAACACCTCTTGCTCTCCCGCTCACCACAATAGTTCCCATAAATGCCATATTTTTCTGATCTCCATAAGTGAGATTTTCTTCCTTTATAGTATGATGATGTTTTTCAACAGGAAGTGATTCTCCTGTAAGTATAGATTCATCGATTTTGAGTTCTACTGTATGAATAAGTCTTATATCTGCAGGAACACGGATACCTGAATAGAGAAATACTATATCTCCTGGAACAAGCTCTTCGCTGTTTATCTCCTTTTCAGCACCGTCTCTTAAAACTTTAGCTTTTTGAATAAGCATTCTTTTTAAAGCTCTTATACTTCGTTCAGCCTTATACTCCTGTATAAAACCAATTGTTGCATTGAGTAGGAGAACAGCAAATATAACACCTGCGTCAATATATTCTTTAAGAAAAACTGTTACTACTCCGGCTATCAAAAGGATATAAATAAGAGGACTTGCAAACTGATGGATAAAGATTTTAATTTTATTTATTTTTTCTTCTTCTAAAAGTTTATTCAGTCCATATTTAGTAAGTCTCTTTTTTACCTCCTCGGAGGTAAGTCCTCTTTCTGAAGTTTGCAACTTCTGATAAATCTCTTTTAAACCAATCTGATACCACTGCATAGTTACTTCTCTAATTTCTAACAATACAAATTTTAATTTAAGTTGACAAACTATGTCTACGGATGTTATGGTGAAAAAAAACTAAGGTAAGAGGTATAGCAATGAAAAGACAGATAAAAAGAACATCAGATAAGGCTTCATTAGTTGAACTTCTTGAGAAAAAATTAGCCGAGATCCGTAACAACTATATTCAAATTGATGATTTAAGGATTAACCTTCCTGAAAGCTTTGAAGTTGAGCTTGATTATGAAGAAGAACAAAAATCTGAAAAAACAAAGTGTAAGGTTGAAATTGAGATAGAATGGATTAAGTAAGTCTAATTGATTAATCTTTCATAAACTCTTAAGGTTTTATATTTTTTTGCATTCACGATGCGAGTAAGATTTATTGTATCGTAGTTGTCTTCAAGTATCCATGAAAACTCACATCTTTTAAATCCATATTTTTTAGCTCCTCTAAAAGCCTCCTTTAGCATTATTGATTCAACTCCCTTATGTCTAAAACTCCTTTTAACACCAAAAAGAAGTAGTCTAATTGAAGAAATTTTTCTTCTATAATATAGGATTTTTAAAATTGACAGAGGTGTAAGTCTTCCCCTTATTTTTCTTAATACTTCATTAAAATCAGGTATAGCACCAAAAAAGCCTACAGGTAAAGAATCTTTTTCTGCAACTATGACTAACTCTGACAAGGCTATAAATTTAAGTTTTTCTGCCATATAGTCAACTTCTTCTTTTGTTATAGGAATAAATCCCCAATTCTCACTCCACGCATCATTATAGATTTCCATGAAAGCATAAAGCTCCTCTTTGAGATTTTCTAGACTTACTGTTCTTGCCTTTATTCCTTGTTTTTCAGCAAAATGAGCAATTCTGTCTATCTTTGTGGGAAGCTCCACTGGTATATCTGTTAAAAAACAATATAAATCCTTAACCTTCTCCATTCCATAAGCATTTGCAAGCTCATTGTAGTAAGGTGGATTATAGGGAATCATAATCATAGAGGGAGTATCAAAACCTTCGTATAGAAAGCCACATTCTTCATTTGTTGATAAATTCATAGGACCGCGCATAGTCTTAAGATTATGCTTAGCAAGAAACTCACTGGCTGCATCAAAAAGGGAAAATGCTACATCTTTCTCATTTATACATTCAAAAAGTCCAAAAAAACCTACATTGTCTTTATGATAATCAAGATGAGCATAATTAACTATGCTTGCAATTCTTCCAACTGGTTTTCCCTCTTTGTAGGCAATAAAAAATTTTGCTTTTGCTCTTCTAAAAAAGGGATTCTTTTCACTTAAATGTTCCATCATATCTTTTATTAGTGGAGATGCATAAAATGGGTCATTTTTATAGAGAAACAGAGGAAAAGTAACAAACTCTTTTAATTTCCTTTTATCTTTGACTTCTAAAACTTTAACACTCAAAATCTCAGATTACACCTAAAGTCTTACCAACCTTATAGAATGCTTCAAGGACTCTGTCAAGATGCTCATCTGTATGGGTAGCCATATAACTTGTCCTTATAAGTGCCTTGCCTGGTGGGACGGCAGGAGACACTGCTACATTAGCAAAAATTCCTTCTTCCTGAAGCATCATAACAAATTTGAAAGCAAGCTCATCATCACCAACAATCACAGGAATAATTGGTGTTTCTGCCACCCCAATATTAAATCCAAGCTCACGGAAACCTTTTAACATCTTATTTGTATTTTTCCAAAGCTGCTCCCTTCTTTCAGGTTCACTTTCAATTATATCAATAGCTGCTGAGACTGCAGCAACTGAAGCAGGTGGAGGACTTGCGCTAAAAATAAAGGCACGAGCAAAATGTTTAATATACTCTATAACATCTTTGTCTCCAACAATAAATCCACCGATAGATGCAAGAGATTTACTATATGTTCCCATTATTAAATCGACTTCTTTTTCGAGACTAAAGTGCTCTGCTGTTCCACGTCCTGTAGCACCGAGTACTCCGATACCGTGAGCATCATCAACCATAAGACGAGCATTGTATTTTTTACAGAGCTCATAAACCTGAGGAAGCTTAACTATGTCTCCTTCCATACTGAATACTCCATCAACTACAACAAGTTTAGGTTTATCTTCAGAGTCTCTTAAGACTCTCTCAAGATCTTCCATATCATTATGCTTGTATCTTTTTATTTCACCAAAAGAAAGTCTACACCCATCTATAATACTTGCATGATCCATCTTATCAATTATTACTACATCGTCTTTACCAATAAGAGAGGATATTACTCCAAGATTTACTTGAAATCCTGTTGTAAAGACCAAAGCTGCCTCTTTTCTCATAAACCTTGCAAGCTTTTCCTCAAGCTCAACATGAATATCTAATGTTCCATTTAAAAATCTTGAGCCCGCACATCCAGTTCCATATTTTTTTATTGCATTAATAGCAGCTTCTTTAACCTTTGGATGATTCGTCAGCCCCAGATAATTATTTGAGCCGATCATTATCATCTTTCTTCCATTCATTATTACTTCTGGACCTTGAGCAGACTCAATCATTCTGAAATAGGGATAAATTCCTAAGGATTTAACTCGGCGTAGTTGTTCTTTGAATTTAAAACATTTTTCAAAAGGATCAACTTTTCTTATATCCATTGATTCGTTTTGTACCATTTTGCTGTCCATAATATCCCTTCCTTTAACTTAATTTTCGATTTATAGCCAAGCATACGCTCGGCTTTCTCTGTGGAGCATACCCAGCAGGGCTGGATAAGCTCCTTCAGTTTATCGGTATTTATTATACTCCTTTTGTTAAACTTTTGAAAAACTCTTATAAAAATTTTAGCTATATTTTCAGAAACTTTAATTTTTAAAGGATTTTTCTTTAAAGCATCAGAAATTACTCTAATAATCTCTTCTGTTGTATAAGGTTGATTATCTGCAATAAAGAAGCATTCACTAACTGCCTTGTCACTGTGAGTAGCTAAAATTATTCCCTCAATGAGATCGTCTATATAGACAAGAGAGTAAACTCCTTCTTTGAAGTAGAAAATAAAACCCTTATTTATAAACTTAAAAAAAGTTAAAAAATCGCTATCTCTTGGACCATAAACTGCCGGAGGTCTTATTATTGTTACAGGAATTTTATTTTTGAAAAACTCAACTGCTTTTTCTCCCAAAAGTTTACTTTTACCATATTCAGATACTGGATGAGGCTCTGTTTGCTCTGTCACTGGGCTGCCATTAATACAAGGACCAACTGCTGCAAGGCTACTTACATGAATAAATCTTTTAACTGAGGGATTTACCTCAGCAACTGTCTCTACTAAGTTTTTCGTTCCGATATAGTTTGACTGAAAAAACTCCTCAGGATGAGTTGCTTTTGTTACTCCTGAAATATTAAAAATATAATCAAAATCCCAATCAACTTTTCTAAGTGAATTCTTATCTGAAAGATCCGCCTTAATTAAGTTTACATTTAATCCTTGGAGAAATCTAAGTCTTGAGGGATTTCTTACAATGCAGGAAACATCATATCCGTATTTTATAAGTGCTTCTACCAGATGACTACCTATAAAACCTGTCCCTCCTGTAACGAGAGCTTTCAACTAAGCTTCCTCACTTTAAGAGTAAGCCCTATAACTTCCTCAACAACTACTTCTTCGTCTTTTTTAATCTCTTCATCAGAAATAGCCTGCCAAAGCTCTCCATGAACCATAACCATTCCATTTTGGCTGTTAATATCAGTTTTAGCAACTCCCTTAAGTCCAATAAGTTCTTCAACTCCTGTAACAGGCTTCCTTTTATGTGCCTTATAGGCAAGCCTAAGCAATACGCCAAAAAACAAAGCTGTTACTATTGTAACAGGGATAATAACAGAAAGAGAAAGTTTGAAAAGAGGATTTGCAGTATCAAAAAGCATTAAGGATCCAAGAGCAAAGCAGATTATCCCTCCTAAAGTAAGCAATCCATGAGAGGGAAATTTAAGCTCTAAAATAAAAAGAATTACTCCCAGAAGAATTAATCCAGCTGCTGCATAGTTTATAGGAAGAGTCTGAAGGCTATAAAACGCAAGAATCAAGGAGATTGCACCAATTACTCCAGGGAAAATTGCACCAGGATTACTCAACTCAAATATAATTCCGTATATTCCAATCATTAAGAGAATATAGGCAATATTTGGGTCACTTATGAAATTAAGAAATTTCTCTCTAAAATTCATATCAACTCTATTTATCTTCGCTGCTTTCGTATTTAAAGTGATCTCACCTTTAACTGTTTTTACTTTCTTACCATTTATTTGTTTTATTAAAGAGTCTAAATCTTCAGCTATCAAATCTATAACTCCAAGCTTTAAAGCTTCGGACTCAGTTGAGGATATACTTTTTCTTACTGCCTGCTCAGCCCAGCTTATGTTTCTTCCTCTTTCTTTTGCAATTGATTTAATATAAGCAACTGCATCATTAGTTATCTTTTCAGCCATTTTTTTATCCATCTTTTCACCTATTGCTACCGGATGGGCAGCACCTATGTTGGTACCAGGTGACATAGCAGCTATATGAGCTGCTAAGGTTATAAAAGCTCCTGCACTTGCAGCACGAGCACCCTTTGGTGAAACATAAACAACTACAGGTAGTTGAGAGTTCATTATCTCTTTAACAATACTTCTCATTGATGTATCAAGACCACCAGGTGTGTCAAGTTGAATTATAACCGCTTCTGCATTAATTTCGTGAGCCTTTTTTATTCCCTTTGTCACATACTCTGCATGAGGTGGATTTATTACTCCGTTTACAGTAAGAACAACTATATCTTTTGCATAGGCAAACTTAAAGGAAAATATTAATATTAATAAAATTAGAAAGAATAGGTTCATAAAAAATTATAACAAACTTTTAATCTTTTCTCTTAGAATCTCAATTATTCTGTCTGCAAAATCCTTTTTTAGTAAACCAATTGAGGAGGGTAGCTCAAAAACTCTTTTTGGTAAACTTAAACTGCTAAGATCAAAACCAGATTTAATTTTAAAACGATACTTATCTATGTAAATCTTCTGCCCAATCTTCAATAACTCCTCTTTGCTTATATTATATCCAGTAAGCTTAAGACATCTTAAAATCACATCTACTGTATAAATCTCTCTTCCAAAGAAACATATTACAAGAGTTGAAAGAATCTGTCTCCAACATTCCTCTGATATTATTTTATTAGCTATCTGCTCCTCATTTAATGGTCTCACCATAGCTTCTTTATCAATAGCATATCCTGCGGAATCGAGATGGCTATGTCTTGCACCAAATAGATAACCAATATGAGCAGCATATCCAGTATGATAACCAGGCATCTCATTTCCTCCATAGGTTAAAGCAAACTCTTTCCCTCCATATTTAGAGGATACATAATCAATACCTCTTCTTGTATCGTTGAAAAACTCACTTGTACCATAAACAATTTTCTTTATTATCTCAATATAGGTGTCTACATTACCCCATTGAGGAATGAGACCTTCTGTCATTTTTTCACTTATAACTCCCTTTTCAAAAGCTTCAGTGATCCAGGAAAGTACTACACCTGTTGATATAGCATCAAGACCCATATCTTCAACAACTTCAATTAGTTTTAAAACTCCCTCTGAGGAAGTTACTCCAAGCATGCTGCCAAGAGCATAAATTAACTCATAATCATAAGATAAATAAACTGTTCTATAAAAATAGGGTTCATCCTCATAGGGTTTTCTTAATGTTGCTAAATGAATACAAGCTACAGGACAGTGAGAACAAGCAACTCTTCTGCCAAGATGTTTCTCTGCAAAACTCTCTCCTGATATATTGCTAATCTCTTGAAGCTCGTTTGTCAGTAGATTTTTTATAGGAATACCCCTTGAAAAACTAAGAGGCATTATATTTGAGGAAGTACCAAGCTCATGATACTTTCTCATCTTATCAGATTGAGCGAGTTGAGCAAGTAGTTCTCCATAAACTTCTTTGTATTCTTTAAAATTAGTAACTTTTAAATCCCTTTTGCCTGAAACAACTACAGCTTTTAAATTTTTGCTCCCAAATACTGCACCAAGACCGAGTCTGCCAAAGTGTCTATAAGTTTCGAGAGTAACACAGGCAAAACTTACCATTTTCTCTCCTGCAGGACCTATTCTCATGATTGTTCTAAGTCCTGCTCCCGGTTCTTGATTTCTTATGAGCCTTCCGGCAGAAACTCCTTCTTCAAGCCCCCATAGAGTTGTTGCATCTTTGAAGTAAACTTTATCTGAATGAATTGCAATATAGCAAGGTCTATCACTTCTTCCTTTTATAACTATTGCGCCGTATCCTGCCATTCTTATTGCTATAGCACTTCTTCCACCTGCGTGAGACTCTCCAAGATTACCTGTATGAGGAGATTTAAATACTGCAACTGTTTTTGAAGCAATCGGGAAAAGTCCATTTAAAGGACCTATAGCAAAAATGATAGGATTTTCAGGAGAAAAAGGATCTATATCATATCCACAGTTTTCGTGTAAAAGCTTAATAGCAACTCCTGTACCGCCTATAAATTGAGAAAATAGATCAGTTCTTTCTTCAACCCAAAATTTCTTTTTTGAAAGATCGATGTATAAAACTTTTTTTAATGTGTCCTCTTGAATCATATTCTTCTATACTCTAAGACTCTATAGTGACAACTCTTTGCACATTCTCCACATTGAATACATATGACAGGCTTATTTTTAATGGTACTCCATCCAATAGCATCAAGAATACATGCCTTTACGCAGTAGCTACAACCTGTGCATCTGTCCTCCTTCAGTAAAACTCCACCACTTTTTCTTACTATTAAAGCATCTTCAGGACAGCTACGAGCACAAGGAGGATCTTCACAGCCTCTACAGACAAATACAGAAAATCCACGAGAGATTCCACCTTGAGATCTTACTTTTATACAGGAGCTTTCAAGACCTACTGCTAAATGTGCTCTTCCACAAGCAAACATACAGATGAGACAACCAACACATTTTTCAGAATCTCTCACAAAAACAGGCATAGAAAAATTATAACATGTTATAATTTCAAATTAAATATGGAACGAGAGATTTTACTTTTTTTTCATAAGACTCTCGCCAATAATTTCTTAGATGTTATTATGATTTTCTTTACCAAAAAGGGTTGGATTTTTTTGACTCCTCTGTTGTTGTGGATTATGTTTAAATTTCTAAGAGATAAAAACTATAAATTATTTTTTTATTTGATATTTGCAATTTTATTAGGAGTCTTTTTTTCTGATTGGCTCTCCCATGAACTAAAAAATATTATTCAAAGAGTTCGCCCCTGCCAAACTGAGTACTTCAGAGGTATTGTAGGATGTGCTCACTCATATAGCTTTCCCTCAACTCATGCTTCTAACGCCTTTACTTCCTCAACAGTTTTAATTTTTTTTCTAAGAAAGCTTTCAGTATCAAAAAAAATTAAAAATATTCTGTCAATATATATATTGTTAATCGCCTCTTTGATCTCAATTTCCAGAGTATATCTTGGTGTTCACTGGGCTACAGATATCTTAGCTGGTGCAATATTTGGAGTAATTTTAGGATATCTTATCTTTTACACCCTCCTAAAAATAAACTCCTTAAAAAGGGCTTTTTATTTTTTTCTTTTTATAATAACTATTTTTAGAATTTACTTTATTCTCTATTCACCAATAGATCTTTCACCTGATGAAGCCCATTATTGGGAGTGGAGTCGAAGACTTGACTTAAGTTATTACTCAAAAGGTCCAATGATTGCCTATTTAATTGCTATTTCAACTGGCGTTTTTGGAAACAATCCTTTTGGAGTAAGAGTCCTTGCAGTGGTATGCTCTTTTCTATGCAGTGTTTTTCTCTATAAAATTGGAAATAAACTTTTTAATGAAAGAGTCGGATATATAAGTGGATTACTTTTTCAATTAATACCTCTATTTTCAGCTTTTGGAGTTATCTTTACAATTGACAGTCCTTTCATTCTGTTTTGGATTATCTCAACGTATCTTTTTATACTTGCCCAAGAGGGTAAAATAAGATATTGGTTACTTCTTGGAGTATTCATCGGATTTGGACTTCTTACTAAGTATACTATGGCTTTTTTCTACTTGTGCATATTTATTTATCTACTGAAAAAAACTCATAGCTACATAGACAATTTTAAAAACCCAATGCTTTATTTATGCGTAGTTTTATCCATATTTGTATTTTCTCCAGTTATAATTTGGAACTTTCAACACGACTGGGTTACACTTAAACATACAGCAGGACAAGCAAATTTATATGAAGGGGTTAAAATTTCTCTAAGATCTTTTGCTGAATTCGTAGGAAGCCAACTATTAGTTGTTACACCTTTAATCTTTATTGCGGGTTTTTATCTTCTTTTTAAAAGAAATATTTTCCAAAACAAACACTGGTGGTTTCTTATTTCTTTTTCTATGCCTGTATTTATCTTTTTTTTACTCAAAAGCTTACAAGGTAAAGTTCAAGCAAATTGGGCGATGCCCGCATATATTCCTTTTTTATTAGTAATATCTTATGCCTTTGAAAGGAATATACTCAAAAAACTCATTATTTCTTCAGTGATCTTAGCCTCTATTTTTACATTTTTAACTTATGTAATACCCTTCTTCAATCTACCGGCAAATATTGATCCCTCTTTAAGACTTAAAGGCTGGAGACAGCTTGGAATTAAAGTATCAGAAATTAAAAAAGAGATGGAAAAATCTGGAAATGTGATAATCTTTTCTGATAGATATCAAGTATCTAGTGAGCTTGCTTTTTATGTAAAGGGATATCCTACAGTTTACTGTATTAATCTCGGAAGACGAATGAATCAATATGATTTATGGCAATCAATAAATAGTGAACTTAAAACCGAAACAAAAACTCACGGAATTTATGTTGTCTATGGAATAAAAAACGAACCTGCAGCTGAGGTCTCCTCGGCTTTTGAAAGATGTACTTCTGAGACTTTTACAGCAAAACAAAAGGGTGTTAAAATTAGAGAGTATACTATTTTTAAATGCTATAATTTTAAAGGTATGATTTTAAGAAAACCTGAAAAATACTAAAAAATGGATCTGTCAATTATTATTCCTCTTTACAATGAAGAAGAAAATATTGAGGAGCTTCATAAAAAACTTACAGAGACTCTAAGTAAGCTTTCTCTTTCTTATGAGATTATATATGTGGATGATGGAAGTATCGATAACACTTTAAAAATTCTTGAAGAAATTCAGAAAAACGATCCCCACGTAGTTGTCTTAAGCTTTAGAAGAAACTTTGGACAAACAGCAGCTTTTGCTGCAGGATTTGATTTTGCAAGAGGTGACATAGTTGTCACGATGGATGGAGATCTTCAGAATGATCCTGCAGACATACCAAAACTTCTTGATGCAATAAAGGATGCTGATTTAGTAAGTGGATGGAGAAAAAAGAGAAAAGATCCCTTTTTTTCAAGAAGACTTCCATCAATGATTGCGAATTGGCTAATTGGAAAAGTTACAGGAGTAAGAATTCACGATTATGGATGTTCTCTTAAAGCTTACAGAAGAGATGTTATAAAAAACTTAAGACTTTATGGAGAGATGCATCGCTTTATTCCCGCACTTGCAAGTTGGTATGGAGTAAAAATAAAAGAAGTGGAAGTAACACATCATCCCAGATATAAAGGAAAATCAAAATATGGAATAGGAAGAACAATAAAAGTACTTCTTGATCTTGTCACAGTAAAGTTTCTTCACAGTTTTTCAACAAAGCCAATTCAATTTTTTGGTCCAATTGGTGTTTTATTTATGGTATTAGGTACTGTTACAGTAGGATATCTTTTTGTACTGAAAATTATTAAAGGAGTATCTATTGGTGGCAGACCTCTACTTCTTGGAGGTTTTTTCTCTGTCTTGATAGGATTAAACTTTATTGGTATGGGGCTTCTTGGTGAGATGATTGTAAGGGTTTATCATGAAACACAAAAAAAACCCATCTATATTATTAAGAAAATTTTAGGTCCTGGAGATTGAGAAACTATTTAAAATTCCTTATTCGTCTTCTAATTACAACTGTTTTGATATTTTTTCTTTTTCAAAAACTAAATTTTTCAGAATTTTATCAAGCTTTGAAAAAATCAAATCTGATTTATATTGTTTTTGCCTCTTTTCTCTATCTGCTTTCTTCCTATATATCAACTTTAAGATGGAAAATATTTATTTCTTCTTCAAAAATAAAAATCTCTGAACTTTTCTCTCTTTATTTGATTGGCTCCTTTTTCAATATTACTTTGCCAGGAATAGTAAGTGGTGACATAGTAAAAATTTTAATGATCAAAGATAAAGTTAACTTAAGAGAAGCTATTTTTTCTATATTTATGGATAGATATATAGGATTTTCCGTCTTACTTTTTGTTGGCTTTATATTTTTTTTGATTTTCTATCCAAAACTACCCAAAAGTTGGATTTTATGGAGTGTGCCTATAAGTTTTCTTGGCTTTATACTCTTTTCTTTATTTCTATATATATTAGTCAACTTTAGATTCCTAAAGGAGTTTAAATCGTTACTGGGTTGTCTTAAAAAAAATCAGATTTTTATGACCCTAATACTCTCTCTGTTTATTCAGTTTTGTGTTATCTTTTCTGTATATGTGGTGACAAAATCTATAAATCTTGAACTGTCTTTTTTTAAAATTGCTATCTTTTTGCCAGTGATAATTTTAATTACCACATTGCCTATATCGATCTCAGGAGTGGGAGTAAGAGAGTGGTGTTTTCTTTTGTTTTTTGAAAAATTTATACCACCAGAAAAAGCTTTGGCTACCTCTGTTCTTTGGTTTGCTTCTGTAGTTTTTGCATCCCTGATAGGTGGATTTGAATATCTAAGATTAAAAAAGAAGTCTTTGAATATAAAACAAAAATAGAAGTCTTTTTAGGTCTTTAAGATTATTTGGAAAAGAGTCTTTTCTTAATTTTTCTAAAACTTCTTGACTACTAATGCTTTCTTCAATTGGAAGATGATACTTCTTTATTATCTGTTCTGCAATATAGAAAACATCCTCTCTTCTTTCTCTTAAAGGAGGAATTTTAAAGAAAACAGGATTTAATAAATTAATCAATTCAGCTGAAAACTCTCCAGCTGCTGCTTTAACTCTTATATCCTCTTTTCCAATTAAGATAAATTTTATGTCTTTTATCTCTGTTGCCTCTATTTCTCCCATTCTATAATATATTCCTGTCTTAAGGGCTTTTTTTAATTTTTCTTGAAACTCTATTGGCATTCTATCAAACTCTTTTATTACTAAAGTTGCACCTTGGGCGATCTCTAAAATTCCTTTCTTACCTTTTCTACCCAAATATCCTTCCTTTATTCCAAAAAACTCCTCTTCAAGAGTCTCTACATCAACATCAGAAAAAATCATTATGAGAGGTTTATCTCTTCTTGGATTGTCTTCTGAAAGATGAAGTGCTGCAGCTAATAATCTTTTACCTGTAGCTGTTTCTCCATAAATATAAATATTTCTATTAGATGCATTCTCCTTGAATAGATTTTGTAACATCTTAGCAAACGTAGAATTTTTAGTTTCAAACTTAAATCTTCTAAGCTCATAAAATCTATCTGCTGAAAATCGTATCTCTTCAGTAACGTTAAACTGCTCTGCAACTTTAAGAAATCTGTCCATTGAAGTTTGAAGAATCTCTAAGGAGTCAGATTCTTTAACTCTGAAGTATCGTTTTGAAAGCTCTAAAAAAAGCTCTTTGTTGTCAATCACAGAGGGAAACATTAAAGCTTGAGCTCCGTAAGCAGACAGATCTGACAAAAGAGCAAGATTACAACTTCTTTGAATCGTTGAACCAAAAGGAGCTATACAATGACTAATATCTTTACGACCATCTTTCGTAAAGATTTTACTTAAGGTGTTAACAACTTCTTTAAAGGGTAAAAAAATAATATTTCTTTTTAATGCCTCTATATTATTTGTACCAAAAACAGCTTCTTCAAGGAAAACTCTATCTTCTATAGGTAGTTTGACAAGAAAATGAATTATACGCCGGTATTTTGGAAACTCATTCATCATGAATATTAATCCAAGACAGGGAAGTAAACCTGCAAAAAAAGCCTCATCCTTATGAATATAGGCGAACCTTAATGCAAAAGAAAAACAGATTTCAGCACTTAAAACTCCGTATATCCAAATTTGTAAGTCCTCTTCTTCAAGAAATAAATCTCTCTCAATTATTATCTCTTCTAATTTTTTCGTACCAAGATAGGTAACTATTTGAGAGAAATCTGTTATCTCTATCTTGCTTGCTGGCTTATTTACCTCTCTTAAAAGAATATAAGCAATAATTGGATCATACCTTATATAATCTGAAACTTTATTGCTATCTTCTATAAGGATTTCTCTTAATTTAGATATTGTATGTTTGAATACAGGTAAACTCATTGTTTTTATTATAATAAAAAGAGGATAAAATTAAAAGGTAAAAAATGTACAAAGAAAGAGATTTTGATATAGTTGTAGTCGGAGCTGGACACGCAGGATGTGAAGCAGCTATGGCTGCAGCAAAGATGGGACTTACTGTAGCTTTATTTACCCTTTATCTTGACACAATTGCTCAACTAAGTTGTAATCCTGCTATTGGCGGATTGGCAAAAGGACATCTTGTAAGAGAGATTGATGCGCTTGGTGGAGTTATGGCAAAAGTCACTGATATGGCAGGAATACAATTCAGAATGCTTAATCGTTCAAAAGGTCCTGCTGTTTGGTCTCTGCGTGCTCAAGCTGATAGAGTTCTTTATCCCTTTAATATGAGAAAAATTCTTGAGTCTCAAGAAAATCTCATAATTAAACAGGCTGAAGTTCAGGAAATTATTGTTGAAAATGGCAAAGTAAAAGGAGTTATAACTTCATTAGGAGTTTTATATGAAGCAAAGGCGGTAATAATAACTCCCGGAACATTTCTCAATGGACTTATTCATATTGGACTTGAAACTTTTGAAGCCGGACGTGCTGGAGAGTTTCCTTCAAAAAGACTCTCAGATAGTTTAAAAAAACTTGGATTAAAGCTCGGAAGACTTAAAACAGGTACACCTCCAAGAATAGATGCAAAAACAATAGATTTTTCTAAAACTGAAGAGCAATGGGGAGATGATCCTCCAATTCCATTTTCCTACTCAACTGAAAAAATAACAAATCCTCAGGTTCCCTGCTATATAACCTATACCAATGAAAAAACACACGAGATAATTCTTAAAAATCTTGATCGCTCTCCTCTTTACAGCGGAAAAATAAAAGGAATTGGTCCGAGATATTGTCCCTCAATTGAAGACAAGGTTGTAAAATTCAGAGAAAAACCAAGACATCAAATTTTTCTTGAACCTGAAGGTCTTAGTAGAAAAGAATACTATGCAAATGGAATATCTACATCTCTTCCCTATGATGTTCAAATTGCCTATGTCAGAACAATTCCAGGTCTTGAGAATGCAGAAATAATGAGACCTGGATATGCAATTGAGTATGATTTTGTATATCCAACACAGATAAAACATACGTTAGAAGTAAAGGGAATTGATGGGCTTTATCTTGCTGGACAGATTAATGGTACAAGTGGTTATGAAGAGGCAGCAGCACAAGGATTAATGGCTGGAATAAATGCAGCTCTTAAAATTAAGGGTAATCCACCCTTAATTCTTGGAAGAGATGAGGCATATATTGGAGTTTTAATAGATGATCTTGTTACAAAAGGAACAACAGAGCCTTACAGAATGTTTACCTCTCGAGCAGAGTTCCGTCTTCTTTTAAGACATGACAACGCTGACTTAAGATTAAGAGAGCATGGATACAGAGTAGGACTTGTAGATGAGGAAACTTATGAGAAGTTTCTCAAAAAAAGAGAGATTCTTAACAAAGAGATAAAAAGACTCAAGGAAAAAGTATTAAAACCAACAGAAGAGATTAACAAAGTATTAGTTGAGCTTCAGACAACACCAATTGAGGAAGCAACTGCTGCTGATAAACTTCTTAGAAGACCTGAAGTTAACTATGACTTCATAAAAAAATTTGCACCTCCTGATGATACTCTTCCAAAAGAGATAGAAGAACTTGTTGAAATCCATATAAAGTATGAAGGATATATTCAGAAACAGTTAGAGCTTGTTCAAAAAATGAAACAGTTTGAGGAAAAGATAATTCCTGAAAACTTTGATTTTAAACTGCCAGGACTTTCTAAAGAAGTTATACAAAAGCTTACTGAGGTTTGTCCAAGAACTATAGGTCAAGCAATGAGAATCCCGGGTGTTACACCTGCTGCTATATCTATTCTTATGGTTGCTGTTCAAAAAGGAGTAAGACAAAGACAAAATTAAAGTGCAAAAGCTCAGAGAATTTATTAAAATCTACCTTTCTGAATACCTTTTTCAGTTTAAAATCAAAGAAGATATTGAAATTGTATTAGATAAATTTATCTCTTACTTACAGGAGCTTAAAAAATGGAATAAAACTTATAGTTTAACTTCAATCACTGATGAGCAAGAAATAGTAGTTAAACATTTTATAGACTCTTTACTTTATCTCTGTTTTATTCCAGAAGAGTTTGTAAAAGTTGCAGATGTTGGTTCAGGTGCTGGTTTCCCTGGAATTCCTATTGGTATTGTAAGAGCTAATATTAACCTAACCTTAATTGAGCCTTCCTGGAAAAAAGTTGCATTTCTAAAAAATGTAAAGAGAAAACTTCAACTAAAAAATATTGATATCCTTCAAGCAAAGGCTGAAGAAGTAAATGAAAAGTTTGATATAGTTGTCTCAAGAGCTTTATGGAGTATTAAAGATTTTATAAAAAACTGTAAACACCTTATTGAAAAAGGTAGTCTAATTATAAGTAAATCAATAAAAATTGAAGAGGAGCTCAAAGAAATACCAAAAAATGTAAAAATAGAAATAAAAGAGTTTATTCTTCCAATTTTCAATGCAAAGAGATTTATAATAAAACTTGAAAATGTTAATACTTGGGATTGATACTTCAACAAAATATGCTCAAATAGCTTTGGTAGAGGATGAAAAACTTTTAGCTGAGGTCACAATTAAATTTAAAGCAACCCATTCGGAAAAACTTCTTCCAGAGATATCACATTTACTGGATATGCTTAGTATCGCAGTTGACAATATAGATTACTACGCAGTCAGTATAGGACCAGGCTCATTTACAGGATTAAGAGTGGCTGTTAGCACTATAAAAGGACTAAGTTTTGTTACAGGTAAAAAAGTTATTCCAGTTTCTACAGTTGAGGCACTTGCTTGGAGCCTTCCCTACTGTAAGTATCAAATATGTCCTATGATTGATGCAAGAAAGGGAGAGGTTTTTTCAGCACTATTTAGATGGAAGGAAGATGAATTTATAAGAATCACCGAAGATATGGTCTTAGATATTAATGATTTAATCGGATTGATTAAGGAAAAAACGCTTTTTGTAGGAGATGCCGCTGAGCTTTACAAACCAAAATTAATTGAAAAGCTTAACAATAATGCTATTATTTCTTCATCCTTTTGGAACACTCCTAAAGCCTCTTCAGTAGCCTTTTTAGGATTAAAAAAACTAAGAGAAAATCAGTTGGTTGAGGCAAGACAGCTTGTACCAAAGTATCTTAGAAAATCAGAGGCAGAAATTAGATTTGGATGAGCCTATAATAAGAGATTTAAGTGAGAGTGATTTAAATCAAGTTCTTGAGATCTCAAAAGAGAGTTTTATTATTCCTTGGTCATTAAAATCTTTCATAAATGAACTTTTAAACCAAAATTCAATTTTAAAAGTTGCTGAACTAAACGGAGAAGTTATAGGCTATGTAGTAGCAAGAAAGATAGTTGATGAGGCTGAAATACTTTCGCTAGCAGTAAAAAAAGATTTCAGAAGAAAAGGTATTGCTACAAAACTTATGAAAAGTGTCTTAAATGAAATAAAAGATTTTGTAAAATCCTGCTTTCTTGATGTAAGAGTTTCAAATGAACCAGCGATTAAACTTTATGAAAAATTAGGTTTTAAAAAAGTGGGAATAAGAAAAAAATACTATCTTTATCCTGAAGAAGATGCCTTATTGATGAAACTTGATATTTCCTAATAAAATTCTGGCTTTAAAGTTCTATTCATTAGACTTTCTACGGCTTCTTTTGGATCTTTACCATTGTAAAGAACATTATAAACCTCTACAGTAATAGGCATTTCTATATTAAGGGTCTGTAAAAGTTTAACTAGAGAAAAACTTGTCTCTACTCCTTCAGCAACTGCTCTCATACTCTTTGATATTTCTTCAATAGATTCTCCTTTACCAATTCTGTATCCAACCATATAGTTTCTTGACAGTTTTGATGTGCAAGTAAGAAAAAGATCTCCAACTCCACTTAAACCTGAAAATGTTATCTCCTTTGCACCCATCTTTTTACCAAGCCTCATAATTTCCTGTAGCCCTCTTGTAATCAAAGCTGCTTTAGCATTAGCACCGAGCTCTAAAGCATCGCATATACCTGCAGCAATTGCTATGACATTTTTAACTGCTCCTCCTATCTCTGCGCCAACTGAGTCTTCATGCTCATACACTCTAAAGTAGTTTGTACTGAATATCTCTTGAAGAATTAATCTTTTAGTTTTATCATTACCTGAAACTGTAACAGCTGTCGGTCTTTCTTGTGCAACCTCTATAGCAAAGCTTGGACCAGAAAGAACATAAACATCTCTCTTGAAAAGCTCTTTTAAAATCATAGAGGGTGTTTTCAAAGAATCTTTCTCAATTCCCTTAGAGACACTTACTATCATTACCTCATTATCGACTTGATTAACGATTTGACTAAAAACTCCTCTAATGTACTGAGTTGGAACTGCATTAACTATATAACGAGCTTTTTCAACTGCTTCAAAAATATTATCTGTTGCAACTAAGTTATTGGGCAGTATTATTTCTGAAAGATAATCTGGATTTTGCTTATTATAGTTAATTGATTCTGCAACTTCTTTTCTTCTTGCCCAAATTATTACATCAAACCCCTTTTTTGAAAGTAAAGAAGCCAAGGTTGTTCCCCAGCTTCCTGCACCTATGACAGCTATGTATGGCATTTTTTACTTTGGTGACTTACCAAACTCTTTAAGTTTGAGCTCTTTTCTTTTTATTTTACCACTTATTGTTTTCGGAAGTTCGTCAACAAACTCTATTTTTCTTGGATACTTATAGGGTGCTGTCTCCTTTTTGACAAACTCTTGAATTTCTCTAATTAGCTCTTCCGAGGGAGAGTATTCCTCTGTAAGCACTATAAAGGCTTTAACAATCTCTCCTCTTATCTCATCTGGACTTGCCACAACAGCTGCTTCCTTCACTGCAGGATGTTTTATCAGGGCACTTTCAACTTCAAATGGACCAATACGATATCCGGCACTAATAATTACATCATCCTCTCTTCCAACAAACCAGAAATAACCATCCTCATCTTTATATCCCCGATCTCTTGTGTAATACCAATCACCCTTAAATGCAGCAGCCATCTCAAGGGTATCACCAATATACTCCTGAAATAATCCGATAGGTCTTTCAGGATTTATCTTTATTGCAATATTTCCTTCTGTATTCGGTGGAAGAGGATTACCCTCATCATCAACTATATCAATGTGAAAACCCGGAGCTGGCAAACCCGTTGCTCCAGCTTTCATAGGTATAAATCTAAACATTGCTAAAGTGTTAACTGTCTCTGTTTGACCATAACCATTATAAATGTATTCTCCTGTAGCATCTTTCCATATATTAATAACCTCAGAGTTAAGTGGCTCACCAGCTGCAACAAAGTGTCTTACTGTTTTAAACTTTAACTCCTCCAATGGAATCTCTTTAACTGCCATTCTATACACAGTTGGGGGAGCACAAAAGGTATTTATTTTGAATTTTTTTAGCGCCTCCACAATAGTTGCCGGAGAAAACTTACCCTTTCTCTGATATGTAAAGACAGTAGCTCCCATATTCCAAGGACCAAAAAAACTTGACCATGCTGCTTTTGCCCAACCAGTATCAGAAAGATTCCAATGAATATCTCCTGGTTTAAGATCAAGCCAAAATTTACCAGTTATGAAATGCCCAAAGGGATAACTTATTTGTGTATGAAGAACCATCTTTGGAAGTCCTGTTGTTCCTGAAGTAAAGAAAATAAATGCTGGATCAAAGGATTTGCCTCTGTTGCCTAAGAAGGGATCAAAATTAAATAAATCATCATAACTTTTCCAACCAGGTATTCTGTCTAAATTAATTAGTAAAACCTCTCTATCATAGTTATTTACTGCCTCTTCTACCTTTAAGGAATTCTCCCTATCAGTTATTACAGCCTTTATATCCGCTGCTTTTAGTCTATATAAAATATCCTTTGCAGTCAAAAGCGTTGTTGCAGGTATTGAGATAGCATTAATTCTCATCAAAGCAAGAATTGTTATCCACCACTCTGGCCTATTTGGAAGAATTACTAAAACCTTATCAGATTTACTAATTCCTATACTTTTTAATCCTCCAGCCAACTTACTTGAAAGAACTGTCAAATCTCGGAAGGTAAACTTTTTCAGTTCTTCTCCATCAGTCCATATAAGAGCCTCTCTGTTAGTATCCCATCTGTCAAAAACATCCAATGGAAAGGAAAACTCTTCAGGAGCATTGAGTTTAAAGTTTTTTAGTATTCTATAATACTTTACTAACTTTTTCCTCATACTTCCTCCATCTGTTAAATTTTAAACAAAATTAAATAATAAAATATCGAAAATAAAATTTCAAGACTTTTTAGTTTCATTTAATGAAAAAAGAGGAAGACTTCTAGATGTTTGTCCTTCTTTTTATTATCCGTTATGCTCATATTCTTGGACACCGCCTATTAGATCCAACTGAGAGATGACCTCAAAAATTTCATGAAAATCCTACTCCTCGGACTGGAGGATTAGCTATACTAGGAGGGATAACTGCCAGCGCATTAGTTTTTTTAATACAGAAAAAAGATTTTACTTTAGATTTTTTAATTATTCTTTTATGCTCTCTGCCTGCATTTTTTGGCTGGATTTGCTGAGGATTTAACAAAAAAAGAAAGTCTCAGCGAGGACAAGACTTCTACTATGCAGTATATCTGCTATTTTGATTTTCCTTTTTGCTAATGTTATCTTGAGAGTTAACATACCCTTTTTAGATAATATTGTTAAATTAATCCCATTTTCTTTTATCCTTTCAATGCAATAGTAGGTCTTTCAAATGCTATAAACATAATTGATGGATTTAACGGCCTTGCAAGTGGAGTGTCAATAATAATTCTTGTAGGACTTGCCTACGTAGCATTTAAGGTTAACGATACTTTTATTCTTTTCAGTTGCATTGTTTTAATAGCCACAATTTTTGGCTTTTTTTATATGGAATTATCCCAGAGGTTTTATTTTCTTAGGTGACTGAGGTGCATATCTATTAGGAGTTCTTATAGAAACTTTCTCTGTATTGCTTGTTAAAAAAAATGAACAGATTTCAGCATGGTTCCCCATGTTACTTTTTTATAAAGAAGAAAATTTTTAAAAAGGATGTCTCCATTACAGCCAGACGGTTTACATTTTCATACGTTAGTTTATAAAAGAATAGTGAAATGGGCTATTGGCCCGAAAGATGCTAAATATATTACAAGAAGAAATTTAGCCACATCTGTTTATCTGTTGGAACTTACTTTTATCAGTTTTATACCTGCTGTGCTTTTCTGGAAAAACTCAAATTCTTCAAATATGTGTTTTTCTTTGGATTTTTATGTATGTATTGATTTATAGAAAAATTGTAAAGTTTAGATTCTTCAATATTAAAGGAAACAGTAAAAAAATTTATGAGTACTCTACCATTTACTCCAAGCACAGTAGTAATCAAATTGATCAGTATAGATACGAAGTCTTCTTTTAATCACGAAAACTCTATGTAGAATTACTCCAAAGAGAAAACCTCCTATATGTGCCCACCAAGCAACGCCTCCAATATTTTGAGGTGCCAGAAGCGAGCCAAAACCTGAAAGGAGCTGGATGAGAAACCATAGGAGAATATAAAAAATCGCAGGCAATGCAAAAAAGAATGGGAAAAATAGAATCGGCACTAAAGTTATCACCTTTGCGCGAGGAAACATCAGCATATAGGCACCTAAAACTCCTGAGATAGCACCTGAGGCTCCAACTGTTGGAATAGTAGATGTGGGGTTGACAAGACAATGAATCCAACCAGCACCAATACCACATAAAATATAAAATATTAAAAACCTAAAAGATCCCATCTTGTCTTCTACATTATCAGCAAAAATCCACATAATCCACATGTTACTTATAAGATGAAACCAACCTCCATGAAGAAACATGCTTGTCAGAAATGGAATATAATAAAAAGGATCAACTGGTAAAGTATCAACTAACATATATCTTGCTGGTATTATTCCAAAAATATAAATAAGATATTGTAATTTCTTCTCACTTAACATTAACTCAAATATAAAAACTAATGTATTCAATCCTATAATTAACCATGTGATATAGGGTGTATATCTTCTTGGAAGGCAATCCCTTAAGGGAATCATTTTGCTTCCCTTTTTCTCATTGATAAAGCCTTTATAACTCCAGGTAATACTGAAACTATAATAATTCCTAATATGAATAAAGAGAAATTATTTTTCACAATAGGAATATTACCAAAAAAATAGCCTGCCATGATTAAAGAGCTATTCCATAGAATACTACTTAATGTATTGTAGAATTGAAATTTTAAATAACTCATTCTTCCAATTCCTGCAACAAAAGGTGCAAAAGTTCTAATAATTGGTAAAAATCTTGCAATTATTATAGTTTTCGCTCCATGTTTTTTATAAAACTCATGAGTAGTAATAAGATGTTTCTTATTGAAAAAGAGTGATTTTTCTTTAGTAAACACTTTAGGACCTGCAAACTTTCCAATGTGATAGTTTACTGTATTGCCTAGAATAGCAGCCAAACTTAAAAGAAAGAAAGAGCTCCAAGGACAAAGAAGCTGTCTTGATGACAGAGCTCCCACTGTAAAAAGAAGTGAGTCTCCTGGCAGAAAAGGTGTAACAACAAAACCTGTTTCAGAGAAAACTATAAGAAAAAGAACTAAATAAATCCAGTAACCAACTTCATGAAATACTTTTTCAAGATAAACATCAATGTGAAGTATGATATCTAAATAATCAAACATATCCTTTTATAAACAAATCCATTAATTTGTAACCATCTTCTATAACAACTTCAGAAAAGTCAAGAATCTCTTCAGAGAATTTTATTTTTCTTTTTTCTACATTATTGCTTCTGTAAATTATGAAAGGAACTGGCTCTGCTGTATGAGTCCTTACCTTTATCGGAGTTGGATGATCAGGTAAAATTAAAATTTTAAAATCTTTAAATTTTTTTTGAGCTTTCTCAAGAATTCTTCCAACAACTCTTCTGTCAATATCCTCTAATGCTTTAATTTTTAGTTTATAGTCTCCTTGATGTCCTGCTTCATCTGGAGCTTCTATATGAATATAAACTAAATCAACTCTCTCAAGAGCGCCTAATGCATAATCTGCTTTGCCTTCATAGTTTGTATCTATCCATCCAGTAGCTCCAGGAACATTTATTATATGAAATCCTACTAAAACTCCTAAGCCTTTTGTAAGATCAACAGCTGAAATCAGCGCACCAGTTAATCCATATTTCTCAAAAAAACTCGGTAAATTAGGTTTTTTGCCCTGTCCCCATAGCCAAATACTATTTGCTGGCTTTTTACCTTCTGAGACTCTTTTTTTATTTACAGGATGCTCCTTTAGTATTTCGATAGATTTAAAAATTAAACTCTTCAAAAAATTTGAGTTTTTACCTATTGGCAAATACCTAGATATCTCTCTACCTGTTATATCATGAGGAGGTGTACACTCCAAATCTTCTGATCCGTCTTTCCATAGCATTATATGCCGATAGCTTACTCCAGAAAAAAACTTTATAGTCTCATTTGCTAACTCTTTATTTATTTCTTCAATCAAAATTTTAGCTTCCTCAGTTGAGATATGCCCTGCAGAGTAGTCATCCATAAGTATTTGTCTGCCAGAAAATTTAAGTGTAACAAGATTACATCTGAAGGCAACATCTCTGTCAGATAAAGAAACTCCCATACTTGCTGCTTCAATTGGTGCTCTTCCAGTGTAGTAAATCTTTGGATTGTAACCAAGAATACTTAAATTAGCTACATCACTGCCAGGAGGAAATCCTTTAGGAATTGTTCTGACTGAACCAACTAAACCATTTGAAGCAATAAAATCCATATTCGGTGTATTTGCTACCTGAAGAGGTGTAAGATTACCGAGCTCTTCAACTGGATAATCTGTCGCACCATCTGGCACAACTACTATGTATTTCATATAATCTTTTCCACAAAATCTCTAACTTTATTTATATCTGCTGGAAGAATATGCGGTGGCTCTGTAACTTTAAAAACAATATCAGGATCCTTTAAACCATTTCCAGTTAAAGTACATACAACTGTAGCATCTTTTTTAAAATAACCCTGTTTGTAAAGCTTTATCACACCTGCTACTGATGCAGCTGATGCAGGCTCACAGAATATTCCTTCATAAGAGGCTATTATTTTGTAAGCATTAAGTATCTCTTCATCTGTAACCATGTCTATTTTCCCGCCAGATTCATCTCTTGCCTGAACAGCGGTCTTCCAGCTTGCTGGATTTCCTATTCTTATTGCAGTTGCGACTGTTTCAGGCTTGTCTACCGGATGACCAAGAACTATCGGTGCTGCACCAGCTGCTTGAAATCCAAGCATCTTAGGCAAAGCTGAAATCTTTCCACTTGCTTTATATTCTTTATAGCCTTTCCAATAGGCTGATATGTTTCCAGCATTTCCCACAGGCAAAGCATGATACTCTGGAGCATCGCCAAGTTGATCACAGACTTCAAAGGCTGCAGACTTCTGTCCTTCAATTCTGTAAGGATTTATTGAATTAACAAGTGTTATAGGATACTCCTCTACTATAGATCTAACTATTTCTAAAGCTTGATCAAAGTTCCCTTTAATTTGAATCACAACCGCACCATGAATTATTGCTTGAACAAGTTTACCTGTTGCTATCTTACCCTCAGGTATTATAACTATTGCTTTAATACCTGCTTTTGCTGCATAAGCTGAAGCTGAAGCAGATGTATTACCAGTAGAAGCACATATTATAGCACGTGAGCCCTCCTCCAAGGCTTTTGATATAGCAAGAGTCATTCCTCTGTCTTTAAATGAGCCTGTGGGATTTGCTCCATCAAATTTTAAATAGAGCTCTAACCCTAATCCCAGCTTCTCAATGATATTGTTTGCTCTTACTAAAGGAGTATTTCCCTCTAAAAGAGTTATAATTGGTGTTTTTTCATTTACTGGGAAAAAATCAAAATACTCTTTTATTATTCCTTTCCAATTCGATTTTATACTCATAGCTACTCAATAATATCTCCCTCTATTAGTTCAACAATAACTCCCTGTTGTCTTAATGAATTAATTCCCTCCTGAAGATTTTCTTCAAGACCTTCAAGCTCAAGAATCATCTCTCCATATGTATCTGTCACTCTTGCTCTTCTAATGTTTGGCATCACATCGTACTTTTTTGCCATTCTAAATAAAACTGGCTCTTTTATTAACTCTTGTGGAAATGTAAGTCTAACTCTTAATTTCTTTACTTCACCCATAAAAAATCCTCCTTTAAATCTTTCCTCCTGCGATTGCAGGAACTATAGAGAGTTCATCACCCTCTTTAACTAAAGTTTCCTCTCCATCAAGAAATCTTATGTCTTCTTCATTAACATAGATATTGATAAATCTCCTTATTTTACCATCCTGGCATATTCTTTCAGCGAATCCAGGATATTTTTTGTCAAGCTCATTAATTATATCTATTACTCTACCTGGTTGAGCCTCAACTGTATCTTTACCTTCTGTGATTTTTTGTAGTGGCGTTGGTATTAAAACCTTTACTGGCATTTTTACCTCCCCTCTTTCTTGTTTATTCTACTAAGGGTTTCTTCAAAAGAAGCAAGATTTGGCTTTATGTAGTATATTTCAGTAGTTCTTCCATTAAGTACCTCAGATGTTTTCAGTCCATTACCTGTGATACATAGCACAGTTGAGTCTTTTTTATCAATTTTTCCTTCCTTTAAAAGTTTAATATAAGTTGCTAAAGTAACTCCACCTGCTGTCTCTGCAAATATACCTTCAGTTTTTGCAAGAATCTTTATAGCCTCGACAATCTCTTCATCTGAAACATCCTCCATAGCTCCTCCACTTTCTTTAACTGCCTGTAAAGCGTAGTATCCATCTGCAGGATTCCCAATTGCGAGAGATTTTGCGACAGTATTTGGTTTTACAGGTTTTATTACATCTGTCCCTTTCTTAAATGCAGTTGATATGGGACTGCAGCCTGTAGCTTGAGCCCCATAGATTTTTGTTTCCACTTCTTTAAGCATACCGATCTCTCTTAGCTCCTTTAAAGCTTTCCATATTTTAGTAAGAAGCGAGCCACTTGCACAGGGAACAACTATGTTGTCTGGTGCTTCCCAACCAAGCTGCTCAACTATCTCAAATCCCATAGTTTTTGAACCTTCTGCGTAGAAGGGACGAATATTGATATTAACAAATGCCCATCTGTATTTATTAGCGATTTCGCTACAGAGTCTGTTAACATCGTCGTAGTTTCCATCAACAGCTATAAGATTCGGCTCATATACAATTGAGGCAATGATCTTGCTTTGCTCAAGAGATGCTGGAATAAATATAAATCTTTTAAATCCCGCCTTTGCTCCATGAGCTGAAACAGCATGAGCAAGATTACCAGTTGAAGCACAAGCTGCTGTATCAAATCCAAACTCTTTCGCTTTAGTTAAAGCAACTGCAACTACTCTATCTTTAAAAGACAAAGTTGGATGAGCAACAGTATCATCCTTAATATAAAGCTCTTTTACTCCTATATATCTTGCAAGATTTTCCGCTTTAACCAAAGGAGTAAAACCTGAGCTAAGCCCCACCTGTGGCTCTCCATCTATAGGAAGTAACTCTTTATATCTCCATAAAGTTTTAGGTCTTCTTTCTATAACTCTTCGGGATAGTACTTTTTTAATTTTTTTGTAATCATATACTGCCTCTAATGGACCGAAACAAAACTCGCAAACATATATAGGCTCTATTGGATAATCTCTTCCACATTCTCTACATTTTAATCCTGTAACATATCCCATCTTTCACCTCCAATTAAAGAGTTAATTTTTTATTTTAAATAAAATATTTAGTAATTTTAAAAATATTTATTCAGACTCAGTTACTTTAAAAAGTAACTCCTTTATGAACTCCTTTAATGCTGGTATTTTTGTCTTGATAAGCTCTTTTTTACTGCCGTCAAATATTAACTTTCCATCATGCAAAAAAATAAATCTTTCACAAAGCTGCCACGCTACATAAACAATATGAGTTATTATAATAAATCCTATGCCTTCTTTATTAGCAAGCTCCTCAATCAGTGAGATAATTCTTTGAGAGTTTATTGGATCAAGTCCAGCTGTTGGCTCATCATAAAGAAACATCTTAGTTTTACCTACAGAGAGAGCTCTTGCAATAGCAACTCTACGATGCATTCCTCCACTTAACTCCTCTGGCATGAGATTCTCAGCATCAGCAACTCCTACTCTTTGAAGCAGTTGACTAACTTTTAAATAAATCTCTTCATCTGGAATTTTGTATAGCTCTCTCATAAAAAAGGCTACATTTTCTTTAACAGGTAAAGAGTCAAAAAGAGCACCCTCCTGAAATACAATGCTAAACTTTCTTCTTATTGGGATTAATTCTTCTTCACTAAGTTCTGTTATATCTACTTCATCAATAAAAATTCTGCCTTTATCCGGTTTTATTAATCCAAGAATTAATTTAAGTAAAGTTGTTTTACCTCCACCGCTTTCCCCAAGTATAGCAATTCTTTCATTGAAATCTGCTTTAAAACTAATACCTCTTAAAACTTCTCTTTCTCCATATGAAAACCATACATTATCAAAAACTATCATACACTGAAACCTAAGATATAAAGTAGAATTCTTGTTAAAACAAAATCCATCGCAATAACTACAACAATTGATGTAACAACTGCCTTTGTGGTAGAAACTCTCAGTCCTTTAGCTCCTCCGTAAGTTATAAATCCAAAATAACAACATATACATGATATAAAATAACCAAAGATAAAGGGCTTTACTATTCCAGAGAATACATTTTGAAAAGTAAGCTCCTGAATAATACTTGACCAATAAAAGGAACCACTTTGGTGACTAACAAATACAGCAATATAGTAACCTCCTAAAAGACATACAAGATCACCAATTATTGTTAAACAAGGTAACATAAAAACTGATGCTAATACTCTTGGTATAACCACCTTCTTAATTGGATCAATACCATAAACTCTTAAAGTATCAATCTGATGTCCAAGAATCATTGAACCAATCTCTGCAGTTTGTCCTGCTCCAACTCTACCTATGAAAACAAGTGCTGTAACAAGTGGGCCTATCTCTCTTATTACTGCTATACCTACTATTTTACCTGTATAAATCTTAAGTCCTAAACCACTTAACTCTGCAGTTAACTGAAGACTAAGAGCCATTCCAACAAAAAGACAAACGACAGATACAATAAAAACAGAGGAGGCACCAGCATACTCCATTTGCTCTAAAATGTCATCAAGATATAGAGGTTTTCTGAATATTCTAAAGATTGAGTTAAAACATAAAATGTAAAAATCCTGTAAATAAGCAATAGCTAATTTTAATTTTTGCTCTATCTTCATAATTTTAATGGATTGAATTAAATTAAAATAACCATCTGTAGCCTTGAATATCAAGATTTGTAAGACCTAATTTTTTTGCCTTATTTACAACTTTTTCATATTCCTCTCTGGTTATCCTTCTTGATATTTCTGGATAATCAAGAGCTTTATAAAGAGGCGTATATTGAGACATAATATTAACATAAGTGTCTTTTGGTAAATTATTTGCGATCCATTCTATAACCTTCTCAGAACCTGCAACATCATTGGGCATCACTAAATGGCGTATAATTAATCCTCTGTAAATAATCCCATCCTTTGAAGGCTTTGCCACTCCAACTTGACGATGCATCTCAAGAATTGCTTCTTTTGTAACTTCAGGATAACTGTCTGCTCCAGCAGAATATTTTGCTGCCATTTTGCTATCCCAGTATTTAAAATCAGGTAAGTAAATATCTACTACTCCATTAAGAATTTTTAGTATCTCAAGTCGCTCCCACCCTGAAGTATTATATACAATTGGTAGTGTTAAGCCTTTCCCAGCTGCTATGTCCAAAGCTTTCAGAATATGAGGTGAGTAATGAGTTGGAGTTACAAGATTTATATTATGACAGCCAATTTCTTGAAGTTTAAGCATCATATTAGCTAAATCTTCAATACTTCTTTTAAAGCCTTTACCAAGATGACTAATCTCCCAGTTTTGACAGAAAACACAGCGAGTATTGCAGAAAGTAAAAAAGATTGTTCCTGAACCATATCTTCCCACCAAAGGCCTCTCTTCACCAAAATGAGGATGAAAAGAAGAGATAAAAAGTTGAGCACCAGGTGCCTGACAAAATCCTTTTTCTCCCTGAAGACGATTGGCTCCACATCTTCTTGGACAAAGCTGACATTTTTCCATAATTCTCCATAACATATCAGCTCGTTGTTTGAGTTCACCAGATTTGTGAAGTTTCAGATAGGAAGGCTGAAAATCTATTTGAGCAGTTTTTTTAGCTATTGCTTGGGAAACAGGTGTAAAAATTGAAGATAGAAAAAAAGGAAGTATTATATTATTAAGTTTTTTTAAAAACTCTCTACGATTAAGTTTACTTAAAAAAAATCCTTCCATCTTTTATTATAATATCACATCAGCTTTACGTAATAGTCGTGAATTAATAATTAAAATAAGAAAACTCCATAGTTTAAGTAATACCACTACTTTAAAACTTCCAATAACTCCAAGAATTGGCAAAAGAATTACGCTACCAACTATACCACCAAACCATCCACCCAGAAGATCCAAACTATAAAGGAGTCCTGCGGATTTACTTAAATTTTTCTTGCTCTCTAATTCTATTTTTGTAGCAAGAGGGAATTGTAGCCCTGTTAAAAATCCTCCAACAAAAGATATGATTAGAAATGATACTTTTAAAATGGAGAAAAACTCTACTTTTTCTGAATAGGAATACAACACAACGAATATCAAGGGTAAAAGAGCAGAAAACAATATTACTGACAAATCAGTTTTCAGGAAAAACTTTATACTATGCTTTATTCGTTTAAGACAGTAAGTCATTGTTAATGCACCTGCAGTTGCGCCTGCCATAAAGAATGTTACAATTAAACCAATCCATGAAAAAACATATCCATAAATCAATTGGAAAACAAATATAACGGAAATATCAAATAACATTCCAGCAAAACCTGTAGTAGCTATACAAAGAGGAATTCCAGAGCCGAATAAATCTCTTTTTTTACCTTTTAATAGAAGAAATGTGATAGAGAAAATTAAAAAAAGAATGAAAAAATGCCAAAAGGTTACTCTCTCTAATAATTTAAAAATGCCAACAAGATAAGGAGCAAAGAGAGTGTTCCAGTAAGAAATGCTGTAGAACAGCCCAATAGGTGCAAAATCAGTATTGATTCTTTGCGTAGTATTTTCAAAAAATGTAGAAAGCCAATTTTGCCATCCTTGATGTAATTTCTTTTCTATATACCACGGAAGCAATATTTCAACACTAAGCTTTCTTTGTTTCAATCTTTCTATAATTTCTTGAGTATCTATTAGAAAAATATCTTCAGACAAAGAAGAAACAAAAAGATTTATATCATCTCCTGGAAATACTCTTACATAGGGAAATACACTTTTTAGGGTATTAAAAATACAAGCATTAAGATTTCTCAGTTCATCGTTTATGTAAGATAAAGAGCCGGTCAAACCAATAACAACTATTCCGCTCTCATTTAGTCTCTTTTTTGCTAAAGTAAAAAACTCCTTTGTAAAAAATCTATTTATCTGTAAGTCCGACGGATTTGATAAACCTATGAAGATTAGATCATATTTATTTTTTGTTGCTTTCATAAAAAGATGACCATCAATATGTTCAACTTTCACTCTTTTGTCATCCAACTCTTTTTTTGTTAGAGGAGTAGAGAACTTTCTTATGAGTTTAATAATTAGAGGATCTAACTCAGTGTATTCAACTTCTTGAATTGAAGGATGTTTTAAAATAGCATCTATAACTCCTCCAGCACCTCCACTTATAACTAATACTTTCTTTGGCTCAGGATGAATAAGAAGTGGTAAATGAACAAACTCTTCTACATAAGCGATATCAGGTATGGGAGTAATTAGGTTTAAAATACCATCTACAAAGAAAATATACTGTCCTTCTCTTTCAATAATACAGATATTTCCATATAAAGAGTTTTGATAATGAGCTACCCTATGTGCTCTCCATTGATTTTTAATTGAAAGAGTATGAATTTTATCAGCTTCGTCAGTAAAAAGAAGATAACCACAGCCAATGATAGCTAAAACTGATACAGCTACAATAACTTTTGTTAATAATACCGTTCTGTAATATAAAAGTATAATAAGAATTACCAGCAAATTTATAAATGCTAATCCAATCACTATTTGAAAAGAGTGAAAATAGGGTATTAAAAGATATGTCCAGATAATTCCTCCAAAAATTATTCCAACAGTCTCATAGGCATATACTTTACCGGCAGATGTTTCTTCATCAGACAGTAAAGAATAAATTTTGCATATAAATGGAAATAATGCACCATGAGCTACACTTACTGGTAAAAGTATGAAAAAAGAGGAATAAAACATAGTAAAAAATCCAAGACTTTCACCAATAGAAACACCAAGAATCACTTTAAGAACTCTCGTTAGATAAATTGCTACTGGAAGGGATAGAGAGAAAAATATAGTAATAGCTGCAAATAACTCCACTCTATTTTTAGATAGTTCGACTCTTTTAGAGGATAAAAAACAACCAAATGCTTCAAGAATAAGCCAGTTAGCAATAATAATACCGATAGACAGTTCATTACCAGCAAAAACGATAAGTAGCTCTCTTAAAAGAACCATCTGAGCAACAATACTACTAAAACCCATTGTAATCACAGCTATTTTAAGTAAGGTTTTCATTGGCTTTCTTGACTGGAATAACTTTAAAAAAGTTGTCTTTGCTTAGGTTTGCATTTTTGCTGGCTTGATTTTTTAAAGTAAAGATACTCTTTTGGAATCTGAGTAATAAAAGATGAAGAAGGCAAAGAAAGCCTCTTGCCATGTAGGAGCCTACTTTTTGAATAGGTAAGTATTAGCTCATCCATAGCACGAGTCATTCCTACATAAAAAAGTCTTCTTTCCTCCTCTATGTCAACATCTTTTGCAAGACTGTAGGGAATTAATCCCTCTTCACATCCGGTAATAAACACAACCGGAAACTCTAATCCCTTTGTTCCATGAAGAGTGAGTAGACTTACAGCATTTAAGTTTTCAGGAAACAGATCATAAGAAGTAAGTGTTATTAGCTCATCGATGACTCCTTTTATTCTCTCAACTAAAACACCTTTTTCATATGTTTTTACAATATTTTCAACTATGTAAGCCTCCTTGTCATTTAAGCTTTCAAAAAATCCATAGTTTCTTAAAAGTGCTAGCAAGGAAATCTCTTTAAATAGATGGGGTTTTATGCTGTCTTCATAAACTACTCTTGATAAACTGTCAACCAAACTTCTTATTCTGCCCTCCTCTTTAGGAAGAGTTTTAAAGGGTATTCCTGCTTCAGTCAAAAACTCTTTGAATAACTCAAGCTGTGAGTTTGTTCTTGCCAAAATAGCAAAACTTGAAAAACTATAGTTACTTTCTTCTTTATTTTGATAAAGCTCAGTAAAATCAATGATTCCAACTCTTTTTTTTATCTCCCTTACGACTATTTTTGCTTCCTCATACTCATCAGAGGCTTCTATAACATAAATTGGATGAGTTTTATCTCTAATTGGTTCTATTTTTTTTGAAAATCTTTTTGTATTTAAGGTTATAAATGCATTTGAGGCAAAAACTATATTAGCCTGACAACGATAGTTTAATCCAAGATTTATAAGAACTAAATCTTTAAAATCTTTAGGTAGATTTAGAAACAACTCAACTTCCGAGCCTCTAAAAGAGTAAATAGCTTGATCAGGATCTCCGAATACGCAGAGCTGTCCATCTTTCTTAAGTAGTTTTTTGATAATTTCATATTGAATTCGGTTAGTATCTTGAAACTCATCAACTATAATATAGGAAAATAGAGGAGGAATTACTCCCTCAGTTTGAAGCTTTAAAGTTTCTAATAAAAGATCATCAAAATCAAATAAATTAAGTTTTCTTTTTGCTTCTTCATATTTAAGATATATCCTATAGGAGTCATCCTCTAAGGGAGCTGATGTGCTTTTAAATCTGCTTATTTTTTCAGCTGTTTTATCAGGATTTCCATCTCCTAAACTCTTCAAAATTTCTATTTGTTTTTGTCTTGTGCAGATTTGAAAATTTTTTTCGGAAAGAAAATCTCTCAAAAGCTTTATACAAAGTAGATGAAATGTTCCAATAAAAGGAAGAGTTTCTTTATTTTTTAAAACATTAAAAATCCTTTGTCTCATCTCTGCTGCGGCTTTCTGGGTAAATGTTAAAGCTACTACCTCAGTAGAGGGAATATTTTGATGTAAAAGATTAACTATTTTAGCTGTTATTGTAAGAGTTTTTCCCGTTCCAGGTCCTGCTAAAACACAGCAACTCTTATCTATAAGTTCAGATGCCAATTTTTGATTTTTATTTAACTCCATACTAAAAAAGATATCCCTGCCCTTTTATTTCCTGTATTTTTTGCCCAAAAATTTTTATTGTGCCGTACTGTCCATCATATCCTGGCTCAACGAAAACTTTACCCTCTCTCATTCTCTCTATCGCATCTCTTAGCTTTGTATCAACCTCTTCTATCTCTTTTAAATCCTTATGCATTAAGATGCTGTATTCGCTTCCTAACTTATAAATAGTCTTCATATAAGAGTTTAAAGCTATCTTGCTCTGTGAAGTAGTATTATTTAGCTCTGCTATTATCTCAAGTAAGGGAACTATAGATTTGTAAGGAGGCGCATCTTTAGGGATAAAGCCTTCTTGTCTGTCAGCTAATGTTTCAACTCTGTGCATTACTCCTACTGTTACTCTCTTACCACAAACTGGACAAATATAGTTTCTTTTAATTGTCTCCTTTGGTGAAAGCCTTACACCACAGAGTCTGTGTCCATCATAGTGATACTTACCCTCTTCAGGGAAAAACTCAACTGTACCAAGAAATCCTCTCTTAGTTTTAATTGAGTTTATAATACCCTTATAGCTTAATTCGGTATCAAAAATATTTGCTTCTCTGCCTATTTTCATTGGTGAGTGAGCATCTGAGTTGGATACAAGAGTTACATTGTCAAGAGCACTGAGTCTCCAGTTCATGGGTGGATCTGAGCTAAGCCCTGTCTCAATCGCATAGATATACTCTGTAAGCTCTTCAAAGCATTCCTGAAGACTATCAAATCCTGATTGAGAGCCAAAAACTGAAAAATGAGGAGTCCAAGCATGGGCTGGAATTATCATTGATTGAGCTGAGATTTCAAGAATTATTTTTGTAAGCTCCTTAGCATTTAATCCAAAAATAGGTCTACCATCTGATGAAAGAGCTCCAAACTTTCCAACAATATGATTTATTTTTAATACATCTTTAACAGATGGTGTCAGCAGAAGTAGATGAATCTTTCTGATTTTTCCATTTTTCTGATATATGCAACTTATCTCAGAGGAAAGAATAAAAAAAACATCATTTCGACAGCTTTCAGGTACATCTAACTTATACTGCCTTTTTAGTTTGAGCAATCCATTTCCCTCTTCAACTAATTTTTCTTGTATCTCTCTTAACCATTCAGGATGAGTAAAATCTCCTGTTCCTATGACTTTAATCCCCTTTATTTGAGCCCACTGCTCAACAGTTTCAAGATTCATATCCTTACTTGTAGCCCTTGAAAATTTTGAGTGAATATGTAGGTCAGCATAAAACATAGTTAATTATAACATTTTGCAAGAGACTGCCTAATGAAATCTATAATTTGAAGATGCTCCTTTATTCCTTTTCCCTCTATCTTTATGGGTCTACCAATAAAAAAACATATTGGTTTTGTTGGATCTATTCTTCCAAAATCTTTAAATATTTTGCCCACTGCCCAAGCATCTGTCCTAAGCGCAATTGGTATGAGTTGAACATCAGCTTTTTGAGCAAGCTTTACTCCTAAGGTGTTAAACTTATCAGGATTAAAAATAATCTCACGAGTAGCCTGAGGAAAGACAACAACAGAGACTCCATCTTTAATTCTTTTGACTCCCTCTTGCATTACAACTTTATAGTCTTCTTTTGGATTTCTTCTTGTTACAGCAATAGGTTTAAGTGTTTTCAGAATCTCATTAAAAAAAGGATATCTGAGTAATGAGTCCTTAACAACAAAGGTTACTCTAAATTTTTCTCCTAAAACAGCTGGTAAAACAAATGTCTCAAGAGTGCTCATATGATTTGCAACAAAAACACAAGTAGAGTCAGCTTCCTTTAGGTTTTCTTTTCCTTGAATTATTATAGGACATCCCATTTGTTTAAGAAGCTCAAGTATACTTAGACCTTCATGAATTAAATCTTTGTATGTAAATTTTCCCCTTTTTGATTTAAAGAAACCTAAAGCTATTTTTTTTAGAACTTTAAGATAAAAACTTAATGAAGTCATTTTAATAAAGGATCTGTCACTCCAGCCTCATTAAATCCCTTAGCTCTAATTAGACAGCTTGAACATTTAAGACATGGCTTAGGAGGCTTACCTTTTGGATCGTAACAGCTCCAGGTTAGAGAAAAATCTAGACCAAGTTCAACACCTTTTTTAATAATCTCTGCCTTTGTTAAATAAAGCAAAGGAGCTTCAATCACGAATTTAATTTTCCCCTCAGTGGCAATCTTTGTTGCAAGATTTGCCATATTTTCAAAAGCATGTAAATACTCTGGTCGGCAGTCTGGATATCCTGAATAATCCGTTATGTTTGCACCAATAAAAATATGGGAAGCCTCTAAAACCTCAGCCCATGCAAGAGCAAAGCTTAGAAAAATAGTATTACGAGCAGGTACATAGGTTATAGGGATACCTTCTTTTATACCTTCGGGAACTTCAATATCTGATGTTAAGGCACTACCGCCTATTTTTCTCATATCAAAAGAGATTATCAGATGCTCCTTTACGCCGATATGTTTAGCTATCTTTTTAGCCGCTTCAAGCTCAACTTTATGTCTTTGCCTATAGTCAAAAGAGAGAGCATAACAGTTATATCCTAAATTTTTAGCAACAGCCATAGTTACAGAAGAGTCTATTCCTCCACTAAGTAATACTACAGCTTTTTTCATCTTTTTGCTCCAAATCTTAACTCTTCTCCTCTGATTAATCTCTTTATGTTCTGGATGTGTTTTATATAAATCAATATAAGTAGCACTAAACTGAAATGTAAAATTTCCTTAGGATAACTTAACATATAAAGATTTAAGGGAATTAGAGAAAAAGACAGAAGAGCACTCAGAGAGGAAACTTTCGAAATTTTAAAGGTTAAAATCCATATAAAAATAGTAATTAAGGCAATCAAAGGTGCAAATGCCAGCATAACTCCTATTGATGTTGCCACACCCTTTCCACCTTTAAATTTTAAAAAAGGAGTAAAACAATGACCAATAATGGCTGCTAATCCAGTAGCAGCAACTAAGTAGAGATTTTCTCCATAAGGAGTAAACTTTACTAAAAATACAGGTAAGAATCCTTTAAACATGTCAAGTGTTAAAGTCAGTAAAGCCTCCTTTTTACCTAAAACTCTCATAACATTTGTTGTTCCTATGTTTCCGCTACCTAATTTTCTTAAATCAACTCCTTTTGTTTTACCTATAATATATCCCCATGGAATTGAACCAAAAACAAATGAAAAGATAACTAAAGGAATAATCATCTTATCTGTCTCCAAAAATAGAATAGATATTGAATTCCTGAAATCACTGCAATTATCATTGAGATATAGATTAACACTAAACCAAGATCATACAGATGTAGACCAAAAATCTCCATATCAAGAAAAAGCAAAAATATTGATGTCATCTGAATAACTGTTTTAACTTTTCCGACAGTTTCCGCTGGAATTACAAATCCTTTTGATAAGGCATAAAATCTTAATGTAGTTACGATGAATTCTCTTAAAATTATTACAATAGCAACCCAGGCAGGAACTCTTACAAGATCTACAAGAATTACCAAAGCTGAGATAACGAGTAGTTTATCAGCAATAGGATCTAAGATAACTCCGAGTTTAGTTATTTGACGAAACTTTCTTGCAAGATATCCATCTAAAAAATCTGTAACAGAAGCAATAAAAAAAAGTAGGGCACCTACAGAAGGATTGTGAGGAGCTTCAAATACAAAAAAGGGTATTATCAGTATTCTTGCTATGGTTAAAGTTGTCGGAAAATTAAAGATTTTTATATTCATCAATAAATCTATCTAAAACTCCCTTTGATCTAAGAATAATATCACAAAGCTCTCTCACTGCACCTTCTCCAGCTTTTGCTTTAGTTACATAGTGAACTACCCTTTTTACTTCCTCATGAGCATCATTAGGAGCTACAGATAAACCAACTCTTCTTAGAATTGAAAGATCAATTATATCATCACCCATAGCTGCAACTTCTTCAAAATTTAATTGATATTTATCAACAATTTCATTGAAAACTTTTAATTTTTCTCTAACTCCCTGATAAACCTCGTCAATTCCAAGCTCTTTCATTCTTCTTTCAACTGCTTTTGATTGTCTTCCAGAAACAACAGCAACAGCTATTTCTGCTTTCCTTAGCATTACCAATCCATGTCCATCTCTTACATTGAAAACTTTGAACTCATTGCCCTCATGGTCAAATACAATATCGCCACGAGTTAGAACTCCGTCAATATCAAGAACCAAAAGTTTTATCTTTTTTGCCTTTTGTAAGAACTCTTCATCTAAAACCGAGGTTGAATATATATCTAAAATTTTTTTTATTATCGCTGTCGTTGAAACTCCTTCAATATAAGGAAGGCTATAAACTTCTTTGACAATATCTGAGCCAACTATGTCTTCTATCCTCCAGTCTCCTCCCTTCACTAAAACATCAGGCATAAGATATTTAATTAAGTTGTATGGTGTTTCTTCATCAAAAAAAGTTACATAATCAACAACATTAATTGATGCAACAACCTCAGCTCTTTGGTCCTCAGAAATAATAGGTCTTAAAGGTTTTATCTTTCTTATGGAGTTGTCTGTATTTAGCGCAACTATCAAAATATCTCCGAGTTTTTTAGCCTCCTTTAAATAATTAATATGTCCTACATGAATAATATCAAAACAGCCATTTGTAAAAACTATTTTTTTCCCTTCTCTCTTTAACTTTTCCACTTGAGCCTTAAGCTCTTCAGGTTTTAGTATAGATGCCATGTATTTTCTCAATAGCTTTTTTAAATATCTCTTTATCACTACGGTAGCTTAATCTCTCCATTACCTCTTCAGCAGAAAACCACTTTACATCATCTATCTCCCAAGAGGGTTCTACTTCTCCTCCAACATACTCAACAAGAAAGTATTTTACAGTCTTATAGTATTTTTGCCCTTCCATAACAAACCAATAAGAAACCTCTCCTAATTTTTCAACAACTCTACCCTCTATACCCGTTTCTTCCTTGATTTCCCTTAAAGCAGCCTCTTTCTCATCTTCTCCTTCTTCAATTAAGCCCTTTGGAAAACTCCAAACGGTTTTGTCTTTTGTAGCAATAATTAAGATTTTTAGCTGATCCTTCTCACACTTATACACTACTCCACCTGCAGAAAAGACTCTTTTCATGGTTTAGGCATTTTTGATGGATTCAGAATTCTGAGAATATCATTGTAGAAGGCAAGGATCATAAGAGCCACTATGAAGGCAATTCCTATTTTTTGAGAAATATAAATAAATCTTTCGCTCAAAGGTTTCCTTCTTATAGCCTCAATAAGGAAAAATAAAAGATGTCCACCATCAAGAACTGGTATTGGTAAGAGATTAAGAATACCTAAGTTAATGCTAATTATTGCTGCAAAACTTAAGAAGTTCACAACTCCTTGCTGAGCAGTTTTCTCTGCAACTTGAAATATTAGAATCGGACCACCAATTACTTCAGTAGAGACAACTCTTTGAAAAATCTTAACAATTGTTAAATATGTAAGAGCAACAATCTCATAACACTTCTGAATTGATTTATTCAAGGCTTCAAAGAGGTTATATCTTTGAATAAAAAACTCTTCTTTAGGTTTTATTCCAATCTGTCCTACAGTGATTTTTTCCCCAAAGATATTTTTTGTCTCTTTTGGCTGAGGAGTTATATTAAGTGATAGAATTTCATTGTCTCTTTTTATAAGGAAGTTTAGAGATTTACCAGGATTTTTTTGAATTACCTCTGCCATCTCAAACCAGTTTGTAATTTTTCTATTTTCTACCTCTAAAACTACATCTCCTTTTTTAACTCCAGCAGTTGAAGCTGGTGAAGGAAGCAAGACCTCACCAATGATAGGTTTAAGAACAGGAATACCATATATATAAATACTCCAGAAGATTAAGATTGCTCCTACGATATTAAAAATTGGTCCTGCCACTACAATAATTGCTCTTTTGTAGACAGGTTGATGTCTAAAAGACCTTTCTTTTTCTAATACTTCAGTTTGAGCATCTTCACCATACATCTTAACATACCCACCAAGAGGAACAGCACTTAAAAGATATTCAGTTTCACCTATTTTTTTACCTATTAGTTTGGGACCAAAACCTATAGAAAACTTAAGAACTCTTACTTTACAAATTTTAGCAGCTAAGAAGTGTCCCAACTCATGAATAAATATTAAAAAACCAAGAAGAAGTATTGCATAAATAATGCTCATCTATTAATTTCCTCCCAAGCTTTTTTTCGTGCCCATCTGTCAATACTTAATATCTCCTCAACAGAGGATGGCTCTTGAGGAATATGACTATCCATTACTTTTCTAATTATTTTTGATATTTCAATAAATTTTAACTTACCAGACAAAAATGCTTCAACAGCCACTTCATCTGTAGCATTCAGTACAGTTGGCATACTTCCTCCTACTTTTAATGCTTCATAGGCAAGTTCGAGACAGGGAAAAGTTTTTGTATCTGGAAGCTCAAACTCAAGCTTCTTTAATGTGCTCCAATCAATTGAGGGCACCACATTTGGAAGTCTCTCCGGCCATGCAAGAGCTAAAGCAATAGGAGCTTTCATATCTGGAATGCTCATTTGAGCGAGATATGTTCCATCAATAAATTCAACAAGACTGTGTACTATACTTTGAGGATGTATTAGAACTCCTATCTTTTCTGCAGGAAGATTAAAGAGAAAGTGAGCTTCAATCACTTCAAAACCTTTATTCATAAGTGTTGCTGAATCAACAGTTATTCTCTTACCCATCTTCCACTTAGGATGTTTAAGAGCTTCTGTAGGAGTTACATTTTTGAGTTCTTTAAGTTTTTTACCCCTAAATGGTCCACCTGAAGCAGTAAGCCATATATTTTTTATAAAATTAATATTCCATCCATTAAGACACTGAAAAACTGCGCTATGTTCACTATCAATAGGAATAATCTTTGATCCTCTTTTTATACTCTCGCTAAGTATAATTTGTCCTGCCATTACTAAACTTTCTTTATTAGCAAGCCCTACCAGTTTCCCGGCTTTAATAGCTTCAAATGTAGGAAGAAGACCTGCAGCTCCCACAACAGCAGAAATCACAATATCTGCTTCTTTAAGCTTTGCAACTTCACATATACCCTCTGCTCCAAATAAAATTTCTGTGGAATTCACTGATTTTTTTAACTCCTCATAAGCTTTCTTCTCATATACTGCCACATATTTTGGTTTAAACTCTTTAATCTGTCTTAAAAGCAAGGAAACATTGCTTTTTGCAGCAATGCCTACTACTTCAAATTTATCTGGAAACTGTCTTATAACCTCTAAAGTACTCTGCCCTATTGAGCCAGTGCTTCCGAGTACTACAACTTTCTTCAAAGTGACCCCCTTAAAGTATTGGCAGATATCTTTCTATTTCATAGGGAAATATTCTTATGCGGTAGTCATCCCACTCTTTCTTCTTACTTTCTATAAGATTTGTAAATATATGCTCTCCTAATGTCTCTCTAAGTAGCTCACTTTTCTCTGCATACTCTATCGCCTCTATCAGACTGCCTGGTAGACTGTCTATTCCAAGTGCTTTCCTTTCTTCTGGATCAAGATGATATACATCCCTCTCAATAGGCTCTGGTAAAGAATACCCCTCATCTACCCCCTTAAGACCTGCCTGAAGCATACATGCAAAAGCAAGATAAGGATTACAAGCTGGATCAGGACTTCTTAACTCTATCCTGGTTGCCTTCTCCTTGCCAGGTTTGTAAAGTGGTACCCTTATTAGTGTTGACCTGTTTCTTCTTGCCCAACATATATACACAGGGGCTTCATATCCTGGTACAAGCCTCTTGTAGGAGTTAACCCATTGATTAAGT
>JANXBK010000012.1 GCA_025057595.1 Thermodesulfovibrio sp.
TCTCTTAATTGAACTGGAAGCATAACTCTTCCCTTTTGGTCAATATTGTGGTAATATTTTCCTATGAAGGATATCATTTCCACTTTATACCACTATTTACCACCAATAATAAATAAAAGAGAGAATTTTGTCAAGAGGAAATTTTATGTCTGAAAAAATTTTTGAAATTTTTGAAAAAAAGATTGAAGAGTTAAAAGAAAAACTCCTTTATCGTTCAATTAGAGACGCTGAGGCTTTAGAAAATATGAAAATAACTATAAATGGCAAAGTCTATATTAATTTTGCCTCAAATGATTATCTTGGATTAAGTAAGCATCCCCTTGTAATAGAAGCAGCAAAAAATGCATTAGAGCTTTTTGGTGTAGGATCTTGTGCTTCAAGACTTTTAAGTGGAGGAACTATCTTACATAGAAAAGTTGAAGAACTACTTTGTGAGTTTAAAGATGTAGAAGCCTCTCTAATTTTAAATTCAGGCTATACCGCAAACATCTCTCTAATACCTGCTTTAGCAGATGAAGGAGACATCATTTTGAGTGATGAGCTAAATCATGCAAGTATAATAGATGGTTGTAGACTTAGTAAAGCTAAAAAGTTTATTTATAAACATGGAGATACTGAAGAAATAGAAAAAATATTAAAGAAAATATCTTGTAAAGGAAAAAAGTTAATAGTAACCGACACTGTATTTAGTATGGATGGAGATATAGCACCTTTATATGAACTTTATGAACTATGTAAAAACTATGAGGCTTTACTCTATATTGATGATGCTCACGGAACAGGTGTTTTAGGAGATGGTTATGGAGCACTAAAACATTTTGGTTTAAAGCCTGACAGTTTTGTTATTCAGATGGGCACTTTTTCTAAAGCAGTTGGAGCATTTGGTGCTTTTGTAGGCGGAAGTAAGACCTTAATAAATTGGTTTGTAAACACAGCAAGAGCTTTAATTTTCTCAACAGCTTTGCCAACATCAGTTATCGCAGCTGCCTATGTTTCATTAAAAATTATTAGAGAAAACAAAAATCTTACAAAAAAACTTTGGGAAAATACAGAGAAAGTAAGAGAGACTATAAGAAAGTTAGAACTTCAAACTACAAAGTCTCAAACTCCTATAGTCCCAATACTTTTTGAAAGTATTCAAAAAACTCAGAAAGCATCAGAAATTTTAAGCTCCTTTGGTATATATGCTCCGGTAATAAGACCTCCAACTGTTAAAATACCAAGAATAAGACTTTCTATCAGTGCTGCTCATAAAAATGAGGAGATTGAAAGACTTTCAGAAGCTCTTATCCACCTCTCCCAACAACTTCACCAAGTTTAAATATTGGTAAATAAAGAGAGATTACTATATATCCTATTGTTACGCCAAGAAATACAATCATTGCAGGCTCAAGCATATTCATAAGATTCGCCACAGCAGCATCAACCTCCTCATCATAAAAATCTGCAACTTTATTAAGCATCTCATCTGTACCACCGGTGGATTCTCCAACACTAACCATTTGAACAAATATAGGTGGAAAAAGTGTTGGTTTCATCTTTAATGTATCTGTTAAGGATTTGCCTTCAGTTATTAAATTCCGCATCTGCATAACAACATCCTCTATTACTTTATTTCCTGAAGCTTTTGCAGAAATCTCCATAGCATTTAGAATTGGAACACCGCTACCAAGAAGCGTTCCTAAAGTTCTTGCAAACTTAGACAGAGAAGATTTAAGTAAAATCTTCCCTATAAGTGGAATCTTTAACAAAATAGTATCTATGATTTTCTTACCTTGAGGTGTGCGTCTAAATAGCCTTATAAACACAAAAAAGCCTATAACTCCTCCAATAATATATAAAGCTGAAGATGCCATAAAATTACTTAATCCGATAGTAATTCTCGTTGGAAGGGGTAAATCCATACCCATCTCACCAAAAAGTTTGGCAAAAGTTGGAATAACAAATATCATTATTACTGCTACTACTATTACTGCTACACCGATTACTATTGAAGGATATATCATTGCACTTATAATTTTTCTTTTAAGTTTTATAATTTTTTCTAAATAATCTGCTAATCTATGTAGGACTTTTTCAAGAATTCCTCCTTCCTCACCCGCTCTAACCATATTTATATATAGAGAGCTAAAAACTTTTGGATGTTTCTTCATTGCATCTGCTAATGAAGAGCCTTTCTCTATATCATTTCTCATTTGAGTAAGAACTTTTCTAAAAGATCTTCTCTTTATTTGAGAAATTAAAGCATCAATAGCTTGAACTACAGGTACACCCGAAGAAAAAAGTGTAGCAAATTGGCGAGTAAAAAATAAAATGTCTTTTTGAGGAACTCTCCATCTAAGAGTAAAGCCTGCTTTTTCTTTTTTCTCTCTTACATAATTTGGAATTATTCCTCTTTTTCGTAAAGCTAATATAAGATCACCTTCGCTTTCTGCCTCTGTTTCTCCTCTTACTACTAAACCTTCCTCTGTTCTGCCTCTCCATACATAAATGGCAGGCATCTTTAAACCTCACTCGTTTTTAAAAAAATACAATTTTTACACCAAAAAATGCAAGTATCAATGGAATAAAATAAACCAGAGTTGATAAAACTCGCTTTAAACTACTATCTTTTATATATTCAACTACCAAACCATGAAGACCGTAGAAACCATGATATAAAGAAGAAAAAAGAAAAACTATGTTAAAAATTTGCCAACTTGGCTCAGAAAGTCTTTTTATAACTGTCTCATAACTATAATTATCAGGTATAATATGCATAGTGTAAAAGTGATAGAGTAAACCAAAAAAAAGTAAGACTCCTGTCACTCTATGAAGTAGCCAGCTCCACATCTATAAAGCCTCCTTAATAAAATAAAAAGCTCCTATACTCCAAAGCAAAGCTACTAAACTAGCCATGAGATAAGTAATAGATTTTTGATATTTTGTTGATACTCCTAACTCAAAAAGAGTAATTCTTAAACCAGCAAAGGCATGTTTTAAAACTACTGCAAGTAGTATTAACTCACTGATTTTTACTGCTGGATTTTTCATCAAAGCCATAATTTCATTGTAAGATTGAGGATCTTTAAGATGACTTAAAACATATATATGAGCTATAAGATAAAAAGTGAGAATTACTCCTGTAATTCTATGAATAAGCCATGTCAAAGAGCCTGTACTCCAACGATATCTCATTTTATCCTCCTGTAAATCCTTTTTTTACTGCAAATCTTTTAAGCTTAAGTATATGTTTTGTAATATCTATCTCTTTTGGACATACTTCAATACAGTTAAAAACTGAATGACATCTCCACAATCCGTGTTCTCCTGTTATAGCCTCAAGTCTCTGCTCAGTTGCTCTATCTCGGCTATCAAAAAGAAATCTGTATGCTTTAAGAAGAGCTGAAGGACCAAGGTAATTTTTATCAGCCCAAAAAATAGGACATGAAGTAGTACAACTTCCACACATAACACATGTTATAGATTCAAGAATTCTTTCTTGCTCCTTTGGCAACTGAAGTCTTTCCCTTTCAGGTGGAGGTTCATCATTTATTAGGTAGGGTAAAACCCTATCATTTTTCTCAAAAAATAAAGTCATATCAACTACTAAATCTTTTATAACCGGTAAAGATGGAAGTGGTTCGATCTCAACTAATTCAGTAAGATCTTTAACTAAAGTTTGACATGCAAGTCTATTCTTCCCGTTAATCTTCATAGCACAGGAACCACACACACCATGAGCACAAGATTTTCTAAAAGTAAGTGTACCATCTATGCTCTCTTTAATCTTTATAAGTCCATCTAATACTCTCTCCATACTATTAAGTTTAATTCTGAATTCATCCCATCTTATTAAAGGAGTTTTATCTGGTAAGAATCTCTTAATTTTGAAAGTGTAGAATCTTTCCATTAATATTTCCTCTCCTCTAATTTAAATCTTGTTATTCTAACAGGTTTATATTTAAACTCAATATCTTTTTCAGTTAAAAACGCAAATGTATGTTTAAGCCAGTTTTCATCATCCCTTTCTGGATAGTCCTCTCTATAATGAGCACCTCTGCTTTCAGTCCTCTGTAGAGCACTTAATGCAATAACCTCAGATAAGGTTAGCATATGTCCCAGCTCAACAGCTTCAAGAAGCTCTGTATTAAATATCTGTGATTTATCACTAATTGTAAGCTCCTTATATCTTTCTTTTAAAATTTTAATCTCCTCTAAAAGCTCTTTAAGTCCTTCCTCTGTTCTAAAAACTGAGCATTTATCCATCATAGAGGACTGAAGCTTTTTTCTAATTGAAGCAACTGTCTCTTTTCCCTTATTATTCCTTATCATCTCAATACAATCTATATTTATTTTGATTCTTTCTTTCTTTACTTTTCCCCTTTCGATAGATTTAAGAACACTACCTACTGCCTTCCCAGCTCTTCTACCAAAAACTACAGTATCAAGAAGAGAGTTACAACCAAGTCTGTTAGCTCCATGAACAGAAACACAAGCACACTCTCCAGCAGCATAAAGCCCTTCAACTACAGAGCCATCCACATCTCTTAAAACTCTTCCATCATTGTCTGTGGGAATGCCGCCCATTGCATAGTGAGCTGTAGGCACAACAGGGATTGGGGACTCTGAAGGATCTATTCCCATATATATTTTACAAAAAGTTGTAATTTCAGGAAGTCTCTCCTGTAAAATTTTTTTGTCTATGTGTCTGAGATCAAGATAAACGTATTCTTTCCCATTTATACCTCTACCCTCTCTTATTTCAGTAAGAATTGCACGAGATACCATATCTCTGGGTGCAAGATCCTTTATAGTAGGAGCATACCGCTCCATAAATCTCTCTCCTTTACCATTGATTAAAACTCCTCCTTCACCTCTTGCACCCTCTGTTATTAGTATCCCGAGTCCATAAAGCCCTGTAGGATGAAATTGGAAAAACTCCATATCCTCAAGAGGAATTCCTTGTCGGAAAAGGATACTTAGACATTCACCTGTTGTGGCATATGCATTAGATGTAACCTTAAAGAGTTTTCCATATCCACCACTTGCCACAATAACTGCCTTTGCTTCAAATACATGAATTGAGCCATTCTTTATGTTAAGAGCTATAACTCCTTGAACTTTATTATTTTCAATTACAATATCTAAAACTTGAAACTCTTGAAAAAATTTTACTCCTTTAAGCTGACATTGCTCATAAAGAGCAAAAAGCACTGCATGGCCTGTCCTGTCTGCTGAGTAACAGGCTCTACGAACAGGTGCTGCTCCAAAATCTCTTGTATGTCCACCAAATCTTCTTTGAGCAATCTTACCTTCTGGAGTTCGTGAAAAAGGCACTCCCATATGCTCAAGCTCAATAATAGTTGGGATAGCATCATAGCACATGATTTCAATTGCATCTTGATCACCTAAGAAGTCACTACCTTTTACAGTATCATAGGTATGCCACTCTGGGTTGTCTTCTTCTTCATTTCCTAAAGCAGCTCCAATTCCTCCTTGAGCTGCTGTTGAATGGGAACGAGTTGGATAGAGTTTACTTAGCACAGCAACTGTTCCATAATTCACACTCTCAATTGCGGCTCTACAGCCTGCAAGTCCTGAACCAATGACAACTGTATCAAAGTAGTGCGTGGTGATATCCATTCTATCCTCCTAATTGTTGAAAAAACTATTTTATTTTGTATAATTTATATCACTATGTCAAGTCTGAGGTGGTGAAAATGGGCTATGTACCTAGTCCAAGTTATAGTATAACAGTAAGATTAGAAATTGAAAATAAAATAGGAATGTTTGCAAAAATAGCCTCAGCAATTAGTGGTGCTGGTGGAGATTTAGGAGCGATTGATATTGTAAAAGTTGAAAAAGGAAAAATTATAAGAGATGTAACAATAAATGCAAGAGATGAGGAACATGAAAAGAAAATTATAAAAGCACTCAAACACATAGAAGGTGTAAAAATTTTAAGAGTTATGGATAGAACTTTTCTTGTTCATGAGGGAGGTAAAATTGGGATTTATAATCGAATAAATATAAAAGGGAGGGAGGACCTCTCAAGAGTTTATACTCCTGGAGTAGCGAGAGTATGTCTTGATATTTATAAAAACCCAGAACATATATATAGATATACAATAAAAGGCAATACTGTTGCTGTTATAACTGATGGGACAGCGGTTTTAGGACTAGGAAATATCGGACCAGATGCAGCAATGCCAGTTATGGAAGGAAAATGTATGCTGTTTAAAGAATTTGGAGGAGTTGATGCTTTCCCAATAGCTATAAAAACCACCGATGTAAATGAATTAGTTGAAATAATCAAGAAAATATCAACTCCCTTTGGAGGAATAAATCTTGAAGATATTGCTGCACCAAGATGTTTTGAAATAGAGCGAAGGCTTAGAGAAGAGCTTGACATTCCAGTGATTCATGATGATCAACATGGAACAGCAATAGTAGTACTTGCTGCGTTAATAAATGTAGGAAGAGTTTTAAAGAAAGATATAAGAGATTTTAAAATAGTTATCTCAGGAGCTGGTGCTGCTGGAACAGCTACAGCTTATATGCTTCTTGATTACGGTATAAAAGACATAACAGTATGCGATAAAGCAGGAGTGTTATATGAAGATAGAAGTGAGGATATGGATCCCTACAAAGCTGAGCTTGCAAAAAGGACAAATCCGAGAAAAATTAAAGGTAAACTGAGTGACGCTCTCAAAGAAGCTGATGTATTTATAGGACTTTCTGCACCTAATATTCTAAAGCCAGAAGATATTGAAAAAATGGCAAAAGACAGAGTAGTATTTGCACTTGCCAATCCAGACCCAGAGATAGCACCTGAAGTTGCGATACCACTTGTAAGAATAATGGCAACTGGAAGATCAGATTATCCAAATCAAATAAATAATGTTCTCGCTTTTCCTGGATTATTTAAAGGTCTACTTGAAGTAAGAGCAAAAGGAGTTGACAAGGAGATATTTTTTGCAGCTGCCAACGCTATAGCAAACATAATTAAAGATGAAGAACTTAATGAAGACTATATTATACCAAGTATATTTAATAGGAAAGTTGCACAAGCAGTTTCTCAAGCAGTGGCTGAAAAGGCTAAAAAGCTAAAGTTAGCAAGATAGATGTTGACTTTATTTTTATTTTTTTAATAATATCATTAAAACTCTAAATGAGGAGGTGGAGTATGAGCCGTAAAATTTTTCTTCTTTTAAGTTTTATTTTATGCTTTATTTTTATACTTGTCTTTACAGAAAGCTCTGATGCCCAGAAAAAGTTTTATATCAAGTGGGGTGCAACATCTGTTCGTTCAGGGCTGTATGCTAATACTGTCGCAATGGCAAAAGCAGTTAACAAAGCCTATCCTGGCGAGATTGAGGTTACAGTTGTTGAAACAGGAGGATTTCTTGAGAATCTTTCAAGGCTTCAAAGAAAAGCAATTCATATCGGACCAGCTGATGCAGCAGCAGGATATGCAAACTACTTAGGAATAATTGATTATCAAGGTAAAACTAATCCTAATCTTAGAACTCTTTGGGGTGGATATATTACTCCAATCCATATAGTAGTCTCTGAAAAAAGTGGAGTAAGGGATGTTAAAGGATTAAGTGGAATTGACTTTGCAATGAACCCAGGGACTACATCAGGTAGAGTTATAGAGCTCTTTTTTAAAGCTCTAAATATTACTCCTAACTATAAAATGATGGGAATTGGAGCAAGTGTAGATGCTATGAAATCAGGTGTTGTAAAAGGCTGGTACAAAGCAGGGTATAAGGACTCAGCAATCTTAGATCTTGAGGCAAATATGGATATAAGAATACTTCCTGTAACTAAGGAAATGGTTGATCAATTTAATAAAATTTATCCAGGACAGGGACTTATGATGGAAATTCCTGCAGGTTTATTTAAAAGTGTTAAAAACCCCCAACTTAGCTTAGCTTATGTAGTTACAGATTTTGTTGATAAGGATGTACCAGAAGATGTAGTTTTTAAGATCGTAAAAGCAGTATGGGAAAACAGAAAGGAGATTGTTGGCTCTCTTGCAACCCTTAAGGAAGGAAATTTTGAAGATATGTTTGGAATGGCAGTCAAGTATGTTAATGTTCCTTTACATCCTGGCGCTGTTAAATTTTACAGAGATGTATTAAAGATGAAAATTCCTGATAAACTCATTCCACCTGAGATGAAAAAGAAATAGGAGGTCAAAATGAAAGTAAAACTACTATTAACAGGTATCTTAGTTTTTGCTTTTCCTCTTTTTGTCTTTGCTCAACCCCAAATAACAATAACGCCCTCATCTGGTGAGCCTGCTACTGTTATCACAATAGAGGGCAAAGGCTTTAAACCAGATGAGGAGATTGATATTGTTATAATCCTTGATGAAGGTGAAAAAGTAGCATTAGGAACTGAAAAAGTTGACGTAATAAAGGCTGATGCTAATGGTATTTTTTCAGTTAAATCTGGTATTCCAATTAATGCAAAGCCTGGTAAACATAAAATAGAAATTAAAGGAAACAAAGGGAGTCAATTAGAGACATCAATAGAGGTTATATCAAAGAAATAGTTTAATAGGAGGAAATAGACACAGAATGCGAGAATTGAAGGGTTTATGGAGGCTAATTCTCAATTTATTAGTAGCTCTTTGGGGAGTATTTATTATTTATACAGCATTACTTCACGCCCTGCATCCTCTTTTGCAGGGCGGAATATCTCTTTCAGTAGGACTTGCTATTGTATTTCTTGTATATCCCTTCTCAAAAAGGATGCTTAAATGGAATATTCCGAAGTTTTTTCAGTTTCTCCTCACAGGAACAAAAAACTCTCCCTCTTTTATTGATCTTATATTTATTGTAATTAGTCTTATACCATGTATCTATATAATGATTCATTGGGAGGAAATTGTAAGAAATCCAGGAGTTTTTGAAACTTATCATCTTGTATTAGCTACTCTTTTAATTGTAGCTTTAATTGAAGGAACAAGAAGATCTCTTGGATTAACTGTTCCTATTCTTGTCTTATTTTTTATTGTCTACACAGTTGCAGGGCCTCATATTCCAGGCAGATTTGGACATCCTGGATTTAACCTTACAGATATCCTCTATCAACTATACTTAATGACAGAGGGAATATGGGGACTTCTTACTGATATGGCAAGTAGAATAATTGCACCTTTTATAATCTTTGGTCCTATACTTTTTGCAACAGGTGTAGGCTCAACAGTTATGGAGCTTTCAACATATCTTGGTGGAAAAATAAGAGGTGGGCCAGGACATGTAGCAGTAATCTCAAGCTCTCTTTTTGGTATGCTTAGTGGCTCCTCTGTAGCAAATGCCGCGACAACAGGTTCATTTACAATACCTCTTATGAAAAAATTCGGTTTCTCAAGAGAATTTGCCTCTGCAGTTGAAGCAGCAGCATCCTCTGGAGGACAAATTATGCCACCAATTATGGGAGCAGGCTGCTTCATAATGGCTGAGTTTCTTAACATTCCCTATGCCCATATAATGATTGCAGGATTAATACCAGCTGTGATATATTTCGCAGGTATTGCAGCAGGAGTTTGGATCGAAGCAGGAAGAACAGGAATGGGAAAGCTTCCTAAAGAATTAATGCCGGAATTAAAAAGAGTTTTAAAACCGAGTAGAATTCTTAATTTTATCCTTCCCATAGGTACTCTTGGTGTATTACTATTTATGTTTTTCCCTGCACAGATATGTGCTGCATGGGCAATTGTTGTATCTGTAGTCTACTTTACATTTTTTGGAGGACCGCTCAAAGGTAAAGAGATCTGGAACAGAATAAAAGCAATCTGGGGAGGACTTTTTGAAGGAGTTGTGAAAGCACTTGCATGGCTTATGATAATGATGGCATGTGTACAGATTGCAGTTAGCCTAATATCTCTTACAGGTTTTGGGGTAAAGGTATCAGAACTAATTATAGAAATCTCTGGTTACAATGTCTATCTCGCACTCATCGCCACAATGCTTACTGCAATAATTCTTGGAATGGGAATGACAACAACCGCAGCATATGTTATTGCTGCCGCAGTTTTAGTTCCTGCCTTACAGCAAATGGGAGTTAATCCTCTTGCTGCTCATTTATTTATTTTTTACTTTGCTATCAAATCTGGTTTAACACCACCTGTGTGCATAACTGTTTATACAACTACTGCAATAGCAGGAGGAAACTGGATTAAAGCTGCCTGGAACTCAATGAAACTTGGAATCGGTGGATATATAATGCCTTTCTTCTTTATTTTTGTCCCAGCCTACTTAATGAAAGGTTCTGCATTAGAAATATTATTCATATTCATTGGAGCCTTTATTGCGATGTTTGCTATTGAAGCTGGAGTATTAGGCTACTGGACAAAACCAGCAACACCTTTAGAAAGAATTTTTTATATAACTGGCGGATTACTTATGATGGCACCCGGGTATTGGACATTTGTTGGAATAGCTATATTTTTAATCGGACTCATTTTAGAAAGATTTGATGTACAGATACCAATAATAGCAAAAAGACCAGTTCAAATCATGAGAAAATAGCCTCAGGAACTACCTGAGGCTTTTATTTTTTTAATTTCTTCAAAACCAATCCAATGTGGCTTTTTAACAACATATGTCTTAGCAAATGGGTAGGTATCCTTTAAATCTTCTAAGGCTTTTATTGGCAATATTTTATCATATAATCCTTGAATAAAAACAAGATTATCTACTTTATGATTTGTATTTATAACCTCAGAAAAAATAAGAAACTCAAGTCCATCAATTAGCTTTTGATAGTTTATTTGCTGTGGAAAACACTGACTACATCCAGCATTGATAAGAAAATTTTTTAAAACAATCTCTGGGTCTGTTTTTATTTTTTGAATCATTTTTTTTATAAGTTTTGAATCTATATAGTTTGTAAATTTTTTAAAACCTGCAATAATTATCATCTCTTTAAATCTCTCAGAGAAAAAACCAAGATTCTTTAAAATAATATGTCCACCTGTGGACCAGCCAACTACAATCTCACCTGATTTGTTTTCTAAAAAATCTAAAATTCCTTTCTCATTAAAATCAATAAATGGATTAATGAAATACCACTCTTCAGGTATATCTCCTAAAGCCTCTTTAAAGCCTGCCCAACCTGAGATAAAAAGTTTCACTACTGATTAATAATAGCTACAGTTTGCTCAAAACAGTGATTCAAAACTGCTGCGCTTACACTACCAAACACTAGATCTTTAATAGCTGAACGTCCTTTTCTTCCCATTATAACAAGATCATACCCGAATTCTTGTATCTCTCTGATAATCTCTTCCTTTGGAAAACCAACTTTACTTTTTGTTTCAATCAAATCTAAGGATACTCCCGTATTTATAAATCTTCTTTTTGCATCCATTAAAATCTCTTCTGCCTCTGTCTCTGGATCAATTCCTTGTTTAGTTCTCTCAAGATAATGTGATACATTTATTACTCTTAAAATCACTATCTTTTCTAAAGCTTTAAGATATTTTGCCAAAAACACGCCATGTTCAACTGCTTTCATAGAGTACTCTGAACCATCAACAGGAATAAGGATACGATAAATTAAACTGTCTTCTTTTTGTCCAATTAGATATATATTCTTATTTAGAAGCCCATAAAGAACCTTTTCAGAAACACTACCAAAAATTATCTTTCTAAATTTTGTCATGGCTCTCCGTGCCATCATCACGGTATTTACATTCTCTTTTTCTGCTATTTCTATTATTTTATTTCCTGGATCTCCTATCTCTACAATATTTCTAACATTACTCAATGAAAATTTATCAGTTATTTCTGTCTTATATCTATCAAGAAATGGTATTATAAAATTTTTAGTATACTCTTGAATAATTTTATCAGCGAACTCTCTGTCCTGAAGCATCATTGCTCTGAAGTCTATATTTTTCAGTTTTTCAGTAATTTCATCAAAAGTAACTATATTAAGAAGAATAAGCTCAATATCTCTTTCATAAAGAGAATTTATTAAAGAACCGACAAATTTAACTGCTTTTTTTGAATTTTTAGTCTTATCAACAGGAAGGAGTATTTTTTTAAAACAGTTTTCATAATATCTCAATTTTTCTTATCTCCGCCTCTTCGAAAACAATAAATTCCTCAGGTATTATGTAATTTCTGTTGAGATAATGAACTTGAATGCCTGAAATCAGAGCATACTCAATTTTGTCTGATTTAACGAATCCTTGCATGAGAGATTCAATATCTTTTACTGTGGCTCTTAAAGATATTTTAGTTAATTCCAAAAGATTTGGAAGGTTGCTAAGATTTATCTCTGAAAGAAGTCTTTTTTTAAGGTAATTCTGTTCCTCATCAGCTACATCAGAATAACTCACTGTTTTTTTTGAAAGTTCATTGAGAAAAAAAATTAAAGCTCCACAGGCATTTGAATCAATAATTCCTTTTCTACTGCATTTACCTAATATACCGTTTTCATCAACTCCTATGTGGGAAAATACATAAAAAACACATCTTCTTGCTCCATTAAAATCTGGAGCATGACTGAGAAAAGCTTTAAGTCCTGTGATACCAGCTGTATAAAGTCCACCAAGACTTGAAAAATTAAAAACTTCACCCCAAATGTTTTTTATCTGAACTAAAGCAGTTTGACAGAGTTCATCTCTACATAAACATGCTGAAGCAATAGAGTTAGCAGAAGTAAAATTGTACTTCTTCAAAATATCATAAGTGCTATTAATAAAAGCTGTCTCTTCCAAGTATCTACCAAAAATCTCTTTAACAACCATGACATTTAATTATAACATATCTTGGCTTTTCATCATCCTACGCTAATGAGTAATAGATAATTAGATAAACAAGCAGAAAGAAAATTGCCCATAATACCAAAATTCCTAATGGCATAGGAGCATTAGGATCACCTGGATACATCTTTTTTTCTGCTTTAAGTCTTTCTCTGATTTCTTCTCTCTTTTCCGGAATAGAAAATGCAAGTAATAAGGAGTCTCTTATAATTTTTATCGCTAAAATCGGATTTTTTACTAACCAACCTAAAAATGTTGGAATTTTATCAAAAACAACTCTATTAATTGCTGAGCTTACAGTAGCACCAGGTTTATTTATAAACCATATAAAAATCTCTGCACCTTTTCGATAGAGCCAGTCTGTATCGAGATTTATAGCTCTAATTTCGGAAGGATAAAGCCCTGAAAGTAAGAGTAAGATAAATGCTAAAGCAGAAAAACAAAGCAACTGCAGATGATCAACTACATGCGTAGCTGTATAAGGTATATAATCTACAGAATAAGGTAGAATACTATATAGTGGATCTGGAAATACACCAATACTAATACAGAAAAAAGCCGCGATACCCATAGCTAAAAGCATATTAACAGGAGGCTCTTTTGTTCTTATACCTGAGTCGCGACAGAAGAAGGCAAAATATGGAATTTTGATACCTGAGTGATGAAAAACACCTGCAGAGGCAAAGAGTAATCCGAACCAAGTAATTGCCATTCCCTCAACTGCTGCAGCAGAGACAATCATGGATTTACTTACAAAACCACTCGTAAGAGGAAATCCTGATATAGATGCAGCTCCTATGATGCAAAAAACTGTGGTAAGAGGCATTGTTTTGTAAAGTCCTCCTAAATCTGTAGCATTTATTTTGCCTGTCTGATGTAAAACTGCTCCCATAGACATAAAAAGTAATGCCTTATATAGAATATGACAGAATGCATGAGCAACTGCGCCATTTATAGACAAAGCAGTTCCTATTCCAACTCCTGTAACCATAAATCCTACTTGATTTATCAAACTGTAAGAGAGGACTCTTCTTAGATTATTTTCAATAACAGCATAAAATATAGGAAAAGCAGTCATTACAACTCCAATCCATATCAAAATTTCACTGCCTGCAAAAGCACGAGTCAAGACATACACTGCGGTCTTAGTTGTAAAAGCACTTAAAAAAACTGTACCTGAAAAGGTAGACTCTGGATAAGCATCAGGTAGCCACGCATGTAGTATGGGAAATGCTGCATTTACTCCAAAACCAATTAGTATAAAATATGAGCCAACACTATTTAGTCCAACATATCTAAATTCAGAAGAACCTGTACTGTGCAGATACATCATAATTCCTATGAGAAGACATAAACCACCAAAGAGATGAACAGCAAGATATCTCATTCCTGCTTTATAGGAGTTTTTAGTTTTCCCTGTCCATATAAGATAGGTTGCGGCAAGAGCCATAATTTCCCAGAATATAAAGAGTGTGATAAAATCTCCAGCAAAAACAGCTCCTAAAGCACTTCCTGAATAAATCATAGCTGCAACATGTTGAGAATCATCCCTAACATGAAGAGCATATAAATTACCAATAAATGTAACTATTGCAAAAATATAGCCAAAAGCAAGACTTAATTTATCAATCTTAAGTAAGACCAATTCGTAGTTCAAAAAATATATAATCCAGTAAGTTCCCTCTTTAAGAAGTAAAATATTTATAAAAGTAGCAACAGGAATAAGTAGAAGATAAGCTAATTTTAAACTGCCTCTAATAAAAGGAATTAGACACGCACCTAAAATAAGAATAAAGAAAGGAGGGATTGGCTCAATCATAATAGTTTTCTTTCCTTTTTACGATTGGTCTAAGTATATGTTTTGCCACTAATACTAGGAAAACACAGGCTACAAATCCAAAAGCTCCGTAGAAGGAATAAAACTCTTCCCACTTAAAGTGGGGATGCTTAGGAATTAAAAAATCTAAAATAATCAATATTATCAGAAAAAGATAGAAATATAGAATTAATTTATTTACATTTCTTGGATTGTCAAAAAAATATCTTTTTTTATCTTTATGTCTTCCCATTATTTTTCAAACTCCTTTAAATATTATATAAGCAAGATAGAAACCTAAAATGGCAAGCACTATATAGAATACTTTTCTATAACCTGGTTTAGGCTTATGTTTTAGTTCAACTGTCTTGTAATAGGACTCTCTTTTCATTTAGTTGCCTCCTTTCACACCAAATACAATAATTTTTATAATCTCAAGAAAAAAGAAAGGATAGAAAAACATTAAAACGGTTGCTATCGCAGTAAGTATTAAGGGAAATAGCACAAATATGGGAGCCTCTCTTATTTCTCTTTTATTATCTCCAAAGGAAATGTGGTATTTTTGTTTTTTCATGAAAGCTGCATATACAATTGGCATAAAATAACAAGCATTAAGAATTGTACTTACTGCCAAAACTCCCAAAACAAAAAGTTGTTTTGCTTCTAATGCTCCAAAAATAAGATACCATTTACTAATAAATCCTGCAAGAGGCGGAACGCCAATCATTGACAAAGCAGCCAGTGTAAATGATGCCATTGTAAAAGGCATTTGCCTTCCTATCCCATCAAGCTCACTCACTTTTGTCTTATGAGTTACTACATATATCGCTCCTGCTGTAAAAAAGAGTGTAATCTTACCAAAAGCATGAGTTACAATATGCATTATACTTCCTGTAATACTTGAAGGAGTAAGAAGAGCAACTCCGACAACTATATAGGAAAGTTGGCTTACTGTCGAATAAGCAAGCCTTAGTTTCAGATCATCTTGTCTAAGCGCAATAACTGATGCAGCAATTATAGTAAAAGAGGCTACTAATGCAAGAACTAATCCTAAGTTATAAGTTTTAAGAAGCTCTGAACCAAAAATATAGAGAACTACTCTTATTACCATAAATACTCCTGCTTTTACAACAGCTACTGCATGAAGTAAGGCACTTACAGGTGTTGGCGCAACCATTGCAGCAGGAAGCCAACTATGAAGAGGCATTATAGCTGCTTTAGTGATTCCTGCGATATAAAGAAAGAAAATGATCGTTATTAACTCATAAGAGATATCTTTGTTAAAGACTCCATGAGAAGAAAAATTAAGATTTCCGGTGATACTGTAAGTTATAACAATAGCTGTAAGTTGAAAGGCTATTGATGTACCAAGCAAGTAAGTTAAGTATTTCCTTGCTCCCTTTTTTGCTTCCTCAGTTTCTTTGTGGGCAACAAGAGGAAAGGTGGAGACAGTTATGATTTCATAAAATACAAAGGCAGTGAACATATTAGCTGAGAAAGCCACACCAACAGTAGCAGAAAGAGCGATTGCAAAGTAGAAAAAATAACGAGTCTGTGCATGTTCATTAAGACCTCGCATATAGCCGATAGAATAAAAAGATGTAATAATCCATAGAAAAGATGCTGTTAAGGCAAAAAAAATACCTAAACCATCTACCTTAAACTTTATTATAAGCTCAGGAGTTATTTTAATTAATGTGTATTCAATTACTTTACCATTTAGAATATCTGGTAACATCGAAGCTACTATTGAAAATTTAGCTAAAGATGTAAAAATAGACCATGCCTCCCTCAGATTTCTTGCTTTTTCTCCTGTGATAGCTATAAGTAGAGCTCCTAATGTAGAGACTGCTACTGCTAATAAAGGTTTTAGTGAAATCAGCGTTTCCATGTTTAAAATCCCTCTGGAACAGTAAACCTAATTAATGAAGAAATTATTCTTCCGCTGTAAAAGCCAATTATAAGAATTGTTAAAGCCATTATAGTTATAGGAATTATCATACTTAAAGGTAATTCTCTAAAATTATGTTTTGGTATTACTTCCTTTTTAGAAAAGTAAATTTTTTCAAGAAGCTTAAAAAATATAAAGGCATTTACTAAACTACTAAAAACTAAAGCAGCTACAGAAATCCACTGTTCTGCTTTAGTAGCACCTAAAATTAAGTACCACTTACTGAAAAAACCTCCAGTAGGAGGAATACCTATCATAGATAATGCTGCTACAGTGAAAGCTGCCATAGTAATTGGCATGCTTTTGCCAAGTCCTTTAAAATCCTCCAAATTTCTTGAGCCAACTCTATAAAAGATCCCTCCTGCAATCATAAAAAGACATGCTATCATTATAGCGTCATTAAGTATATGTAAGACAGCACCTATAAATCCCTCTTTGTTACATAAACTAATACCAAGAACCATATAACCAACTTCTGCTATCAGTATGTAAGAAAGAGTTCTTTTAAAATCTGTCTGACCAATAGCAATTATGCTTCCAAAAAAAATAGCTACAGTTGCCCACCAAATAAGAATGTTAGAAAGAGGTGTTATATCCGTTAAAAATCTAGGTTCAAAAAGTGTAAAGAAAATCCTAATCAAAACATATATGCCAACCTTACTCATAGTTGCTGAGGCAAATGCGCTAACTGCGGAGGGAGCAAAAGTATATGAATCGGGAAGCCACCTATGCAGTGGGAAAAGAGCTATTTTTATTGCAATACCAACTACTACAAATGCTAATGCAGCGAGAGTAACCTTTGACTCATATAAGGAAGGAAGTAGTCGGCTAAGATCTGTGATATTGAGGGAGCCTGTAATGATATAGATGTAACCTACTCCTAATAAATAAAAACAAGCTCCTACTGTTCCCATAATTATATAATTAAAACTTGCAAGAACTGATCGCCTCTCACCAATTGCTATTAATGCATAACCTGCAAGTGAAGCTATCTCAAGGAATACATAGAGATTAAATATATCTCCGGTAATTGTTATGCCCAATAATCCTGTTACAAAAAGTAAATAAGTAGAGTAGAAATAGGGTAGTCGTGCTTTTGTCAACTCCTTTTTTATACTCTCTTTAGAATATATGGCTATAATAAAACTGATTATAGAAATAATAATAATCAAAAAAGCATTGAGATGATCTACAGTATATTCAATTCCCCAAGGAGGAGTCCATCCGCCAAGTTTATATCTTATAGTTCCAGAAGTAGTAACAACAGATAGAATGTCAATAGAAAGAAGAGAGCACAATCCTAAGATGCCTACAAAGAAAGGATAACACAACGACCTTTTTAATAAACTTATAAATATATTAACAATTGAAGCAATTAAGGGGGTAACAACAATTAAAATTGAGGAATGCTCCCATAGATTCATTTTTTCTTTAATATTTCAATTATTTCATCTTCATCAAGAGTTTTATACTGGTTATAAAGCATCATAATAATAGCTAAGGCAACACCGAAGGTACTTACCATTACAACTATCGCAGTAAGCATCAAAACGTGTGGTAAAGGATTTATATATTGTGATGGATTTATAACCTCCTGAGATTTTATTAAAATAGGTATCGTAGCATCCCTTTTATAAGCTATAGATATAAAAAACAGTATTATAGCAGTCTGAAAAATGTTCATTCCTACCACTTTTTTTACAAGATTTCTTTTAGCTATCATTGCATAAAAGCCAATCATCATTAGTGCTATATAAATCCAGTAATTATACTTACCGATAATTGTCTCCATATTAAACTTCACCTCTTTCGTGTTTACCAAAAGTTGCAAGGTTGAGAAAAATAGAGACCATCACTGCCATAACTGTAATACCAACACTTATCTCAATTCCAAGAGTTGCAAGAGCACGAACTTTAACTGGATCGGCAGGCAAAACTTTATGTAGAATGCCGTAATTAAGATATTCAGCTCCCAAAATTATACAAATAAGTCCAACAAAAGCATAAATAAAAACACCAAAAGCAATCATAAATATATTCGTGTACTCAGAAAATCTTTTTTTCATCCATTTTATATCATAGGCAATCACCATTAGTATAAATGATGCACCTAAAATACAGCCTCCCTGAAAACCTCCTCCAGGACTATAATGTCCATGAGTAATAACATAAAGAGCAAAAAGTTGAATAAAAGGAATCATAATTCGGCAAACTGTTTGTATTATGAGATCGTCATACAGTCTTATCATCTTCAAATCTCCTCAAAAGTAAAATACATACAACCGCGGCTGTAAATATAACTGTTGTCTCTCCTAAAGTATCATATCCTCTGTAGTCTGCGAGAACTGAAGTAACCGCATTTGGAGTAGCTGTTTCCTCTAAGGTTTTCTCAATATAACGAGGTGATACATGTAGACTTGCCGGAGAGTTAGGATCTCCCCAGTTTGGCATCTCAAGAGTGCTGTAGATGAGTGTGGCACCCGTCATTATAACTATTATCAAAGCAAAAAGTTTCAATCTTTTGTCCTCCTTGTTGTCTGATAGATAGCACCTATAAAAAATGCCGTGCTAATCCCAGCTCCTACTGCAGCTTCAGTAAATGCCACATCAACCGCACCCATTTCTGCCCAAAGAATACACATAAGAAAGCTATATGCACCTAAAAGTATAGCAGAACTCAGCAAATCTTTTACATGTATTGCTCCTACAGCACATATAAGAAGAATAGTTAGTATTAGTAGTTCAGTAATCCATATCATCTTTCTAAATCCTCCTTTCTTAAAGGAATTACACCACTGTCTAATCCTGCCTTTGTTATAGCATGAGTGGCTGTAGGATTAGCAAGAAATATAAAGAAAATAATAAAGAGAAGTTTTAGGGAAACAAGTATTGTACTAAAGGAAAAATCCTCCTTAAGTATATAAATCACTATTCCTAATAGAGTTAAAATTGCACCAAGAGTATCTCCTTTACCCGTTGCTTGAAGTTTACAGTAAAAATCAGGGAACCTTAGAAGTCCAACAGTTGCTGTAAAGAAAAAGAATAAGCCTATTCCTACTATAACACCTACAATAATATTTAAAGCAAAATCAAAGTTTATCATTTGCTTTCCTCCCTGTCTTTTAAAAATTTAGTTCCTGGCACAATACTTTTTCTTACTCTGAAAAACTTAGAAGCTGCTAATGTAGCTATAAAGTTAAGAAGGGCATAAGCAAGGGAGATATCAACAAACATCTCTACTCTTTTGTAATAAATTCCTAATAAGATAAGAATCAACGTAGTTTTGGTTCCAATAACTCCCACTGCTGCTATTCTATCCATAATTGTTGGACCAAATACTGCACGATAAAGACATAAAATGACCATAATTATAAGAATTATTATTGTTAAAAGAAAGAAGTTTTCCATCTTAACTCCTTTCAATATTTTCACCAAATATCCTACCAACCTTTTTTTCCATCTCTCCTGTAAGTAGGTCATCTGCAACTTTCTGGCTTATACAATGTATTACGAAAATATTATCCTTTGTAATATCCATTGTAATTGTTCCGGGTGTTAGAGTTATTGAGTGAGCAAAGACAACCTTTGATATGTCTTTTTTTAATTTAGCTTTGTATTCAAGCACAAAGGGTTGTATTGGCATTTTTGGATGCAACGCTAGGTAGGCAACATGAATATTTGCAAGAATTATTTGATAAAATAGCCAAGGAATATATTTTATAAATCTTATTCCATCCCTAATATGAGACTTTGTGAATTTCTCACTCTTGAAAATTAAATCTCCAGAGATCAATGTAATTATTAAACAAGAGATAACACCAAGAGCTAAATGAAAGACATCAAACATTCCTGAAAAAATACACCATAGACTAAAAAGTATAAGGAAAGTAACTACTTTTTTATTCATAAATTACCTCCTACTTAAAAGATATAAAGACGAAAGTATAACTGCTACCTGAATATTATAAATGATATTACCAAATCTTTTGTTTCAGGATAAGTTCAATTAATAAAAATTTGACCGATTTTTTAACAGTTCCTCCGAGATTACATCAAATACTTCAATTATTCTTACTAATCCTAAAAGTTTCTTCTTTTCCCTAATCACAGGCAATACAGCTAGATCGTAACTAATCATTAAGTAAGCAGCTTTTATAACAGGATCTGAGGGCTCAACAAAATGTTTTGCAGGAACCATTATTTCACTTACAGGTTTGTGGATGATTTTTTTTATCTCTTGACTAAAAAAACTGTCCCAAACCATGGGTTCCTCTTTATTGATTTCTATTGGCAAAGAGAGTTTCAGTTTCTTTAAAACATCTCTTGGTGTTACTGTTCCTAAAAGATTATACTTTTCATCAAAAACAAGTACTACGAGAGGCTCTGTGTATTTTTGAGTTTGAATAAAGAAAGCCTTGATTACTTTAATAACCTGCTCAATATTAAACCAATAAGGAATATGTGGATATTCAAATATTTCAAACATTATATCTTTTACGAATTTTTTGTTTGACATTTCCGACCTCCAGAGAATAATTCATAAAACTTAATTTTTCTGATACCACAATCTGTATTATAAGTAACATTTCTATCCAGCCATTCTAAACTCTGTATAAAATAGAAAGAATGTTTCCTTTCATCCTATAAATTGCGTTATTAATTATATTAAAAAATACCTGCAACTTTCTCAGTTTAACCAATCAAAGATAAATTTTGTTGTAATTTTTATTTACCCTATTTAAAATTATTTATTTTAATCATGCTATCAGTTAACGCTACAGCTGGATCTTTATCTTTTCTTGCTTCAAAGACATTCTGCCCTATAAAACTTTTTTTAAACTAAATAGGCATTGTAATAATTACAAGAATTTGAAATATTTCAAATTAGCAGTTTGTTAATTAATTTTTGGAAAGCTATAATTTATTGAATTTATCTCTTTCTAACCACAAGTATTGGACAGGATGCTAATGCAATAACTCTCTCTGTCACGCTTCCCATAAAAAATTTCTCTATGCCGGTTCTACCATATTTCCCCATAACTATCAATCCAGTAGCATTTTTATTAGCTGTATCAACAATCATCTCAAATGGCTCTCCACGAGCAACTACTGTCTGAACCTTAACTCCTTCTCCTTTGGCTACTTCTTTAACTGTTCTAACTGCATGTTCTGCATAGGGAACATTTTCGTCTCTCTTCGCAACAGAGATAACAATAAGAACACTACCAAATCTTTTTGCCATTCCTATTGCCTCAACAGCTGCTATTTGACTGTAAATAGAACCATCTGTTGCTATTAATATCCTTTTAAAATTCAAAGTTGCATCAACTGGAACAACCAGCGTCTTACAGGGTGCGTTTCCAATTACTTTTTTACCAACTGTACCGAGCATAAATCCCTTTTTGCCAAGAACGATTAAATCAACATTGTTTTTGATTGCCTCATCAATAATATATTTATATGGCTCAAATCCTACATAACTTATCGTTTCACATCTTATACTTGCTTTAGTTACTATTGCTTTTATCTCCTCAAGCGCTTGAACTGCTCTTTTTTCCAGAGTGTCTATAATTATTGCAACAAATTCAGCAGCAAAAATAGGAACCTCTGCTACACATACAACATAAACTTTACTTTTCCATAGCTTTGCAAACTCAACTGCCGCATAAGCTGCAAACTTAGCAGCTTTTGAACCATCAGTTGCTATCAATATTTTATCTATCTTTGTCAAAGAAGATATTTCTTTCATTTATTGTTTTTTCCTATAGACTTTACTATAGAGGTTAAGGCTTTTCGGATTTGTTTTTTTGTTTTAACACCGATCTCTTAGAGGAATCCTTTAAATTCTTTTTTTCTGCAACTTCTTTTTGTGTTCTCTGAAGCCTGTCAAATTCCTTTGGCTTTGAAAATGTTATAGAAATTAGTAAATCTTTTACTTTTTTCCATATTTTTCTCATCGGTATTATTTATTTACAAAAAGCATACCAAATAAGATAATAAGAAAAATAAATCAGAAGTAAAATAAAAATCTTTTGTTATTAATTTTAATTATTACCAAAAACATAAAAATCTTGCAACTTTATGTTGCATTTAACATTTTTGTAGCAATTTTAGATTGTCAAAAAATTAACATAAAAATAATGCAATAAAAAGAAACCCACTGTTGTAAAAAAAATCATCTCAACTGATGTTCTTAAATCGGTTCCGAAAATTCTTGCAAAAATCATACTCATAAGCATTGTTGGCATGCCTGCCTGTATTATGCAGACATTATATGGAATATCTGAAAGCCCTGTAACAGTTGCAAAAAATAATCCCAGCAATGGTGATATTATTATTTTGACTGCAATTGCTGGAAGTAAAAGCATAAATCCATGAGAGGAGACTGTTTTAATTGAAACTCCAACAATCAGTAACATGAGATATGTAACATGACTTGATAGTTTCTTAAAAATGATTATTAATTCATCTGGAAGATAAATGCCCATTTTTCTAAAAATTAGACCGACCAATAATCCCCAAATCGCAGGAATTCTTATAATAGTTGGAAATGAATCTTTAAAACTGTAACTTTTTGCATATCCATACTTCATACATATTGCTACTGCAATGCTCCACACAAGAGGGGTGCTTGCAAAAAGATCGTAGGTAAGAGCATAACTTATACCTTGCTCACCATAAAGCTTGGTTAAGACAGGCAAGCCTATATAAAGAACATTTCCAAAAGAGGAAGAGATTATAATTGAACCTAAAACCTCTGAACTGACAGAAAAAATTTTTCTATAAATGAATGAAGAAATTATTATACAACTAATAATCGTAAGAATTGCAACGAAAGAAACCTTGAAATGATTCAGTGTAAGCGGCATTGTATAGGTAGTTTTGAAGCAAATAATAGGAATGATATAGTAAAAAACAAAATAGTTTATTCTGTCACGGGTAGAATCAATTTTTTCAGTAGGGATACCAACTGTTACAAGTAAAATCCTTAATAACAGTCCAATAAAAATAAAAAAGAAAGTATCAAGAATCATTTATCTGCTCAAACTTGAATATAATCACATCCCAATATATTACTGCATCATCAACTTTATCATATATATGAACAATTATATTTCTGACACCTCTTTCTGTGCATGTTTATATCTCTTTTTTACTTCATTCATATAGTATGGAGCAAAATCATAGTATTCTCTGATTATTATATCTTGAAATTCTATTCTGTATTGCCTGAATTTCTTTGATTCATAAAGTAAAATTCCTTGAGATATGATTGAAAACAAAAGTAAAATTGAAGCAAATCTATCAGACATATTCACAATGCTAACATCTTTTTTATGCCTAAATTAAAAAGTGCTCCGAAGACTAAGTCTTCTACTTGGGATATTAAAATTAAAATCTCATCTCTGCTAACATCTGGTGCAGGCAGTATAGCAATGTCTATATCACTGTCTTCTCTTAGCATACTCCTAACTGCAGAGCCGTAAAGATAAACTCCAGCTAAATTAAATATTTTTTCCGACTTAAAGGCTTTATAGTTCTTTTGCGATATTTTGCATAAATAATTATAACAGTTTTCTAATCTTTTAATTTTGTGTTAATTAAAGTAAAATTTAATATGGAACTTTTTAAAAAATTATTTGACTCGTTAAATCAAGAAAAAGTTGAGTATCTACTCTGTGGAGGTATTGCCGTTAATTTATACGGAATAGAGAGAACTACTGCAGATATAGATCTTGTATTAAGGCTTAGTGAGGAAAATTTAACAAGATTTGTGAGAGCTGCAAAAAAATTAGGATTGAAGCCAAAAATACCTGTTAAAATAGAGGAGTTAATCAGTCCAGAGAAAAGACAACAATGGAGAATAGAGAAAAATATGAAAGTTTTTACTCTTTATGATGAAAAATCTCCATTCTTTGTGATAGATATATTAATTGAAGAACCTTTTAATTTTGTAGAAGTTTACAAAAGAAGAAAGGAAATAAATCTTAGTGAAACAGTCATCCCTCTTGTTCCCATTGATGTTTTAATTAAGATGAAAGAGAAAACAGGTAGGCTTCAGGATGAAGCCGATGCTTTTTATTTAAGAAAAATCATGGAGGAATGGAGGAATGGCTGACTGGAAAAAGGAAGAACAGCCTCTTCTTTACTATAAGACAAAAGAGCAGATTGAAGAATACAGGAAAAAACCTGTGGAACTTAAACTAAGATGGCTTGAGGAACAGATGCAGTTTTTTTATTATGCAATGCCTGAAAAAGCAAAAATAATAAGAGAAAAATTAATGCAAAAAAAGAAATATAGATTTAAAGATTTATCCTAATACTATCTCTGAAAGTCTCAGAGAGTTTTCAATGCAGTCATTAACACTTACTCCTCTGTATGCATTCCCAGTTAAATAAACTCCGGGGAATTTGGAGAGTATCTGCTCTATGCGATTAAGTTTTTCATCATGCCCTAATTCATATTGAGGAATTGCCTTTTCCCATCGGAAAATTCTTGTAAACTCTGGCTCACCTTTAATATCTAAGATGAACTTTAATTCTGAAAGGGCTGTATCAATAAGCTTTTCATCAGGCAGCATAGCAACTTCCGGCATTCTTCTTCCACCAATCATGCTTCTGAGCAAGACATATCCTTCAGGTGCTCGGTTAGGAAAAATACTTGAATCAAATAGTGTTCCGAGAATTTTTCTTTTCTCTCTATGGGGAATTAAAAAGCCATAGAGGGATGTTCCAAAACCTATTTGTTCTTTTTTAAACCCAAAAGCAACTACACTAAGGGGTGGATAGGGAATAGTCTTTAAGATATCAGATAATTCATTATTTAGCACCTTTAAAATTTCTGCTGATTCATAGGCGGGACAGGAAAGTATAACTTTTTCAGTTTCAACTACCTCACCACTGTCAAGATAGACAGTGTAATGTTTATTAACTTTATCTATACTTAAAACTTTTTTGCCCTTTACAATCTTTGATGAAAGCAAATTTTCTAGAGTCTGGACAAACTCTGACATTCCTCCTTTAAAAGACATTAGCACTGCTGATGGTTGAGCTTTTACATTCTTTTTTTCTTTTTTTAGAGCAATAAAACCTCTTATAAGTCCTCCATATTTCTTTTCAAGCCAATAAACCTTCGGAAAACAACTTTTCATGCTCATCTTTGAAGGATCACCTGCATAAATTCCTGTTGACATAGCATCTATAAGTTTTTCATAAAACTCTCTTCCAACTCTACGAGTTACAAAGCTTTCCACAGATTCATCTTTATCTCCTCCCAAAGGTGGAATAAAATACTCTTTAAGCATTCTTAATCTTCCCGATAAAGAAAGCAGAGAAGAAAGGAAAAACCTTAAGGGATTTTCAGGAACTCTCTTTAACTTACCATCAATAAGAATATACCTCGCTTTTGAATGCTCACTTGCCTGAAGAGGAACAATACCAAGCTCATTTGCAAGCGTTATTGTTGCTGGTCTATTATTTAAGAATCCATTTACTCCACCTTCACATAAAAATCCATCTATACTTTCTGTAATTATTTTTCCGCCTACTCTTTTTTCTTCCTCAATAATCTTTATGTCAATTTCAGGCTTCCTTTTAGTTACAAAGTAAGCAAATGAAAGCCCAGAAATCCCGCCACCTACTACAACTATTTCTGTGTTGCCCATTTTATGATAGCCTCCACCATATTTTTTATTGTTGATTTTTCAGGTATTATGCTTACTTTGTAGCCTGCCTCCTCAATTGCTTTTGCTGTTGTTCTCCCTATTGCTGCAATAACTACTTCTTTAAGCATCTGCCTTGCATCATCTTTGAGTATATCAAGTAAGTTATGAAAACTGGAGGGAGATGTAAACGTTGCTATTGTGATTTTACCTTCCCTTAAGAACTTGACAAGTCTTTTTCCATGCTCTGTAGGTTTAACATTTCTGTATGTAATAGGTGCATCCACTTTTATACCAAGTTTCTCCATCTCTTCAATAAATCCTTTTAGGGCAATATCTGAACGAAGATAAAGAATTTTTAAGGTATCTTTTTTTAGGTTAAAATTAGACATAGTCTCCTTAAGCACTTTTACCAAACCCTCTGAACTATACTCCTCTGGAAGTATATCTGGATTTATACCATAATTTTTCAAGCCTTTAGCTGTTTCTTTTCCAACGGCACAGATTAAAATATCTTTTAAATCTCTTATGTCTTTTTCAAAACTTAAAAATCTATCAAAAAAGAATGTTACAGCTCTCGGGGATGGGAAAACAACTATTTGATACTTTTTGATATTTTCAATAGCTTTATCCAACTCAGAAAAATCTTCTGCTGGTAAAAACTTTATTGTAGGAAAGACAAAGAGCTCTGCTCCAAGGTCTTCAAGTAAAAGATAATCATCTGTAAGCTGTCTTGTAATTAAAATTCTATGTCCATAGAGAGGCTTTTTCTCATACCAGAGTAGCTTCTGCCTGAGCTTTACAACATCACCCACAATGAGAATAGCTGGTGGTGTAATTTTATGCTCTCTTGCAAGTTCTGAAATCTCTGAAATACTACCTTCTATAACCTTCTGCTCAGGTCTTGTTCCCCAACGGATAATTGCAGAGGGAGTGTCTGGTTTAAGCCCTTCCTGAATAAGTTTATTTGTTATTGTATCAAGATTTTTTACACACATAAGAAAAAGCATTGTCTCAGATGCATTGGAAGCTCTTATATGTGTGAAAATTCTTTCTTGCTTACTTAAGTCTTCATTTCCTGTAATTACAGTAAAGGCAGAGGCAATCTTTCTATGAGTAACAGGTATTCCAGCATAAGCAGGAACAGCGATTACTGAGCTTACTCCAGGTATGACTTCAAAATCAATTCCTTCTTCTGCAAGTGTTTCTGCTTCTTCTCCTCCTCTTCCAAAGATGAAAGGATCTCCACCTTTAAGTCTACATACTGTTTTCCCTTCTTTTGCTTTTTCAACTAAAACTTTGTTTATCTCTTCCTGAGTCATCTCATGATGTCCACCACGTTTACCTGCATAAATAAATTCTACGTTTTCTTTTGCATAGGTTAGTAGCCTCGGATTTATGTGAAAATCATAAACAATACAGTCAGCCTGTTGAATAGCTCTTATGCCCTTCAGAGTAATTAATCCTGCGTCTCCAGGACCTGCACCGACAAGATAAACTTTGCCTTTCATTTATCTCTCCTTATAAATTTTTTCAATTATAATACTACCCCCTCTTTTAAGTAATTCTTCGGCAAGCTCTTTTGCTAATTTCTCTGCTTCGCTGAGAAAAGACTGATAGTTAATGTCAGAAAGTTTCATTTCTCTTTTTCCTTTTATTATCGAAATTTCACCATAGGGATCTCCTATCATGCCTACTACTTTAAAACTGCTATTTTCTATCTTTGCGTGGCAGGCAAGAGGAAGTTGACATCCTCCTCCTACAACTGAAAGAAATACCCTCTCTGTGTTTACACATAAAGCTGTCTCTGGATCATTAAGAGGTTTAACAAGCTCATTTATATAATCATCATCAATCCTTGTTTCGATACCAATCGCACCCTGACCTATTGCGGGAATAATTATATCTTCAGAGATTACCTCAGTAACCATCCCTTCAAGTCCCATTCTTTTAAGCCCTGCTAAAGCGAGAATAATAGCATCAAATTTACCTTCATTAAGCTTTCTTATACGAGTATCAACATTACCTCTTAATGGCAATATATTCAAATCACTCCTTAAAGCTTTAATCTGAATAGCTCTTCTTAAACTACTTGTCCCCACTGTCGCACCATAGGGAAGCTTTACAATAGAGACTCCTTTTTTACTTAAAAAAGCATCTTTTGGATCTTCTCTTTTACATATTGCAGATATGTGGAGTCCTGATGGAATCTCAGCAGGAACATCCTTCATACTATGCACAGCTATATCAACTCTTTTTGAAATTAAAGCCTCTTCAATTTCTTTAACAAAAAGACCTTTCCCACCAATTTTTGTAAGTGGGGTATCAAGAATTTTATCTCCTGTTGTTTTTATCTTTTCTATCTCAACTTTTAGCTCTGGATAAAGCTGTATAAGTCTGTCTCTTACCCAGTTTGCTTGCCACAAAGCAAGCTTACTTCCCCGAGTTCCAATAACTACCTTATTCCTCATCGCTGTCAAGCCCAAAAAGCTTTTTTACTGCAAGAATCAATAACTCTCTTTCAGAACTATTATTTTTAAGTGCTACTGTAGGAGAATGCATTATTTTGTTAACTATACTTTGTGTTAAATAATCTATTGAGTTTAAAACCTCGGAAGGCAACTCTCTGAATTTATTTTTAAATTTTTCAAACTCCTCTTGTCTGATTTGTTCAGCTCTATTTCTTATAGAAACTATTACTGGTGTTGATTTCAAAGAATCTATCCAGTGAAGAAACTTCTCTGTCTCCTCATCAATGATTTTCAGTGCTTTTTCGGCTTCCTTCTTTCTTTCAAGAATGTTTGAATCAACCACATCTTGAAGATCATCAATATTGTAAAGATATACATTGTCAATCCTGTCACAGCCTGGGTCAATGTTTCTTGGAACAGAGATATCAATAAAAAATATAGGCTTGTATTTTCTTTGAGGCATGATCTCTCTGAGCATCTTTTCAGTTATTACATAGTGGGGAGCATTTGTTGAGCATAAAACAATATCAATATTTTTAAGAGCCTCTTTTAAATTATCAAAAGGTATCGCAACTCCTTTAAATTCAGTGGCTAACTCTTTAGCTCTCTCATAAGTTCTATTTGTTACAAAAACTCTTTTGACTCCGCTGCCTATTAAATGCCTCATAGCAACTGAAGCCATCTCTCCAGCACCTACTAATAGAACAGATTTTTTAGAGAGATCTTCAAATACTTTTTTAATTAATCCAACAGCCGCATAACTTACTGAAACAGGATTTTCTCCTATTTTAGTTTCATTTCTTACTCTCTTAGCTACAAACAGTGCTTTATTGACAAGATGATTAAAAATTATTGATGTACTCCTCTCAGACAAAGCTATTTCAAAAGAATCTTTTACTTGTCCTGTAATCTGTGGCTCTCCAACTATCATTGAGTCAAGGCTTGATGTAACCTTAAATAGATGATAAACTGCATCTCTGTCAAAATAAATATATATAAATCTCTCGAATTCCTTCTTAGGAATTTGATGAAAATTAGATAGAAAATCCTTGACTTTTTCAATTAGTAATCCAGCATCTTCACCATAAACATAAACTTCAACTCTGTTGCAAGTTGAAAAAATTAGGCACTCTTTTATTAGCTCAATCTGAGATAAAACCTTAAGTCCCCTTCTTAAGGAGCTTTCATCTGCAAAAGCAAGTTTTTCTCTAATATCAACTGGAGCTGTCTTATAATTAACTCCAACTAAAACTATGCTCATAATCTCCTATGAAAACTTTCAAAAAATAGATTTATACCAAAGAAGCTAAAAATAACCAAAAAGAAACCAAATATTGTTAAATAAGCAGCTTTTTTCTTCCTCCAATCTCCTTTAACTCTTAAATAAAAAATAGAGAGATAGACAAACCATATAAACAAACTTCCTATTTCCTTAGGATCAAAGCTTAATCCAATTAAATTTAAATACTCAATGACTCCTATAGTTACACCAATAGAGTAAATTATAAATCCCCAGAAAATCAACAAGTAGCTGGCTTTGTCTAATATCTCTAAACTTGGAACCACTCTGTCAAATACCTTAAACTTCTTTGATTTAATTGATTTTTCCTGAAATATATATAAGATACTTAAGATAAAGGCTACAGAAAAAATAGCCACACCTAAGACTGCTAAAAGAGCATGAAAACCAATCAAAATATTTTTAAACTCCGGCTTTATATGTGGTACACCTCTTGAAAAAAAAGCACTTATGAAAGTTATTAAGAAAACGAGAATTATACTAAATTTTAGAATTTTAATTTTATAGAAACTATCAATTACTAATGCGACTCCTAAAATGCACCAAGAAAAGTATGCAGTGGCCTCATGCATTGAAAAAACAGGAGCTTGTCCTGATTTTATATACCTATAACAAAGATAGACTGTATGTAGTAAAAATCCAATTAAAGAAAGTATGTAAACAACCTTTTCAAATTCGCTCTTTTTTCTTAAAAGTTCTGCTAAGCCTAAGAGAAATCCTGAGAAATAAAGAGTTAGTGCAAGTTCAAAAAATAATGTTCCCATCAGAAACAACCAAGCTCACACTTTATTATTTTTATCCCAAGTTCATTAGCAGCTTTACCAACTTCTATATAAGAAATTAGTAATTCCTCAGCTATTTTTCTTGCCTCTGCACAACTAATTCTACTATTACTGCTTTTTTCCCTAAGAAGTTGATAGATCAATTTTCTTTTTTGGATAAACTCAATCTCCTTCATTATCTTTTCCATTGAATAATCCTCTTCAATGAGTATATCTGCCTTTTCAATAAGAGCTTTTGCAGATGATTTTATACATTTATTATTTTTGCCTTTTAAAAAAATTATAATATCTGGTTGCATTAATCTCACTAAAGAGTTACCCTCAATGATAACTATATTAGTAGATAGATTATTTACATACTCTTTAAGCTTAAAGACAATCTCTTGTAAATCTTCTTCTTTGGCTTTTACCCAGACTAAATAATCAGCTCCTGCTTTTTTCATTCTATTTGTATCTTTACCTATGTCTTCTAATTGGGGTTCTGTAATAATTGAAGAGTAAAGAGAAGTTTTTGTATACTTTACAGCGGTAATAGTAATTTTACTGTTTTGGCTTTTAATATACCTAATAAAATCCTCTACAAATGATGTCTTCCCTACACCACTTTTGCTTCCGCCTACACCTACAGATAAAGGCTTTTTCATATTAAAAATTATATGGAGCTACAAAGAGTTTCGTCAAATTTTTTCAATTAAACGGCAATCTTGAATCTTTTCAGTATTCTTTGAAGTTGTTGTCTATGTATTCCTAAAAGCTCTGCTGCTTTTGAGATATTTCCTTTGCTTTTTTGTAAAGCCTGCCATATTAGTTCTTTTTCATAGCTTTCAATAGCCTCTTTTAAATTACTTGGAAATGTTGATTTTTTTGAAGAATGGGGTTTTAAAACATAAGAGGGAAGATCTTTTACTGTAATCTCAGAGGACTCTGTAAATGCGATTGCTCTTTCAATAATATTTTCAAGTTCACGGACATTACCTGGGAAAGAGTAATTCATTAAAGATTCAAGAGCCTCTTCAGTGATTCCTTTTACTGATAGATCTTTTCTCTTAGAAGCATGTTTTTTAATAAAAAACTCTGTAAGAATTGGTATATCTTCTTTTCTATTTCTTAAAGGAGGAAGCTCTATATGAATTACATTGAGTCTATAGTATAAATCTTCTCTAAATCTACCTTCTTTACAAGCTTTTATTAAATCTTGATTTGTTGCAGCTATGATTCTTACATCAACCTTTACAGGATGACTACCACCAATTTTTATAAACTCTCCCTCTTGAATCACTCTTAAAATCTTTGTCTGAAAAAGAGGCGAAACATCTCCGATCTCGTCAAAAAAAACAGTACCACCATGAGCCCATTCAATAAGACCCTTTTTAGTATATGTAGCGCCAGTAAAGGCTCCTCTTTCAAAACCAAAAAGTTCTGATTCAAGTAAAGTATCTGGTATAGCTGAACAGTTTATTACCACAAATTGATTGTTTTTTCTGTCACTTAAATTATGTATTGCTCTTGCAACAAGTTCCTTACCTGTTCCAGATTCTCCAGTTATAAGAACATTACTGTCAGTTAAAGCAGCCTTTTTTATACCACAACAGACTTCCTCCATTATTTTACTAATCCCTATCAAACCTGGTATCTCAACTTTTGGATAGTTTTTAAATTTCTCAAAAATACTTAAAATTTGATCATTCTTTAATGGTTTAATTAGAAAATCTGTTGCTCCCAATTTCATAGCTTCAACTGCCTTGTTAATATCTGACTTTCCAAAAGCTATAACTGGCATGTACTGTTTAAGCTCATAAAGCCTTTTTTCCCAACCGTCTGAATCAATATCTAAAAAAGCGATATCATAGTAAGTAAAACTCTTAAAATCTCTACTACTTTGCGGTTTTTTAAAATTAATTCCTATCAGATCAAAAATACGATAAAGTTTATCTGCCTCATCAGAGACTACAAGAATATTAAAGGATCTTAGAAAACTCATTGTATTTAAAAAATAAAATATTCAGTTTGCTAATGTCAATGAAAGTAGTTTTATAATATTTAAATGATACAAAACCAGGAATTCACTCCTCTGATGCGTCAATACTTCAGTATAAAGGAACAATACAAAGATGTAATTGTCTTCTTCAGACTTGGCGATTTCTATGAGATGTTTGGAGAGGATGCATTAGTTGCCTCTGAAATTCTTGGTATCACTCTTACATCAAGAGATAAAACAAAAGAAAATCCTATCCCTATGTGTGGAATACCCTATTTTACAGCAGACTCATACATTGAGAAACTTCTTCGACAAGGATATAAAGTAGCCATATGTGAGCAGATAGGCGATTCAAAGTCATCTAAGGGAATCATAGAAAGACAGGTAGTTAAAGTTCTCACTCCAGGAACATATGTCCCTGAAGGATTTAAAGAAAATGTTTATTTGATGAGCATTTATCCTTCAAAGGGTAAATATGGCTTTGCTTTAGCAGACATAAGTGTAGGTGAGTTTGTTTTGTATGAAACAGATAAAAATATAGTAGATGAGATATCAAGATTTGAGCCAAAGGAAGTAATCTTACCGGCAAGTTATAAAGACAACTTAAAATTTCAAGAGATTCCCTACTACAAAAGCTTTGTTGAAGATTGGAAATTTGATTACTTAACTTCCTATAAAATTTTACTGCAACACTTCAAAGTAACATCTCTTAAAGGTTTTGGAGTTGAAGAATATGAATTAGCTTTGACTGCAGCTGGAGTTCTAATTAGTTATCTTGAACAGTCGAGACAGTATATAGAGTTTAAAAAACTTAAAATTTTAAATCTATCTGATTTTATGCTTCTTGACTCTACAACTAAGAGAAACCTTGAAATTTTCTCTTCCTTAGATGGACAAAAAGAAGGCTCATTACTTTGGGTCTTAGATGAAACTTTAACACCAATGGGATTCAGATTTTTAAAGAATGCGTTGTCAACGCCTTTAGTAAAAAAAGAAGATATCCAAAAAAGGCTTGACTATGTTGATATTTTCTTTAAAAACTACACTACAAGAGAGAAATTAAGGGTTTTACTAAAGGAGTTTCCTGATTTAGAAAGAATTGCCTCTAAAATAAACTCAAACACTGTTAATCCTAGAGAACTTAAAGCATTAAAGGAAGCTCTTAAAAAAATTCCAGAAGTAATTAACACTCTTGCAATAATTGATTCACCACAAATTAATGAGATTTTAAAAAATCTATTTTCTCTTGAAAATATCGTTAAAATCATCGAAGAAGCCTTAGTAGAAAATCCTCCTATTTTTATAACAGAAGGTGGAATCTTCAGAAATGAATACAGCAGTGAGCTTGCTCAACTAAGAGATTTGCTTGCCTCAGGCAAAAAATATATAACTCAAATTGAAGCTCAAGAGAGAGCTAAAACAGGAATAAACTCACTTAAAATTGGCTACAACAGAGTTTTTGGCTACTACATAGAGGTAACAAAACCAAATCTTCATCTAGTGCCATCCCACTATCAAAGAAAACAAACTTTATCAAATGCAGAAAGATTCATAACTGATGAGTTAAAGGAGCTTGAAGCAAAAATTCTTGGAGCCGAGGAGAGAATTAAAAATTTAGAACAAGAACTTTTCTATAATCTTATTGAGAAAATTAAACCAATTGTAGAAAAAATTCTAAAAAATGCTGAAACATTAGGCTACATAGATTTTATATGCTCCCTAGCTACAGTTGCGGCTAAATATAAGTATGTAAAGCCTGAGATTTTAGATGAAGAAATTATTGAAATAAAGGAAGGAAGACATCCTGTAATTGAAAGATTAATACAAATCGGCAAACTACCAGAACAAAGATTTATACCAAATGATTTATCAATAGGAAGCGAAGATCAAAAAATAATAATTCTTACAGGACCAAATATGGCTGGAAAATCAACTTATATGAGACAGAATGCACTTGTTGTGCTAATGGCACAGATTGGCTCATTTGTTCCAGCAAAAGAGGCAAAAATAGGTATCGTAGACAGAATCTTTACAAGAATTGGTGCATCTGACTATTTAGCAAAAGGACAAAGTACATTTATGGTTGAAATGATCGAAGTAGCAAATATTCTTAATAATGCTACTTCAAAAAGCCTAATAATTCTTGATGAAGTAGGAAGGGGTACAAGTACCTTTGATGGAATAAGTATTGCATGGGCAGTAGTTGAATATATTGCTGAAAAGATAAAAGCAAGAACACTCTTTGCAACTCATTATCATGAACTTACTGAGCTTGCATTTTCTTTAGATTGTGTAAAAAACTACACTGTTGTTGTGAAAGAGTGGGGAGATGAGATAATATTTTTAAGAAAGATTGAAAAAGGTGGTGCTGATCGTAGCTATGGAATTCAGGTAGCTCGTCTTGCAGGGCTTCCAAAGGAAGTTCTCGAAAGAGCAAGAAATATACTTTCAAAGCTTGAAAAAAGAGAGCTTCAAACAATCAAACCAAAGGCAAGACAGCTTGATTTATTCTTTGGAAATCCTATTATAGCAGAGCTTTCAAAAATTGATTTAGAGAGTCTTACACCTCAGAAGGCATTAAAAAAAATAATACAGCTTAAGGAGATGCTAAAAAATGATTAAGGTGGGATTAACGGGAAACTATGGAATGGGTAAAACTACAGTGGCTGAAATTTTTAGAAAACTTGGAGCTTATGTTATCAATACTGATGAAATAGTGAATGAACTTTTCCAGGACAAATCAGTTATATCAGAGATAAAGAGAGTCTTTGGTGAAAAAGTCATAAAAAACGGTGTTATAGACAAAAAATATATTGCAGACATAGTGTTTGAAAATCCTCTTATGAGAATTTATCTTGAAAATATCCTACATCCTAAAGTATTTGAAAAAATTGATGAAATTATAGATAAAATACCTTCTCGTGGAGAACCTAAGATTGTCATAATTGAAGCTCCTATAATTTTTGAGAGAGGTTATCAGAATAGATTTGATATAATAGTAACTGTCTATACTTCAGAAGAAGTCGCAATTGAAAGACTAAAGAAAAAAGGAGTATCTGAGAAAGAGGTATTAAGAAGACTTAAAAATCAATTTCCTGTAGAGATGAAAAAATCAAAATCTGATTTTGTAATTGACAACTCTGGAAGCATTGAGTATACAAGAAAACAAGTAGAAGATATATTCAATAAATTAGTAGCGATGGAGAGAAAGTATGCAGGTAATTGAAGGAATCAAAAAGATTGAATTTCCAAATCCAGTAATTACCATAGGAAACTTTGATGGAGTTCATATTGGACATCAAAAAATTTTTGACTATATCAAAAGAAAAGCTAAGGAAATCTATGGAACTTCAGTAGTTGTAACCTTTGAGCCTCATCCAGTCAAAGTTCTTTATAAGGACCATCCTTTAAAACTTATAACAACCTCAAAAGATAAAATAAAACTTATCGAAAAATGCGGTATAGATCTTATGATTTGCATACCCTTTACAGTTGAATTTTCAAAAATAGAAGCTCAGGACTTTGTCAAAGATATACTTATTGAAAAATTTAATGCAAAGTGGATAGTAGTGGGATACGACTATAGATTTGGTAAAGACAGAAAAGGAGACAAAGAGCTTCTTAAGAAACTTTCTAAACCTTTAAATTTTAAGTTAACTATTCTTAAAGCTTATAAAAAAGCCAAAAAAATTCTAAGTAGCACAGCTGTAAGAAATGCATTAATTGAGGGAAGAATCAGGGATGCTAATATTTTCTTGGGTAGAGCTTATCATTTAGATGGTGAAGTTGTAAGAGGAGCTCAAAGAGGAGCAAGCCTTCTTGGATATCCGACAGCAAATATTTTACCAAAACAAGAAATAATACCGAAAGAAGGCGTTTATGTAGTAAAAGTTACTATACCAGAGAACAAAACTTACAGTGGTGTTGCAAACATTGGTAAAAATCCTACCTTTGGAGATAAAAATCTAAGTTATGAAGTTCATATAATTAACTTCAATGGCGACCTTCTTGGAAAGACAATTAGAGTCCATTTTATAGAAAGACTAAGAGACGAAAAGAAGTTTAACTCTCCTGAGGAACTTAAAAACGCTATTTCAGAAGATATTAAAAAAGCAAAGGAAATATTAAAGAGAGATAGAACAAAACTTTTTTTAGATTTTTAGAGTAACTGGATCTACTTCTACACTAAAAGATATAGATTGAAAACTCTCTAACTCCGTTAAGGCTTCTTTAGTCTGCTTAATAAACTCTTTTTTGTTTTTGAATCTTAAAATAAATATATAAGTCCTATCAATCGGAGCTTTAAAGGGACCTAAAACTTCCTGAATATGATTTGAGAGAACTCTCTTTATTTCGTCAACTATAGCTGCAGAAACATTCTTCTTTGTCTTGACAGTTACTTTTACAAGTTTCGCAAAGGGCGGAAATCCTATCTGTCCTCTATGTCTTAACTCCTGCAGGTAAAAATCTTTAAAATTATAATCTCTAATAAACTTAAGGATTTTATTTTCAGGATTATTTGTTTGAATGAAAATAGTCCCATCCTGTTTTACCAGTTGTGTTATCAATAAAACTTTTCTGAAGGCTTCTTCAGTTGCTCTGTAATCTGGCAAAGATAAGAAAAAATCAAAATCAACTACAACTGCATATTTGAATTGAGGGGAAAAAGTTTTTTTTATCTTTGCTGTTTGAATAATTGAGATTCCCTGAATTTCCTCTGATGTTAAATCAAACTCTCTAAGTAACAAATCCTCTGAAGGAAAAATGCTCTTTATCTCCTCCAAAATCTTTTCAATACCGGTACCAATTGGATTTATATTTATACTCTTACAATAGGGGCACTCTGTAAATGTTTTCTTTTGTATTCCACATCTAAAACACTCTAACGATAACCCTTTCTTTGAAAATATCATACTGTATCCACATTTGTCACATTTAACAGTTTGTCCACAATCAACACATCTTATAAGGCTATATCCACTTCTTGGAACAGTAATTAAGATTCCCTCTTTATAGTTAATTTTAATTGCAAGTAATACATCTGGATGGAAAACTTTTTTGTAAGGCTGCCTTAATATTCTTATCTGTGGATGAGCGATAATATCAAAATCACTAATGAACTCATATTTATTGCTCAAAACATTAAAATAAGATGTGGTTGAAGGCATCTGAGTAAGTAAAACTACAGGACATCTCTCAATAAAGGCTCTCATAATCGCTGCTTCTGTTGCATTGTATTTTGGAGTCTGCTCCTCCTTTAGAGGAAAACTTCCTTCTTCAGCAACCATTATTAAAGAAAGAGTTTTTAGTGGTGCAAATATAGCTGATCTTGTCCCAACAACTATTTTTGCTCTATTTTCCATAATTCTGTAAACTGAAGAGGTAATCTCTGAAGTTGACATCTCACTATGTAAAAGAACACTTCTTTCATTGTATATATCCGGTAATAAAGAAAAGGCTAAATTAGCATCCTTTATTTCAGGAAACATAAGTATTACAGTGTGTTCATCTTTTAATCTTTTTATTACTTCAGTCATTAATACTATCTCATAGTAGATGTTTGGACAGTGAATTAAGATTGCTTTGTAGTTACCCAATGAGTTAATAATTTTTGATAATGTCTTATCATTTACTTTTAAATCTGAATGTAATCCCTTTTTTTCAATTCTTTCTCTTTTCTTACTTCTTACTCTTTTATTCTCTAAAAATTTCAATATTTCTTCGAAAAATGTAACCCTTAAAACTGAGCCGATCTCTGAAAAAGTATAATTACTTAGCCATTTTAAAAACTCAATAAATCCCTCTGTATAGGCTTTTCCGATGACTTCTTTAATCTCCTTAATTTGAGTTATTCCCTCAGGCAAGCTTTCTCTTTTGCCTAATACAATACCATCATATATCCTATTTTTTAATGGTACTTTAACAACAAAACCTGCTAAATCTCTGTTTTCCTCATAGTAATAAGTTAAGGTTTTAAGCCTTAAAGGAATTGAGACATCGTAGTAGGGCATAAAAAATTATAACTTTTTTTATGATATAATGTTTTAATGTTTTATTTGCTATTAATGCTAATAATAACAACTTTCATTATAAGCTGTAGTATTCCCCAAATTGTTTTAATTAAAGATCCATTAACTGCTGAAGAGCATCTTCAACTTGGACTTAGTTACGAAAAAAGAGGATTATTTACTGAAGCTGAAAGACATTATAAAGAAGCCTCTAAATCCGATGCAAGAGGATTTTTACTTTTAGGCAATCTATATTTAAATCAAGGTAAATATAAAGAAGCAGAGGAGTACTATAAAAAAGCAATTAATAAGGACGAAAAACTTGCTGATGCATACAACAACTTAGGATGGCTTTATTACTTAGAAAATAGAAACCTTGATAAAGCAGAAAAATTAGTAGAGAAAGCTATAGAGATTGAAAAAAATAATCCTGAAAAAATTAAAATTTATGAGGATACAATTGAAAAAATAAAAAATAAAAAAAGGAGGTAAGAGCATGTTTAAAAGGATTATTGCTATTTATCTGTCTTTTGCAATCCTTATAATTGGATTTGCTCAATCAGTCTCAGCAGCACTTGTTCCCTCTGAAGTAACACTTAGTACAAAGACTCAAGATCTTGAAAAAATTCAAAAATTTCTTGAGATGAAAATTATTTCCCAGAGGCTTAAAGATTTTGGATACTCTGAAAAAGAAATTATAGACAGATTATCAAAACTTGATGATAATATGCTCCACAGTCTTGCTCTTAAGATTGATGAGTTAAAGGTTGCAGGCGATGCAGGTGCGGCTGTTATTCTAGCTTTAGTAATCATTGCTTTAGTACTTTTAATAATAAACTTAACAGGCCATAGAGTAGTAATAAAATAATTTTAGCCAGGATTAAACTCCTGGCTTTATTTTCATTATAAAATAGGCAAAGATTAGATAAATTAAAAGACCTGTGAAGAGAGACAGAGGTATTCCTAATTTTTTCCCTAAGAGAAGCACTGTAAACACATAACCAAGCCAAGGGAAAAGCATAATTAATAAGCCTTTGGCATACTCTAATACAGCTTTTTGCCCAGACTCATAATAAATCATTAAAAAAGTAATAAATGTTATAATTGGTAAGTTGGCAAAAAAGGCAGCTAAAAGACCTTTACCATGGGAAGCTAAGTAAGTAACTACACTTACTACTATTCCTCCAATAAAAAAATAGAGAAAATATTTAATTTCCATAAGTTTTATTTTAAATCATTTAAAACTCTAATGTCTCAGATAATTTAAATAAACAATATCCTCTTAATTCCTACTTGACCAATAAAAATAAAAAATTTTATAATTTTTAAAAATTATAGGCGCGTAGCTCAGTGGGAGAGCGCTTCCTTGACGCGGAAGAGGTCGTGGGTTCGATCCCCTCCGCGCCTATTGAAAAATCAAGGGTTTACAAAACCATCAAAAATGACTGTGATCAAAGTGTGACCAAGTTAGTATTTTCAAGGTTTTGTAAGATATACAATTATCTTTTTGCAATTGATCTTTAGTGATGTTGAGTTGCTGGAAGTTATTTTGTTTTTGGTATTGTGACCAAGTTTAAGTTCTAAGAGTTTGACTACTTCTTTTTGGGCTTATGACAAGTAAGCATATTTAAAGTCATTTTTAAACTTGTGTCTAAGAAATCCTAAGGTTTTTAAGTCTACATAAGCCATTATAATTTAACTTATGAGAGTGTGTTAGTTGTAACTTAAGGGTTAAAGTAACTTAGCTGGATAATAATCTCCATGTCCAGGCAAGATAAGTAATCCTTTATTACTTTTCTTAAGTTTTTCATTTATCTCTTTACTAAGCTCTGTAAGAAGTTGCATTTCTTTGCGAAATATTCTTGAATCAGCATTTGTGCTTGTTATTAAAAACTTTGGGATATTCAATAAACTCTTTTCTTCCTCATTAAGACTTGGTATATAAAGAAGATAATCTGCTGTAAAAAATAAACCAGCAGATTCAGACAAAAAGAATACTTGCCCAGGAATATGACCACCAAGGCTTTCAATTACTTTGAATGTAAGATTACCAATATCAAAGGAGTCAATTACTGTAAAATCTTTTATTTTTTCATTAAACCGATTTTCAAAGGATTTTAAGTTTTTTGGAAATTTGCATTGTGTGAAAGTGTTTACTAAAACTGTAAAATACTTATTTAACTCGGTTAAAGGTGTGTTTGCTCCAAAAGCACGATTTTCATTTTCTATTATTCCCTTTGAGTCCTTATGCATAAAAACTTCAGTACCAAATTCTTCCTCAAAGTATCCACTTAATCCTGCATGATCAGCATCTGCATGGGATATATATATTTTTTCGATTTTTGAAGGTTCTATTCCGTTTTCTTTAAGCATTTTTTTTACATCTTCATAATAAATTCCGTAGCTACCATCAATCATTATATAGGAACTATTTTGCTGAAATATATAAACATTTCCACCTGTAGGAAGCTTAAAGCAGTGAAGAAGTATATCCCCGAAAGGAAGAGGCGGAAGTTTCTTATAACAAAAGTTTTCTTTTATTTTTTTTGTTGAAGATATTGCAAAAGTAAGAATATTTCCAAATACTTCTCCTGCTTCAAGATTTTTACCTGCTTCTTTATTGAATTTTATCAAAGTTTCAGATAAATATTTTGAAGTATTAACAAGTTTTTTTAAGTTATCAATTTCTTGCTCATTTAATATTCTACGAAGCTTGAAGAAAAACCTCTCCATGAGATTAAGCCCGATAATTCTGTTTGTTTTTTCTTCATCTGTTCCTGAATACTCAAGACTGTAATGATATCCTTCTTCATTCATTTTTTGAAGTAAATTTTTAATCTGTTCAGTATCTTTCACATAAAAAGCAATATCTGCTTTATTTTCTGAAATTAGCTCGTTATATATCATGTAAATAACATTTGCATCAAAACTTTTAAGTATCCATGCAAATTTTGCGAGGCTACCAGGTTTATTTTCAAGATATACTGATATTTTAAGAATGTTATTTATGTTTGTAATTTGTAAATCTTCTTCATAAATCTCGTCAAAGTATCCTTCTTTAGTGAGATTTTTATAAAGCGTAATAAATGCCTCTTTTTTACTACATTTTCCTTCTATTAAAACTCTGTTTGGATGCTCAGACCGATTGTAATAAAAGTAGATTATGTTAATTTGATTTTGTGCAAACACACTTGCTATTTTTGCAAGAGAGCCCGGTTTATCTGGAATAAAAATCTTTGTTTTACATATAAAAGATTCTTTTTCAAGTAATTGCCAGAGCTGAAACATTAAGATAAATACTAGATAATTTATTCTGTCTTTGTCAAATAAAATCTTGTATTTATTTTTTATGAAGCTTGAAAGGATATTGCTGAATTAAAGTTATTGAATCTGCCCATTACAAAGACAAAAAATTGTTTATCTTAGTATGCTACTATGAAAAATACCTCAAATTATATTTATCAAACAGAAGTTTTTGAAGTTCCTCTATTTTTCTAAAAATATCCCTAAGTAACTCTCTTTCTGTCTTAGAAAGCTCCTTTGGATTTATATAATTGTCTGGAGGAAGGTGGTTTCTTATTTTCTTAGCTTGTGACTTAAGTCTTAAAGTCATTAAAAACCTATAGCTTTCCTCCAGATCTCTTGCAAAATCAGATGTAAAAATAGAGATCTCTCTTAGATTTCTGATTCTTTCAAAAGTGTTTGTATTTCTTACTTCATTATGAAGAGATAAGACTCTTACACCTTGCGTTATGGGAAAAATCCCATACTTTTTAATATCAATCTCACCCTTGTGTTTCCCCTTTTTTTCGGTCTGTAATTTACCAAAGAAACCAATGGGAGGTCTAAATTTTACAGCCTCTGATGCAAGAAATGGTAAGAAATGTTTTGATGTTTTAATCTTATTGAAAATAAACTGCCAAAGTTCATCTATAAGAGCCTCTTTACCAAAAACATTCCTGAAATCAAAGAATATGCTAATATTTAATACATTTTCAGGTTTTGGATTTTCCATCCATTTAGTAATTTCCTTAAACCATTCTTCTTTTGTCCGCCTCCAGTATGGATTGCTAATCATAACATTTCCCGGACAGGGTGGAAAGCCGATATTAAGTAGATATTCAATGTACTTTTCTGAGAATTTTTCAAAATATTCTTTATTATTAGAGTTGCCTTCAAAAATCAAAGCATTGTCTTGATCTGTTTTAAGGCTTTGTTCTCTTCTGCCCTCTGAACCAATAACCATGATCGCATATTCACAAGGTGGCAAACCAATTTCCTCTTCAACTATTTGAGCAACCCTTATCATAAAACGATCATTAAGCTCAGCGATATACTTACCTACATATTCAGAATCCAAACCAGACATTACTCCCTCAATAACACTTTCACTTACAAGGCTATAAAGATAGGAAAGCTCCTCTATTGTTTTTGCTCTGTCAATCTCTTTAATAAGAAACAATATATTTTTGCTTTCATGGGATATAACAACTCTGTCATCAAGAATACCCCATATAGCACCTGACTCTTTTATGACTAACTTTCTTATACCATGTTTTGCCATAACTAAAAGAGCATTAAACAAGGGTTCAGAGGCATCCATTGTGATTATTGGAAAGGTTGCTATATCCTTAGCTTGAACTTTACTTGGATCAAGTTCTTTTGCGAGAACTTTTTTTATTATATCCCTTTCTGTGATTATTCCGATTTCACCATCCTTTTGTACAAGACAGAAAGTTGAGTCGTTTTCAACCATTGTTTTAGATGTATCCGTTATACTTAAGTCGCCTCGGATTAAAATAGGTTCTTTGATTTTAATATCTCTTATTCTGACATCTAAAAGTCTTTCCATCTGAAAGGAACTTGTTAGTTTAGGAATTTTATGAACTCTTTTTGCCAGCTCCTTTGTAAAAAATCTAGCAAAGTCACTATATTTGTTGATTAAATCTATGAATTTTTCCTTTTTAACCTGTAGGATTTTTGTATTTTCTTCAACTACTCTTGCAGTTGATGCAGGAGGTAAATCACTCACTAAAGATACATAACCAAATGTGTCACCTCTTTTTAAATGGGCAATTAGTTGTGAGTTTTTTTCAAGAAAAACTTCGCCATTCAATATGATATAAAGAAAATCTAAAGGTTCACTGTTTTCTCTGAAAAGTATTTCTCCCTTTTTAAAAATTTTTAATTCTGAAGTTAATACAATCTCATCAATTTCTTTTTCGGGAAGACTATCAAAAGGATAGGTTTGCTTTATTATATCCTTTATTTCCATTAATTAAAGATATTTTACAACTAAAATACGAAGTATTACTATAGTAATAACTATAAATATTGTTGTTCCCTTTGGGAAAATTTTTCTGCCAACTTTATAAAGTGGCTCAGTTACCTTCACAAATAGTGAGTATATGGGATTTTTTATGTCTTTTGTAAAGAGAGATATAATGGCTCGTCCTATGACGAGCCACATTATAAAAGAGAGAGTATAGTTAAGAAAGATTTTAAATGTCATTCTTCCGCTCCAGCTCTAACAGCACCTTTAGGATATCTAATATTATCCACAAATTCCTGCAATTCCTTAGTAGGTGCAGGTGTAAGCCTTGATACTATCAGTGCTACAATAACATTAGCAGGAAGCCCAAATATACCAGCTGCAATGGTTTTTATGCCAAACCAATCAACACCATAGAATCTACTTCCAATTATGTAGTATGCTGTTACTATCAATCCCACTATCATACCCGATACTGCACCAGCCTTGTTCATTCTTTTGTCCCAAATTCCCAAGACTATAGCAGGGAAAAATGTGGCAGCAGCAAGAGAGAATGCCCATGCAACAAGTTCAACTATTATAGCCAGTTTAAAGCTTGCCACATATGCTCCAATAGCAGCCACTACAAGTAAAAGTGCCTTTCCAATCTTAACTCTTGTGGAGGGAGAGAGATTTGGATTAATTATTTTATAGTAAAGGTCATGGGATATAGCATTAGACATTGTTATTAGTAGTCCATCCGCTGTTGAAAGGGCTGCAGCAAGTCCTCCTGCAGCAACCAAACCTGCTACAACATAGGGTAATCCAGCAATCTCTGGTGTTGCAAGCACAACAGCATCTGCCTTGATTATTATTTCAGAGAACTGAATTATACCATCACCGTTTATATCCTTTATAGATATTAAACCAACAGCTGCCCATTTGGAAACCCATGCTGGCAAAGCAGCAAATGCCTGTCCAACTATGTTTGTTAAAACCTCACTTCTTGCAAAAGCAGCATAGGCTGGTGCTGTAAAGTAAAG
>JANXBK010000013.1 GCA_025057595.1 Thermodesulfovibrio sp.
ATAGAAAGTAAGAAGAAAGAGTGGGATGACTACCGCATAAGAATATTTCCCTATGAAATAGAAAGATATCTGCCAATTATATAGAATAAACAGAGGAGGGTTTCCTCCTCTTTCCTTTATTTTACACTACATCTTGGATCAGCTCTGTAAGGGTTTTTATAATGGATTATACTGTGAGCAACACAGCCACCATGACAGTTTTTACTTAATTTGCATTGTTTTTTACAAGGATTACCCCTAAAATCTTTAAAAATTCTGAGAATAGGCGAATCCATAATATATTTTAAAGAGTGAGTAAAGATGTTGCCGAGACAAAAATCTTTATATCTTATCAACAGATAACAGGGATATACATCTCCATTAGGCATAATTGTTATCTTTTCTGTACCAGCCGGACATCTATAATTGTCGCCGTTTATAAAGCCTTTGCAGTAGACTGGCTTAATGTTCTTGTAAAGAGATTGAAGTTTCTTTATTTTTTGAAAATATTCATAAAAAGGACTGCTCAATTGGAGATCTTCTGGTGTTATTGCATCAAAATATATTAAATAGTAAGGAATATTATATTTTTCTGAGAAATCAATAATTTGCTTTTCAAGAGGGTTATCTTTCCTAATTACAGTTTTTATCCAAAGCCTATAATCTTTTATTAATTCTAATAGATCATTGTTAATTTTTGTGTTAATTGATATGCCCAGATGAACTCTATCATTGTTAAATAAATATAGAAAATTCCTTATATTGCTCAAAAGAGTTCCATTTGTGCTAATCGTAACCTCAATATTGTTCTTAAGTAAAAGAGATACTAATTTTTCAAGTCCTTTGTAGACAAAAGGCTCTCCCCCGAGGATATCAACTTCCTTTATTTCATTTTTCGTTAAAAGGAGAGTAAATTTTTCAATCTCTTCTTCTGGAAATTCTGAGCTATTGATTCCTCTCATAAAACAGAAATGACAGTTTTGATTGCATCTTAGTGTTGGGAAAAACTGAACATAGTTAATCATTTTCTAAAAGAGTTCTTGTTGTCTCAATTACTTCATCAATTATTTCTTTATGTTTTCTTATTGAGTCTGGCTCATCAAAACCAAGATAAGCCAAAGTTTTATGTTTATTAATATTTATAGTTCTTAAAAAAGCTTTAAGAGTTGCCTCAGCACAAGTAGCTCCAATTTCTCCCTTTTTCATTCCTCCAACAAGCAAAACAAGAGCTTTTCTTTCAAAGTTTTCAAACTTAATAGGTCTTTTAAGTAAATATTTCTCATACCAAAAACACTGGCATCTATCAATCAAAAGTTTTAACTGAGCAGGTATGTTAAAAAAGAATATAGGAGTTGCAATAACAAGAAATTGACAACTACGAATTAGATTGTAAACCTTATCCATATCATCATGAATAATACATATACCACTTTCTTTACAGCCATCACAGGCTATACAGCCTGAGATATTTAAATCTGAAACTCTAATTAAGGTTATTTCATGGTTTTTATCTTCACATACCTTTAAAGCTACACTTAAAAGAAACTCTGAATTTCCCCTTCTTGGTGAACCTGCTATTGCAAGAATTTTCATAAGTTAAACATCCCTCCCAATTGGGAGGGAGAGAGAGTTATTCAATTTTTTTGTACATTTTTTTAGGCGAGCCACATACAGGACACTTCTCAGGAGGTTCACTTTCTACTGTATGCCCACACACTTGACATACATAGTAGTCTACATCTCTTCTTTGATCTAACTCTGAAAGCGCTTTTTTAAATAGTTGTGCATGAACTTTTTCTACTTCATTTGCATAGTAAAAACTTCTCTGTGCCTGTGAGGCACCTTCGGTTTCCGCATCTTTAATCATTGGTGGATACATACTTTCAAACTCATAGGTTTCTCCAGAAATTGCTGCCTGAAGATTTTCCCTTGTTGTTTTGACCATACCAGCGGCTCTTAAATGATTTAAAGCATGAATTGTTTCGGCCTCTGCAGCAGCTCTGAAAAGTTTTGCCACAGCAGGATAACCCTCTTCCTCTGCCTTTTTTGCAAAAGCAAGATACTTTCTGTTTGCTTGAGACTCTCCTGCAAATGCCTCCATTAAGTTTTTTAAAGTTTTTTCCATCTCACCCTCCTACTTAAAAAGTTATTATTTGATACCCCTGTTTGGTAAATCTACCCATACCAGCATGATTAGCCATATCATCTAAAATCTTTAATCCTTTCTGTAAAGCTAACTCATAGGTGCCAAATTTTTGAGAACAGGCTTTACAAATACCCTCTAAGAGATTTTTTTCTAAGACTTCTTGATATAACTTATAAAGAGGATTTTTTGTATCATATAATTCAGTAAGAAGCTTTGTAGCCTCTCCCTCAATAACAACCTTAACTTCGTATCCTTGTCTATGGATATCAAGAGCATTTAATAAAACATGAAGAAAACACATTTGTTCACCTCTGAAGGCAAATAAAGCATATTTAGACATAAGTTATTCTCCTTTGACTTAAAACTTCGAATGAAACTCCTTTAATGCTCTACCAAAGGAAACCCCAAAATCATAACACTTCTGTAAATCCTCCTCTGAAGGTTTATAGAGAACTCTAACTCCAGGTTCAAAAAGCTCAAGTTTCATAGCTTTTGCTATTTCATACATATCTTTTACAGCCTCTCCTGACCAGCCGTAGCTACCAAAAGCAGCAAAAAGTCTGTTTTTAGGTCTTAAACCCTTAAGATAGTTTAAAAACTCCGCAACTGATGGAAACATTCCATTGTTCAGTGTAGGTGAACCAACGATTAAACCTCTTGACTTCCAAACTTCCTTAACAGCAACACTTTTTGGTGTTGCACGAAGTTTAATTATTTTTACTGGTATGCCTTCATCTTCAACTCCCTTTGCAATAGGAAATACCATCTGCTCAGTACTGTGCCACATGGTATCATAAACTATCACTGTAGCTAACTTTGCTTTTGCCTCTACCATTTCTGAGTAAAGAGTTAAAACTTTGTTTATGTGGCTACGCCATATAACTCCATGATCCGGAGCAATCATTTTAATTTCTATTCCTGACTTTACAATTTCTTCAATTTTTGCTTTTATGACACTTCCATAGGGCATAAGAATATTTGCATAGTAGTCAACTACAGCATCTTCAAGTTCTTCTAAGGAGTGATTATTTATAAACTCATCATCAAATCTCTCTACAGAGGCTATATGCTGTCCAAATGCATCTTGACTGATTAATATCTTTTCTTCTTTAATGTAAGTAAACATTGAGTCAGGCCAATGCATCATAGGTGTTTCAATGAAAAGAAGAGTTCTTTTACCTATTTTAATTGTGTCTGAAGTTTTAACTGTTTTAACTTTATATTTTGAAAGATCTATGAATTTACTCAGTCCTTTTTTACCTTTCTCTGTTATATAAATATTTGCATCTGGAACAACCTCAAGTATTTTTTCAAGCCCTGTTGCATGGTCATTTTCAATATGATTTACAACAATATTTTTAATTTTGGTAGGCTCAACTATTCTTGAAATATTTTCTAAGGAGATATTAACAAAATCGTGATGCACAGCATCAAGAAGTGTTGGTTCATCATCAATGATTAAATAGTTGTTATAGCTTGTGCCATGCGGTGTTTCATATCCGTGAAAATCTCTTACTGCCCAATCTACTGCTCCAACCCAGTAGATTCCATCTTTAAGCTCTATTGGTTTCATGCCCACTCCTCAAGCCATGAGCTAAACTTATCAAGATGTTCCTCTTCATCTTGGAGTATCTCTTCAAAGAGTCTTCTTGTTACATAGTCTTCTTCCTTCTCACTTAACTTTATTATCTCTTTATAAAGAGCTATTGCCTCTTCCTCGGCTTTTTTGTCAATCTCAAGCATCTCTCTTAGATTATTGCCAATAGTAATTGGTGAGGGAGTAGTTGTTGGTATTCCACCATGATAAGAGATTCTTTCTGCGATTTTTTCAGCATGTTTCATCTCTGTGATAGCAATCTCTTTAAAGAGTTTGCCCACTACCTCTGCTTTTATTCCTTTTGCTAATACATGTTGCCACATATACTGAATGCTTACTTGAATCTCTCTTGCAACCGCTCTTTGAAGCTTTTCCATTAATTCACTGCTTATCATAAGTAACCTCCCTAATTTTTAAATTTTTACTTTATTTCTTTTAAAGAACCTCTTGTCTCACAGACAGGACATTTTTGAGGTTTATGTTTAGCAGTTCTAATTGAGCCACAGGATATACATCGATACTCTTTAAAGCCAATCCTTAAATCTTCTTTCTTTTTACAATCTGGGCATAAAACTCTGATTTTGATGAATTTATCAATAATCTGAAATCCTGGAAGATATTGAGATAAATTTGGTAAAGATACTTCAAAACTAATGTCAAATACTTTATGACATTTTATACATATTGCATGATGATGCTCACTTAGGTCTGGATCAAATCTTCTTTTTTCAGGATCAATATAAATCTCTCTTACTTTTCCTATTCTTTTTAAAAACTCTAAAACATTATAAACTGTTGCTACAGACATTGTAGGAAAATCTTTTGACAAAGCTTCATAGATCTCTTCAGCAGAGGGATGATTTTTATTTCCTTCAAGAAACTTCATTATAGCAAGCCTTTGAGGAGTCCACTTTATTCTTGATTCTGGTTTCATTAAAAAAATTATAAAATAAAAAATAGTTTTTGTCAAATAAAAAATAAATCGTGGTATAATTTAAAAAATTCAAAAGTTGGAGGAATTATGGAATTTGAAAAACTAAAAAAATTTGTAGATTTTAAGGAAGGTTTAGTTAAGGTAAAAGACGAAAATGAGTTAAGAAAAAATATTGATTCCCTAATATTTGAGGCAGTTTTTGAAGCGGAGGAAGCAGTAAAAAAGAAAAAGTTTCTAATAATCAAGGAAATAGCAAAAGAAATGGGAGCAGTGCCTGCATCTATACAATTGCTTTATGAAGAGATGGGAAGAGAGTTTCTTGGTTTTACTGTGCCTGCTATAAATATAAGAGGTTTAACTTATGATGTTGCAAGAGCTATTTTTAGAGTTGCAATTAGAAGAAATGTTGGTGCTTTTATCTTTGAAATCGCACGCTCTGAAATAGGATATACAAAACAAAGACCACTTGAATACTCTGCCTGCATTTTAGCAGCAGCTGTTAAAGAAGGCTTTGTAGGTCCTGTATTTATTCAGGGTGATCATTTTCAGATAGTAAGAAGATATTTTGAAAAAGACTCAGAGGCTGAAATTAACTATCTTAAAGGATTAATAAAAGAAGCTGTGGAGGCTGAGTTTTATAACATTGACATAGATGCATCAACTCTTGTTGATTTAACAAAAGAAACAGTTTATGAACAACAGAGACCTAATTTTGAAATCACAGCGGCTCTTGCTGAGTATGTAAGAGGATTAGAGCCTCAAGGAATAACCATCTCAATCGGAGGAGAAATTGGAGAGATAGGTGGAAAAAACTCAACCCCAGAGGAGGCAAGAGCATTTCTTGACGGATTTAATAATACCTTTAAAGGTAGTAAAGGTTTAAGTAAACTTAGTATTCAAACAGGCACAAAACATGGAGGAGTAGTTCTTCCCGATGGAAGTATCGCAGAGGTAAATATAGATTTTGACACACTGAGGGAACTATCTAATCTTGTAAGAAAAGAATACGGACTGTCTGGCTGTGTTCAACATGGAGCAAGCACACTTCCTGAAGAAGCCTTTGATAAATTTCCTGAGACTGGAACTTCAGAGATTCATCTTGCAACAGCCTTTCAGAATATAATCTATGATAGTGTCTATTTATCTTCTGATTTTAGAAAGATGATTTATGATTTTTTAAAAAAGGAGTTTGCATCAGAGTGGAAAGAAGGACAAACAGAAGAACAGTTTATATATAGTGTTCGTAAGAAAGGATTTGCTCCTTTTAAGAGGGATTGGTGGAGTCTTCCTTCTGAAATAAAAGAGCCGATAATGATGCAACTTGAGGAAAGGTTTAGTTTGCTATTTGATAAACTAAGGGTAACAGATACAAAAAAAGTAGTGGAAAGAATTATTAAACCTGTAAAAATTCCTGTAAAAATAGATTTTTAGGAGGTCATATATGGAAACAGTTGGAATAGTCGTTGGAGGTGGTCCAGCACCAGGAATAAATGGTGCTATCTCTGCTGCTACAATTGAGGCAATTAATCAAGGCAAGAGAGTTATTGGAATAAAAGGAGGATTTAAACCTCTTTTTGAAGGAGACCTAAATTGTGCCATTCCTTTAAGTGTAGATGATGTATCAAGAATTCATACTAAAGGAGGTTCTATACTTAAGACATCAAGAGAAAGAGTTGAAAAAGTTAGAGAAAGATTCCCAATTCTAATGGATACATTGAAAAAGCTTAATATTAAATATCTTATCACAATTGGAGGAGATGGAACTCTCTTTATGGCAAACTGGATTGAGAGAGAAGCTCGTGGAGAGATAAGTGTAGTGCATGTGCCAAAAACTATAGATAATGATTTACCTATGCCTGGAGGTGCTCCGACTTTTGGATATGAGACAGCAAGACATTGGGGAGTTGAACTTGTAAAAAATATTATGGAGGATGCTAGAGTTACATCAAGATGGTATTTTCTTACAATTATGGGTAGATACACAGGACATCTAGCTTTAGGAGTTGGAAAGGCTGCAGGAGCTACTTTGACAATAATTCCTGAAGAATTCCCTCAAGAAAAGATATCCTTTAAGAAAGTAGCTGATATTTTAATAGGAGCTATTATTAAAAGATTGAGCATGGGAAGAGATCATGGAGTAGCTATCTTAGCAGAAGGACTCGCCGAGAAGTTTGACCCAGAGGAGTTAAGCCAATATGAGCAACTTGAAAAAGATGAAACCGGAAGAGTTCGTCTTAGTGAGATTCAACTTGGAAGAATTATGAAAAACTTTGTAAAACAGACTCTTGATGAGATAGGTATTAAACTTACAATAGTTGATAAAAATATAGGCTATGAACTTAGATCAGCAGATCCTATTCCTTTTGATATAGAGTACACAAGAAATCTCGGATACGGAGCAGTAAGATACCTTTTAAGAGGAGGAACTGGTGCGATGATAACTTTTGAAGAGGGTCATCTTATGCCAATTCCCTTTGTTGAGCTTTTTGATTACAAAACTGGTAAGGTAAAAATTAGAAAAGTTGATATAAATTCAGAGACCTACGAAGTTGGAAGAAAGTATATGATAAGACTTGAAAGAGAAGACTTTGAAGCAGACCGTCTAAGAGCATTAGCTTATGTAGCCAATATGACTGAGGAGAGTTTTAAAAGTAGATTTTTTTATGTGGTGGAATAAATGGGAAAACATAGAAAAAATTTTGTTCCTATTGATCCGGAAAGAGCTGAAAAAATTAGAGAGATTCTTCACTATCTATATGAGATTAACAAACTTGTTCCAATAGTAGTTGAAGGGAAAAGAGACAAAAAGGCATTAAGAGATATAGGCTTTGATGGAAAGATAATAACTATTCATAGCGGGCAGTCTCTTTATGATTTTTCTGAGTCTGTCATGAACCAGTTTGATAAAGTTGTTTTACTTATAGATTGGGATGAAAAAGGCGAAGAGCTTTACTTAAAGGTGGGAGAAGCTTTACGTGGAATGTGGGAAGATTTTGCTTCAATAAGAGAGCTTCTTAAAGTTTTGTGTCAGAAGGAAATCTCAGAAATAGAAGATATTCCAAATCTCTTCAGAAGATTATCAGGTGAAAGTCTTAATGTAAGAGTATGGGAAGACTAAAAGTAGGCAAAGAAGGTGAAAGATTAGCTCAACAGTTTTTACTGAAAAGGGGTTATAAAATTCTTGAGAAAAACTTTAGGACACCCTTTGGAGAAGCAGATATAATTGCAAAATATAAAGATTCAATCGTTATCGTTGAAGTAAAGACAAGAAAAACCGAAGTTTTTGGTGAACCTAAGCTGGCTGTTAACTATTCTAAACAGATGAAACTTAGAAAAATAGCTCTTTATTATTTACATAAACTACAAAAAGAGCTTCCAGTTAGATTTGATGTTATCTCAATTAAAAATGGTGAGATTGAACATATTGAGAATGCTTTTTAATTTACTCTTTTATTGAGAGGTAAAGTTTTAGTGAGACAAAACTGAAAATTAAAGGCACAATCCAAGGTGAAACAAAAGGTGGAATTATTTTTGAATATCCCATAAACATAAAAAGAGAGTATAAAATCCAATAAATAACAGTTATAAGTAGTCCGACTGCTGCAGTTATAATGCCCTCCTTTGATTTAGCAGTAACCAAGAAAATTTTTTCTGTGGCTCCTAAAGGAAGTGAAATACCAAGAATCATCATAAAAAAAGTTACAAGGTTATAAGAAAGTCTTCCACTAATATCTGCATCAATCTTTGGATTACTTAATCCTGTTTTTTTAAGTTCCTTTCTTTTTTCAATGAGTTCTATGACTCCGAACTCCTCTATTTTTTTAATCTCTTTGAAGACAGAGATAGAAATTTTTTCTGATAAAGGATGATTTAAAATTTTCTGTTTCTCTACTTTTCCATTTAAGAAGTCATAGATAACAGCATCTTTAAGAATCCAACTTTTTTCCCTAATTTCGGCTTCAGCTGCTTCTAATTTTTTTATAAGCTTACCATTCTTGAATATAAAGATCTTTACATTAATACCCCTTTTTTGTTCCGGATAAAAGGTTTCAATTCTGAAAATATTTTCTTCTCTTGTTTTAAAGTAAATATTCTTTTGAACTGTAGCTTTTTTCTTCTGAATCAGCTCCTCAGTTAGAATATTGATCTTTTTATTAAACTTAGGCTGAATAAACTCTCCAACTATAAATCCAAAAAGGGTGATAGCCAAACCAACAAATAAAAAGGGCGTTAGAATTTGTCTAAGTCTACCGCCAGAGACACTTAAGATTAAAAATTCTTTCCTTTTCATACCCACTGAGAAAATAAATAGAGATGATATTAGAGTTATAAATGGAATAAGATAAAATAAATATTTAGGAGTGTTTAAAAGAAGATATTTAAAAAAAAACTCAAATTTTGGTGAGTAGGGAATAAAGTCATCTATTCTTTCAATTAATCCGATTAAACTAAGTAGAATAGACATCGATATAGATAAAACAATAAAAATTTTAATAAACTCAAATATATAACTTTTACAAAGAGTATTCATGATTTTAATCTTTTGTAAAGTAGGAAAGATAAGATTCCAACAACAAAAATAGGTATTAATCCTCCTAATTCAGGAGGAATTTTTCCAGATTTTGCTAAGTTTCCTCCATAAATCATTAAGACATAATAAAAAATATAAGCCGTAAGACCAACAGGAACAGAGGCTATTCTTCCACTTCTTCCTATAAGATAACATAAAGGAGGAGCAAGAAAAAGATTTATTATACATAAAAGAGGTAAAGAGACTCTTTTACATAGTTCAAGTTTAAAATCTAAGTTTTTAGCGTTCTCTTTTTTTATTTTAGACAGAAGCTCAAAAAAAGAATATTCACTAATCTTTTTTGCAATATTTTCAATATTTGGAGTTATTCGGAAAGTATACTCACCAAAAGAGATTTCATAGAGTGAGTTTTCTCTGCTAAAATAGATTTTTCCATCAATGAGAGATAGATTTATATCTTGTTTTTCCTTTTGTATTCTACCCTCCTCTGATATAATGGTTTTTATGTTTGTATTGTCTCTTTCATCAAATATTACAATACCTTTAAGATGTAAATTGTCAAGCTTTTCTTTTACAAATATTGTTATCCCTTTAAATCCTTGATTGAAAACTCCTTCTTCAAGTCCCATTGGAGCTCTCTCAGTTAAAATCGTTAGAACTCTCTCTCTTAAGAGTTTCACTCCTAATGGTGACAGATATAGACTTAAAAAGGCGGTTAACACAAACAATACTAATCCTCCATAAAAAACTGTAGAAAATGTTTTTTTGTAAGGCATTCCACTTATCATAAGAGCCATCATTTCGTTGTCATTTTGAATTCTTCCATAGGTGATTAGAATGCTAAGAAGCATTGCCATAGGAGTAGTAAATAAAAGAATGGATGGCTGTAATAATAAAAGAAGTCTGGCAAGATTAAACAGATCTATTCCTACTGATGCAAAAATTTTACTCAATTTAAAAAGCTTCTCTATTATTAGTACTGAGTTAAGAAAAGCTAAGGAAATAAGAAAATTTAAAGTAAGCTCTTTAAGAATAGCTTTATGTATTAATTTCATTTAAAGTATGCCCTTTTTAAGAATGTCGTGAATATGGATAATTCCCTTAAGCTTTCCTTTTTCATCTGGCACAACAAGACTTGTAATTGAGTATTTACGCATAACTGATAAGGCTACAGCTGCTAATTCATCTTCCTCAATTAATTTTGGATTAGATGTCATCACTTGAGATGCTTTAAGCTCAAAAAACTCTTTTCCCCATCTCTGAACACCTCTTCTTACATCGCCGTCAGTTATGATACCAAGAATACTAAAGTCTTTATCGATAATTACTACTGCTCCTAATCTTTTAGAGGTTATCTCAAGAATTGCCTCTATCATTGAAGTATCTGGATAAGCTATTGGAAGCTCATCACCTACATGCATAAGATCTTTAACCTTTATTAACATTCTTTTGCCTAGGGAGCCTCCTGGATGTAGCACTGCGAAATCCTCTTTTTTAAATCCATTACGCATTATTAAAGCGACTGCAAGTGCATCACCCATTGCAACTGTTGCTGTTGTTGAAGCCGTAGGAATGAAACCAAATGGACATGCCTCTTCTTTTACAGATACATCCAGCACAACATCAGCTTGTTTTGCAAGAGTTGATTTTTTGTTGCCAGTCAAAGCTATTATTTTTACATTAAAATATTTCAATATAGGAATAAGTTTGATTATCTCTTCTGTTTCTCCACTATTTGAAATAGCTAAAATAACATCATTTTCTGTAACCATTCCAAGATCTCCATGACTTGCCTCTGCAGGATGCATAAAAAAGGACGGAGTTCCCGTTGATGCTAAAGTTGCTGCTATTTTTCTTCCAATTAGACCCGATTTGCCTATTCCTGTAACAACAACTCTTCCTTTACAGTTATGAATAATCTCTACTGCTTTGACAAAATTTTCATCTATTCTTTCTTCTAAAGCCGCTATTGATTGAGCTTCTATTGAAAGGACTCTTTTTGCAACTTCTATTAAATTTTCCATAAATAATTTTAAAAATTCTTTATATTCTTTTTCAAAACAACAAAAAGATCACCCTTAACTAATGAGTCATAGATTATAAAGTTTTCACAAAAGAAAGATAGTATTTCTTTGAGTTCATCAGGATAAAAATAAACTAATTCTATATCCTTGTTTTTTGTCCTTGCATCCAAACAGGTAAAAATAAGCTCCTTGTTTGTATTTCCATAGAGAATTTTTATACAGTTTTTCATACTTTCTTTTACGCCATGAATATTGAGATTAAAAACGCCTATAGCTACAGTGTAATCAAACTTTTGTAAGAAAGGAGTTTCTTCTATATCTGTAACTATGAACTCTCCTTCAGGATATTTAGTTTTGGCTTCTTTTATTAAAGTTGGATTTATATCAATCCCAACATATCTACATTTTATATTTCTTTCCTTTAAAAATCCATAAAAATCTCCTCTACCACAGCCAAAATCAAGTAGACTTAAACCTTGAGGATTCATTAACTCTAAAATTTTTTCATATCTAAGCTTTTGCCCTTTAGGTGTCCAACCAACCGCTTCTGGAGATTCTTTGAAGTGAATAATCCTTTTGTTAAAGAACTCTATGATATACTCTTTAGCAAGTTCATCCATAAAGTTTATGTTATACTAAAAAATGAAGATTATTCCAGCAATTGATCTTAAAGATGGTAAATGCGTAAGACTTCGTCAAGGTAAATTTGAAGAAATAACAGTCTATTATGAAAATCCTACAGATGCAGCTATAAGATGGCAAAGTGAGGGAGCAGATACTCTTCATATTGTTGACCTTGATGGTGCTCAAGAAGGTAAAATCCGCAATATTTCTTCTATTAAAAAAATAAGAGAAGTCTTCAAAGGCAACATAGAAGTTGGAGGGGGAGTAAGAGGATTAAAAGATATTGAGCTACTGCTTAATATAGGTGTTGACAGAGTAATTTTTGGTACCTTAGCAGTTGAAAATCCCGAGTTTGTAAAAGATGCATGTAAAAGATTCCCTGAGAGAGTAATTATAGGCATTGATGCAAAAGATGGTTATTTAGCTGTTAAAGGTTGGACTGAAGTAACGGCAGTCAAAGCAGTTGAGCTTGCAATAAAGTTTCAAGATTATGGCATCTGGGGTATCATCTATACAGATATAATTAGAGATGGGATGCTTACAGGACCTAACATTGAAACAGTAAAGTCTATTGTTGAAGTACTGAAAGTTCCTGTAATAGCATCTGGTGGTGTTTCCTCAATTGAAGATATAAAGAAGCTTAAAAAAATTCCAAAACTTTGGGGTGTTATAGTAGGTAAAGCCATATACTCTGGAGCGTTAAATTTGAAAGAAGCAATTACAGTTGCAAAGGAGTAATTATGCTTGCTAAACGCATAATTCCCTGTCTTGATGTCAAAGATGGAAGAGTTGTAAAGGGTGTTAACTTTCTTAATCTTAGGGATGCAGGAGACCCTGTTGAGAATGCTTTATACTACGATGCGGAAGAGGCTGATGAGCTTGTTTTTCTTGATGTTACAGCATCTCATGAAAAAAGAAAGATAATCATTGATGTTGTTGAAAGAACTGCCTCTGTAGTGTTTATGCCTCTTACTGTTGGTGGAGGTATTAAAAGTCTTGATGATATAAGGGATTTACTTAATGCAGGTGCAGACAAAGTTTCAATAAATACTGCGGCAGTGAAGGATCCTTACTTTATTAAGCAGGCATCAACTCGTTTTGGTTCTCAATGTATTGTTGTGGCTATAGATGCAAAAAGGGTTGATAAAACCTTTAATCCTAAGGCTTATCCTCCAGAGAATTGGTTTTCCGATTCAGAATTTAAAGAAGTACTTTACAGAGAAGAGTCGCGTTTTGTGCTTTCCACTTATGGTGGAAGACTTATGAGAGCTATTGATGCGATAGCATGGGCAAAGAAAATGGAAGAGCTTGGTGCAGGAGAAATTCTTCTTACCAGCATGGACAAAGACGGAACAAGAGAAGGATATGATATAGAGCTTACAAAGGCTATTGCTGAGGCTGTAGGCATACCTGTTATTGCATCAGGAGGTGCTGGAACTCTTGAGCATCTTTACGAAGCTTTTGTTTATGGAAAAGCAGATGCTGCTCTTGCAGCCTCTATATTTCACTTCAGAGAGTACTCTATAAGGGAGGCAAAGGAGTTTTTAAGACAAAAAGGTGTACCTGTAAGAATATAGTATTTTTCCTATTATAGTTTCTCCATTAAAACTTTAGAAGGATTTTACTTATTCATTAAATTTGATGTAAATTAAGATTTAGAAATTTCTGTAGGAGGTTAAAAATGCCAGAAGATAAGTGTCAGTGTGATGAGAGAGGGCAAATTAAAAGAGAGATATCTCTTAAATTGACTGTTCAGTCAATAAAGAAAAAAATAATTATTCTTTCAGGTAAAGGAGGAGTAGGTAAAACTACAGTTTCAACAAATATAGCTACTGGATTAGCATTAAAAGGTTATAAGGTAGGTCTTCTTGATATTGACATACATGGTCCAAATATTCCTAATATGTTAGGATTAGAAGGAATGGCTCCTTTAATAACAGACATGGGAGTATTTCCTTTGAGAGTTTTTAATAATTTATTTGTAATATCTATTGGATTTCTTCTAGAAGGAAGAGATACACCAATTGCTTGGCGGGGACCACTAAAACATAGAATGATTGAGCAGTTTTTAAGTGATGTTAGATGGGGAGAGCTTGATTATCTTGTTATTGACTGTCCACCAGGCACAGGAGATGAGATTATATCAATTGTTGAGTTATTAGACAGGATTGATGCTGCTGTAATTGTTTCAACTCCACAAGATGTTGCTTTAGTTGATGTTAGTAAAACAGTAAAGTTTTGTCAAGATGAAGCGATTCCTATATTAGGAGTAATTGAAAATATGAGTGGATTTATATGTCCCCATTGCGGAAATAAGGTTGAGATATTTAAGAGAGGTGGAGCTCAGAAGCTTGCAGAAAAATATAAAGTTCCATTTCTTGGCGATATTCCAATTGACCCACAAATAGTTCAATCTGCAGATGAGGGCAAACCATTTATGGTTTATTATCCTGAGAGCGAGCCTGCAAGAGCATTTTCAAGGATAGTTGATAAAATTATCGAAAATATCAAGGTTTAAATTTAGTTTTAGTAAAACTTTTTTGCTACTGTGTGGATTTCAATAAGGGTTTCCAGAAGTCCTTTGAAATCTTTCAATGGGATCATATTTGCTGCATCACAAAGAGCTTTCTCTGGTTCTGGATGGACTTCAAAAAAAACTCCGTCAACTCCACAGGCTACAGCTGCTCTACTTAGATAGGGTATAAACTGTCTTTCTCCCGAAGAGCATACTCCAGCTGCGGTAGGGAGTTGAACAGAGTGAGTTGCGTCAAAAACAACTAATACACCCATTGAGCGTATTGTAGGAAGGCTTCTAAAATCCACAACAAGGTTATTATATCCGAAGCAAGTTCCTCTTTCAGTAATAATTATTTTTTCATTACCAGTAGATCTAATCTTTTCAATTATATTTTTCACATCTAAGGGAGCAATAAACTGTCCTTTTTTAATATTAATAGGTTTGTCAGTTTTTGCTGCTTCTACTAAAAGGTCTGTTTGTCTACAAAGAAAAGCAGGAATCTGAATAATATCAAGAACTTCTTTGGCTAAATCTATCTCTCTTACACAATGAATATCACTTAAAACAGGAATCTGAAAGTTTTCTCTAACTTTTTGCAAAATCTCAAGACCTCTATTTAGACCAGGTCCTCTAAAGGATCTTATGGAAGATCTGTTTGCCTTATCATAGGAAGACTTGAAAATAAAGGGAATATTTAAAGCTTCTGTGATCTCCTTTAATTTTTCTGCTGTACTAAAAACGATATCTTCTGACTCAATTACACAGGGTCCAGCTATAACAAAAAGCTCACCTCTTTTTAGAGTTAATTTACCTACATTATACATTATTTTTTCTGTATGAGTTCAAAGGCTTTTTTAGCTTCTTCAGCAGCTTTCTTTGCTTCTTCAGCAGCCTTTTTAGCCTCTTCAGCAGCTTTCTTTACTTCTTCAATTTCAGATGGTTTTACTTTGTCTTGTAATGGAAGTTTTTCTAACTTCGGCTGAGTTATTGCAAGTTTATAAGTTTTCGGATCCTCTGACATGATTGTCCTATCTGGAAGGATTATAATATTTCCTGAACTTCTATCTGCTATCCATATTTTTTCATTAATCCATACCATTCCAACTGGAAGGGAGAGTGTATCAAGATGTTTAGCAAAATGTTTAGGAATGAGTACTTCATAAGCAACTTTACCTGTTTCGGTATCAAGCTTTACTATCTTTAAATTTTCTGAAGATTTTACTAAAAACTCAGGATTTATAATACCCCCAACTATTAAATATTTTCCATCCCATGCAACAGATGTGGGAACTGTAACTGGTGATAAGTATTGCCCTAAGATTGAGCCATCTTCTGGAGAAACCTTAAAAATCTTTGCTCTCTTAGAGTCAGCTATCCATAGATACTCACCGCCAAATACTATATCTTCTGGATAGAAATCTCTAATAGGAAGTTGTCTTAAAATGTCTCCTTGAGGGGTTAATTTAAGAAGTCTTCTATTGGCTATATCTGTGACCCATAAGTATCCAATTCCTCCCTCTGTTTTCTGCCATGCAACTCCAGTTATGTTAGTTGGATTGTCCTTAGATGCAATTGTTATAGGATATCTATCAAAAAAGTAATGTCCCTCATAATTATAAATTGAGCCTAGAGCCGCAGTGTCGATATAATCGATAAAAGCTATTAATCCCTCCTTTGCTACAATTAAATTCTTACCATCCCAACTTAAAGCAGACACACCAGTTGGAATTGTTTCGCCAACACCAGAAATTTCAACCTTTAGCTGTTCAGCACAACCCATAAGTAAAAATAACATAATAATTACCACTGCATATCTAAACATGTTTTCCTCCTTTTTATGAAGTTACTTCAATTATACAAAGTTTTATAAGATGAAGCAACCTCTCGAGATTTTCTTCTGAAATCACAAGGGGAGGCATTACAACAATCACATCTCCAAGAGGTCTAAGCCACACTCCATATTTTCTTGCTGATTTAACAACTTTCCATCCCATCTGTTCCCTCCATGAAAAAGGCTCCTTAGTACCTCTGTTTTTTACAAGTTCAATGCCTGCGATCATTCCTTTTTGTCTTACTTCACCAACATGTTTAAGTTGAGATATTTCATAAAGTTTTTCTTTAAGTAAATTAATTTTTGGAGTAAGTCTCTCCAAAGTTGCATTTTTTTCAAATATTTCAAGATTTACTAAAGCAGCTGTGCAAGCCAGAGGATTTCCTGTGTAGGAGTGTCCATGATAAAAAGTTTTTCTTTCCTCTATCTCTCCTAAAAAAGCATTAAAGATTTTTTCATTTACCGCAGTTACTGCAAGAGGCATGTAACCATTTGTTATTCCTTTACTTAGACAGATAATATCAGGTGTTACTTTTTCGTGTTCGGAGGCAAACATTTTGCCTGTTCTACCAAATCCTGTTGCTACCTCATCAGCAATTAGTAATATATTATATCTATTACAAAGCTCTCTTAATCCTTTAAGATAACCTTCTGGCCACACAATTATACCGCCAGCACATTGAACAACAGGTTCAACTATTACTGCAATCACTCTTTCATAATTTTGTTTGAGTATTTTTTCCATCTCAATAAGACATGCCATTGAACATGATGGATAGTTAAGATCAAATTCACATCTATAACAATAAGGAGCAGGAGCCTGAATTGATTTACTTAAAAGAGGTTTATAAATTTGATGGAATAGCTCAATACCTCCTACACTTACTGCTCCAATTGTATCTCCATGATAGCCATTTTTAAGGCTAACAAAAGTGTCTTTTTCCTTTATTTCCTGATTGACCCAAAATTGATAAGCAATTTTCATTGCAATTTCAACGGCTGTAGAGCCGTTATCAGAATAAAATATTTTAATAAGTGGTTCACCCCATGGGAGTTTTTCACTAAGAAGAGTAGAGAGTCTTTCAGCAAGAATTATACTAGGTTCATTGCATGCACCAAGAAGTGTAGAATGGGCAATTTTGTCAATCTGGGCTTTTAATGCTTCATCTATCTCAGGCCTTCTATGACCATGAATATTTACCCAAAGAGAGGATACTCCATCAAGATACCATCTGCCATCAATGTCCTTAAGAAAGCAGTCTTTTCCTTCTATAAAAATTGTTGGTTCCTCTTCAAACCAGAGCTTCATTTGGGTAAATGGATGCCAAATATATTTTTTATCCCATTCAACAAGTGTGAGTTTATTCACTCTGTCTCCTGCAAGCTTTCCACTTATTATTAGGGATATTATAAAATAATTTTGTTTAAAAAAATAAAAAATACAATATTGGAGGGAAAAATGAAAATCGGCATTCTTATTTCAACTAATGATCCAGAAACACTATGGAATGCTCTTCGTTTTGGTGTGTTATGTTTGAATATGGATTATGAGAATGAAGTCACAATTTTCCTAAATTCCAAAGCAACAGCCTATAAAGAGGCTGATTCTGAAAAATTCAATATTATAGAGTTAGTTAAAAGCTTTGTGCTTGGAGGTGGGAAAATCATTGGATGTCAAAAAAGCATGGGATTCAGAGGGCTTGAAGGAGATGAATTTTGTCAAAAAGGTGGGCAGAAAGATTTATATGAATTGATGGTTACAAGTGATAAGTTTATTTGCTTCTGAATTATTAAAATCAGCCTCATTAGAAAAATAATGCTTACTAAAGATTATCTTGCTTATAAAACCTCAGCAAGACGATAGAGATACTCCTGTAATTCTTGAGGTGAGAGACCTTCAGGTACAGTTTCATTTATGAGCATTGCTTTAAACATTTTTCTTATAAGTTCTGAAGGTGCATAGGTTTTTATTTTTTCTCCAAGAGCTTCCGAATAGTTATGAATCAAAAAAGCCTCTGTATACCAGAGGTCTTCTTTAATGGGGTTAACTTCTGGACAGGACAGATTTTTTATTGTTTCAGGAGTTGCATTGTTAGATATTAACAATGCTCTTATGTCATTGTTTAGACTTTGAAGACCCTTTTCAGCAGGATTTTGTCCGAGCCTGTGCCTTCCTTTTGTTATAGGAGAAAATTTAGTTATGTTAACCCCCGAGCAGTAAATATGTTTCTTATCATTGAAAGGTTTAATTACTAAATAAAGGAAATCGTTGACAAATTCCATTTTATTTTACTTTACAAACTGGGCATAAAGGGTCTTTTTGCGCTTTGAAAGTTTTGAACTCTCCCTTCATACCATCCCAGACAAAAAGTTTATCCCTTAGTAGTTTACCAATACCCACTAGATATTTTATCGCTTCCAAAGCTTGTAGAGTCCCCACTACTCCTGCAGTTGCACCTACTACCGGAAAAGTCTCCTTTTGAGGAGCCTCTGGAAAAAGACATTTAAGACACGGAGTCTGTGGAGGTTGAATAAAACTTAACATACCCTGCATTCCATAAATTGCACCAAACACAAGAGGTATATTTTTTCTGACAGCGACTTCATTGAGAATATATCTTGTTTCAAAGTTATCCATACAGTCAATAATAATCTGAGTTTCACCGATAAGCTCAAAAGCATTCTTTTCAGTAATTTTTTCAGTAATAGCTATTATCTCTACATCGGGATTAATAGCTGAAAGAGTAATTTTTGCTGATAAAGCTTTATTTATTCCTACTCTTGTCAGACTATGTAGTATCTGTCTGTTTAAGTTTGTTGTCTCTACTGTGTCAAAATCGCAGATAACAATTTTACCCACTCCAGCAACAGCAAGATAGATTGAAGCAGGGCTTCCAAGTCCTCCAGCACCAGCAATAAATACAGTAGAGTTTTTAAGTTTCATTTGACCTTCCTTTTCCCAACCTTCAATCATCATTTGACGACTATATTTTAAAAAATCCATCCAATAATCTCCCTCATCTGTTTTAAGGTTTCTCTGGCGACATTTCTTGCTTTTTTAGAACCTTCCTGAGCAATCTCAATTATTAATGAAGGATTGTCTATTAATTGCTTTCTTTTATCCCAAATAGGTTTTAGTGTGTCGATCACATGTTTTATAAGTATACTTTTACAATCTATACACCCGATTGAGGCAGTGGTGCAACCTAAGATTACTTCCTTCTTTTCCTCCTCTGTAGAAAATATTTTATGTAAATCAAAAACAGGACATTTTTGAGGATCTCCTACATCTGTTTTTCTTTTTCTTGCCGGATCTGTTACCATAGTTTTTATTTTTTTTGTTACAGTTTCTTCGTCATCACTAAGATATATGGCATTTCCATAGCTTTTAGACATCTTCCTTCCATCAGTACCAGGTACTTTTGGAAACTCTGTAAGAAGAGGCTCTGGCTCAGGGAAAAATTCTTTTCCATAAAGGTAGTTAAATCTTCTTGCAATTTCTCTACATATCTCAAGATGAGGAATTTGATCGATTCCAACAGGAACATATTTTGCTTTATATACTAAAATATCTGCTGTCTGAAGAACTGGATAACCTAAGAATCCGTAGGTGTCTAAATCTTTATCTTTAATTTGCTCTTTTTTCTCTTTATAAGTAGGAACTCTTTCAAGCCAGCCAACGGGAGTAATCATACTTAAAAAAATATGAAGCTCTGCATGTTCAGGAACTTGAGACTGAATAAATATTGTGGACTTATGAGGATCAAGACCTGCTGAAATAAAATTTATAATAAGATCAACAGTGTATTCCTTTATTTGAGAGGGACTTCCATAGCCTGTTGTTAACGCATGCCAATCAGCTACAAAAAAATAGCATTCATATTTATCTTGAAGTCTTATCCAGTTTGAAAGAGCACCTATGAGATTACCCAAATGAAGTGGACCACTTGGTTGCATTCCACTTAATACCCTATCCATCTATTCCTCCTAAAAAAGGGAAAGTATACTTAAGAAAAGTTTTACAAAAGGCCATACAAAAATACTAGTTAATCCAGTAATAATCATAAATATAACAATTAAGGAACCAAAAGGCTCAATTTTTTCCATTATTTCAGAGTACTTAAGAGGTAAAATACCCATAAGAATCCTGCCTCCATCAAGTGGAGGTACTGGTATCAAATTAAAAGCTGCTAAGACTACATTTATCATTATCGTTGCTCTAAAAATTAAAACTAATGGTTCAACAATAAAATTAGGTATAACATCAGATAGAGGTAAAATAATTCCTTTCAAAATAATCGCGCAGATTGAGGCAACTAAAAGATTTGCTATAGGACCACTTGCAGCAGTTAGAGCCATTCCTGTTCGGGGATTTTTAAAATTATAAGGATTCACTGGAACAGGTTTTGCATATCCAAAAACCCACTGTCCATTTGTAAAAACAAGAAGCATAAAAGGTAAAATTATAGTTCCGATTGGATCAATATGTGCAACTGGATTCAGAGTAAGCCTACCTGCATACTTAGCAGTGTTGTCTCCCATTTTGTAAGCTATCCATCCATGAGCAAGTTCGTGAAACACTATTGCTATAAGGATTGCAGGGGCTGAAATTATTATTTGTCTTAAAATTCCTGTAAAATCCATTGTTCTATCCTTCTTTTATTTTATTTAAATTTACAAATAATAATTTTAAATAAAATCTTAAAATAAATCAATTCGCGATGCTATAATAACTTATGTTTTCAGAGATTGAAAGAAGGGTAGTAAATGGAGAGAGAATTAATAAAAAGGAAGCTATCTTTCTTTTTAATTCTGATTACCTTCATGCTATTGGTGAGCTTGCAGAGGAGGTCTCAAGAAAAATTAATCAAAATAGAGTATATTTTATTGTTAACAGACATATAAATCCAACAAATATATGTGTTAATCGTTGTCGTTTTTGTGCCTTCTTTCGCTCACCAGGTGATCCTGATGCATATGCTATGAGTATTGATGAAATTATTAAAAATATTAGAGAGACTGAGCAATGTCTTGGCTACCTCAGTGAAGTTCATATTGTATCTGGGCTTCATCCAGAGTGGAAATTTGATTATTATTTAGAGATAATTAGAGAGATAAAAAGAGAGTTTCCGAATATTGGAATAAAGGCGTTTACAGCAGTAGAGATTGATCATTTCTCAAGAATTTCAGGATTAAGCATTGAAAAGACACTTGAAAAACTCAAAGATGCCGGTGTTGATATAATGCCAGGTGGAGGAGCCGAAATTTTTAATCCACAAATAAGAAATATAATATGTCCAGAAAAAATATCTGCTGAACGATGGCTTGAGATTGTCAAAATCGCACACAAACTTGATATTAAAACTAATGCAACAATGCTTTATGGCCATATAGAGTCTTATGCTGACAGAGTTGATCATCTTTTCACACTCAGACAGCTTCAAGATGAGACAGGAGGATTTCTTGCATTCATCCCATTGAGTTATCAGCCTAAGAATAATAAGATTAAAGCTACACATCCATCAGGGATTGAGGATTTAAAAACAATTGCGATCTCAAGACTTGTTCTTGATAATATTCCTCATATAAAGGCCTACTGGGTAATGCTTGGTGAGAAGCTTGCACAAGTTGCATTGCTGTTTGGTGCTGACTGTTTTGAGGGTACAGTAATTGAAGAAAGAATCGCTCACTCTGCAGGTGCTTCTTCAAAAAATGGACTCTCAGTAGAGGAAATAGTCTACTTAATCAAGGAAAGTGGTAAAATTCCTGCTCAAAGAGACAGCTTCTACAACATAATAAAATTATGGTAAGAATCACTAAAAAAGAAGCGCTCCAAATTTTTAAAGAGGCAACTCTTTACGAACTTGGTAAAGTTGCTGATGAAATAAGAAGAAAACTTCATCCTGAGGGAATTGTTACCTTTGTGATTGACAGAAATATAAACTATACAAATATTTGTATAAACAGATGTAAATTCTGTGCCTTCTGGAAACCAAAGGAGCATCCGGAAGCTTATGTTCTTACCTATGATGAGCTCACAAGAAAGATAGAGGAAACAATTCAAAAGGGTGGAACACAAATACTGCTTCAAGGAGGTGTAAATCCAGAGCTTGGTCTTAATTTTTATCTTGATATGCTTAAGTTTATTAAAAAAAACTTCAAAATTCATATACATGGATTTTCACCACCAGAGATAGCTTTTTTAAGCAAAAAAGAGGGTTTGTCAACAAAAGAAGTTCTTGAGAGACTTAAAGAAGCTGGACTTGACTCTATTGCTGGTGGTGGAGCAGAGATTCTCTCTGATAAAATAAGACAAATTTTGTCTCCAAATAAAATTACATCTGCAGAGTGGCTTTCTGTAATGCGTCAAGCACATCTAATTGGAATAAAAAGTTCTGCAACAATGATGTTTGGAAGTATTGAAAGCGATGAAGACATAGTTGAGCATCTTGATGTTATAAGAAAACTTCAGGATGAAACAGGTGGATTTACAGCTTTTATTCCTTGGAGCTTTCAGCCAGGTAACACAGAGCTTAAAAGAAGATATCCTGAAATAAAGCCTTCAGGAGCAGTGAGATATCTCAGAGTTCTTGCATTAAGTAGAATTTATTTAGATAATTTCAAAAATATTCAGGTTTCATGGGTTACTCAAGGAATTAAGGTTGCTCAAGTTGGTCTTCTTTTTGGTGCAAATGATTTTGGTTCAACAATGCTTGAAGAAAATGTAGTAAAAGCTGCTGGAGTAAGTTATACAGTAACGATAGAGGAAATCATTGAGGCAATAAAACAAGCAGGCTTTAAGCCTGCTCAGAGAGATACATATTACAGAGTGTTAAAATATTTCTCTCAATAGAAACTATCGTAAAAAAATTTTTTAGGTAGGAGGTCAAAATGGGTAATAAACTCTATGATTTAGTAGTTATTGGAGGAGGACCTGCGGGACTGACTGCTGGAATATATGCTGCAAGAGCAAATTTAAAAACATTGATATTAGATAAATCCAAAACAGCAGGAGCTTTAGCTTATGCATCTTTGATAGAAAACTATCCTGGGCTTGAAAAACCTATATCTGGCAAAGAGCTTCTTGAAAAAATAAGAAAACAAGCAATTTCTTTTGGTGCTGAATACAAGGAAGAGCAAGTAGTAGGTGTGAATTTAGTTTCTGAACCAAAGGAGGCTATAACAATTAAAGACAATTACAAAGCTAAAGCTATTATAATAGCAACTGGAGCTATGGGAAGAAAACCAACTATAAAAGGAGAGGCAGAATTACTTGGCAGAGGAGTAAGTTACTGTGCTGTATGTGATGCACCGTTTTTTAGAGGGAAAAAGGTAGCTGTGGTTGGTGATAGTGAAGAAGCAGCTAAAGAAGCCCTGTATTTAACTCAGTTTGCAGAAGAATGTTACATAGTAACTCCCTCATTAAAACTTAAGATTGATGAAAGCCATCCTATTTTTTCAAATAATAAAGTTAAAATAATGACTAGCTACTCTATAAAGGAGATAAAAGGAGTAGATTTTGTAACAGGTTTACTCTTAAAGGACAAAGAAGGCAATGAACAGCATTTAGATGTTTCTGGAGTTTTTATATATATGGTAGGTTCTCAGCCAGTTACTGATTTTTTGGGTGAGGTTTTGGAAGTTGATGAAAAAGGTTTTATTGTGGTAGATAATTTTATGCAAACAAACATCTCTGGAGTCTTTGCTGCAGGAGATGTAGCAACTCCTTATTTAAGACAAGTTGTAGTAGCTTGTGCACAGGGAGCAATTGCTGCAGTCAGTGCAGAGAAATATATAAGAGGGAAAATCTTAAAAATCTAGAAGGGATGGATAAAGGAATAGCTGACAAAGATAGCAATTTCAATAATTGGGAAGGAGAAGCCTTTGAAAAACTAATTTTTGACTATCTTGACAGTGGTTATCTTGAAAACATTATAACTTTTTTTGAGCACGAGCCAAAATATCTTCATCTTATTCCTAAAATGCTTTCTGAAGAAAAATTAAGGCTTAAAGTGGGAGCTTTTGCTATAATAGAAGAGTTTAAGAGGAAAAATAACGAGTTTCTAAAAACTATTGTTCCAACCTTAGTTAATCTTCTTCGGTCTTCAGACAGAAACATTCGTGGTGACGCTGTCTATGCTCTTGAGATAATAGCTGATCCTGAAAGTAAGCAGGCACTTGTAGAAGCTTTAGAGAGAGAGAAGGATCCTCAAGTTAGAGAATTAATTGAAGAAGCTTTAAGGAGTATGAAATGAGTTATAAAGTAATAGATGTTGCCGGAGATGTTGGTATTAGAGCAGAGGGAAAGACTTTGAATGAGTGCTTTATAAACTCTGCTTTAGCTCTTTATAGTCTTATCACTGAGTTAAATCAAGTAGAGCAAGTAGAAATTAGGGAAGTTGAGCTATCTGAAGAAACCCTTGAAGAGCTTATTATAGGCTTTCTTAATGAATTAATTTTTATTTTTGATACTTATGGATTTATTGGAAGTAAAATTAATCTTGAAATTGAAAATAATAAATTAAAAGCAAAAATTTATGGGGAAAAATTTAATCCTGAAAAACATGAAAGAAAGCTTCTTGTAAAAGCAGCCACCTATCATAATCTTATATTAAAAAAAGAGAATGACCACTGGATTACAGAGATAATTTTTGATATATAAAGCTATAATAAAGATATTACTTCCTATGGAGGTGAAGTATGCCAAAAATTGAAGGAACCATCAGATTAGATCCATACAGAATAAAAGTACCGAAAGGATTTGTCTCAGGAATGAGAACCGACGGGATTATTTTTGTGGATGAGACTCTTGAACAGGAGCTTGAGCTTGATTCAGTCCGTCAGGTTGCTAATGTAGCGACACTTCCTGGAATAGTAGGTAACTCTCTTGCTATGCCAGATATTCATACAGGATATGGTTTTGCTATAGGGGGTGTTGCAGCTTTTGATGTGGAAGAAGGTATTATTTCTCCCGGAGGAGTTGGATACGATATTAACTGTGGTGTAAGACTTTTAAGAAGTAACTTCACTAAAGAAGAAGTAGAACCAAAAATTCGTGAACTTGTGGATCTTCTTTATGCTTATATTCCATCAGGAGTGGGCTCAACTGGTAAAATAAAGCTTTCTGCAAAAGACTCTGAAGAGGTGGTAACGAAAGGCGCACTGTGGGCAGTTCAAAATGGATATGGAGAGGCTGAAGATCTTCAGGCAATTGAATCAAATGGATGTCTTGAGGGTGCTAATCCTGATCTAATTAGTAAAAAGGCTTATGAAAGAGGTAGAGATCAGCTTGGAACACTTGGTTCAGGGAATCACTTTCTTGAAGTTCAATATGTAGATGAAGTTTATGAACCAAAGATTGCAGAAAAAATGGGACTTTTTAAAGGTCAAATAACTGTTATGATTCATAGTGGTTCTAGAGGATTTGGACATCAAATATGTGATGATTATGTGAAAGTTATGATCCAAGCAGCCAGAAAATATGGAATCGAACTTCCCGACAAAGAGCTTGCTTGTGCGCCCTTTAAGAGTCAAGAAGGGCAACAGTATTTTTCAGCAATGAAGGGTGCAGCAAACTATGCATGGGCTAACAGACAGTGTCTTATGCATTGGACAAGAGAAGTATTTTTAAGACTATTTAAAATTACACCTAAAGATCTTGGAATGAGAGTCGTTTTTGATGTAGCTCATAATATTGCAAAAGAGGAGTTTCATATTGTAAATGGAAAACGAAAAAAACTTATTATTCATAGAAAGGGCGCAACACGTGCTTTTCCAAAGGGTCATCCAGAGCTTCCAGATATTTATAAAGAGATTGGACAGCCTGTGATTATACCAGGTGATATGGGTAGGGTATCCTTTGTTCTTGTAGGTGAAGAAAAAGCAATGAAAGAAACTTTTGGTTCTACCTGTCATGGAGCAGGCAGACTCTTAAGTAGACATCAGGCAATAAAACAAGCACGAGGACGTTCAATAAAGCAAGAGATGGCTGAAAGAGGAATTATTGTAAAAGCAGCAGGTAAGGAAACTCTTGCAGAAGAGATGCCAGATGCTTATAAAGATGTGTCAAATGTTGTTGATGTTGTTCATAATGCCGGGATTGCCCGTAAAGTTGTAAGGCTCAGACCAATAGGGGTAATAAAAGGGTGAAGCTTAAAGTAGGATTGATTCACTATGCAAATGTTTATCCAATATTTTATTTTCTCGAAAAAGAGGGCTTAATTACAGAAGATATTCATCTTGTAAAAGGAGTACCTTCTCAGCTAAACTGGGCTTTAAGAAATGCTCTAATTGATATAAGTCCTTCTTCGTCTGTTGAGTATTTATTAAATAAAGAACTTTATGATTTTGTAGATGGAATATCTATTAGCTCTAAAGAGTATGTGGGAAGTGTGCTTTTTTTCAGTGAGTATGAGATAGAAAAAGTAGACGGTAAAAAAATTTTACTTACTGATCACTCTACTACTTCTCATTTTTTACTTAGAGTGATTCTTGAGAAATTTAAAGGTATAACCCCAATTTATGATATCTCTTCAGTGCCTTATACTGGAGAGTCTTTTCTTCTTATTGGAGATGATGCTCTCAAATATAAAAAATTTAATAACAGTAAAAAAGTATACGATCTTGCAAATTTATGGTACCAACAGACAGGACTTCCCTTTGTATTTGCTTTATGGATTGTAAGAAAGGAGATTAAAAAACCAGATGGAGAGCTTTACCAGAGCTACATAAGATTTAAAGATAGGCTTCTTTATGCAAAAGAAAACTATAGAAGATACTTAAAAGAAATGGTTAAAGACTGCTATTTAAAAGACTTTATGACGGATGAGGAGATTCTCTATTATTGGACAGAGAATATGGATTATGAGTTTACAGAAAAACATAAAGAAAGTCTTAAGCTTTTTGAGAAATATTTGAGATTATTACATACATAATTCTGTTAATAATCTTTTTGTTTCTTTTAGGAGAGTGCTTTTTTCTTCTTCTGATTTTCCCTCAACATAGATTCTTATCTTAGGTTCTGTTCCTGAAGGACGTATCATAAGCCAAGAGCCATCAGTGAAGACTAGTTTGAATCCATCAACAGTAATAATTTTAGAGATAGTCTTTTTTAAACTTCCTAATTCAAATGTGTCATTTATACTGAATTTATTTAGAAAATTATAAATTTTTTCTTTGATATGTTCTCCAAAATACTCTCTAGAAAGCTCTATTCCAGTTCTGTCTGAGTAGTATCTTCCAAAAAGTGATTCTATATGTTCAAGATAATCACTAAGCTCCATTTTAAAGTTAGCCATTATTTCAATAGCAAGTAAAACTCCTAAAATAGCATCTTTTTCAAGAGTATGATTTTGAATCGATATGCCATCAGATTCTTCAAAAGCAACAATAGCTTTTTTTGATGCATTAGGTAAAAGATAAGGTCTAAAGTTTTTAAATCCGACTTTTGTTTCAACAACCTCAACATCTAAAGAGTCAGCAATTGCATTTACAAAGTTACTTGTACCAACACTTTTTGCTACAACGCCTCTTAAACCTTTGCTATTGTAAAGATAGTAAAATGCCATTGCTCCAAAGTAATTCATCGGAATTTGTCTTTTAAGATCCGCAAAACGAACTCTGTCGGCATCAGGATCAATTATTGCAGCAAAACCTAAGGAGTTTTCTTTTAAATAAGATAATGCTAATTTAAGATTATTTTCACTGGGCTCTGGAGACAAGCCTTCAAAAAGTGGATCATTGTCTTTTCTTAAACATATAAAACTGTCGGGTTTAAGAGAAAGTATACGAGTCAGTTTGCCACGACTTGTTCCATACATGTGATCAATAACTACAGTAGGCTTTTCAGTTTCAATGAAATATCTAATCTTTTCTAAGTCTATCATTTCCCTTTTTTTAATAAATTTTATATAAATCTCTGTTAGATCTATCTTCTCAATATTATTTGGAAATGGATAATCTATTCTTTGCTCTTTTCTAATTAATTCATTAGCTACAGTTTCAATGGGTTTTGTAAGTTCTTCAGGAGCAGGTCCTCCATCTGCTGGATTTAGTTTGAATCCACCGTAGTTTGCTGGATTGTGACTCGGTGTAATATTAACAGAAGCAGCAGCTTCTAACTCAACTACTGCTGCTGAAAACTCAGGAGTTGAAGCCTCTCCTGCATAATAACATCTAACTCCATAATTTTTAAATATAGAGATTACTCCATAGGAAAACTCTTCTCCAAAAATTCTATTGTCATGGCCTACAATAACGCCTCTTTCTTTAAACTCATTAAAGGAGTTTACACCTATTGCATTCAATACTTTTTTGTCTTCACTTTTAACAGTTTCAACAATGGCTTGAGCAAGAATTTTTACATTTCTTAAATTAAAATCTGAGCCTATCTCTCCTCGCCAACCTGATGTTCCAAAATGAATCTGAGTGGATTCCTCATTTTCTTTTGCAAGTTTTTTAATCTCCTCCAAAAGATGTCTTTTTCCCTTTGGATCAGCTAAAATCTCTTTCCAAATATTGGCTGCTTTCATTTTTAAGTGCTCCTTATTAAAATTATAGGGAATTTTTTAAAGCAAAATCAAAAGAGCAGTGTTATAATATTAAAAACGAAATAAACCGGAGGTGAAAATGATAAAGAAATTATTAGCAGAAGAAGTATATAAAAAATGTGATGAACAAATATTTAACTTTATAACAACTCAAGAAATTCCTCCGCTTGAAGGTACAATTGGGCAAGAAAGGGCTATCGCCTCATTGGAGTTCGGATTAAATTTACCTTCAAAGGGATTTAATATATATGCTTTAGGAGAGCAAGGAACAGGGAAGATGAGGTCAATTAGAGCACTTCTTTCAGAGAAAGCAAAAAAAGAGCCAACTCCTCCTGATTGGTG
>JANXBK010000014.1 GCA_025057595.1 Thermodesulfovibrio sp.
CTAACTCTGAAAAAAGAGGATATCCCGGTGGATGAGCAAGACCAAGCATGTGGGATGCAACCACTAAACCGCCTGCATCACCGGTTGGAAATACAGGATTTAGAGAAAAAATATAAAGAATTAAAAATAGGGCAAAAACTATATAGCTACCACGGTGCATAAAATACCGTTTTCTTCAAAAGAGCATCTTGCGTCATACTCTGTAACACCTTGAAGACTACCTCTTACAACACCATCTCTTACTGTGCCATTTGGCTGACAAACTATACTTCCAGATATAGTAATGGTTAAAGAACCTCCAGGAACCATAGTTGAAAGACAGTTCTGCAAAGTTGAGATATCAATCTGAGTATCAGAGCTAATCCTTAATGTAGAACAATAACCTAAAGCATCGTGGGCACAAGCTTTTACAATTGGTAAAGCATAAGAGGAAACCTTTGATTTTTGCTGATATTTCATATATATGGGAATTGACAACCCAGCAAGAATAGCTATAATTGTAATTACTATTAAAACTTCAATAAGAGAAAAACCTTTTTTTTTAATAGAGGGGCAAAAGCCCCTCTAAGGATTATTCTACGGTGCATCTAAAGCCAGCACCACTAACATAACATCTTGCTGTATAATCAGTTACAGCTGATAATGTACCAATTACTGTACCCGCTGTAAGCGAACCATCAGAAGCACATGAAATAGCACCAATTTCACTTAAAGTAACAGTCCCACCAGGAGTTGTAAAGGTTCTGTCATCGGCGTCTTCATCATAACAATTTTTAGCTGCTGCAACTGGTAGTGGAGAAATAGTTGGATTTTCTACACAGTATGCCGCATAATCCATTAAACAAGCTCTTGCAATTGGCTCTGCATAGGAGGAAACTTTTGATTTTCTTTGATACTTCATATACTGCGGAATTGCGATTGATGCCAAAATCGCAATAATTGCAATAACAATGAGTAACTCAATCAGTGTAAAACCTTTTTGATCCCTTAAAAATAACCTTCTCATATACTTAAACCTCCAAACTAAGTTTTAGGCTTCCAAAGGAAGCCTCCTATCTTAATAAGCTCTTTTCACCTCCTATTATTTACATATTAGCCATACATATTAGCCATATTCTTTATTTAATTATACGCAACATTTCAGGGGAAGTTGTGAAAATTTTGTGAAAAATATTATTTACCCTAATTTTAAAACAACTAAAAAATTATCGCCTTTAACTCTATACCTCATCTGAAAGCCTTCTTTTTTTAAAAGAGACTCTGTAATTTTAAGTCCCACCCCTGAGCCTTTCTCTTCCCTATCTGTTATATCATTTCTAATGGCTAAATATTTTTTTGTAAGTCTTATATTAATCGTTTCTTTTGAGTATTTAATAGCATTCTCTATAAGAGAAAAAATAATACTATCAAATAGTTGTCTGTTTGAGTAAATCTGGAAATCCTCTAAGTTAGTCTTTAGTTTGCCTTTAAAATCAAATAAAGAAAGTGTATTCTCAATTATATTTTTTAGATTTATCTTTTCCTTCTTAGAAGAAAAACTTCTGAAACGATTTATTGTATCAATAATTCTCTGAAAATCTTCCTTTAAATAGTTATAACTATTTTCCAACCTCTTAATAGCTTTCTCATCATATCTTGCCTTTAAAATCTCTATATTACCCTTTTGTACTGTTAAGAAGTTTCCAAACTTATGAGAAACAGTTAAAAGAATAAGCTCTAAAAAACTTCTATACTCTCTTTCGCGACTGCCCATTTGATAAATAACTTTGTAAAGAATAAGAGTCATACTTAAAACAAGCAAAACTTCCCACAAAAGAACATCCTTAAGATACTTATTAAATTTCTCCTCTATAAACTTTTTACTCGGTGTTTTATTGTCAAGGAAGTGAAAGATAAGGTCTTGCTTAACATAGTCAAAAAAACCTATTACCACTGTATTTAAATAAAAAAGAATAAGAATCATAGTAACTGTAAAAGCAACAACTATTTTAATCTCAAACTTCAAGGCTATATCCCTTGCCTGGATAAGTTTTTATTGTCTGAGGTGGAAGAACTTTTCTTAATTCTTTAATATAGGCTCTTACAATCTCATCTCCTCTGTCTTTGTTAGGCCATATATAGTTTAAAATTGTATCTATATCAACTATCTGCCCCTTTTTCTTAAGCAACAAATAAAGAAGCTTCCATGCAGTTTTTGAAAGCTTAATCTCTTCTTCTCCCTTATATATTGTCTTTGCATCAAGATTTATCGTAATATCACCAATATTAACAATATCTTCAACATGTCTTACTTTGCCTAAAACCTTAAGTCTCATCACTAACTCTTTAAAATCAAAAGGTTTTGTAAGATAATCATCAGCTCCGCGTAAAAAGCAGTTTTCTTTGTCTTCAATATTTCTCTTTGCAGTTATAATCATGATGGGTGTTTGAATGCCTGTTTTTCTTAAGACAGAGATTATATCCTCACCTTTTGTGTATTTCAAAATGAGATCAATTACTAAAACATCAAATTCATAATTTTTTATTATCTTTGGAAGCTGTCTTTCATCCCAAATCCAAACTGTCTCAATCCCTTCTATAGCAAGATAATCTTTCAGAGTTTCACCTAAGATACGATCATCCTCTATGAGGAGAATGCGCATGAAGATTTATCATAGATTCAAAATTCTTGGTGTTATAAATATCATAACTTCATAGATATTTTCATCTCTTCCTGTACTTTTAAATAACTCTCCAGCTATCGGAATATCACTTAAAAAAGGCACTCTAGACTCTCTTAAACTATCTTTTTTCTTATAAATTCCTCCAATTACAAGTGTCTCTCCATCTCTTAAAGTTACTCTTGTCACTCCCTCTATCTTTGTTGTTCTTGGTGCATAGACACCACCAATGTTTACAAACTCAACTAAATCTTCTTTAATTATACTTACATCAAGTTGTAGGGATTTTTCATCAATTAGATGGGGAGTAGTCTCCACTATAATTGCTACATCTTTAAACTTTGTAGAAATCAGACCTGTTTGAACATCTTTTTCACCATAGGGAATTGTTTCACCTTGAACTATTCTTGCCTTTTGATGATCAAGTGTTATTACCTTCGGATTTGATATTACTTTGCCTTTACCTGTTTCCTGAAGCGCTGAAATTCTTAAGTCTAAGGCAAATGTTCCAGAAGCATTAATATAACCTATAGTAAATGCAGCTGTTCCTGTTCCTACCGCACCAGAAGTTGCTGGAAGATTTATTGCTATTGGAGTAGTTCCTCCACTAACTGCTCTTCCTGCTTGTGAACCTACTATATTCATCCTTGAATCTGGTGGTGCCCATTGAATACCCCATTCAAATCCAAGACTTTTTGCAAAAGTACTGCTTATCTCTAAAATCCTAGCCTCAAGAAGAATCTGTCTAATCGGTTTGTCAAGAGTTGCAACAAATGTCTCTATCTCCTTTAAGGCTGATGGAATATCCTTTACTACTATTGCTCTTATTCTTTCATCTATAACAATATTTCCTTGAGGAGAAAGAAGTTTTGCACCTTCCACAGCAGCTTTCACTTTGTCTGGAGCTGAGTATTTAAGTAAGATTATTTTTGTCTGAGTATCTTCAGCTTTTTTAAATAACTCCTTTGTCTCAGCTAAAAGCCTTTTTTCTTCCTGAAAGACCTTTACTGGTGCTATTCTTATTATATTGCCCTCATAAAGCTTTTCAAGATGAAAAGTCTTACATACTATATCTAAAGCTTGTGTCCAAGGTACATTAATTAATTTAAGAGTTATTTTACCCTTAACCTCAGGATGAATTACAATATTGTATCCTGAGATATCTCCAAGAAGTCTGAATACTCCTACAATATCAGCATCTTGCAAATCAAGTGAAATTGTTCTTTCTGAATTCACTGCTAGAGGTAGCGGTGAAGGTGTTACAGAAACAACAGGTTTTTCTTTTTCAACAGGCTCTTTTAAAACTTCCTTTTTTGCCACCTCTATTAAAACTTCGTCACCAAGATATAAGGGTTTTATATCAAAATCCCTTGTAATCAAAAAGCTAACAGTAACCAAATCACCATCTCTCCTTACATACATAGGTATGTCTTTTGATATTTCTGCCTCAAATTTAACATTTGAAAACCTAACATTTACATATTCTCCCTCTCTTTCCACAGTAGGTTCTGGTATTTCTCTGTCTGCTTGGATTGAAATCTCATATCCATCATCTTTTCTTTCAACAAATAAATCTATAATCTTAGCTATTTTTTCTGTTTTTGAGGAGACTCTATCAAATAAAACTAATATTGAGTTATCCTGCTTAGTTACCTCAAAAGAAATAGGTTCTGTAAGAAGAATATCAACAATGCTACTGCCTTCAGACTTTTGAGCTGAAATCTCACTTACTAAGCCCTCATGAAAAATAATTTTTCTATTTAGGATTCCAGGTTCTATATCCATTATTTGAATCTTTAACTTAAATGGATCATCTTGTGGTAGAATTTTAAAATCCCTTTTTTCAGCAAGCTCAATCCTTAATAATCCTTCTTGTTGGACTACAGAGACGATCTCAGCAGCATAGATTGAAACATTAGAAAAAACAAAAAAAACTAAAGATAGAATAAATATTTTTATCATTTTATTCCTCCATCCTAAGCTTTAAAAGCTTAATTCTATGTGGTCCTTCTGTTATTTCAATGGAGTCCTTAAGAATCTTTGTAATTTTCCCTCCATAAAGGCCTACTCTGTCATTCTCCCTTGCAACATAGAATCTTCCATCTGGTGTTTGCAACAAAGCATATTTACCTTTTTCATCTATGGCAACCCCTGTAAGTTTAAGCTCATCTATATCATAACCTTCTAATGGAGTAGTTAATTTTTTACCTGCGGGTTTTCTAACTATAAGGGGGGCGAATGGATCTCTTAAATCTGCAACATCGTAGGAGTAGGTTGGAAATGTCAAAGAAGGCGGTGGTGGCGGTGGCTCAGATTTTGCTATCTCTTCTTTTTTAATTTGAAAAACATACTCCTTAGGTTTTTCAGTTTTTGTAATAATAAAAAATGCTGCTATCCCTACTATTAAGGCTAAAATAAAAATTCCACTAATTATTAAAACTCTTCTTTTTACTGTCATTTTCTTCTTTTTTCTGCCTTAGCTTTTTCTTCTTCAGGAATTAGTGAATAAGTTACAGCTGTAATACTACTGACAAGAGTCACAGGATCTCTCTCCCCTTGTTTCATCTCCATCTTCTTAATATTTACTATTCTGTCTATTTTTGTAATATCGGCAAAAAAACTACCGAATATATGATATTTACCTCGCATTCCCACCTCCACAGGAATCTCATAAATCTCATTAGAGGGATGAACTACCTTTGCTTGAGGTTTCCACTGAGTAACAATTAAACCCTTCTGAAGCCCTATCTCAGACAGTCTTTTTAAAACATAAGATACTTCTGTTTCAGTGGGTAAAAATGTCTTTAAAAACTCCATCTTTCTCTGAAGCTCTTCATTAAGCCTCTTTAAATCTTCATACTTAGCAGCAACTGCATTTGCTTTATTTATCTCTTCAGCTAATTTTTTCTCCTCGGCTACTAATTTATCTATTGTTTGAATTGTAGGTAGAAGATAGAGAAAGACAAAAGCTACTAATAAAATAAGCGGGAAGATTAATACAATAAGTACTCTCTGAGTTTTTGTTAGATTTTCCCAATTCATTTTTATATCCTATACTTAAATTTTATTGTAAATTTATAAAGCTGTTGTTTCTCATACTCTGTTTGTTGAGACTCTACTAAAGCCACATCTGTAAACTCCCCCACAGCCTTTAAATTCTCAACAAAATTTACTATATTTAGATTAGAAAAACCAATACCCTCTAAGGTTATCTCCTCTTCATATTTAATTGCTGTAAGCCATACTCCATCTGGAAGTCTTCTTACAATAGTACTCAATACAACTAAAGGTGCTGATTGCATTTTCTTTAGATTTTCAATTAATTTTACTTTACTTTCAACTTCTTTATTCATTGCCTCAAACTTTTTGACTTCCTCTATTTTTTTCTGAAGTAGTTGTAAGCTCGCCTTCTGCTCAGTGATTTTCTCCTGTAACATCATTTTTCTAACTTCACAGTAACCAAATACTATACCAATTAATAAAATTGCCAGACCTGCTGGTATAAGAAGCCTCCTAAATATATCTCTTGTAATCCTTAGCTCAAATTTAGTTACTTTCTTGACTTCTTTCTTTGGTAAAAGATTTATTTTTATCATTTTATTTTCTCTGTTCCTCTCAGAGATAATCCTACTGATATAGCTGCAACATTTGCATAGTTTTGCATTTTATGTGCTATTTTTTTATTAATTCTTATTCCTCTAAAACAATCAAAAATTCTGACCTCTTGATCAAGTCTTTCCTGAAGGAATGATACAAAGTGAGGAATTCCTACAGGAAAACCAGTAACATACACTTTCTTAATCTCTTCTAATGCTTTCTCTGATCTGAAATACTCAATCTGACGATAAACCTCCGCAGCCATCTCATCAGCAAATACTCTTATCTCCTCTTCAGAACTGTCGGGTCTTATTTTATAGATATTAATGCTTTCTCTAAAGTAAAGAGGTTTATTGTTTCTTGCAATGAAAAAATTTGTAAAGTTTTCACCAATATTCATAACAGCTACTAAGTCTTCTCTATAGTTTACTAAAAAAGTATTAAAAAGAGCTAAAACACCAATATCAGCTACTACTGGAATCATTCCAGCTTTCTCAAAAGCTGTAGCATACTCATTCACAATCTGTTTATTAGCGGCTACTACAATAACTTCTGAAGTCTTAGCTTGCTTTGAAGTTTCAATAACATGAAAATCATAATAAACATCCTTAACACTGAAGGGAATATGCTTGTCAATCTCATGTGGAAGATTGATTAAGACTTCATCTTTATCAATATATGGGAACTGAAGTATTCTTACTGCTACTGAGACAGGGCCTGAGATGGAAAAGGCTATTTTGGGATTTTTTTGCTTAAAATATACTGGAATTTTTGAAATTGTCTTCATGAAATTGTCTATTTGAAGAATTCCATCAGCTCCAACAGTGTTCTCTGGTAGCTCAAAATAGGCAAAATTTTTTAACTCATATTTTTTAACAATTTGAGCAACTTTAACAGATGAAAACTCTATTTCTACTCCCAATAACATGAATACTGTTTTTTACCAAATTTTTATCTTTTTGTCAAGAATTTATTTAAAATTTTTTTCATTCTTTCTACTGGAGCTTTCTGCTTTGTCCAAATCTCAAAAGCATTTGCTGCTTGCCAAATAAGCATTCCTAAGCCTCCGATAACTTTACAACCAATCCTTTTAGTCTCCTTCATAAGCTTTGTGTTTGGATAAACTATATCACAATAAATGATATCTTTATTAAGAAAGGTTGGATTAATAGGCATAGGGTCATTCTCTTTCAATCCTAAGGAGGTTGCATTTACAACTAAGTAAATTTTTTTTACAAAAGATTTATCTAAGTTTTTTAAAACTTCTATAGTTCCTAAAGTTGAAAATCTCTTCTTTATTTCTTCTGCCTTACTTATGGTTCTATTGTATATGTAAACATTACCTCCTTCTTTAAGAACTCCATAAACAATAGCTTTTGCTGCTCCACCAGCACCTAAAACTAATATATCTTTTTGTTGAAGATTAACTCCCTCTTCTTTTAATGACTGAATAAAACCAAAAGCATCGGTATTGAATCCTCTCAGATATCCCTTATCATTCAGAATTGTATTTACTGCTCCGATATAGTTTGCCTCATCAGAGATTTCATCAAGATAATTTATAACTGACTCCTTATGGGGTAAAGTTATATTAACACCAACAATCTGAAGAGCCCTGATTGCCTCAACTGCCTCTCTAAGCTTTTCTCTTTTAACATTAAATGCTAAATAGCAGTAATCAAGATTTAGATGTCGGAAAGCTTCATTATGAATAATAGGAGACAGAGAATGCTCAACTGGATCACCAAAAATACCTGTAATTTTAGTTTTAGCTGTAATCATTTTTTTAGTAAAAATTTTTATATTCGTATTACTTCTCCACCATTAAGAATTTTAACTTTCTGACCCACATTTTTTAAATCTTTCTTAATCTGAGATTTATAAAAAGGTTTTACATGGGTTATATAAATTCTTTTAGGAAAGTAATTGAATAGTTTTAGATCCTCAAAAAATAGCTGAGCTGTTAAATGTCCTGTTTTTAATGCAATTTCTTTCATACTATCGGGAAAGGATATCTCAACTATTAAGGCATCTAATTTTTTCTCTGCAAGCTTTTTCCATGTATCAGGTGCAGAGGATGTATCTCCTGTATAAAAAAATCTCTTTCCCTTTGCCTCAACAAGATAACCAACTGAAGGAACTGTATGATTCATTCTGTAGGCTGTTATTTCGTATCCATTAACTGCTATAGTTTTCTCCTCTTCAATAATATTAAGTTTTAGAATTGATTCTTGAGTATTAGGAATGACTGTAAAATCAGGCCACAATTTATAGTTAAGAAGATGACTCTTTATATCCTCAATAACTTCTCTTATTGAAAATATATTGATTTGTTTTAATTTTCCACTAAGAATTATATTGTCGGCAACAAAAGGTATATCTCTGATATGATCAAGATGTGCATGAGTTATAAATATATGCTCTATCCTTTGCTGGGCTTTAAAACTAAGACAGCTTGTCACACCTCCTGCATCGAAAAGTATGGTGCCATCCAACAAAAAAGAGGAAAGATTATGTTTTGGCAAATCAGAACCAGATGCTCCAAGAACCTTAATCTTCATTTTCTTTTTTTCATTATTACTCTTTGAAAAGCCTCAACAACTTGAGAATCAAACTGAACCCCTGCTTTCTTTTTTAACTCCTCTAACGCTACACTAATTGGTAACCCTTTTCTATAAGACCTATCTGTAGTAATTGCATCAAAGGTATCAGCTACTGCAATGATTCTCGCTATTAGAGGAATTTCCTCTTCTTTTAATCCCTCTGGATATCCAGAGCCGTCAATCTTTTCGTGATGATATTTTACTCCAGGAACAATATCTTTAAGTTGTCTAATATGCTCAAGTATTTCTGCTCCATAAATTGTGTGATTCTTTATGATTTGATATTCTTCTTCATTAAGTTTACCCTCTTTAAGTAAAATTACATCTCTTATTCCAATCTTTCCAATATCGTGTAAAATGGCCGCGAGTTTTAAATCTTCGAGCTCTTTCTTACTTAATCCCATCTCAATCCCTATAAGAAGAGAATAATCCATAACCCTCTTTGTATGACCACCAGTATAGGGATCTCTCTTCTCTATAGTATCTGCCAGAGCAAAGACAATTTCATAAAAAGTCTCCTTTAACTCATTGTAAAGTTTTGCATTTTCAACTGCAACAGCAACTTGAGATGCTAAAGCTCTAAGTAATTCAAGATCGTAATCATTAAAAACTGAGTCCTTTTTATTTATTGCCTGCAAAACCCCTATAAGTCTTTCTTTCATTAGTACAGGAACACATACCATTGTTTTTGTCTTAAATCCTGATTTTTGATCTGCTTGTCTAAAAAATCTTGGATCCCTTTGAACATCATTAATTATTACAGATTCTTTATTTTTTGCAACCCATCCAGCAATTCCTTCTCCAAGCTTTAGTCTTATTGTCTTAATTTTATCAGCTTTTTCACCTAATGCAACATCAAAATAAAGCTCTTGTGTTTTTTCATCATAAAGAAGAAGGCTTCCTGCTTCACAGTTAAGTAGTCTCATAGAAGCTTCACAAGCTTTTTTTCTTATCTCCTCAATCTCAAGAGATGAATTAATTATTGTGGAAAACTCAAGAAGTTCTCTCAAATGTTCTGTAAGAATTTTTTCTTTCATTACTTTTTTATATTTTCCTTTATTTCAAGAATTTTTTCAATATCTATAAACCTAATCAAAATCAAAATATTTTTTAATTTGCCTCTCAAAAGTAGTTTTTATTGAATTTTGCAGATAATTTTTACATAATAATATTATTATTTTTTTATTGGAGGTAAAAATGCTTATTGTTCAAAAGTATGGAGGCACTTCCGTAGCAAACATTGAAAGAATAAAAGCTGTTGCTGAAAGAGTTTCAAAGACAGTAAAAGAAGGACATAAAGTAGTTGTAGTTGTTTCTGCAATGGCTGGAGAGACAGACAAACTTATAGAGTTATCTCATCAAGTCTGCCCGGATCCACCACTTAGAGAGCTGGATCTTTTACTTTCCTCTGGTGAAAGAGTAACCGCAGCACTTACGGCAATGGCTTTAAATGCTTTAGGACACAAAGCAGTAGCATTTACTGGTAGACAGATGGGAATTATTACAGATGCTGTTCATACAAAAGCAAGAATAGAAAGAATTGAAGCAAAAAGAGCAATTAAAGCTTTAGAGGAAGGCTACATTGTTGTTGTTGCAGGCTTTCAGGGTATTACAGCTGAGGAAGATGTAACTACTCTTGGAAGAGGTGGTTCTGATCTCACAGCAGTTGCTATAGCAGCTGCACTTAATGCAGATTTATGCGAAATATATACAGATGTGGATGGAGTTTTTACAGCTGATCCTAACATAGTTTCAAATGCAAGGAAACTTGACAAAATCTCCTATGAAGAGATGCTTGAACTTGCCTCCTTAGGAGCAAAAGTGCTGCAGACTCGTTCTGTTGAGTTTGCAATGAAATATAATGTTCCAGTTGTTGTCCGTTCCAGTTTTAACTGGAATCCAGGAACCTTAGTTACAAAGGAGGATAAAGATATGGAAAAAGTTGTAGTATCAGGAATTGCTCACGACAAAAATCAGGCAAAAATAACAATTCTTAAAGTTCCTGACAGACCAGGAATTGCAGCAAAGCTCTTTAAAGCAATAGCTGATGCAAATATTGTAGTAGATATGATTGTTCAAAATATAAGTAGTGATGGAAAAGCCACAGATATCTCTTTTACTGTACCTAAAACAGATGCTAAGAAAGCTATGGAAATAACAAAGAAAGTATCTGAGGAGCTGGGAGCTGAAGGTGTGCTTCTTAATGAAGAGATTGCTAAAGTATCTATAGTTGGAGTGGGCATGAGAACCCATTCAGGTGTTGCAGCACAGATGTTTGAAGCATTGGCAAAACATGGAATAAATATTATGGCTATTAGTACATCAGAAATAAAAATCTCTTGCCTAATTGATGCAAAGTATACTGAGCTTGCTGTAAGAGTTCTTCATGAGGCTTTCAATCTTGGTAGTTAACAGATGGAAATAGCTTCACCAAAGGGTTTTCTTTACTCTGTAGCTAAGGCTGAGATTAGGTATACCAACAGATACGATATAGCTTTAATTTATTCAAAAAAGGTAGCAGCAGTTGCAGGAGTTTTCACTACAAATCAGATAAAAGCTGCACCTGTAAAAATCTGTATGAAAAGAATCAAAAACAATACTGCTCAAGCTATTGTTCTAAACAGTGGAAATGCTAATGCCTGTACTGGAAAAAAAGGAGTCGAAGATGCTTTGAAGATAACTGAGCTTATAGCTGAAAAGCTAAATATTCACAAAGAATACATTTTACCTCTTTCTACTGGAGTTATTGGTGTACCTATGCCTATGGATAGAATTTTGCCTGCCTTAAACATTTTAGTTGAAAATCTTGGCAAAGCAACCCCTTTTGATGTAGCCCAAGCAATAATGACAACAGACAAATTCCCGAAAATTACTTATAGACAGATAGAAATACAAAATAGAGTTTCAACAATAACAGGTATATGCAAAGGTGCTGGAATGATATCTCCAAATTTGGCAACAATGCTATGTGTAATACTTACTGATGCTAAAATTAATGTAGATTTAATGAAAAAAATGCTACAAAACTCAATACAGGATAGTTTTAACTCAATAACTGTTGATGGAGATATGTCTACAAATGATACAGTGATTATGCTTGCTAATGGAGAGTCCTTGATAGAGATTGAAAGGGGTGACAGTAGCTATAAAAAATTTAATGAGGCACTCAATGAGCTCTGCAATGAGCTTGCACATTTAATAGTAAAAGATGCTGAAGGAGCTACAAAATTTATAAAAATATCTGTAAAGAATGCTAAAAACTCCTCTGATGCAAAAAAAGTTGCTAAAGCTGTAGCAAACTCTCTTTTAGTAAAGACTGCTCTTTATGGAGAGGATCCAAACTGGGGAAGAGTAGTTGCAGCAGTAGGCTACTCAGGAGTGCCTGTGAAAGAAGAAAAGATAGAACTCTACATAAATGGAGTATGTCTCTTTGATAAAGGAGTTCCTACAATGAAAGAGGAAGAGTTAAGAGAATCTATTAAGAATAAAGAAATAGAAATTCTTATAAACTTAAATGTTGGAAAGGCTGAAAAAACTATTTTTACTTCAGATTTATCTGAAGAATATGTCCGAATAAACTCAGCATACCGCACCTAAATATGATATAATTTTTTATATGCCAGAGATAATAGAAAAGATTACAAAAGAAGAGCTTGAAACTTTAATAAGACAAATTTTAGAAGATTTCATTTATGGTAGGGAACAGAAGGTAAAAGAGTCATCTCTTCTTGAAAGAATAATAAGAGTTGAAGAAGAGATTAAAGCATTGAAAGAGATTGAACGAACAAGGTTTGAGGTGTCAGATAAACGTTTCGAAACTATTCAAAATGAAATTAAAACCTACTCTACCAAGGGATTTGAGGTATTAGAAAAAAGATTATCTGTCATGCAGTGGCTTATGGGAGCAAGTTTAGCTTTTATAAGCATCATTGTAGTCATACTCGGAATTTATAAAATATTAGTAAATCTATAAATATTTAAATCCATGAAAGAAAAAATCTTTTATGAAGAAGAAGAAAAAATCTCTATTGACAAACCTGATCTTTACAGAGTTTATCTTCTGAATGATGACTACACTACGATGGATTTTGTTGTCTACGTTTTAATGACAATATTTGATAAACCAAAAGTAGAAGCAACCTCTATAATGCTTTATGTGCATAGACATGGCAAAGGTCTTGCTGGAATATATCCAAAAGAGATCGCAGAGACAAAAGTTTATCAGGTTGAAAGCCTTGCAAGAGCTCATGGATTTCCGTTAAAATGCAGTATAGAGAAAAATGATTAATAAAGATCTCCAAATAATTATAACTGCCACTGTTGAAGATGCAATAGAAAGAGGACATCAATATCTTACTGTGGAACATCTTCTTTATGCAATTCTTCACGATGAGTTCGGTGTTGAGATAATTAGAAATTGTGGTGGTAATCCACAGGAGATAAAGAAAAATCTTGAAAGATTTCTTGAAGAACATATTCCTAAAAGAAAAGGCAAAGGACAAGCACATCCTACAGTAAGTTTTCAAAGAGTTATGGAAAGAACTCTAAATCATATAAAAAGTGCAGAAAAAAAAGAGGCTGATGCTGGAGACTTTCTTGCTTCTTTATTTCTTGAAGAAGATACTTATGCAGTAAATCTATTAAAATCTTACGGAATAACAAGACTTGATATTTTAAACTATATCTCCCATGGTATCTCTAAAATTGAGTTTACAGAAACTTCCTCAAAGGATGAAAAAAGAATTGATCCCCTCCGTACATTTACTGTTGAGCTTACTGAAAAAGCTCGTAAAGGAGATATCGACCCAATAATAGGAAGACAAAATGAGCTTGAAAGAGTAATACAGGTGCTCAGTCGCAGAAGAAAGAATAATGTAATACTTGTTGGTGAACCGGGAGTTGGTAAAACTGCTATAGTTGAGGGACTTGCATTAAGAGTAGCACAAGGACAAGTACCTGAGCATCTTAAAAACTTTAAAATCTTTGCTTTAGATATGGGCTCTCTTTTAGCTGGAACTAAATACAGAGGTGATTTTGAGGCAAGAATGAAGGCACTTATTAACTCTCTTTATAGAATAAAAAACTGCATCCTCTTCATAGATGAGATTCATACAATTGTAGGTGCAGGTTCAGCAAGTGGAAGCACAGTTGATGCCTCTAATTTACTTAAACCAGTTCTTATTGAAGGAAAAATTCGTTGTATAGGTGCTACCACTTATGAAGAATACAGAAACTACTTTGAAAAAGATAGGGCTCTTTCTCGTAGATTTCAAAAAATTGATATTGTAGAACCTACTGAAGAAGAAACCTATGAAATTCTTAGAGGACTTAAAACACATTATGAAGAGTATCACGGAGTATACTATACTGATGAGGCTTTAAGAGCTGCTGTCCATCTTTCAGCAAAATATATTACAGAGAGATTTCTGCCTGATAAAGCAATAGATGTAATTGATGAAGCTGGCGCAATGGTAAGACTTTACCATGCTGAAAATCCAATAGTAGATGAAAAAACAGTAGAGCAAACTGTGGCAAAAATAGCAAGAATTCCTTCACAAGAAGTTACTACCTCAGAGATTGACAGACTTAAAAATCTTGAATCCTCTCTTAAATCTGTAATATTTGGCCAAGATGAAGCAGTTGAGACAGTAGTAAGAGTTATAAAACTCGCAAAGGCGGGACTAAAGGATCCTCAGAGACCTATAGGTTGCTTTCTTTTTACTGGTCCAACAGGAGTTGGAAAAACCGAGCTTGCAAAACAGCTTGCTAACTGCTTAGGAATTTATTTTTTAAGATTTGATATGAGTGAGTACATGGAAAAACACTCTGTTGCAAAACTAATAGGTGCTCCACCAGGATACATCGGATTTGAACAGGGAGGGTTGCTTACAGAGCAGATTAGAAAACATCCTCATTGCGTTCTTTTACTTGATGAGATAGAGAAAGCTCATGAAGAAATCTTTAATGTTTTACTTCAGATTATGGATTATGGAACACTCACAGATAACACAGGCAGAAAGGCAGATTTTAGAAATGTAATACTTATCATGACATCTAATGTTGGTGCAAGAGATATGGAAAGACCTCCTATTGGATTCGGTGACCGTAGTAAAGACCAAATTGAAAAAGGCAAAGAAGCAATTGAAAGACTATTTAGCCCAGAGTTTCGCAATAGAGTTGATGCTACAGTAAACTTTAATTCATTACCTGAAGCTGTTGTATTTCAAATTGTTGATAAATTTATAAAGGAGCTTAATGAGCAGCTGTCTAATAAAAACATATATGTTGAGATAACAGATAAGACTCGTCAATGGCTTGTAAAAAAAGGATTTGATCCTAAATTCGGAGCAAGACCTCTTCAAAGAGTTATTCAAAAGGAGATAAAAGCACCATTAGTTGAAGAAATTCTATTTGGCAAATTAACTAATGGTGGAAAAGTAAAAGTAGATATAGCAAACGACTCTCTCTATCTTCAAATAGATGAGTGTGTTTCTGCTTAATAGAGAATTAGTCTTTCCAAATCCAGAATTTGCTGAACCAGATGGACTTCTTGCAATTGGAGGAGATCTTTCACCTGAAAGAATTATTCTTGCCTATAAAGAAGGTATATTTCCTTGGTATAACTATGAACCCATACTTTGGTGGTCACCACCTCTAAGACCTGTTATTTTCCCGCATCTTTTTCATATGTCAAGAAGTCTTTATCAAACCTTAAAAAAAGAGATTTATAGGGTAACCTTTGATAGAGATTTTTACTCAGTAGTTTACAGTTGTGCTACAACTCCAAGAAAAAACTCTTCAGCAACATGGATAACACTTGATATGTTTAATGCCTACTGTAACCTTTATGAATATGGATATGCTCACTCAGTAGAAGTTTGGTATAAAGATGAGTTGGTAGGAGGACTTTATGGTGTTGCAATTGGTAGATTTTTTTCAGGAGAGTCAATGTTTACAAAGATGAAGGATGCTTCAAAAGTTGCCTTAGCTTGTCTGGTTGAGCATTTAATAGAAAATAACTTCTACTTTATTGACTGTCAAGTTACAAATCCACATCTTTTAAGCTTGGGAGCTATAGAGATTCCGAGAGCTGTTTATATTAGCCTAGTTAAGGAAGCTGTAAAGTTTGAACATAACAAAGGAAGTTGGAACAAAGAAATATTTTCAACAGCAAATACAGCTAAATTTCTTAGAGAAAATCTTATAAGAAGAAAAAAATGAAACTTATTCTTTTTGATATTGACGGCACTTTAATAAGCACAGGAGGAGCTGGAACAAGAGCATTAGATAAAGCTTTCTTTGAAGTCTTAGATATAAAGAATGCCTTCATAAATTTTGAAATGGCTGGAAAAACAGATATTCAGATTATAAAAGAAGGACTTCTTAGATGGCAAATTAAACCCTCTAGTCCTTTAATAAAAACCATAATAAAAAGCTACTTAAAAAATCTTGAAGTGGAGATGAATAATAACTCAAAACATATAAAACCTGGTGTTATAGATTTTTTAAATTTTATTCAAAATGATTTAGGCTATCCAATAGGACTACTTACAGGAAATCTTGAAAAAGGCGCAAGAGTTAAACTCGCTGCCTTTGACCTAAATCACTACTTCCCTTTTGGTGCTTTTGGAAGCGACCACGAAGACAGAAGATACCTTCTTCCTATTGCACTGACAAGATTTTCAAGACTATTTAGAAGAAAAATCTCATTTAACAACTGCATAGTAGTTGGCGACACTCCAAGAGATGTTGCTTGCGCAAAACCTTATGGAGCTAAGGTTATTGCTGTAGCTACAGGTCCTTATACTGTCTCTGAGCTTATAACTACTGAAGCAGATGTTGTTGTAGAGGAGCTCTCAGAGATAGAGAAGATTTTAAAAGTATTTGAATAAATGGGAAAATTTCCTGTTACTGAAAAAAAGGAAAAAGAGCTTTTAGAAGAGATGGAAAGATTTGGTATTAAAGAGAATGATATTGAAGAAAAGTTTATACGTTGCTCAGGCAGTGGCGGACAAAAACTCAATAAAGCTGCAACAGGCGTATACTTGAAACATATCCCGACAGGAATTGAAGTTAAATGCACTAAAGAAAGATCTCAAGGTTTGAATAGATTTTTTGCAAGAAGAATACTCATTGAAAAAGTTAAAGAACTTTTAGGAGTTTCGGAAAAACAAAAAGAAATAGAAAAGATAAGAAAAAGAAAACTTAAAAGCCGACGCAAATATAAAAAAAGTAAGGAGGAATAACTCCTCCTTACTTTGGTATAAGTTTTGTTGCTATCTGTATTCTTATAGTAGCTCTCTCCAATGCTGCTTGAGCACGAGCAAAATCAATATCTGTGGCACCTTCAGCTGCCTTACGAAGTCTTTCCTCTGCTCTTGCTTTTGCTGCCATGGCTCTTTCTACATCTATCTCTTCTGCTTTCTCAGCACTTCCAACAAGAATTAATACTCTGTCATTTAGCACCTCAGCATAACCACGATTAACAAAAGCGTAGTAAGTCTCATTACCCTTTTTATAAGTCAAAACTCCGATTTTTATAGCAGTCATAAAAGGAAAATGACCTGGCAAAACTCCGAAATCCCCTTCCACTCCAGGTGCATAAACCTCATCAACCTCTTCACTTATCACTTCACCATAGGGAGTTATTACTTCTAGCTTCAACTTGTTCTCCATATTCTTTCTCCTTTAACTAAATCTCTCTCACATATCCAAGCTTCTTTGCCTTTTCTTCAACCTCCTCTATTGGACCAACCATATAGAATGCTTGCTCTGGATAGTCATCATATTTTCCTTCAAGAATAGCTTTAAAGCCTTTTATTGTATCTTCAAGTTTTACATATCTGCCAGGAGTTCCTGTAAATGTCTCAGCTACGTGGAATGGCTGGCTTAGAAATCTCTGTAACTTTCTTGCTCTCGCAACTATTAGTTTGTCATCCTCTGAAAGCTCCTCAATTCCAAGAATTGCTATAATATCTTGTAACTCTTTATATCTCTGAAGCACTGCTTGAACTCCTCTTGCTACTTGATAATGCTCCTCTCCAATTATTCTCGGATCAAGAATTCTACTTGTTGAATCAAGTGGATCAACTGCTGGATAAATTCCAAGCTCTGCAATCTGACGGGAAAGAACAACTGTTCCATCAAGATGTGCAAAAACTGCTGCAACTGCCGGGTCTGTTAGGTCATCTGCAGGAACATATATCGCTTGCATCGAGGTAATTGAACCCTTTGAAGTAGTTGTGATTCTCTCTTGTAATGCTCCCATCTCTGTGGAAAGTGTTGGCTGATAACCAACTGCAGATGGCATTCTTCCAAGAAGTGCAGAAACTTCTGAACCTGCAAGTGTGTATCTGAATATATTATCTATAAAGATCAAAACATCCTGACCTTGATCTCTAAAGTATTCTGCGACAGTAAGAGCTGTTAATCCTACTCTTGCTCTAACACCTGGAGGCTCATTCATCTGACCATAGACAAGTGCAACCTGAGGTAAAACTCCTGAATGTTTCATCTCAAGATAAAGATCGTTTCCTTCACGAGTTCTCTCTCCAACTCCTGCAAAGACAGAAACACCTCCATGTTTCATAGCAATATTATGAATCATCTCCATGATAATAACAGTCTTTCCAACTCCTGCGCCACCAAACATTCCCATCTTTCCGCCTCTAACAAAGGGAATTAAAAGATCAAAAACTTTAACACCAGTTTCAAACTGTTGTGTAACTGGAGATTGATCAACAAACTCTGGTGCAGGACGATGAATAGGATATTTCTCAGTTGCCTCAATCGGACCTAATTCATCAATCGGTTCACCAATAACATTTATAATTCTTCCAAGAACTGGTTTGCCAACAGGTACTGTGATAGGTCCTTCTGTATCTATAACTTTCATACCTCTTACTAATCCATCAGTTGAACCCATTGCAATTGTTCTTACTCTTTTTTCTCCAAGATGCATTACTACCTCTAAGGTAAGATGTATCTCTGGTATTCCTCTTGCTGGATCACCAGGCTCATCTATCCTTAATGCATTTAAAACATCTGGTAGCTTCTCCTCAAACTCACAATCTACTACCGTTCCGATTATCTGTACTACTTTTCCTACATTCATACTTTTTAAACCTCCTTTATTCTTTTTTAAAAAATTTATGCTTCAGATTGTTTTAAAGCTTCAACACCACCAACAATATCCATCAGCTCTTTTGTAATTGATGCCTGTCTTACCTTGTTTGCAATCAAAGTTGTTTTCTTAATAAGCTCCTCGCAGTTTTTCGTAGCATTATCCATGGCAGTCATTCTTGCTGCCTCCTCTGCTGCTTGAGACTCTAAGAGCGCTCTATAAACCTGAATCTCAACATACATTGGCAGTAACATTGTAAATAACTCCGGAGCTCTGGGTTCATAAGTAAATGGATAAAATGGTGTTGGCTGTACACCTTCTGCCGTAAGTCTACCTATGGGTAAAACTCTATTCATGACTACTCTCTGAGAGATCATAGTTTTAAATTCATTATAAATAAGTAAAACCTCATCTACAGCCTCGGTAACATAAGAGTTTATTATCTCTTGAGAGATTATCTCTGCATGGCTGTACTGAAGTCTTCCAGAAATACCTGTCCATACATTTTTAAGTGGAATATTTCTCCTTCTGAAATAATCTCTCGCCTTTCTTCCTACTACTGAGATTATTACATTTAATCCTTCTTTTTTAAGTCTATCTATCTCTTTTGTTGCAAATCTTATTATGTTAGTATTGAAAGCTCCACAAAGTCCTTTATCAGAAGTAATTATCACTACAAAGACATTTTTTACAGGCCTTCTAAGAAGAAGAGGTGGAAGATCTCCTCTTAGCTCCACAGCGCCTGCTAAATCTGCTAAAACCTGCTGAAGTTTTGTAGCGTAGGGTCTATACCTAAGCATACTGTCCTGAACTTTTCTCAACTTGGCAGCAGCAACCATTTTCATCGCAGAGGTAATCTTTTTAGTTCCATGTAAAGCCTTTATTTTTTTTCTTATATCTCTTAGAGTTGGCATTTAGCTGCTCCTCAATCTTTTTTATTAAGGCTGAAATGTCTTTTTAAACTCCAGTATAGCTTCTGTTATCTTCTGCCTTAAGGCATCATCGAGCTCTCTTTTTTCTCTAAGCTCTTTTCTTAAATCTTCTTTCTGGCTTCTTATGAAGCTTAAGAAACCTTTCTCAAATGCCTTTATTGAAGAAACAGGAAGATCATCAAGATATCCCTGTGTTCCTGCAAATATAAGCATTATCTGATCCTCAACAGGCATAGGCTCATATTGGTCCTGTTTAAGAAGCTCGACCATTCTTTGTCCTCTTTCAAGTTGAGCTCTTGTTGCTTTATCAAGATCTGCTGCAAACTGTGCAAATGCTGCGAGCTCTCTGTACTGAGCAAGGTCTAGTCTTAACATTCCCGCAACCTGTTTCATAGCTTTAATCTGAGCAGCACCACCAACACGGCTAACAGACAGTCCTACATTAATAGCAGGACGGACACCAGCATAGAATAATTCTGGCTCAAGATATATCTGACCGTCGGTAATAGAAATAACATTTGTAGGAATATATCCTGATATATCACCAGCTTGTGTTTCAATAACAGGAAGTGCAGTTAGAGAACCTCCTCCTTTTTCGTCTGAGTATTTACATGCTCTCTCAAGGAGTCTTGAATGTAAATAAAATACGTCACCAGGATATGCCTCTCTGCCTGGAGGACGTCTAAGAATCAATGAGATTTGTCTATAAGCATAAGCTTGTTTTGTAAGATCATCATAACAGACTAGTGCATGCATACCTTTGTCTCTGAAGTATTCACCCATTGCACAGCCAACATAAGGAGCAATATACTGCATTGGAGCTGGTTCAGAGGCTGTTGCTGCGACAACAATTGTATGATCCATTGCTCCGTATTTTCTCAATGTTTCCACAACTTGAACTATACTTTGACGTCTTTGCCCAATTCCAACATATATACATATACAATTCTGACCCTTTTGATTAATAATCGTATCAAGTAGAATTGCTGTTTTGCCTGTTTGACGGTCACCAATTATAAGCTCTCTTTGTCCTCTTCCAATAGGTATCATCGCATCTATTGCTTTAATTCCCGTCTGAAGAGGCTCTTTAACTGGCTGACGCGCAATAATTCCAGGCGCTATTACATCTACTTTTCTAAAGTGCTTTGCATTAATAGGACCTTTACCATCAATTGGCATTCCGATAGCATTAACAACTCTTCCAATAAGCTCTTCTCCGACAGGTGTCTCCATAACTCTTCCGGTTCTTTTAACAAGATCGCCTTCCTTAATTAATTTGTCTTCGCCAAAGAGAATCGCACCAACATTGTCTTCTTCAAGATTAAGAGCCATTCCAAAAACACCATGAGGAAACTCAAGCATTTCAGAAGCCATACAGTTGTCAAGTCCATAAATACGAGCAACTCCGTCACCAACATAGGTAACAATTCCAACCTCGCTGACATCAACTTTCTTCTCAAATTCTGCAATTTGTTTTCTTAAATACTCACTAATTTCTTCCATTTTAATTTCCATAGTTTATCACCCCTTCATTAACTTATCTCTTAAAAGACCTAACTGGCCTTTTATGCTCAAATCATACATAGTGCTACCTATTTGAACTTTAACACCTCCAAGTAAAGATGGATCAATCTCATACTTAAGCTCCACATCTCTACCTGTAATCTCTTTAAGTAAATCTATAAGTTTTTGTCTATAAGCTTCTGAAAGCTCTACAGCTGAAACTATAACTCCTTTTACCTTTCTCTTCATCTCCATATATAAAGCTATAACATATTTAAGAACTTCATCTAATCCAATAAGCACTCCTTCCTGCCCAAGGAAGTTAAGGAATTTTTTGACTTCCTCTGGGAGATTCAGTCTTTGACAAATATAAGTAATTACTCCTGCTCTTTCTTCATCTGAAAAAGATGGAGAAGTCAACATGTTTCTGAACTGTCTGTCTTTTCTCATAAGGGTAGCAACTGCTTCTAATTTGCTTGTAATCTCTGGGACTTCTTCAATATTGATAAGACTTAAAAATTGCTTTGCAAATTTTTTTGCTTTTGCTCCTCTGACCTTTCTCAATTTTTCCGCCCCTCTATAATTTTTATTGATTCCTGAAGAAGCTTCTGTTGCTCCTCAGGTGTTATTCTTTCTTTTATTTTTTTCTCACTAAGCTCAATTGCAAGTTCTGCTGCTTCAAGCCTTAAAGCATCTTTTGCCATCTTAAGTTCAAACTCAATATTTGTTCTTGCCTGTTCAAGAATTTTTTGTCTTAATTTATCCGTCTCCTGAATAATTTGTTGTTTTTCCTGCTCTCCTATTTTTCTTGCGGTATCAAGAATATCCTGAATTTCTTTATCTTTTAATTTAAGCTTCTCCTCCACCTCTTGTAATGCCTTCTGAGCTAACTCTTTTGCTTCTTGAGATTCACGAATACTTCTTTCTATAAGTTCCCTTCTTTGAGCAAAAAATCTTTTTATTGGTTTACCAAGAAAAAAGACAAGTAAGGACACTAAAATAGCAAAATTAATTATCTTATAAAGCCAATCTTTCCAACCAAATTCTGCATGAGCTGCCTCAGCTGCTACTGCTACTGATGCTGCTACAACTGAGATAGAAAATGCTATAATTACTATTTTTTTCATATCTCCTCCATTTATACTTTTACCAGTTTATTTACAATTTCTTCTGAAAGTCTTTCAACTTCTTGTCTAAGCTGAGCTTTTATTCTGTCCATCTCTGCTTTAATTTCTGCTCTTGCTTTTTCAATCATTTGAACTGCTTCTTTCTCTGTATTAGCTACAACTTCTCTTTGATAGGAAATAGCCTCTTCTCTTAGAGAAGTAATAATCTGCTTTGCTTGAGTCCTTGCTTGAGCTAACTCCGCATTCATCTGGGCAACTGCTTTCTCCTTTTTCTCATTCATATTTTGTGCTTCCTCAAGAGCTCCCTTAATAGTTTGCTCTCTTTGCCTAAATAACTCAATCATCGGTTTAAAAAGAAGAGCATTAAGAACAAAGATTAAAATAAGAAACTGAGCCATTAAAACAAAAAACCAATTATTAAACTCTAACATAGCCCACCTTCTTTATAAGATTTTTTATGTATTGCCTTTGAAACAACTGCAAAACAAGATACCATACACAGCTTATTTTGTCAAGAAATTTTTGATTTTAAATTTTTATGATATCCTTAAATTTTACTTATAAATCCCTATGTATCACATTTGTCTTAAAATTCAATGAGCTTATAAAATCTGAAAGCTCCTCAGCTAAAACTACAGATCTATGTTTTCCTCCTGTACAGCCAACTGCTAAAGTAATGTAGTATCTTCCTTCTTTTTTGTATTTTGGGAGCACAAAAGAAAGAAAGCTTTTTATACGCTCCAAAAACTCCTTTGTTTCAGTTTGATTTAAGACATAATCTTTTACATTCGGATCTTTACCCGATAACTCCCTTAGTGATTCTACAAAATAAGGATTGGGAAGAAATCTTGCATCAAAGACAATATCAGCATTAACTGGAACACCCTTTTTGTATCCAAAGGACATAACAGTTACATATGGATGCTTTTCATTTTCAGAGTAAATAGAACGAATGAGAGACCTAAGTTGATGTGGATTAAAGTTTGATGTATCTATTACTCTGTCTGAAAGCTTTTTTAAGGGATAAAGAAGAACTCTTTCTTTTTTTATTGCATCCAAAAGATTTTCATGTTGACACATAAGTGGATGAGGTCTTCTTGTTTCCTTATATCTACGAAGTATGCTTTCATCATCAGCATCAAGAAAAAGTATTTCACTTCTAAACTTTTTCTTTATCCTTTCAAAAACTTCCTCAGCTTTATTTAAAAAACTGTATACTCTTATATCAATTCCGATTGCTATTTTTATAAAATCTTTATAATCCTTTATTGTTTCAACAAAATGGGAGGCTACCTCTGGAGGTAAGTTATCAATACAGAAAAAGCCTATATCTTCAAGTGTTCTTAATGTAACAGTTTTACCCCCTCCAGAGATACCCGTAACAATTACTATAAATTTATCTGAGTTCATTACTTAGCTGGCTCAATCAATCCATAGTTGCCATCTTTTCTTCTGTAGACAACATTAACATCTCCTGTGAAGGAGTTAACAAAAATAAAGAAGTCTTTATCAAGAAGTTCCATTTGATCAACAGCTTCTTCAGGAGTCATAGGTCTTATATCAAATTTTTTATATTTAACTATTCTTTTTGATGTAGATTCAAACTCTGAGATTACGGAAGAAGTTTTTCCAGCTTCTTTTTTATTTTTATTTTGTATTTTTTCCTTATACTTTAAGATTTGCTTTTCTAGCTTCTCAACAACTTGATCTACTGCGGAGTAAAGATCTTCAGTTCTTCCCTCAGCTTGAATTAAATGACCATCAACTTTAAATAAAACATCTATTTTATGAGTAAATCTTTCTACACTTATTGTTACAACTGCTTCAACTGTATCAGTGTTTAAAAATCTGTCAAACTTTCCAATTCTTTTTTCAATGTATTTTCTCAAAGCATCGGTAACATCAACATTTCTCGTCTTGATTGTTATCTTCATCTTTGTCCTCCCTGAAATTTTTTTGCTTTCTTAAAAACTGCGATGGAATTCTTAGTTCTTCTCTATATTTTGCAACGGTTCTTCTTGCTATAATTATACCTTTTTTCTTCAATATATCTGAAATTTCTTGATCAGAGTAAGGCTTCAGTGGATTTTCTTCTGCTACTATCTTTTGAATAAGTTCTTTAACAACCGATGATGATATCTCTCCTTGTTGACAAGATAGAGCACTTGTAAAAAAGTATCTAAAGTTAAATACTCCATGTTCACAGGCTAAATATTTATTAGAAGTAACCCTACTTATTGTACTCTCATGTACTCCTAAATCAGCTGCCAAATCTTTTAAAGTCAAAGGTTTTAAATAACCTGGTCCGTTTTCAAAAAAGTCTTTTTGAAATTTGATAATACTTTTAGTTACACGATATATAGTTTTGTTTCTTTGCTCTATACTTCTTAAAAGCTCAACAGCATTTTTGAATTTCTCCTTTAGAAATTTTCTTTCCTGATGAGATAGCTGTTTTGCTAAAATAAGATCTCTATAAAACTTACTTAATCTTAACTTTGGAATACCTTCATCATTTAAAATAACTCTATATCCCTCCTCAGTTTTTTCAACATAAACATCAGGAATTATTTGGGAAGGTACGGGTTTTGAGAAATTTCTCCCAGGTTTTGGATCAAGTTTCTCTATAATCTTTACTTTATCAAGGACTTCTTCAACAGAGATTCCTAACTTCTTTGCTATCTTTTCATATTTTTTCTTTTGAATATCTTCAAGAAACTCTTGTACAATTAAATAAATTAAGGAATCACTACATTGCAGAGCTTTAAGTTGCAGGCTTAAACACTCCTTTAGGTCTCTTGCACAAACGCCTGGTGGATCAAAGCTTTGAACAAGCTGTATGGCCTGCTTAACTAAAGATATTTCTACTTCTGCAAGCTTTGCTATTTCTGCTTCCTCTGCTTTGAGATATCCATTTTCATCAACATTACCTATTACTACCTCTGCAACCTTTCTTACGTCATCAGGTGCATTAGAGAGTCTTAACTGCCAAAGGAGATGATCGTATAGATCTGTTGTAGTTGAACAGAAAAGCTCAAATGATGGCTTTTCTTCCACACCTGGATTAAAATATCCAAGGTCTCTTCCATCATCAGCTCTTTGAGCAAAATACTCATCTATAATTAACTTTTCTATTCTATCTATGATTATAGGTTCAAAATCTTGTAAAGGTGTCTCTAATTCCTCCTGTGTCTCATAATCCTCTTCTATTTCAAGAAAAGGATTCTCCATCACTTCAAGTTGAATATACTGGCTTAATTCAATTTGAGGAAGTTGTAGCAGTTTAATCTGAAGTCTTAACTGAGGAGTAAGTGCTAAACGTTGAGTTAGTTTGAGATCTACTCTTTGCTCAATTGCCATTATAGTTTAAACTCCTCCCCAAGATAAGATTCTCTAACTAAAGGATTATTTATAAGTTGCTGTGAAGAGCCTTCAGCAAGAAGTGTTCCATTATGAATAATAAATGCTCTATCTGTTATAGAAAGAGTTTCTCTTACATTATGATCTGTAATTACAACACCTATTCCTCTTTCTTTCAAATTTTTTATCGTTTTCTTTAGTTCAACAACAGACAAAGGATCTATTCCTGCAAAAGGTTCATCAAAAAGCATAAACAAAGGCTTAAGTGCTACTGCTCTGGCTATCTCTGCTCTTCTTCTTTCACCTCCTGAAAGCTTTTGTCCTTGTCGGTCTGCAAACTCTCTAAGTCCAAAATCATCAAGAAGTTTTTCAATCTCTTCCTCAATCCTTAAAAAAGCTTCTCTGTCTCCATTATATTTTATTTCAAGTACAGCTTTTAAGTTTTCTCTAACAGTCAGTTTTCTAAATATTGATGGCTCTTGAGGTAAATAGCCTATTCCAAGTTTAGCTCTTCTGTATATAGGAAAAGATGTTATATCAATTTCATTTATAAAAATTTTTCCAGAATCTGGTTTAAGAACTCCTATTATCATATAAAAAGTTGTTGTTTTGCCTGCTCCATTAGGTCCTAAAAGACCTATAACTTCTCCACTTTTTATAGAAAAACTGACACCTTTTACAGCTTCTTTTTTACCGAAACTTTTTTTAAGATTTTCTATTCTTAAAAGATTACTCATTTTTTCTCTTTGAGATAAACCTTGCTTTTTTCTACTAAAGATCTATCATCTTTTACAAAATAAGTTATCTTTTCTCCAATGATAAGATTTTTACCGTCAGTAGCTCTTGGCTCACCAATAAACTCAACTCTCTCTTCTGGTTCAGGATAGTAAACTGCTTTTTCAGAGGTGATTAGTCTACTTGCTCTGTTAAGTCTTACTCTACCTATAGCTTCTATCATTCTTATTTTGCTACCCTTTTGCTCATCCTCATAGTAATAAACAATCATTTTGTTTGCCTGCATAGTCATATCCCCTCTTTTTGCTACTACATTACCCTCAAATGTAGCAGTTTTATTCTTGCTGTCGTGTAGAAGTTTTTGAGATGTAATTATAATTGGTTCTGGGCTTTCTTGCTTTTGCTCAGCAAAAGCTATAGTTATTATAAATAAAGCTATTAGAAAACTAACCTTTAATATGTACAACTGCTTTTACCCCCTTGTTTAATTCTATCAAATTTGCATTAGCTTTACCAGAGTTTCCTTCTATTGTAAATTTTTTTGTTTCAATCTTTAAAGGCTTCTCTGAATAAATAGTCTTGTCTTGAGGATTCCAATAAGCCTCCTCTGCGTAAACCTTAAAGTTTTTACCCTGAGCCTCAATCAAACCACTAAGTACAAGTTTTGATGAATCTGTATAGTATAATCCTTGCTGAGCTTTAATAGTGAATTCCTTTTCAGGGAAAGTGATAGTAATACTCTGTAAGCTCATTTGATTGTTATCAACTAAAACTGCTCTTTTTGAGTATATCTCGGTTATAATCTTTCCATCTTTTTTTTGTAGGAGTTGAGCATCTTTAAAAACTGATTCTTCCAATTTAAGTTTAATCTTAACTTGAGAGTTTTTTTCACTACTGACAAATAAATATAGAAAACAGCATCCTATAAGGATTGAAAAAATCACAAAAATTTTTTTACTCATAATTTGAATATAACATAAATAAATTTTAACTACGAATTATTGAAGAGTATAGTTTGTCAATTTCTTGAAGAATTTTGTCCATTGTAAATTGGGAGGCTGTAGTTTGAGCCTTTTTACTTATATAACTATAAAGTTCTCTATTTTCTATCAAAATATCTATATAATCTGCAATTTTATCAGTATCCTCTGGTCTGTCTACAACAAAACCATTCTCTCCATTTAAAATAATCTCAGATGCTCCGCTTAACTTAGTCGTAATAACAGGAAGCCCTGCTGCCATAGCCTCAAGCACTACTAAACCAAAGGGTTCATAAATAGTAGGAAAAACAAATAGATCTGATGCAGAGTAAAATTTTTCTATCTGTCTTTGTGGACCGCAAAATACTATTTTTTGTCTTTTAATATACTTTTTGTATTTCTTAGAATCACCTTTCCCAACAATTAAAACTGTTAGGGGATATTTTACTTTTTCAGCTGCTTCAATCAGATACTTTACTCCCTTTCTTTCAAATCCTGAGCCAACAAACAAAACTACAAAATCATTTTCATCTATTCCGAAGCTTTCTCTTATTTCTTTTCTATCTATAGGTTTATTTTGACTTGCGAATCTATTGTAATCTATGCAGTTGTAAATAACTATAATATCGTCTGGATTTACCTTATAGTTGTTAATGATATTATTTCTTACAAGCTCTGATATTGCAATTATTTTTTTATATCTCTTCCCTTTAAATATTGCTTTTTCTAAAGCTAAAATCAACCAGTGATAGGGATTCATAGCAATACTCAGTTTTTTAAAAATCCCTACCCTTTTCCATCTTTCCTTTAACCATTGAATATGACATCCGTCCCCTGCGCGATAGAGATCTTGAATTAAAAATTTATCATGAGACTGAATGATGTCTATATTTTTTCTTTCTTTTTTGAGAATAAAATATCCAAATACCGCAAATGTTAAATCTCTAAAAAAAGAATTAAACGATAATACTGGGATCTTTTTAAAGGTTATAGGAAGACTTTGTTCCTGAGGTTTCTGCCAATTAATGCTGTATATAAGAACTTCATGTCCCTGTGAAATCAGAAATTTAATCAACTCATTAATGTAACTTTCAGCACCCCCATGAAAGGTATATTTTTTTCTAACTATTGCTATTTTCATCTTGCTTTTTAATAGA
>JANXBK010000015.1 GCA_025057595.1 Thermodesulfovibrio sp.
CTAAAAGCTGTTGAGCTTGCTTAAGGCTTAAACTGCCTGAAATTACACTGTTCAATACCTCTACTCTTTTCAACTCTTCCTCCGTAAAGATATATATTTTCCTCATTAAGCCACCTCCTTTTAGAGTTAAACCCTAAAAGAAGAAGGCTAACATATATGTGACATTTCTCTTTAGTAATTATGTGTGACATTTTAATATAGTAACCACATAGCAAATCAAACGGGTTGACTTTGAATTATTTTTTACGTATAATAAAACATGCCTTTTTCCCCTCCAAAAGAAGAGATAAAGGCAATTATTGAGTCTTTACTTTTTATTTCAGAAAAACCGATTTCAATAAAAATGTTTGCTACATTACTTAACATTACTGAGGAAGAAATAGAAAAAATAATTGATGAATTAATAAATGATTATCAAAAGAGAAATTCTGGTATCCTAATAGTTAAGTTTGACGACTCTTATCAAATGCTTACAAATCCTATCTATGCAGATTGGATAAAGCTATTCAAAAACTTAAACTTTAACAATAAACTATCAGAACAAGCATTAGAGACTCTTGCAATAATAGCTTATAAACAGCCTATAACAAAAGCAGAAGTTGACAGTATTAGAGGAGTAAACTCTGAATATGCAATAAGGACTTTATTAGAGAAAAAACTCATTAAAGTAGTTGGGAAAAAAGAAGTTCCTGGTAGACCTTTTCTTTATGGAACAACAAAAGAATTTTTAAAAGTTTTTGGAATCACAAGTCTAAAGGAACTTCCGAATTTAAACGAATTCAAAATTAATGCTGCGTGAGGAGGGTTGGGATGTTTAAGAATTTATTTATAATTTTCTTGATTATAGTAATTTTACCTTTTTTAGCATTTGCAGAAAGTTATGTGGTCAAAAAAGGAGATAATATATGGAAAATATCTAAAAAATTCAATGTTACTGTTGAAGACATTAAGAAAGCAAATAATCTCAGAAATAATAAACTTAAAGTTGGAATGGAACTTGTAATACCTACTAAAAATAAAATTGCCAAACAGAATAAAAAAATAAAAAAGGAAGACTATCAATTCTACACTGTAAAAAAGGGTGATACCCTATACAGAATAGCTAAAAAATATAATATTTCGGTGGAAGATCTTAAAAGTCTAAATAATCTTACAGAAAATAACTTAAAAATAGGGCAAAAACTCATTGTAAAAGCCCCGAAGAAAAAAGATGTACCTTTAGTTGCCTCTTCTAACTCTGCTCTAAATGATAAAATTGAGGATATAGAAGATATTAAATCTGAAGATTTAACTCAACTTTCTATCAAAGAAAGAGTTCTACTTTTTGCAAAAAAGATGCTTCATCTTCCTTATAAATTTGGTGGTAACAGTTACTATGGTCTAGACTGCTCCTTCTTTGTAAAAAAAGTCTATTCAATGGTAGGAATAGAACTACCAAGAAGTGCAAGGGAACAATTTAATGTGGGAATTCCTATTTCCAAAGAAGAGCTACAACCAGGAGATCTAGTTTTCTTTAGAACCTATGCGAAATTTCCATCTCATGTGGGAATCTATTTAGGAGACAGTCTTTTTATTCATGCTTCAACAAGATCAAAAAAAGTTACAATTGATAGCTTAGAGACTCCTTACTATCTACAAAGATTCATAGGTGCTAAAAGAATACCCGATCTAAATAAAGATTTAATTGAAGAAACAATTAAAGAAATTATGTTAAAGGAAAATCAAAACTAATTTTCATAGATAACTTTACCCATATCTCTTATATCATAACCACCGATATTCTTAACAGTTTTCTTAAAATCTTCATCATTTCTTATTACATCAATAAGAGCTTGAATAATATCAAGTTCAAAAAACTCCTTAGGAATTAGAAGATCATATCTTTCTTCAGTAATAGGAATAAAATCAAGATCTAAAGCCAAAGCTGCTGAAAGAATTCCAAGACCTACATCTGCCTTCCCAGTTGCTACAGCAGAGGCAACTGCCATATGTGTGTATTCATCTTTATCATATCCCCTTATTTTTTTTGGATCAATTCCTAATTCTTTTAGATGTTTATCAAGAAGTAGCCTCGTTCCTGAACCAGCTTGTCTGTTTATAAAAACTATATCATTTCTTAGAAGATCTTCAAATCCTTTTATACCCTTAGGATTTCCTTTTTTTACAATGAAGCCCTGAATACGATAAACAAGATTTATTAATAAAACTTTCTTTTCTGGTATAAGTTTTTTTATAAAAGGAACATTATATTCACCTGTTATCTCATCCAGTAGATGCATTCCAGCAACATGAGCTTCTTCCTTTTTTATTGCTAATAAACCTCCCATAGAACCAACATGGGCCGAAGATAGAGTAATCCAGGGATAACGTTTTTTTAGGAAATTATATAGAATATCAAGTGTATTATCATGACTTCCAATACATACAACTGTATTGTCTATTTCCCTTTTGCTTCTCCAAAGATTTACAACTACTGTACTTCCCTGAGATAATCCTTCAGAACCAGAAGGCACAGTAATGTATCCATCTGCTCTGACAACACTCATCAGTAAACCTGCTCCACGACCTACAGGAGTAACAATATATTTATCTTTTACTATCCCCACTTTTACTCTAACAAATTCATCTACTCCAATGGGTGAAGAAAGCTGACGACAAAGTATTCCCTCAATTGTTTCTTCCTGTAAGGATTTAATACCTAAATATAACTCAATTAATGGTTTTATAAATAGCTCAAAACAAAAGAAAGTAGACACAGGATATCCAGGCATGCCAAAAACTGGTTTACCATTTATGAAACCCGCGATAAAGGGTTTGCCTGGTTTTATTGCAACACCATTAACTATAACTTCTCCAAATTTATCAATTACTTTGTAGGTCAAATCTTCTTTGCCATAACCTGAACCAGCATTTAATAGTAAGATATCACATTCTTCTAAAGCCTTTTTAATAGCCTCTCTAATATCCTTCTCTTCATCCTTTACAATAGGATAAATTTTTGGCTCTGCTCCAACATCTTTTATCAAACCTTCAAGAACTGCTGAGTTGTATTCAATAAGCTCAGGAGGAATTAGATTTCTTTGTCTTATTATTTCGGACTCTACAAGCTCTGATCCTGTAGGAATTACTCCAACTTTAGGTTTTTTACGAACCTTAATTTCTAAAACACCACTTGCTAGCATTGCTCCAATATCTACTGCTCTTATTTTGTGATTTTCTGGAATTATTAACTCTGTTGCAACTATATCTTCACCTATAGATCTTACATGATTGTAAGGTGGTACAGAGGTAAAAATTTCAATATATCCCTCCTTTAAGTTTACCTCTTCAACAGGCACTACAGCATCAAAGCCTTCTGGTAAGGGATCTCCTGTTTCAATCCAGTAAGTATCTATTCCTATTTTTAACTTAACAGGATTTTTTTCTGTAGCCGAAAAGGTAGTATGGGAACGAACCACATATCCATCCATTGCAGAAGAGTAAAAGTAGGGAGAAGATAACCTTGCAAAAACAGGCTCAGCACTTATTCTACCAAGTGAAGCTTTGACAAAAATTTCTTCTGCTTCTGTAGGCAACTTAACTATTTCCTTAACCTTATTGAAAAGAATTGCTTTCGCTTCTTTTAAAGGGACTATCTCATGAAATATTTTTTTGCTCATCAATTTATCATCTTTATTCCAATTATATTCGGACCTCGTCTAATATATCCCCGCTTCTGAACAACTATATCAAGTGGTAAACTTACTATATCAATTAAAAATGGGTCTTTATATTTTATGAAATGAGTTTCTCTAAAGCTTTTTATATAGGTATTACATTCAAGACATAATTCCGCTCTTACTTCTTCTTCATCAAGTAAAATCTCTATTTTTGTTGAGTCTTTATTAAAGCAGTAAGGACATCCTATTCTAAAAAAACTTCCCATATTTTCACAAAGTGGACATATCATAATTTTTTCATTATTTATTGAAATCATAGCAAGTGATGAATCTATTCCACATACAGGACATTTTCCTGTCTCCATGAAAGACTCCATTTCATTTTTATTAAGAAAAACAAAAAAGGGTTTACTAATTATAAAAAGTATTCTTTCAATTTCTTCCTTTGAAAGACCCTCAGTGTGCAAGGGGAAACTCCAAAGAGTAGTTGGCTCTTTTATAGGATTAATACCACTTTTTAAAATTTCTTCTTTTAAAAATAATATAGATTCATAAGGTATTTGAAATGTCATTGAGAAGTTTTTCAATACAATATCAATTAATTCCATATCACTGTCAAGTTGAATAGTTTTTTTCTGTCTCTTACATTCATCAGTAAAATTTCTAATTCTTTCGTAAAACTCAAGAGGACTTTGCAAATATGGCTTTTCTTTAATAATTTCTTGGATGTTCATAACTTCCTCCTGTCTAATGCCCCCTGCAGGAGTCGAACCTGCGGCCCTGAGGTTAGGAACCTCATGCTCTATCCTACTGAGCTAAGGGGGCTTAAAAAATTATAGCAAAAAGTTTTATTCAAAATCCAAGTAAGCTTTTAATAATTCTTTCTTTATATAATTCAATTTTAAAAAGAACCTTCTTTAAAAGAAAGGGGTGAGCTTGCTTATAACTCTTTTTTATGCTAAAATAAAAAACTATGGAAGACCATAAATTAAAAGTATTCTGCACAGTAGCAGAAACAAAAAGTTTTTCAAAGACTTCGGAAATTATTCACCTTACTCAACCTGCTGTTAGTCTACAAATTCAAGCCCTTGAAGAGCTTTATGAAACGAAGCTTTTTGATAGATCCTCAGGAAATATTACATTAACTCCTGCAGGAGAGATTCTTTACAAATATGCGAAACAAATACTTCATCTTTATGCTGAAGCTGCAAAAGAAATAAGTAAAATAACAGGTCTTATTAAAGGATGTGTAAAAATAGGAGCTGGAACCACTGTGGGAAACTACATTCTCCCTGCAATAGTAGTGGACTTTAAGAAAAAGCATCCAAAAATTAGAGTTAGTGTTTCTATAGGAAACAGTAAGAAGATTCTTGAGATGCTTAATGCAGGTATGATAGACTTTGGAGTAATATCAGAGATACCTGGCAAAACTAAATTTAGCATTGAACCATTAATTACAGATGAACTATGTGTTATATGTGCATCAGACCATCCTTTAGCAAAATTAAAATCTGTATCAATTTATGATGTTATAAAGGAGCCATTTGTAATAAGAGAGGAAGGCTCTAGTACTCGTTTAATAATTGAGAAATTTTTTACTGAATATGGAATTAGTGTGTCTGATCTTCATATTGTATTAATTCTGGGTAGTACAGACTCAATTAAAGAAGCAGTTGAAAGAGGAATAGGACTCTCTATTGCTTCTAAATGGGCAATACGTAAAGAGGTATCTTGTGGAAATTTAAAAATTCTTAATCTTAAGGAAGGAAAAATTACAAGAGAGTTTTATATTGTATTGCCTAAAAATATAATACTTTCTCCTCCTATAGAGGAGTTTATAACTTATCTTAAAAATTACTCTTATTCAGATTTGCTTCTATAGAGAATCTCCAGCTTTATGTAAACGGATGACATTTTTATTACCTAAAAAAGGCGAACTTGCAACAAAAACTACTGCATCTCCATCTTTAACAAGCTTTAAAATCTTCAATTCCTTCTCTGTTTCTCTTAAAAATAAATCATCTATTATATTTACATCTTTTGGTAAATGTCGGGGTATTATTCCCCAGTAAAGAGACAGTTGATTATATACTTTTTTATCTGGACTAAAAGCTACAATAGGCATCGATGGCCTTAGTTTTGATATAAGAAGTGCTGTAAAGCCTGAATGAGTAAAGACAACTATGACCTTTGCCTTTATCTCCTGAGCAACTCTCACTGCTCCTGTAGCTATTGCCTCTGGAAAACTTTTATTTGTTATCAAAGATGAAGCAACTCTAACAGGAAAAGCCTTTTCTGTAAACGATATTATAGAACCCATTGTTTTTATTGATTCAACAGGATATTTACCAACAGCAGTCTCAGCAGAAAGCATAAGTGCATCTGTGCCATCAAGAACTGCATTAGCAACATCGGTAGCTTCTGCTCTTGTAGGTCTTCTATGCTCTTTCATTGACTCAAGCATCTGTGTTGCTGTTATTACAAGCTTTCTTTTACTATTTGCAGCTTCTATAAGCATCTTTTGATAGACTGGAACTTCTTCTGTAGGTAACTCAACTCCAAGATCTCCTCTTGCTACCATTATTCCTTCCACCGCATCCAAAATCTCATCGATATTCTCAATGGCTTCTCTTTTCTCTATTTTAGCTATAAGAGGTGGAAGTTTAATATTGTTCTTTTTTGCCCAGCTTTTGATATACTCAATATCTTCTGCTGTTCTTATAAAAGATACTGCAATATAGTCAACATCAAGTTTGATACCAAATATTAAGTCTTTTTTATCTTTTTTTGTAAGAGATTTTGACGATATTGAACTATTCGGAAAATTAACACCTTTTCTACTTCTAAGAACTCCACCTTCTATAACCTCTCCTATTAATCTATCAGCGAGTTTATCAATAACTCTTATTTTCAATATCCCATCGTCTAAGAAAATCTCTTCACCTACATCTACATCTTTTAGTAAAGAATCATAAGAGATAAATATTCTTTTTTCATTAGAAATACTACTTCCAGCATAAATCTCAATTAATTGTCCCTCGTTAAGAAAGATACTTCCTTCTTTTACTTCTCCAACTCTTATTTTTATTCCCTGTAAGTCTTGAAGTAAAGCTACAGATTTATTTAACTTTTTTGATTCCTCTCTAATTATACTTACTATGTCTTTAAACCATGTGTAGTTTCCGTGAGAGAAATTAAGTCTTGCTACATCCATTCCAACTTGAATCATTTTTCTAATGATTTGTCTGTCCTCACATGAAGGTCCTATAGTACAGACTATTTTTGCTTTTCTCATTGAGTAGATATCTCTATATTGTTTTTGTCGGATTTTTTTAGTCTTATATGACTACTCCAGTTTGGAAGTTTTTCTTTGTAATCAGTTCTATAATGAGCTCCAACGCTATTCTTTCTTTGTAAAGCTGCAGTCGTTATTAGTAATCCAACTGTAACCATATTTTTCAACTCTATTGCTAATGGGTCGCCTAAAAAGAGTCTCATAAGCTTTTCATAAAGAGGTGTTATAACAGATTGGGCTATAGTTAGAGATTCTCCACACCTTATAACACCAACCTTTTCCCACATAGTCTGTTTTAACTTTTGTGTCATCTCTTTTATCTCTGATGGAGCAATAAAATCAAAATCTTTTTTTAATACAATCTCTCTTTTAAAATCTGTATTTTTAAAATCTTCAATGTATTGAATCGCACTTTTTGCAGCTCTATAACCGTAAACCAATCCTTCAAGAAGACTGTTACTTGCAAGTCTATTAGCTCCGTGAACACCTGTGCAAGCTACTTCTCCAGCAGCAAACAATCCTTCTATGTTTGTTCTACAATTAATATCTGTCTCAACTCCTCCCATAATAAAGTGTGCAGCTGGAGATACAGGTATCCACTGTTTTGTAATGTCAAAATTATAGTTTAAACATGTTGAATATATTGTAGGAAATCGCCTTTTTAAAAAATCTCCTTCAAGATGGGTCATATCAAGATAAACATGCGTTGAGCCTGTTTTTACCATTTCTGAAATTATTGCTCTGGAGACAATATCTCTTGAAGCAAGCTCTCCCATTGGATGATAGTTTTTCATAAAGGGCTCTCCACTAATATTTCTCAAAATCCCTCCTTCTCCTCTCATAGCCTCACTTAAAAGAAATGCAGGTACTCCAGATGAATACAAAGCAGTTGGATGAAACTGGACAAACTCCATATCTTTTAGATAGGCACCAGCTCTAAAAGCCATTGCCATTCCATCACCTGTTATAACTCTTGGATTCGTAGTTCTTGCATAAACCTGTCCTGCACCACCAGTTGCAAGTATTGTAGCTTTTGCAAAACATTTAATTATTTCTTTACCTCTTAAAAGTAAAGCACCTAAACATCTGCCTTCATCCACTATAAGGTCAACTGCCATAGTAAAAGAAGCTTTTATTACCTTGGGTAAAATTGAAACTTTATTTATAAGCACTTTTTCAATCTCCCTTCCAGTTGAGTCTCCATGAGCATGAAGAATTCTTCTACGCGAGTGGGCTGCTTCTATACTAAATGCAAGACGGGAACCTTCTTTGTCAAATTCAGCTCCCCACTGTATAAGCTCTATTATTCTTTCAGGTCCTTCACTTACAAGTATTTTCACAGCTTCTTCATTACATAAACCGTCTCCAGCTTTTATTGTATCTTCAAAGTGAATCCCTATTTCATCTTCATCACTCAAAGCAACTGCAACACCACCCTGTGCATACTCAGTGGAGCTTTCAGTTGGTAAATCTTTTGTTGCTACAATAACATTATATTTTTCGCCTATTTCAACTGCTGCTCTTAAACCTGCTACTCCGCTACCGATTATTAAAATATCAGTGAAGATTTCCTCAGACATATTTTAGTCGCCAAAAGTAACTCTTAAGACTTCTTTAATTGATGTAATTCCCTGGGCAATTTTATAGAGACCACTTTGTCTTAATGTAAGCATACCTTCTTTAATTGCCTGTTTTTTAATTTCTGCTGCTGAAGCTCCTGTAAGTATCAACTCTTTTATCTCATCTGTGATCGGCATAACCTCATAAACTGCTATTCTTCCACGATATCCAGTTCCTGTACACTCAGAGCATCCTTGAGGTCCGTAAATTTTAATATTGTTAAGTTGATTTTCAGTGAATCCTAAACTTAAAAGATAATCCTTTGAGTAAAACTCCTCTTTTTTACATTTCTCACAGAGTTTTCTTACAAGCCTTTGAGCTGCAACAAGTATCACTGATGAAGAAATTAAGAATGGCTCAATTCCCATATTAATAAGCCTTGTTATCGTAGTTGCTGCATCATTAGTGTGAAGAGTGCTAAGAACAAGATGTCCTGTAAGTGCTGCCTTTACTGCTATCTCTGCTGTCTCAAAGTCTCTTATCTCACCAACCATAATTATATCTGGATCCTGTCTTAAGAAAGATCTTAAAGCTGTAGCAAAATTAAGACCTATTTCTTCCTTTACCTGAACTTGATTTATGCCTGGGAAACTGTATTCAACAGGATCTTCGACTGTAATGATATTTACCTCAGGTTTATTAAGTTTCATCAGCGCTGAATAAAGAGTTGTGGTCTTACCGGAACCTGTTGGTCCTGTAACAAGTATCATTCCATAAGGTTTTTCAAGAGCTTCGAGGAAAAATTTTAAGGAGATATCTTCAAATCCTAGTTTTGTAAGGTCAAGTTGAAGGGAGCCTTTCTCAAGAATTCTTAAAACTACTTTCTCACCGTGAATTAAGGGTAAAGTTGAAACTCTAAAATCAACCTCCTTGCCTGACACTATTTTCCTTATTCTTCCATCTTGTGGAAGTCTTTTTTCAGAAATATCAAGATGAGACATAATTTTAAATCTTGTTATAAGAGGAGCTTTTATCTGCGACGGTAAATCCATAACTTTCTGTAAGACTCCGTCAATTCTATATCTTATGACCAATCCTCTCTCATAAGGTTCTACGTGTATATCACTTGCTCTCATTTTTATTGCCTCAAAGATAATCTGATCTGCAAGCCTTATTATAGGAGCATCAACTCTAACTGTCTCTTCTAACTGTTCCTCAGGCACATCAGCTACATCAAGAGTTGCTCTTTCAATAAGATCAGTAACTGTTTCTGATTTTTCTTCATCTTTTGAGTCTTTTTCCAATTCGTTTATAAACTTTATCATATCTGAATGTTTAGCTAAATAAATTTCAGTATTAAAACCTGCAAGAAGAAATTTTAAATAATCAGTAACAGTTGTTGAAGGATCTGATATCGCTACCTTTATAGTGTTTCCTTCTCTAGCAAAAGGAACAATCCTGTATTTCGTGATAATATTTTTAGGAATCATTTTAATAATGGAAAGATCCTTTTCAATGGTATTGATATTAATATACGGATAACCATAGATTTCACTTAGAGCTTTATATAGTTGCTCTTCATTAATATAACCGAGTTTCATCAAAGCTGACCCAATCTTAATACCTTCAATCTTCTGAAGCTTGACAGCTTCGAAAAGTTGTTCCTCAGATATAATCCCTTTTTTAAGTAAATATTGTCCTAAGGATGTTGCTCCGATAACTCCCATATTAAAACCCTTTTAATTAATTTTTAATTAAACTCAAAAGATTTTTTATATCCTCTATATTTCTCGTAGCCATTATATGAATCCCACTGCAAAGAGCTTTTTGTCTAATTTTTTGAATCAATTCAACAGCAAATTCAAATCCAAACTTCTCTATATCTTCATCTTTAGAAAATCTTTTAATTTTGTCTACTAACCAATCAGGCACAATAACTCCCGAAACTTTATTAGCAAGATAGTTTAACATTTTCCTGCTTTTTATTATAACTATACCAGCTATAATTTTTATACTATCGAACATTTTTGTATAATCTATAAAACTCTCAAACTTCTCTATATCAAATATCATCTGAGTTTGAAAAAACTCTGCTCCCATCTTTAACTTCTGTTCAAATCTTTTAAGTTGGGGCATTAAAGGAATAGCAGATGGATTAACAACCGCACCAAAAAAAAATTCAGTTTTACCATTCAATTTATTTCCATTTATATCTATTCCTTCATTTAATCCCTTTACAACTTTTATTAAAATTGAAGAATCTATATCATATACTGCTTTTGCTTCCTTATGATCACCAACTATGGGATGATCTCCAGTCATTAAAAGAAGATTTCTAATACCCAAGGCATGAGCACCAAGTAAGTCAGACTGAATAGCTATTCTGTTGCGGTCTCTACAGGTAATTTGTAACACTGGTTCTAATCCTAAATCTAATGAAAGCTTACAAGCTGCCATTGAACACATTCTTAATTTTGCTGAAGGATTATCTGTAAAGTTAACAGCATCAACCAAATTCCTAAGTTCTTTTATCTTTTCTATTAGTTTCAACGGATCTGGTCCTCGTGGAGGAGTTATCTCTACAGTTACTACAAACTTCCCTTTATTAAGTTTTTCCTTAAAATTCAATCTTTTCCCTCTATACGAAGAGCTCTTGGAGAGTTTGATTTTGACCAATCTTTTGGTCCATGTAAATTTTCATAAAATTTTTCTAATAGTTTTCTTTTCTCTAAGATTTCATAAGCAACTATCCAAACACATCTAAGTTCAGGATTTACCTCACACTTTCCATTTTTATATCCTCCACAGGGCCCGTTAAGCATTGATTTAGGACAAAGTGTAATAACACAAATATTAGTTATCCCTAATAAACATTCTCCACAGGCACGACATCTTTCTTCAAACTCTCTAAATCTACGCATATTACCTATAAAGAGAGTGTCATTAACTGGGATTACAGGTTTGTCTTCGAATAGCTCTGTAATTGTCTGAGCTCCAGCTCCACAAGAAAGAACAAGTATGCACTGGGCTTGATTTAAAGATTCTTTATACTGATTTATTTGTCTTTTTGTTCCGAGAATCTGACAACCTACCTTTGGAGTAAACCAACCAGTAACAGTTTTACCTGATTTAGTAATCCATTCTTTTATACTTAACAGAGCTTCATCATCTCCACTTCCACACAAAGTTGCACACTCTGCACACCCTACTAAAAAGAAGGACTCATAGTTTCTTATTAAATTCTCTAATTCTTTAAGTGGTTTTCTTTTACTGACAATCATTGGCTCTTTTGAATCTTTGTTGCATAAACTGTATTTTCCATAAGCATAGCAACAGTCATTGGTCCTACACCGCCAGGAACAGGAGTTATATAGGATACTTTATTTTTAACTTCATCAAAATCTACATCTCCTACGACTTTTCCCTCCTTTGTTATGTTTATACCTATATCTATTACGATCGCACCATCTTTTACCATATCAGCAGTTAAGAATTTTGGTCTTCCAACTGCAACACATACAATATCAGCATTTTTTGTTATATCTTTAAGATTCTTAGTCTTACTATGGCAAACCGTAACAGTTGCATTTCTTCTGAGAAGTAATAAAGCTAAAGGTTTTCCTACAATTATACTTCTTCCTATTGTAACTACATTTTTACCCTCTAATTCAATTCCATATTCATCAAACATTCTTATAACACCCTTAGGTGTACAGGGAATAAAGAGAGGATTATCTGTAAGAAGTCTTCCTAAGCAATAAGGAGTAAAACCATCAACATCCTTTATAGGATTGATCTTTTCTAAAAATACATTTTGACTTAAATGGGTTGGAAGAGGTAACTGGATTAGTATTCCATTAATAGCTGGATTATCATTAAGATCCTCAATTGTTTCACTTAAACTAATACCATCTATATTTTCTGGAAATCTAAAGACAATACTCTCTATACCAAGCTCTTTACAGGTTCTTTCCTTATAGGATACATACTTTTGAGAAGCTTTATCTTCACCAATGAGTATCACAGCTAAGGTTGGTTGTATTTTGTGCTTTTTTAACTCTTCTACCTCCCTCTTTAACTTCTCCTTGATTTTTTGGGCTAAAAGTTTTCCATCAATAATTATTGCATTCATCTGCTTTTCCCCTTTATTAACTCCAACGCCTCTTGACGCGTTGTAAGAGTTTTCCTGAAAATTCCTCTAACTGCTGAAGTCACTGTTTTTGCACCAGGTTTTTTAATTCCTCTCATGCTCATACACAGATGCTCTGCTTCTATTACTACCATACATCCCTTCGGCTTTAATTTCTCCATGATGAGATCCGCAAGCTGTTTTGTTAATCTTTCTTGAACCTGAGGTCTTTTTGAAAGCCAATCTAAAGCTTTAGGTAACTCGCTTAATCCTACTATTCTGCCATCAGGAATATATGCAATATGAGCGTATCCAAAGAAAGGTAGTAAATGATGTTCACAGATAGAGTAAAAAGGAATTTCTTTTATAAGAACCATTTCATCGTGAATTTCTCCTTCAACACACTGTAGAAGCTCCTCTTCTGGAGGAAAAAGCCCTTTGAATATCTCTTCAAACATTCTTGCAATTCGGGAAGGTGTCTGTTTGAGTCCGGGTCTTTCAGGATCTTCTCCTATTCCCTCAAGAATTAACTTAACACCCTTTTCAATTTTTTCTCTGTTAAACACAGCTTATTGTCCTTTTATCAGTTATAACTAAATCAACTCTTATATCATGGGCTTCCTCAGGAATACTCTTTACTATCTGTTCCTCGTAGGCTAATCCGACTGCTAAACTTTTTTTATTTCTAAGAAGTTTATCATAAAATCCACCTCCATATCCAATCCTGAAACATCTCTCATCAAAAACTACTCCAGGAACTAATAAAAGATCAATATCTTCAATTTTAGCAGAGTTATTATTTTTAGGCTCTAAAATTCCCTTATAACCTGGAACTAAATCTTCCTTTTTGTTTATCCAGTAGATTTTTAACTCTCTCTTATTTTTGTCTACTTTGGGAAAAGCAGTTTTAATAGAGTTATTTATACAGTAGTCAAAGATCCTCCAAGTATCTACTTCGTCATTATAGGAGGCATAAAGAAGGATTGATTTTGCTGAATAAGTTTTAACAAGCTCAATAACCCCTTCAAAAATTTTTATCTCCTTTTTCTTTCTAAGCAGAAAAGGAATACTTTTTCTTATATCTAACATTTTTTTTCTTAACTCCAACTTAAGCATTTAAAATTATACCATCTAAATGAGATTTTATGGTATTATAATGTTTTATGGAAGCAAAAGAGATTATAGCAAATGCAGAAAAACTCTTTATCCCAACTTATACAAGATTTCCAATTGTTCTGAGAAAAGGTAGAGGAATCAAAGTCTGGGATATAAACGACAAAGAATATCTTGACTTTCTTGGTGGAATAGCAGTAAATATTCTCGGTCACTGTCCGAGAAAGGTTGTAATAGCTGTACAAAAACAAGTTCAAAGATTAATTCATGTTTCTAACTTATATTACACTGAACCACAACTTCAACTTGCAGAAATTTTAGTAAAAAACTCTTTTGCTGATCGTGTGTTCCTTTGTAACTCTGGAACAGAAGCTATTGAAGGAGCATTAAAGCTAGCAAGAATCTATATGAAAAATAAATTTGGTAAAAACCGTTTTGAGTTTATAGCTACTTTTAACTCCTTTCATGGAAGAAGTTTTGGAAGTCTTTCTGTAACAGGACAAAAAAAATATCATGAAGGCTTTGAACCACTACTTGAAGGAGTAAAATTTGTTCCCTTCAATGATGCTGAAGCAATTGAAAAAGTAATTAATGAAAATACATGTGCTGTTATTCTTGAGCCTATTCAAGCTGAAGGTGGGATTAATATTCCGTCTAAGAACTATCTTAAGAAAGTGCGAGAAATCTGCAATAAATATAAAATTCCTCTTATCTTAGATGAAATACAAACTGGTATTGGACGTACTGGAAAGTTATTTGCCTATGAACATTTTGCAGTTGAACCGGATATAATTACAGTTGCTAAAGGACTAGGAGGAGGAATTCCTATAGGAGCTTTTCTTACAAAAGAGGAGATAGCTCAAGCAATGGGACCTAAAACTCATGCATCCACCTTTGGTGGGAATCCAGTTGCCTGTGCTGCAGCAGTTGCCACACTGGAAACAGTTCTTGAGGATGGTTATTTACTTGATTACTGTCAAAGAATTTCTAAATATTTTATAAAAAAATTAAATTCACTCAAAGAAAAACATACTGATAAAATCAAAGAAATAAGAGGAATTGGATTATTAATAGGAGTAGAACTTACAATAGATGGTTCAGAAATAGTTAAAAAATGCTTAGATAAAGGACTTCTTATAGGAACAGCAGGTGATGGAAGAGTGTTAAGATTTACACCTCCGTTAGTTGTAACAAAGGAAGATATAGATAAAGCAGTCTCAATAATTGATTCTGTTATGGGTGAAGTCTCATGAAGAGAGATTACTTAAAAGTTTCAGATTTAAGTAAAGATGAGTTTTTATCTCTTATAGAAAGAGCTATTGCTCTTAAAGTAGGTGTAGATATTGCAAAATGTCCTTTAATTGGCAAAAGCATAGGAATGATTTTTGAAAAACCATCTACAAGAACAAGAGTTTCTTTTGAAGTAGCAATATATCAGCTTGGAGGACATCCAATTTACTTAACTCCGAAAGAGCTTCAGCTTTCAAGAGGAGAAACAATTAAAGATACAGCTTTAGTTCTTTCAAGATATTTAGATGCGATTATAATTAGAACTTTTTCACATAAAACATTAGTAGAGTTTGCAAAATGGTCAACTGTTCCAATAATAAATGCCTTAACTGATGAGCATCATCCCTGTCAAGCATTAGCAGATATGATGACAATTTTTGAGAAAAAAGGTAAATTAGAGGGAATAAAGCTTGCTTATGTAGGAGATGGAAACAATGTGGCAAACTCATTGATTGAAGCCTCATCTCTTACAGGAGTAAGAATACATATAGCGACACCTCAAGGATGTGAACCATTAAATGAAGTCGTTAAAAAAGCTCAAAGTAAAACAGAAGTTAAAATTTATAATAATCCTGAGGATGCGGTGTTAGATGCGGATGTTGTCTATACCGATGTGTGGGTTAGTATGGGACAAGAGGAGAATATTGAAAAAAAGAGTAAATTCAAAAAATTTCAAGTCAACTCTAACTTGCTTAAAAAAGCGAAATCTGATGCTATAGTTATGCATTGCTTGCCTGCTTATAGAGGTGAAGAGATTACCACCGAAGTAATAGACGGACCACAAAGTGTTGTATTAGATCAAGCAGAAAATAGACTTCATTCAGCAAAAGCAATTCTTGAGTTTTTGCTAACTTTATAGTTAAATATTCAATGGAATGTAAATATCAAACTTTGTGCCCTTACCAACTTCGCTGTCAAAAAAATATAGCCATTAAGCATTTGAACAATATAGTAAACTGTAGGTAAACCAAGTCCTGATCCTTTTTCTCCTTTTGTTGTAAAAAAAGGTTCAAATATTTTAGCTTTTGTCTCTTCATCCATGCCTATACCTGTATCAGTTATTGTTAAACATGCATAATCTTTTAAAATTTTTTGCTCTATGAAAACTTTAAATCCCTCCGGAAGAGATTTTTTTAACTCTATCCTTAACTCACCACCATTAGGCATTGCATCTTGTGAGTTTAAAACAAGATTTAAAACTATCTTTACAATATCATCTTTGTCTGCAAATATCATTAAAGGCTTTTATCATAATCTCTTTAAGAAAATTTTTAATTGATTAACATCTCTTCAACAGTTATTTTTACACATTCTGCCAAAGAGTTGAGGTTGTAACCTCCTTCAAGAACAAATATCTTTGGTGCATAAGATGATTTTAAAATACTTTTTACTATACTTCTTACACCTTCTGTAGTTACATTTATATAGCTTAAAGGATCATCCTGATGCATATCATAACCTGCGGAAACAAGAATAAGATCAGGCTTTATTTCTCTTATTTTCTGAGGAAGAATATCTTGAAATATCATAAGATATTCTTTAGTTCCTGAGCCTTTTTTTAATGGAATATTATAGGTACAACCTTCTCCTTTCCCGATACCTATCTCAGAATCTCTACCAGTGCCTGGATAAAAAGGAAATTGATGAGCACTGAAATAAAAAACTGA
>JANXBK010000016.1 GCA_025057595.1 Thermodesulfovibrio sp.
TGAAAAAAAACTAAGCCACCCACTGTCAATGTAATCAGGTCCTTTTTTAAAGGCAAGGACATTCACTCCTCTTTCCCTTAAGAGCCTTATAATTGCCAGAGTTACAGTTGTTTTTCCTACACCACCGCGGATACCTGATATAAGAACTCTTGGAAACATTGACATAAACCTATAAGCTAAAGTATCATGAAAATCTATGTATTTTCAAGAAATAATTTTTACACTTAATAAATACTGGGCTCAGAAAGGATGTGTAATACTACAACCCTATGACCTTGAGGTTGGAGCAGGAACATTTCATACAGCTACATTTTTTAGAGTTTTAGGACCTGATGAGTGGAACACAGCCTATGTACAACCATGCAGACGTCCAACAGATGGAAGATATGGAGAAAATCCTAATAGACTGGGACAGTATTATCAGTATCAGGTAATATTAAAACCCTCTCCCGATGCTTCTCAGGAAATTTATATTGACAGCTTAAAAGAACTTGGAATTGATCCTTCTAAGCATGATATAAGATTTGTTGAAGATGACTGGGAAAGTCCAACACTTGGTGCATGGGGACTTGGCTGGGAAGTATGGCTTGATGGAATGGAGATAACTCAGTTTACCTATTTTCAACAAGTTGGTGGAATTGATTTAAAACCTGTTTCCTTAGAGATTACCTATGGACTCGAAAGAATAGCTATGTATCTACAGGGAGTTGAAAATGTTTTTGATATAAAGTGGAATGAGTATGTAACCTATGGAGAGATACATAGACAAAGTGAGATAGAGTTTTCTTACTTTAATTTTGACTATTCAGATCATACACTCATAAAAAAACACTTTGATGAGTATGAAGGTGAGTGTGAGCGTTTAATAAAACTTGGTTTAGTCTTTCCAGCCTATGAGTTCTGCCTAAAATGTTCCCATTTGTTCAATCTTTTAGATGCCAAGGGAATTCTTTCTGTAGCAGAAAGGACAAACTATATAGCTCGGGTAAGAGCTCTAGCAAAGGCTTGCGCAGAGTTTTATCTTAAAAAAAGATATGGAGAAAAGAAGTGAATAATCTGCTTTTTGAAATAGGAGTTGAAGAGATTCCCGCACGATTTTTACCTCTGGGGAAAGTTCAACTTGAAGAAAATCTCAAAAAAATCCTATCTGAATACAGAATAAGTTTATCTGAGCTCAAAGTTTTTATAACTCCACGAAGACTTGTTGTTATTGCCAATTTATCAGAAGAACAAGAACCAGAGGAAAAACTAATCTGGGGACCTCCAGCTCATATTGCCTTTGATGAATCAGGAACTCCCAAGGAGCCAGCTATAGCTTTTGCAAAAGCTCAAGGAGTAAGTATTGAACAGTTACAGATAAGACAAAAAGGTAAGGGAAACTATGTTTGTGCTCTATTAAAACAAAAAGGTAAAAAAACAGAGGAGGTGCTTCCTGAAATATTAAAAAGTCTTTTTACTTCTTTAAATTTCCCTAAAATGATGCGTTGGGGAAATAAGAATCTAAGATTTGTAAGACCTATAAGATGGATTTTAGCTCTATATAAAGACAGAGTTATACCTTTTGAGATAGATGGAATAAAAGCAACAGAATACACTGAAGGACATAGATTTTTATCAAAAAATCCGTTAAAGATAGAAAAAATCAGTGACTATGAGAAAATTCTTGAGAATGCTTTTGTAATAGTAGACCAAACTAAAAGAAAAAGTATAATCATCAATCGGGCAGAGAGCCTTGCCAATAAGGTTAATGGAAAGATTTTTTGGGACGAGGAATTACTTGAGGAAGTCACTAATCTCATAGAGTATCCAGAGGCTGTATTATGCAGCTTCTCAGAAGAGTATCTGAAATTACCAAAAGAACTGCTTATTACAGTTATGAAAGACCATCAAAGATATTTCTCTATAGTCGATAATGAAGGAAATCTTAAAAACTACTTTGTTGTCATAAGCAATACAAGATCAGAAAATGAAGAAAACATAAGAAAAGGTGCTGAGAGAGTCATAAAAGCAAGATTTGAAGATGCAAAGTTTTATTATGAAGAGGATCTAAAGAAAGGAATTGAAAATCTTCTTGAAAGAACAAAGGGAGTTGTTTATCATAAAGAACTCGGAAGCTTATATGAGAAAGCTCTTAGAATCCAAAAAATTGCTGTAAAAATCGCCAATATTATAATGCCTGAAAAAATTGAGTTAGTAGAACTTGCATCAAAATATTCTAAAGCAGATATAGCAAGTGGTGTAGTGGGCGAATTTCCAGAGTTACAAGGAATAATGGGAGGATACTATTCAGAGCATGCTGGATTCCCAAAAGAAGTATCTTATGCGATAAAAGAGCATTATCTTCCTAAAGGCTTCACGGATGAGATACCTTCTAATGATTTAGGCTGTATAATAAGTATTGCTGACAAAATTGACCATATTTCTTCTTTTTTCTATCTTGGAGAAATTCCCTCTGGAACAGAAGATCCATTTGGTTTAAGAAGAGCTGCCAACGGAATTATAGCTATTCTTTTAAAGAAAAGATATCCTTTAACAATAAATTATTTAGTCTCAACAGTTTCAGAGTGGATATCTGAAGAAGTAAAGAAACAGATTTTAAGTTTTTTAACTCAGAGATTTGAAAGCGTTCTTGAAATATCAGGTTATGAGATTAATTTAATAAAAACTATTAGTGAACTAATCCTTATTTGTCCACCTTATGAAATTGAGGAAAGACTTAAGGCACTAAAGGAATTCAAAGAAAGTGAAAAATTTGAGGGCTTTTTCTTTGCTGTAAAAAGAGTCTCTAACATAATAAAAAACTATGAAAAAATGCCTTTTAATAAAGATTTCTTGGTTACCTCTGAAGAAAAGGAACTTTACAGTATTATGGAAAAAATAAACACAGATTTAAATGAGTACTTAAAAACTGGAAGATTTATCAATGCGTTATACCACTTAGATAGACTTACACCTGCGATAAACAAATTCTTTGACAAAGTTCTTGTAATGGATAAAGATGAAACTATCAAAAGAAATAGGCTTGCCTTATTACAAGAACTCTCAGAAATACTTAAATCTGTAGCAGACATATCAAAACTTTACTAAAGTCTTATTCAGAAATTTTTCACTTTTTTGTTGTATTATATTATGTATGAAAAAAATCCACAAGCCTACCATAATATTTCGGGAGGCATAAGATGAATATAAAGATTGCATTTTTAATATGTTTTTGCTTTGTTTTTCTTTTTTCTTGCACAGAAAGAAGAATCTATCTGCCAGATGGTAAAGAAAAAGGTGAAGTCATAAGAAAAGAAGAAAAAATTCAAACTGAAGAGGCAAATAAAATTGATAAAGAAAAGCAAGCTGAACTTAGACCATCTGAAATAAAAGAAATTGTAAAGAAACTTCAGGAAGAAATAAGCGATATATATTTTGACTATGATAAGTATGATATAAGAACTGAAGATATACCTACGCTTAAAAAAGTTGCCGCTGCACTTCAAAAATATCCTAAATTAAGATTAATTATTGAGGGACATTGTGATGAACGAGGAACTAATGAGTATAATTTTGCATTAGGACAAAAAAGAGCTAACTCTGCAAAACAGTATCTTATAAGTCTTGGAATTTCCTCAACAAGAATAGACATCATAAGCTATGGAGAAGAAAAGCCTCTATGCACTGAACAAAATGAGGCTTGTTGGCAAAAAAACAGAAGAGCACACTTTGTATTTATTGAGGAGGAAAAATGAAAAAAGAAAAAATTAAATTAACATTAATAGGAATAGCCTCAAGTATACTTTTATCTGGCTGTGTTACTACAGGAGAGTATGAGCAGATGAAAGCAGATATTCTAAGGCTTTATATGGAAAACAATCAACTAAGAAAGGAAGTATCTGAACTAAAAACAAGAGTTGACAAAATATCATCAGATTTAAGTGCTGCTACAGCCTTAAAGGAAGGACAGCTTACTTTAATCTCCCAAACACAGGAGTATGTAAAGGAACTACAACTTCTAAAAGGCAGATTTGAGGAAAACTCATACAATAATGAAAGAAGATTTAAAGAGTTAAATGAAAAGATAGCTGAATTACAGAGCAAAATTTCACAGCCTGTCCAGCCAGTTCCACCAAAAGAAACTGAACAAAAAAAGACCGCCTCTGAACTGAAAAATCCAAAAGAGATTTATGATTCAGCCCATATTGATATAAAGGAGAAAAAATACGCCTCTGCAAGAGCCAAATTTGAGGAGATTATAAAAAATTATCCTGACTTTGAGCTTATTCCCAACTCTTATTTCTGGATTGGAGAAACTTACTATAATGAGAAAAAGTATGAGGATGCTATACTTGCCTATGAAGAGTTCCTAAAAAGATATCCAAAGCATGAAAAGGCTCCAGGAGCACTTCTTAAAGAAGGAATGGCATTCTTAGAGTTAAAGGATAGGAAAACAGCAAAGGTAGTTTTTGAAAGAGTTATTGAAAGATATCCTAAATCAAAAGAGGCAGAGATTGCTCAACAAAAAATAGGAGAAATACTTAAAACTCAGAGCACTGGAACAAAAAGCAAATCTAAGACAAAGACAAAACCTAAACAATGAAAGACAAATTTGACAGAAATATAAATTATTTAAGAATATCTGTTACGGATAGATGCAATCTTAGATGTATTTACTGCATGCCTGAGGAGGGTATTAGTAAACTTTTACCTCATAGTGAAATATTGAGCTATGAAGAAATCCTAAAAATAGTTGAAATAGGAGTAGACTTAGGAATAACAAACATAAGAATTACAGGTGGTGAACCACTTTTAAGAAAGGGGATAGTTAGTTTTATTGAAAGGCTTGCAAAGACAGAAGGCATAAAAGACATTGGAATGACAACAAATGGAATTCTTCTTAAAAAATTTGCCAAAGCCCTTTATACAGCAGGCTTAAAAAGAGTGAATATCAGTCTTGACTCGCTTGATAAAGATAAATTCAGAACTATTACAAGAGTTGGTTCAATAGATGAAGTTCTTGAAGGCATTGAGGAGGCAGATAAAGTAGGACTAAAACCCATTAAAATAAATGTGGTTGTAATGAGAGGCATTAACGACGATGAGATAGAGAGATTTGCTTTTTGGAGCAAAGAAGTAGAATATCAAATCAGATTTATAGAATTCATGCCAATTGGCCCAAATGCATGGAAAAGGGAACTCTTCATCTCTAAAGATGAGATAAAAGAAAGGATAGAAAAAAAAGTTGGTAGACTTATTCCAGTTCAGGTAAAAAAATCAGGTCCAGCAGAATACTTCATGCTTGAAGGAGCAAAAGGGCTCCTTGGATTTATAAGTCCTTTAACAACTCACATATGTGTAAGATGCAATAGACTAAGACTGACCGCTGAAGGGAAACTAAGACCCTGTCTTTTTTCAGATAAAGAGTTGGATTTAAAAAAACTCTTAAGAAGTAAAGCTTCAAGGGAACAAATAAGAGATATGATTTTAAGAACAATTCATTTAAAGCCTCAAGGTATGTCAGATTCACAACCTTTAAGACCTATGTCAACAATAGGAGGCTAAGGCTTTTTGAAAATTCCTGTCTCAGTAGCAATAATAACAAAAAATGAAGAAAAAAACATTCGTGAAGCCCTTGAGTCAGTTAAGAATTTTGAAGAGATAGTGATAGTTGACTCCTTTAGCAATGATAAAACTGTTGAGATATGCCGTGAGTATACTGATAAGATTTTTCAGATTGAATGGAAAGGTTTTTCATGGCAAAAACAGTTTGCCATTGACAAAACAACACTTCCATGGGTCTTAGTTCTCGATGCAGATGAAAGAGTTACAGAAGAGTTAAAAAAAGAGATTCTTGAAAGAGTTAAGGATAAAGATACAGTAGGATATTTTATCCCAAGAAAGAACTTTTTCTTAGGAAAATGGATTAAACACAGTGGCTGGTGGCCCGATTATACCTTAAGACTATTTAGAAAAGACAAAGGAAAAATGGAAGAAAGACAGGTTCATGAAAAGATTTTAGTAGAAGGTAAAGCTGATTATCTTAAAGAGCCTTTAATTCATTATACATATCAAAGCATTGAAGATTTTATAGAGAAAATGCAGAACTACTCTAGTCTTTCCGCTATGGAAATTATAAAGAAAAATCCATCAAAATATAAAATACTAATAAAGATGATATTGACGCCTATTTTTACTTTTTTCAAGATGTTTATCTTAAGATTTGGATTTCTTGACGGTTTGAGAGGTTTTATTCTTGCTGTATTTTACAGTTTTTACTCATTTTTAAAATATGCTAAAGCATGGGAAAGAATATGGAAATAGAAAAACAGTTTAAATTGAAGTTTAAAAGATCCTTTATTGATGATTTGGCTGTCTTCTGGAGACTATTAAAAGAACACAGATTTAGACTTATTTTTGCATTAATCTGCAGTTTAACTATCTCTGGAATAAATGGAGCTATTGCATGGTCTGTGAAACCTGCAATGGATGAGATATTCATCAAAAAATCCTTTGAGTTTCTGTATCTTATTCCCTTTGGAGTTGTAGTATTGTTTACTCTTAGAGGGACTTTTACCTTTATTAATAATTATCTTATGAGCTCAATTGGAGCAAAGATCGTAAGAAGTATTAGAGATGCTTTGTATAAAAAGCTTTTAAAACTTCCTATGTCATTTTTTTGCAAAGACAGTTCAGGAAATCTTATTTCCAAAGTCTTAAATGATGTTGATTTACTAAACAGAACAGTCTCCCATACAATAAAAGATTTTTTTGTTGAAGGGCTTACAGTAGTCGTTCTTGCAGGAGTTGCTTTTTATCGGAGATGGGATTTAGCTTTACTTTCCTTTGTAGTTTTACCGCTTATTATTTATACAATAGCCACTGTCGGAAAAAAGGTAAAGGATCTTGGAATGAAAACACGCTTAAGAATTGCAAAAGTTACCACACTTATACATGAAACATTAAGCGGAATAAAAATAATTAAAGCATTTACAATGGAAGCTGACATGACTAAGAGATATAAAAATGCCTTACAAGAACACTACAGAAACATTATGCGAGAGGTTAGAACAGAAGAATTTGCAAATCTTTTAACTGAGACTATTGCAGGTATAGGCGTGGCTATGATTATATTCTATGGCGGATATCTTGTATTAACTGATAAAATCTCCTCAGGAGACTTCTTCTCCTTTGCTACAGCAGTAATTCTTATGTATACACCTTTAAAAAGATTAAGTAGAGCCAATGCATCATTTCAAAGAGGTAGAAATGTTATAGATCGACTCAGAGAGATTATATTTTTTGAAGATGAACCTGAAGAAGGAAAAATAAAGGATATAAAAGGACATATAGTCTTTAAAAATGTCTCTTTTAAGTATCCTATCTCTAAGGATTATGCCTTAAAAAATGTAAGCTTTGAGATAAACCCCGGAGAAACTGTAGCAATTGTAGGTCCCTCTGGTGCAGGAAAAAGCACAATAGCAGATCTTATTGCAGGATTCTGGTATCCAACTGATGGTGATATATTAATTGATGGAATTAGCATAAGGGAATTTTCTCTTAATAGTTTACGTTCTCAAATTGCTCTTGTTACACAAGACATTGTTTTATTCAATGACTCAGTAATAAACAATATAAAATTTGGAAATATATCATCTTCAAAAGAAGATGTTGAAAGAGCTGCAAAGATGGCAGATGCCCATGAATTCATAATTAATCTACCTAATGGTTATGATTCCATAGTAGGAGAAAGAGGAGTTTTACTTTCAGGTGGGCAAAAACAGAGAATTACTATAGCAAGAGCAATTTTAAGAGAGCCTAAGATTTTGATATTTGATGAAGCAACGGCAAACCTTGATACAGAATCAGAAGAAAAAATTCAGAAAGCCCTTGAACAGATAAGAAAAGGAAGAACAACTATCATTATTGCCCATAGACTCTCAACCATTAAAAGAGCAGACAAAATTATTGTCTTAGATAAAGGACAGATTATTGAACAGGGAACACATGAAGAGCTTCTACAGAAAGGAGGACTTTACAGTGAATTATGGAATTTGCAGTTTAGTGAAGTTTCATCTTCTTAAATCTTCTATGAAACCAGTAATACTGTTCAGGATACTGCCTTATTAAATTTTCAAGAAGAATGTTATATTTTTCAATAAGAAGCTGGATATCCTTTTCTATCTCTATCCCAGGATAAATTTTAATCTTATGACCATCTTTCTCTCTTATAATAAAAGCTGGAATAATTGGAGAACCTTTCCTCTTTGCAATAACAAATGCACCTTTCTGACACTGAACATATTTTCCAAAAAATTTTGCATAAATACCAGGTCTTGCTTGATCAGCGAGTATAAATACAATCATATTTTGATTTAATGCTTTTATTATTTCCTTAGGAACTTCTCTATCAGAGTGAAAGGGAATGGGATAAATTTTATAAGATTTTATAAGATTGTATAAAAATCCTTCAGGAAGATATTTTCCTTCCTTAAAAAGCACAGCTACAGGATAGCCTTTTTCAGCAAGCCAGGCAAGCATAATGGGAATATTACCTAAATGGGCACTCAATGCGATTACTCCTTTATTTTTTCTTAAGGCTTCATCAAGATACTCAACTCCTGAAGCCTTAGCCCATTGGGCAAGTCTTTCTCTCCTTTTAATAATAAAAGCTATTTCAAGAGCTATGAGAACAAACTCATTAATAAATCTTTTTAACAATCTCTTTAATTCGTTTTCTTCGTATTGTTGTCCAAAGGCAATCTTTAAATTATCAAAAGCCACATACTTTCTCTTTAAAGGAAAAATATACAATAAACTTCCTAAAAAAGATGAAGCTGACAGAAGCTGATCTTTTTTTAAGATTTTCCCAATCAATAGAAAAAACCTAACAGCAGATTTAAAAAAAATATGTTTCAGAATGGATTTCATGTAAATTTAAAATAATAATTATAACACTAAACTTACTTTGTTTTCAAAAAATTTGATTTTTTAAATGACAAATTTCTATAATTTTTCATGTTGTATTATGTAGCATTTTTTGTAAGTTTCTTTTTAATAATCTTAATTATTCCTTCAACATCTGCAGAAGAACTCTTTCAAAGAGGCATTGAGCAATACAAAAAGGAAAACTATGAGGAAGCTCTTGAGATATTTAAAAAAATTTATCAAACACAGCCTTCAACCATTGTAAGTTTTTATCTTGGACTTACATACAAACAGATAGGTGATTACAGAAATGCAAAGGATTATTTTTTAAAATCTTTGACAGGCATACCAAAAATAAATGATGCCTATATTGAAGTTGCTGAAGTTTTATATTATCTTGATCAACTAAGTGAGGCTATGAAGTTTCTTACAGAGGCTGAAAAAGAGTTTGTAATGCCTTCGAAGGTTTTATTTTTGAAAGGACTTGTTCTTTCAAAAATGGGAAAGTTTAATGAGGCAAGATACTCCTTTGAAAAAGCAAAATCTATTGATCCTGCCCTTACCCAAGCATCAGATTTGCAGATAGCCCTTACATACTCATCGGAAAGAAAAATAAAAGAAGCCATGAAAACTCTTGAAGGATTGATAAAGATTGAACCAAAAACAGATATAGCAGAGTTTGCCTCGGAGTATCTTACCGCGTTAAAGACTGCATTCAAACAGTGGAGTATTACTTTCAGCTTAGCCTATCAGTATGATGATAATGTTGTATCAAAGCCAACATCAACAATTGGAGTTTCCGCTGTTGATGAAATCTCAGGCAAAAAAGACTCAGCAGTTGTTAGCAATCTAAGAGTAAGTTATAAACCTTTAATGTTAGAAGAGATATTTTTTACAGGCGAGTTTGGTATTTATACGAAAAACTACTTTTCCTCCAATAAGTTTGACACAACTATAGGCACAATTACACTTACTCCAGGATTTAGTTTTAAAAATGGCTTTATAACACTACCATTGAGTTACTCCCAAATGTGGCTTAATGAAAGAGAGTATATGTCAGTCTTTTCATTTACTCCAACATTAAGCATTCCAATTTATAAACAAAATATTACGCAGATTACAGCTGGATACTCTAAGAGACAGATGCTTAAATATACAGAAAATGCCGATCCCGATGAAGACAGAGACAGTAACCAATATAGTGTTTCAGTTGGATATTTTTATCCATTTAAGGAGAAAGGTATTTTATACACAAAGTATGACTATACAGTAGATGATACTCAGGGAAAAAATTGGGATAGTTACTCCCATAGAGTATCTGCAGGTATAATTTATCCAGTGATTGATAAAGTTAGCATTCAGTTTGCATTAGATCACACATGGCAGAACTACAGAAATATAAATACATACTCAGGCAGAGGAGTTAAAGGCTTCCCTGAAAAAGCTGAAAAAAGAAAGGATAGAATTTACACATTAACTGGAGGTTTTATATTTGATATCTCAAAGACTCTAAGAATGAACCTGAGCTACTATCACTTAAAAGCTGACTCTAATTTTCCGATTTATGACTACAGAAGAAACATTTACACAGCTGAGTTAAGTTTAAGCTTTTGAGGTGTATAAGATGTAGAGGTTTAAAATGTTTGCTTTGATAATACTTATTCTAAGCCTTTTTTATCTAAATGTAGCAAATGCGGAGGAAGTGGGTAAAGTTACAGCTCTTCAGGGAATTGTGGACATTTTAAGGGAAGGAAAGGCTCCTGCAGTTACTGTAAAAATAAATGATCCTGTCTACTTAAATGACATAATAAGAACAAAAACAGATTCAAGAGCTGAGATAACATTCAAAGATGGAACAGTGGTGAAAGTTGCGCCTCGTAGCAGGATTGACATTAAAGAGTATTTTACAGATGCTCATAGCTTAAGAGTAACACTTAATCTTCAAAGAGGAAAAGTAGGAGCTCATATTTCAAAACAGAGTGTTGAAAAGATAAAGGCTTCACCACAGGCTAACAGATTTGAGATAAAAACACCTATAGTAGTTGCAGGAGTAAGAGGAACAAACTATATAGTTTCACATTATCTGGCTTACTCAACAGTAACAGTAATTACTGGCAGAGTTTACTGTTATAATCCACAGATTCCTGAAAAGGTTATTGAAGTAGAAGCAGGTCAACTAACAGTTATAAAAGAGGGAACACCACCATCACCTCCACGGAAGCTTACACCATCTGAGATACAGAGAGAACAAAGAGATATCACACCAACCATAGCTGAAGAAAGAGAAAAAGAAAGGATTGATAAAACAATGATAATAGGAGTTTCTGAAGAAAAGCCCTTAGCTTCA
>JANXBK010000017.1 GCA_025057595.1 Thermodesulfovibrio sp.
AGTAATTATGTGTGACATTTTAATATAGTAACCACATTAGGAAAAGCGCATAGTTGACTTTATAAAACTTATTTTGATAAAATTTTTAAGCCACGAAGGCAAAAAGGCTCAGAAGAGCCAAAGATGCTTTCGTGGCTTTTTTATTTTAAGAAGGAGGCAAGGGATGAAAAAGTATGTAGTATTTTTTCTTATTCTATTTTTTCCTCTATTAGCGTCTGCAGTGGAGATAACTGAAAATTTATCAATTTCTGGGACAGCAACAACAGTTTATCAGTGGCTAAACAAAGCTCGAGGAGATGTTTCAAACAAAGATCGTGGCTCAGCAGTATTGGACTTTAATGTATCTTTTCGTCCTATTGAAAATGGTGAATTTTTTGTAAGATTAAGCTTTGCAAAAGGAGATGGACTTAAGGGAGTAAATCCTTTCCTACTTTCACCTAATGCAGATGATCTATTCAGTGATCTAAAAAACATAAATGGACATAGCCGTGATCATCTACTTGAGTTTTGGTATGCCCATAAGTTTGAGCTAAATAAAGACATTTCCATTAAACTTACAGCAGGATTGATTGACTCAACAGCATTCATAGATGACAACAACTACGCAGCAGATGAGCTGACTCAATTTATGAATGAAGTGTTGGTGCATAATCCTCTTGCAAATCTGCCAAGTTATGACTCGGGTTTAGCAGTAGAGTTTGAGTGGGATAGGTTTCATCTAAGAGTAGTAGGAATGCGTTCAAAGAATGAAATAGAAAAAAGCTACAACTGGATAGGTGCACAGATAGGATATAAGCTTGAGACAGTTATAGGAGAGGGTAATTACAGAGTTTATGCATATACAACAAATAAAAGATTTGAAGGTTGGAAGGCTGACACTTATAAGGCATTAAGAGGTATTGGAGTTAGTTTTGATCAGCAACTTATAAAAGACACAGTTGGAGCTTTTTTACGTATGGGATGGCAAGATGACTCAGCCCAAGTAGATTATAACAGAATGTTTTCTTTGGGATTAAATTTTAATGGAGGGATTTGGGGAAGAAAGAATTATGAAATAGCAGTTGGATATGCCTATTTAAAAACTCCCTCAAAAAATGAAGAGCTCAAATATACTCAGGTATTTGAAGGATATATAAAATTTCAACTTTTTAACTATAAGTTTCTTAGTTCAGATATAACTTTTGACTATCAATACATTTATGATAAAGCCCGCAATCCAGAAAATACAAAGGCAGGACATATTTATACAGTTAGATTAAACTTTCATTTTTAATTGGAGGTTAAAAAATGAGAAAGTTTTTATCTTTTCTGTTTAGTATTCTCATAATTTTATTTTTCACGACTTTAGCTAATGCACATTTTGGTGTGATATTACCCTCTGATGATATTATTGAGGAAAAAGACTTAAAAAGGATTACTCTTAAAATCTACTTTATGCATCCCTTTGAACAACAGTGGTTAAATATGAAAAAACCTAAAGCATTTGGGGTAATCTTTGGTGAGGAAAAGAAAGATTTGAGCGATGCTCTTGTCAACAAAAAAATAAAAGGCCAAAATACTTGGGAAGTTTCCTTCTCAATTAAGCGTCCTGGAGACTATCTTTTTTATTTTGAGCCTGAGCCCTATTGGGAACCAGCAGAAGAGAAATTTATTATTCATTATACAAAAGTTGTAGTTCAAGCATTAGGAAAACAAGAAGGATGGGATAAAGAGATTGGCCTTCCGATAGAGATTGTGCCTCTTACGCGACCATATGGTCTTTGGGTTGGAAATGTTTTTCAAGGAGTAGTAAAGGTTAATGGAAAACCTCTGCCATATGCAGAAGTTGAAATTGAGTATTTTAATGAAGGTGGCAAGATTAAAGCACCAAAGGAGCCTTATATAACTCAAGTTATAAAAGCAGATATAAATGGAGTTTTTACATATGCGATTCCTAAGGCTGGTTGGTGGGGATTTGCTGCTTTAGCTGAGGCACCTTATAAAATCAAAAAGGATGGAAAAGATTATCCTGTTGAGATTGGCGGAGTTATTTGGGTTAAAGCACGGGAGATAAAATAAATGCATATATCAGAGGGAGTATTGTCTGTTCCTGTACTTGTAAGTGGTGCGGTTTTATCTGTAGTAGGTCTTACTATAGGATTACATAAAATAAAAAATGAGAACATACCAAAAGTTGCTATACTATCTTCAGCATTTTTTATTGCTTCTCTTATTCATATTCCTTTAGGGCCTGCTTCTGCTCACTTAGTATTAAACGGACTTGTAGGAATACTCCTTGGATGGGCAGCTTTTCCTTCTATATTTATAGCTTTATTGCTTCAGACTGTTTTATTTCAATTTGGTGGCTTTACAACCTTAGGCATAAATACTTTTTCAATGGCAATGCCCGGTGTTTTCTCATACTATATCTTTAGAGGATTACTCCACAGAGGTAAGAATATAGTTTTTTTGGGAGGATTTTTAGGAGGTGCTTTAGCGTTAGTTGTTGCAGCAGCCTTTATTAGTCTCGCCTTAGTTATTACTGAAAAAAGCTTTACTGCTGTTGCAGGAACTTTTTTTATTATGCATCTTCCAGTTTCTATAATTGAGGGAATTATTACAGGATTTGTTGTAGTATATCTTAAAAAGGTAAAACCGGAGGCTTTGGGATGACAAAAAAAACAAAGTGGTTTATATTTTTTTTAGGAGCTGTTTGTTTAGTCTTCATACCGTCTGTTTCTGTTTATGCACATAAGGTAAATACTTATGCATATAGAGAAGGTAATAAAATTTCTGGAGAGTGTTATTTTGTTGATGGTTCACCCTGTAAAAACAGTAAAGTAGAAGTCTATGACGAAAAGGGAAAGAAGATTTTTGAAACTGTTACAGATGAAAAAGGTCAATATAGTTTTCTAACAGAGCAGAGAGGTCAACTTAAGTTAGTAATTTTCGCAGGTGAGGGTCATACAGCAATATATAAACTTGAGGCAGTCACCGAAAAAAGAAAAGAAGGTATTACAAAAAGGGAGAATCAGCTTAAGCAAAAGACTTCAACAAAGGAAGACGAAATCAAACAGATAGTTGATGAAGTTATAGATACTAAAATACAGGGATTAAGAGGTGAAATAGCAGATTTGAGAAAAAAGTTGGATAGAGTTTATCTTAGAGACATAATTGGAGGTATTGGATATATTGTTGGAGTCTGGGGTTTAATAATGCTGTTTTTAAGAAAAAGACATGCATCTTGAAGAGTTTTCAGAAGGCAGTAGCTTTCTTCATAAAGCAGATCCAAGATTAAAGATATTAGTTTTTGTCTTATTTAGTGTTCTTTGTGCAACCGCATCAGGAATAAAAACCCCGCTTTTTTACTTCTTTTATTCATTAACACTTCTTTTAATTGCTAAAGTCAAAATAAGACTTTTATTTTCAAGACTTATTGTAGCTAATTTTTTTATTGCCTTTGTATGGTTTTTTATTCCTACAGGCTATTCAGGAAATTCTTACATAATTTTAGGTCCTCTAAAACTGAGTTACGAAGGATTAAACTATGCTTTATCTATTACTATTAAATGTAATGCTATAATTTTAGCTACAATAACTCTTCTTTCCACATCTTCTGTTTTTTCCCTTGCTCATGCAATGCTCCATTTAAAGGTACCTAAAAAACTTGTCACAGTCTTTTTTCTCTTTTATCGATATATAACTGTGATTCATGAAGAGTACTTAAAAATTAAAATAGCAGCCTCCTTAAGAGGCTTTGTTCCCAGAACCACTCTTCATACCTATAAAACCTATGCTTATATTATCGGAGGAATGCTCATAAAAAGTTATGAAAAAGCAGAGGAGATTTATAAAGCAATGCTTTGTAGAGGTTTCCGCGGATACTTTCCTCTTTTTGAGCATTTTCATATAAGAAAAAGTGATATAATATTTAGTATTGTTTCTATAGTGGTTTTTATTCTGATCTGGGTTAAAAGTTGAAAGAACCGATAATAAGACTTAAAAATATCTCATTTAGCTATGATAAAACAGCTGTACTTCAAGATATAAATCTTGAAGTTTACAGAGGAGACAAAGTTGGTCTTATTGGTCCTACTGGATCAGGCAAAACAACACTTCTATATATAATAATGGGACTACTTAAACCTCAAAAAGGAGCAGTTGAAATCTTTGGTAAGATACGAAACAAAGAGAAAGATTTTACAGAGGTAAGACAGAAAATAGGTTTATTATTTCAGGACTCAGACAGTCAGCTTTTCTGCCCTACTGTAAAAGAAGATATAGCCTTCGGACCTTTAAATCTCGGAAAAACTAAAAAAGAAGCAATGGAAATAGTAAAAGAGACCTGCGATATTCTTGGGCTTAAAGGATTTGAGGATCGTCTTACACATAAGCTTTCAGGAGGAGAAAAAAGGCTTGTTGCTTTGGCAACTGTCATAGCAATGAGACCCATTTGCTATCTTTTGGATGAACCCTCCTCCGGACTTGATGAAGATACACTTCATAGAGTTTTAAATTACTTGAAAAACCATGCCAATACCTACATAGTGGTATCACATGATTTGAGATTCATAGAGGCAACTTCTGAAAAGATTTATCTATTGAAAAAAGGAAAGTTAACGCTTCTTTAAAATAATAGATTAAAATAATAGAGAGTAATGATTGATAAAAAAGAGATCCATCCAAAGGTACGTAACAGAAGAGTTCATTTTGCAATGAAAGGACTTTTCTTGCATGGATAAGAACAAATATAGGAATAATGGCATTTCCTCAAAGGATGGAAAAACTTTGGAATTTTTCTTATATTTTTAGGAGCTTTGATGGGATTTTTAGCTTTTGTTAGATATAAAAAAGTAGAAAGACAAATTGATGAGGATACTATCGTTCTTCTGTATTGTTAAATCTGCTTCTTACCATAACACTTTGCCGTTGCTATTTTTTGATTATTTATTTGTTTCGTATTTGATATATACTTACTTAACTTTAAATTCTAATTTATGAACTGAGCAGGAGATACACGGATCATAAGCGCGGACAAGCATCTCAAGACTGAAAGTTATGTCGTCAGTAGATTGATTTATTATCTCAGAGAGAAGTTTTAACATATCAAGCTCTATATTATGTAGGTTTTGATTTGTTGGAATAACACAATTTGCATTTATCACTATACCTTTTTCATCACATTCATAATGATGTATTAGCAAGCCTCTTGGAACCTCAACTACTCCAACTCCTTCTCCTGCACGAACTGGAAGTATGTTTTTCTCATTTATATCAGGTACAATGACTTCGTCATAATTAATTCCTCTCTGCATTAGAAGCTCTATAATCTTTATTGCATCTTCAGTACAGTGAACACATTCAACAACTTGAGCTAAAGTATTTAAATAAGGATTTATACATTTAGGCTTAAGATTTAATGTTACTGCCGCTTCTGAGGCTTTAGAATGAAGCTTTTTATGATTAAGATTAAATCTTGCTAAAGCTCCTACAGCATAGGATTCTCTATGCCATTTTGTTCTTTTTGCCGTGGAGTAGGAAACTATGAATTCATTTGTTACATTTTTGTATTCATGTTTGTCTACTCTGTATCCATCAGTTGAACCAATATCTCCATAAAGAAGAGGATACTCATCTTCGTCATTTACTAATGCAACATATTCTGTGTCTCTTTCAAATTCTGGGAAATTAAATTTGCTAAAGAGTTCTACAGTTATTTCTGTATACTTTCTAAGCTCTATAAGTTTTCTATACATATCTTCAAGCTCAGAGATGGTAGGAAGCTTTGTAAATCCTCCAACAACTGCCGAGATTGGATGGACATGTCTGCCAACAAGTATGTCACAAAGTTCATTACAAAGTCTTTTCATCTTTAGCGCATATCTTACAATGTTAGGATGAGTTTTTATGAGAGGGACAAAGCTTGCAACCTTAAAAAGATCAGGTGCTACAAGAAAATATATATGAAGAATATGACTGTCAAGTAACTCATAATGAAGTAATAGTTTTCTTAAAAGTGTTGTTTGTTCTGTGGGATTTATTCCTAAGGCATTCTCAGCAGCCTGAATTGAAGCCAGTGTGTGCCCACAGGAGCAAATCCCACAAATTCTACTTGTTATATGTGGTGCTTCATAGATGGAACGACCTCTTAAAAAAGCCTCAAAAAATCTTGGAGATTCAACAATCTCAAGTCTACATATTTCAACTTTTCCATCCTTTATTTCAACTTTAATATTTCCATGACCTTCAACTCTGGTAAGATAATTAACATTAATGCTGACATATTTACTCACTTATCTAGCTCCTTGCATTTGTTATACATTTCTATTTTTTTAATTAAAAAATCTTCCGGAATATTATGTTTTCTTAAGACTTCTTTAAATCCCTCTGTGTTTGGATTTACTGTAAGCCCTCTACATCCATAACATATATTTCCATTGTTTATGCACCATGAGTTACATCCAGCCTTTGTTACAGGTCCCATACAACTCAGTCCTCTGTCATACATACAAACATTCTCATTAAGTTTACATTCTACACAAACAGGATACTCGGGAACATAGTAAGGGATTCCTTGAAGTATACACTTCAGTACTGTTAAAAACTCAGGCTGATATATTGGACATCCATGTATAAAGTAGTCTACTTTTACTACCTGATGTACAGCCTTTGTTTCAACTGTTGGAAAAAATTTGTGAAATTCTCCATAGACATATCTTCTGACTTCTTCAAGTGGAAAAGAGTTTTTCATTCCATTTACACCACCAATAGTAGCGCAGGAGCCAAGAGCCACAAGAATTTTGCTGCGCTCTCTAATTTTTTTCACTCTTTCTGTAGCATGTTCATCTGTGATACTGCCTTCAACAAAAGCGATGTCAAACTGACCATCCCATTTTTCTGACATTATTTCTCTGAATTCAACAATATCGACTATCTCAAGAACTTCAAGAAGCAGTTCACCCATGTTTGCTACTTGAAGCTGACAGCCTTCGCAGCAGGCAAAATCAAAAAAAGCAACCTTTGGTTTACTTTTCATAGCGCCTCTGCCATATCCATTATTTCTTTAAAAGTAAATACAGGTCCGTCTTTGCAGCAGTAAAGATTCTGTATTTGGCATCTTCCGCATTTTCCCATTCCGCATTTCATATGTCTTTCAAAGGAAAGTAAAATTTGGTCTACCGGTAGTCCTTTAGCAAGAAGTTCTTTTATTACAAATCTATACATTACTGGTGGGCCTACCACCGCTGCATAAGTTCTTGCTGGCTCTATATCAACTCCGGGTATAAGTGATGTAATTAATCCTATATTTCCTTTCCAGTCAGGATCTGCTCTATCAACTGTGCATGCAAAATGTATATCAACTCTTTTGCTCCATTCTTCAATCTCTTCTCGGAAAAGCAATTCCTGAGGAGTTTTACATCCGAACAGAATATGTATTTGTCCAAAATCTCTTCTGTTATCAATTGCATAAAGTATTAAAGATCTTAAAGGTGCAAGACCTAATCCTCCTGCAATAATTAATAAATCATAGCCTTCTAATATCTTAATAGGAAATCCATTTCCATAAGGACCTCTCACACCTATGATATCACCGATGTTTAGCCTATGAAGAGAGTTTGTTACCTTACCTACTGCTCTTACACAAATCTCAAAATATTCTTTGTTTAAAGGAGAAGAGCAAACTGAAATAGGAATCTCTCCAATTCCCATAAGAGATATCATTATAAACTGACCAGGTTCAAAATGAAGCCAACTGCTGTCTTCAAAAACTAACTGAAAGAGTTTTTCTTTCTCAGTAAGAAGCTTTATATCAATGATTTTTGCTTTTTTAACATTGTAGGGAGACTCTTTTATAACCACTTTCTCCATATTTTAGCCTCAGATTCTTTTATTAGTGATATCAAAACTTCCTTAAGATTTATTCCAGCCATACATGTGCGAGAACACCTTCCACATCCGGTACAGAAAATCATTCCAAATCTGTCAACATGATATCTAAATTTTCTATAAAATCTATGTCTCTGTCTTGCTGATCGCTCTTTACGGAAGTCTATTCCTCCTGCAACTTTTGCAAATGGGTCAAGTTGACAAGAAAACCAAATTCTAAATCTCTTACCGCTTTTAAGTGTAAGATCAACTTCTTCCGCTATATCAAAACAGTAACAGGTTGGACATACTGCTGTGCAATTACCGCAACTAAGACATTTCTCTTCAAGCTCTTTCCAAACAGAAGCATTCCAAGAACGATCAAAAAGGTCAGGAATATATCTTCTTTCAGTAGGAATTTCATTATAAAATATTTTAGCCTTTTTCTCTCTTAGCTCTCTTAACTCTTTAATATGAGCATCTGTCGCTGGTTTGAATAAACCTGTTTTTTCTACAATATTAGTACCTTTTGAGGAGTGTACATGAACAATAAATATATCATTTAACTCAGTAAACATTAAATCGTATCCAGTAGTTGGTAAATGAGCTCCAACAAATGCACAGCTTGCATACTGGTCACAGTAATCATTACATTCTATCCCGATAATTACTATATGTTCTTTTCTCAGTAAAAATGAAACATCCTTTGGAGTATCAGACATGACTTTATTTAAACATTTAAAGCCAGCTATATCACAAGTATGAACACCAAAAAGAATAAGATTCTCATATTCAACAACTGGTTGTATTATCAACTCTTGATTTTTCTTGAACTCTAAAATAGTCTCTTTCTTAGGTAGTAGATATTTTTTCGGAGGAAGTATTGTAGGAATATATTTAAAAGTTACATTTTCTTCTGATTTAATTTCTTCAAAAACATAGTTGCCAAATCCTTTATATACTGGAGCTACTACTTTGGAGATAGGAAAAAGACGGTTTACAAATTCTTTAATTAAATATTTTTCAATTATTTTATATTGCTCTGTTTTCATGTGTGAGAAAATACAATAAAACATTATACTTTTAGATGGAAGTTTTGTCAATACAAACGGAACATTCTCCATAGAGATATATTATTGACATGTCTAAATAGATTTTATTATAGTGATGATTAATTCAAGTTAAAGGAGGTGTAGTATGAGTTTTAGTAAACCAAATGCAAGTGCAGCTACTGTTACAGCAACAAGAGTTGCACCATCTCCTTTTTCTGGACTTTGTGTTAACTGTGTGGATGGATGTCCTGGTTATTGTGAGGTTGGTAGATCTGCACTGAAGGGAAGAGAAGTTATCTATCCACAACCTTTTGGTAAAGTAATCTCTGGAGCAGAGAAAGACTATCCAATTGATTTTTCTCATTTCAATATTCAAGGTACATGTGTTGGAGCATTAGGAATTGAGGCAGATCCAGATAAAGCAGTTTTTCCAGCAGCCGATATTGAAACCGAGATTGGTTCATCTGAGGACAGAAAGATAAAGATGAGAGTTCC
>JANXBK010000018.1 GCA_025057595.1 Thermodesulfovibrio sp.
AGGCCCTATGTGAACTTTCAGGAATGTGTTTTAACAAAAAAGTAACACCAACTGTATCTTTCAAAAGATTTAGACAAAGGGGCAAAGAAAATAAAGATGTATGGGAATAGCTTTTTATCTTGATACTAAAGTAGCGATTTATAAAGAACCTCCTTAAGGCATACCAAAGCAGGCTTTCTGAATTTTTAGATTATCAGGAGATTAAATCAAAGATTTTCATTGCTCATGTAAGGCTTGCAAGTTCTGGAAGCAATGCATAAAAATATCCATCTACAAAAAGGAGAAAAATCTAAATATTTAGCTATTATCTATCTTTAACCTCAAAGAATACAAGAAAAATTTAAACTTTTCCTTAGAATTAAGTCAAGAGAAACTTACCTTACATTTTGACTTTGCATTAAAATTTGTTAAAAAAAGTATAAGAAAAAGGTAGAAGAATGTTCAAAAGAGACATTAAAAATACTAAGCCTGCAGAACCTCCTAAAAGTAAAAAACAGTCAATTTCGTCTTAATAAAACTGTGCTTTGGTAAAATTAGAAAGTCTTAGGAGGGAAATTTAAATATTAAAAAAAAAGAATTTATAAAATGTCTTTAAGAAAATTTAAAAAATTGATATAATAGCCTTAAAAAAAAGAGGTGAATTATGCTTAATGGAACGACACTCAAAAGAAGGAAAATTTATGTATTACTTCTAATTATGTTCTTAATCCTTTCATTACCAGGCATAATCAGTGCAACAGAAGGAGGTGGTGGAGCTTATCCTAATGGAGCTGAGGACTTTATGGCTGGAGCTGTACCTCCCCCAGGAACATATTTTTTAAATTATTTTACCCTTTACAAATCTGATAAATTTAATGATAGATACGGTAAAAGTTCCATACCTAATTTTGAATTAAAAGTTATTGCAAATGTCTTTAGATTTTTACATGTTACAGATAAAAAAATATTTGGTGGAAATTGGGCAATACATGTTCTAATTCCTATATTAAATGTAAACGTCTCTTTACCTATTGGCAGTAAAAGTAGAACTGGAGTTGGAGATATAGTAGTAGATCCTCTTATACTGTCATGGCATTTAAAAAACTGGCATTTTGTAACAGGAATTGATATATACATTCCTACAGGAGATTATGATAAAAAAAGACTTGCTAACACAGGTAGAAACTATTGGACTTTTGAGCCTATTTTTGCCTTCTCCTATTTAAGTGATAATGGATTTGATGTTTCTTTTAAGTTTATGTATGATATTAATACCAAAAATCACGACACAGGCTATCTATCAGGACAAGAATTTCATTTTGACTACACCGTGGGTAAAAAATTCGATAAATGGACATTAGGTTTAGGAGGCTATTACTACAAACAAATCACGAATGATAAAATTAATGGTGTTAAAGTTGCTCCAGATGGGAATAAAGGACAAGCTTTTGCAATAGGACCTCAAATTAAATTTGACTATAAAAATATGAACTTCACTCTTAAATACCAAAAAGAAATGGAAGTTAAAAACAGACCAGAAGGTGATAAGTTTTGGTTTAAATTTGTTTATACCTTTTAATTAGTTAAAACATACTATTTGACAAATATATAATATTTTTGTTATTTTCAAATTTTGAGTTTAATTTTACTTTGAGGTGAGGTAGATGAAAACTCTTTTTACTAAAAAAGAAAATATAGAAAGAAAATGGTATCTTGTGGATGCCGCTGGGCAAACCTTGGGAAGACTCGCATCAAGAGTTGCGAGATACTTAATTGGAAAGCACAAACCTACTTATACTCCGAATATTGATTGTGGCGACTTTGTAATAGTTATCAATGCAGACAAGATTAAAGTAACAGGTAAAAAACTCATTGATAAAATTTACTATACTCATACCGGATATATTGGGAATCTAAAAGCAGAAATTCTTAAAGAAAAATTAGAAAAAGAGCCTGAAAATGTTATTATTGATGCGGTTTGGGGAATGCTCCCTAAAAATAGGCTAAGAAAAAGGATTATAAAAAAATTAAAAGTTTATAGAACCTCTGAGCATCCACATAAAGCTCAGAATCCTGAGCCAATTCAATTAACTTAAATGAGGTGAAAACTATGGCTACTGTTGATTATGTAGCTACAGGAAGAAGAAAGAGATCTATAGTAAGAGTAAGATTAATACCTGGTAGTGGAAAGATCATAGTAAATGATAGACCAGCAGAAGAGTATTTTCCAAGAGAAACATTAAGAATGCTTCTTTATCAACCATTTCATATTGCAGGAGTAGTTGGCAAATATGATGTTATAGTTACAGCAGAAGGTGGAGGATTGAGTGGACAGGCTGGTGCAATAAGACATGGTATTGCAAGAGCATTAGTAAATTTAAATCCTGACCTTAAACCAAAACTTAAAAAAGAAGGACTTCTTACTAGAGATCCAAGAGAAGTAGAAAGAAAAAAATACGGACAACCAAAGGCGAGAAAGAGATTCCAATATTCAAAAAGATAAAATGCTTAAAGTTTTTATCTGTGGTGGAAGTGGTTATACTGGAAGTGAGCTTCTTCGTATTCTTGCTTTACATGATGAAGTTGAAGTAGTTGGAGTTACCTCAGAAAAATCAGCAGGTCTTACAGTAAACTCACTTTTTCCTTATTTCTTCATCTATAAAGATTTAAAATTTGAAACTCTTGATATAGATAAAATTAAAGACCGTGCTGATGTTTATTTTCTTGCTCTTCCCCATGGAACATCCCAACAAGTAGTAAGTAGGCTCTTAGAAACCAACAAAAAGATAATAGATCTTTCTGCTGATTTTAGAATAAAGGATAGTACTGTTTATGAGAAATGGTATTCTACAAAGCATTTGTTTCCTCAACTACTGGAAAAATCTGTATATGGATTGCCAGAAATCTACAGAGAACAGATTAAAGAAACTCAACTTGTGGCAAATCCAGGTTGTTATCCAACCAGTGTTATAATTCCTCTTTATCCTTTTCTTAAAGAAAATTTAGTTGATACTGAGACAATAGTTATTGATTCGAAATCAGGTGTTTCTGGAGCAGGAAGAAAGGCTGAGTTAGCACTCAGTTACTGTGAAGTAAATGAGGACTTCAGGGCTTATAATGTCGCAAAACATAGACATACACCTGAGATTGAGCAAGAGTTAAGTAAAATAGTAAATAAACCAATCAATGTCGATTTTACCACACATCTTCTTCCATTAAATCGAGGAATTCTTTCTACAATATATGTAAAAATAAAAAAAACATTAAGTACTCAAAGAGCCATTGAAATTCTAAAAGAATATTATCAAAAAGAGCCTTTTGTTAAGATTTTACCAGAAGGTGAAACTCCATCAATTAAATATGTTAAAGGAACTAACTACTGCTATATCGGTGCAGTTATCAATCAAAGAACAAACAGATTAATTATTATTTCAGCTATAGACAACCTTATAAAAGGCGCATCTGGCCAAGCAGTTCAGAATATGAATATAATGTGTGGATTTGAAGAAACAAAAGCTCTAACCATGCTATCTCTTACTCCTTAAGTATAATTCCTCCTCCAATAACTTTGTCTCCATCATAAAATACTGCGCTTTGTCCTGGTGTAGGAGCAAACTGAGGTGTGTGATAACTTACTTTAACTTTATTTTCACTTACAAGTGTAATCGTAGCTGGCTGTGGTTCCATTGTATAACGAATTTTTACAGTACAAACAAAAATTTCTTTAGGATTAGAAAACCAATTAAGGTCTGTAACATAAAATTCTTTTTTGTAAACTTCATTGTAAGATGCAATATAAACTGCATTAATAATTGGATCTATCTCAACAACATAAGCTGGATATCCTACAGAAATATTAAGTCTTTTTCTTTGACCAATTGTAAAAAGATGAATTCCCTTATGTTGTCCTATAATTTTACCAGTGGACTTTTCAATTATTGGACCTGGAGAACTTTTTATCATATCATAGTATCTTTTATTCTTTAAAAAACATACATCTACACTCTCTTCGGCAATTTTTGAAGGAATTCCTGCCTTAGTTGCAATTTCTCTCACTTCTTCTTTGAGATACTCACCAATAGGAAAAATGAGTTGATTAAGGAGTTTTTTATCTATTCCATACAGAAAGTAAGATTGATCTTTTTTTCTATCAACACCTTTAGAAAGAAAAAAACTATCATCTTCCCTAATAATCCTCGCATAATGGCCTGTTGCAAAAAATTTAGCATTGACTAAATCTGCGACTTTTTTAAGAGTTGGAAATTTTATATATCTATTACATAAAACACAAGGATTTGGAGTAATTCCACTTTTATAACCTCTGAAAAATGGCTCTATAACCATTTGTTTAAAACTCTCTCTTAAATCCCATATGTGAAGTTTTATGTTGAAAAATTCTGCGATTTTTTTTGCAAATTCAACACCTGGAGGCTCATCAAAAAGACAGAAAAATATCCCCTCCACAGTAAATCCCTTCTCTTTTAATAAATAAACTGCTACTGAGGAATCAACTCCTCCACTAATTGCAACAACTACTTTCTGCATTTTTTATTAATTCCTTATGATATAATTTATTATAAATGTGGAGAGGTGCCAGAGTGGACGATTGGGGCGGTCTCGAAAACCGCTGTAGGATTTTCCTACCGAGGGTTCGAATCCCTCCCTCTCCGTCAATCAAGAAATTTTTTATAAATTTTTTCTTCGTACTCTGGAAAATCCTCAGGATAAAAAGGACGTTTTCTTCCTAAATTGAATTTTAATAACTTAAAATTAAGCTCTCTTACTTTTTTAATTCTTTCCTCATCATCGTCTATAGTTTTAAGTAATTCTTTCAAATCAATTATTTCTCTTCTTAATTCCATTTCAGGAGGGATACATCCAGCATTTTTCAGAATTTTATAGGCAAGTCTTAGATCCTCAGGAACCCAACTAAAATCCTCTAATTTTAAAGGTTTTCCTTTATTGGGAAGATCATTAAAGAGACCTTGTTCCATTGCCTCACGAATTCTTTCCTCTGCAATTTTCTCAAATATATCCATTAAATTTATAATGCACAAAAGTAGGGCATAAATGTCAATTTAAAAACTATTCCAGATTAGAAAAGGATAATAAACCTTAATTAGCAAATCAATTAAAATAAAGAGTAAGACAAAATTGTTTATACTTAAGACAGGAGTTCAGATTCTAAAAGCTTAGTTATGATGTGTTTAAAATTTTTAAAATTAAATTAACTATTGCTTTAGATGAAATTTCCTCATAATCAAGGAGTTCTTCAGGTGTGCCACTTTTTGGAATTTTTCTACAAGCAAGGCTATAAACTCTTTCAGAGTCAACTTCATATTTTACAGCTTCTCCAATTCCACCTGCAGGATAGTGATCCTCAACAGTTATTATTGCTCTGGTTTCATACAAAGCCTTCTTTAAAGTCTCAACATCTAAAGGCTTTAAACTGTATAAATCTATAACTCTAATATAAATACCATTTTTTTTAAGCTCTTCATAAGCCTTTATGGCTTCATGTAGTGTTATTCCCGCTCCAATTACTGTAAATAAATCTTTATCAGAAGCTCTAATTGTTTTTGAACCACCAATAGGAAATTCCTCATCATAACTGTAAATGACAGGTGTTGCAGAACGCGTTGTCCGTATATATACAATACCCTTGTATTTTGCTGCCTCTCTTAAAAGCTTTTCAGTTGAAACTGCATCACTTGGGTAGAGAACTACGCTATTTAAAACACTGCGCATCATTGCTATATCTTCAAGTCCCATCTGACTGGGTCCATCCTGTCCAATAGAGACACCTGCATGGGATCCTACAAATTTAATATTTGCCTCACTGTATTGAGCCATTCTTATATGATCAAAGGCACGAGTTAAAAAAGCTGCGAAAGTAGAAACAAAAGGAATCTTACCTCTTAAAGCAAGTCCAACTGCCATGCCAACCATGTTTTGCTCTGCAACAAAGCATTCAAAAAATCTTTCTGGATAGTATTCTCTAAATATTTCAGCGTATGTAGAGTTACTAACCTCTGCATCTAAAACAACAATCTCTGGAAATTCAGGAAATATCTTAACCAAAGCCTCACCATATGCACGTCTTGTTGCTACCATTTCACCCAAACTATACTTCTTTGTGAACTCTTTTATCTGTATAGATTGTGGATTTGGCCTTAGTGCTTCAGGTTTTTTTATTATTGCTGTAGTCTTCTTTATTTGACCCATCTCTTTCAAAGCTTCTTTAAACTCAGCCTCTGTAAGCGCTACTCCGTGTCTTCCTTCTTTATCTTCAAGAAAAGATACTCCTTTACCTTTTATTGTTTTAGCTATAATCATTGTGGGAACATCACTTTTTAAAGCCTCCTCATAGGCTTTGAAAATCTCTTTAAAACTGTGTCCATCAATACATATTGTTTTCCATCCAAAGGCTGATATTCTCTTTGCATAAGCATTTAAATCATGTCCATACATCGTTTGTCCGCGTTGACCAAGTCTGTTTACATCTATTATTCCGACAAGATTATTAAGTCCATAGTAGGCTGCAAGCTGTATTGCTTCCCAGACAGAGCCTTCTGACATCTCACTATCACCTAATAAAACGAATACTTTATATGGAAGTCTATCAATGTATTTCCCATTTATAGCCATTCCAACACCAATGGACAATCCCTGTCCAAGTGAACCAGTTGCTGCCTCTGAATAGGGAAATGTTCTTACAGGATGTCCTTCAAGTGGGGAGCCAAATTTTCTTAAAGTTAAAAGCTCCTCTTCAGTAAGTTTGCCTGCAACTGCCCAGAGAGAGTAAAGTAGAGGAGCAGCATGTCCCTTTGAGAATATGAGTCTATCATTATTAGGATTGTTAGGTTCATCTGGATCAAAATTAAAAAAGCCTCCAAAAAGAAGACCTACCATTAACTCTACTGAGGAGAGGCAAGTTGTAGGATGCCCAGAACCTGCCCTTGTTGTTGACAGAAGAATATAGTATCTTATAAGTTTTGCTACCTCATCAAGATGATTCACTTCTTTATGTGATCTACCTTATCACTTATTAACATCTTTAGAAGCCTCATTCTGCTTGGATGTTTTAGTTTTCTTAATGCCTTAGTTTCTATCTGCCGAACTCTCTCACGTGTAATTGAGAGATATCTTCCTACCTCTTCAAGAGTATGATCTCTGTCCTCTCCAATACCGAATCTCATCTTTATGACTTTTTCTTCTTTTGGTGTTAAAGTCTTAAGAATTCTTTGTATGTGTTCACTTAATTCTGCTCTCTCTGCTTCAGCTAAAGGAGAGGGAGAGGTTTTATCACCAATAAAATCCTCAAGTTCTGTATCTTCATCTCCTATAGGAGTTTGCAGTCCTATCGGATCTTGAATTGCTCTAAAAACCTCTTCAACTTTTCTTACTGGTACTCCAAGTTTTTCTGCTATCTCCTCATTGCTTGGCTCTCTTCCAAGTTGTTGAGTAAGCTCACGAGATGCTTTAGTAACTCTGTTGTAAAACTCCATCATGTGAACTGGGACTCTTATTGTTTTAGTCTGATCAATCAAAGCTCTTGTAATTGCCTGTCTTATCCACCATGTTGCATATGTTGAAAACTTAAATCCCTTTTCATATTTAAATTTATCAACAGCCTTCATAAGTCCAATGTTACCTTCCTCAATTAAATCAAGAAGAGGAAGTCCTCTACCAACATAGTTTTTTGCTATATTAACAACGAGTCTTAGATTTCTTGTTATAAGTTCATTTTTTGTTTCCTCTACAAGAGATTTTGCTTTATATATCTTTTGCCAAACATTTTTTAATTCATCTATTTTCAATCCTGACTCACTTTCTATCTTTTTTATTTCTCCGTAAACTTCTTTATAAATTGCTTCAAATTCCTTTGCTGACTGTCCAGATTTTTTTATCTCATTTATCTTTTTACGAAGTTCCTTTAAAGAACCATATTCCTTAATTTTTTCTTCTGCCTTATTTAATTCATTAATAAGATTTTCCATACGAATTATACATCTACTTAATGCTTCCTCTTCTTTTTCGTCATCCGTTAAAGATTCTGAATCTTCTTCTTTTTCTACCTCTTCAATTATTTTTTTATAAATTGGCAATGTAACTATAGTTTCTTTAATTATGTTTTTACCTTCTTGAAGTTTTTTAGCAAGCTCTACTTCTTCATCCTTGGTTAGAATAGGAATATCACCCATCGAGTTAAAGTAGGCTTGAACTAAGTCTTCAACATGTTCCTCTTCCTCAAGCTCCTCCTCTTCTTCTTCAAAAAGTATTTCTTCATCTTCATCAACTACTTTAACTCCCATATCAGTTAAAACATCTATTAAATCTTCTATCTCTTCGGGAGAGAAATATTCAGAAGGAAGAGCCTCATTTATTTCATCATAAGTTAACCTTCCTCTTTTTTTACCAAGATTAACTATTTCTTCAAAAATGTCTCTCTCTTTCATACTTTTTAAAACCTCTCTACAAAATTTTTATGAATTTATTAAAAATCAAGTAAATTTTTAATTTTTCGCACTTACTAACATAAAAAAATAAATAAAAAAAGAAAGGTCCTTCCTTTCTTTTCGTTTTATATTTTAGTTTATTATTTAATTTTGACAAGAAGAGGAAGTAGGTCAAGACACACGGCCTATTAGTACTGGTAGGCTCAACGCCTTACGGCGCTTACACCTCCAGCCTATCAACCTGGTAGTCTACCAGGGGCCTTTAGGTCATGGGTTTCCCCATGAACGGGAGACCTAATCTTGGGAAGGGCTTCCCGCTTAGATGCTTTCAGCGGTTATCCCTTGCGGACATAGCTACCCAGCATTGCCGCTGGTGCGACAACTGGAACACCAGAGGTCCGCCCACCCCGGTCCTCTCGTACTAGGGGCAGCCTCCCTCAAGTCTCCTACGCCCACAG
>JANXBK010000019.1:0-2403 GCA_025057595.1 Thermodesulfovibrio sp.
AAAATGGCTTATGATTTTTTAGAATCCATCTATAAATTGATAAGTAATCCTCTACCATTCTATCAGAATTAAAATTTTTTTCTACATGTTCTCTACATTTTTTAGGATCTATTTTGTTAAGATATTTTATTTTCTCTACCATTTCATCTATCATATTTTTCTGAGATACAATAAAGCCTGTTACTTTATCAATAATTATTTCAGGAACAGATGCTCTTTCTGGCGCAATTACAGGTGTACCACAGGCCATTGCTTCAATCATAACAAGTCCAAAAGGTTCTCTCCATTGAATTGGAAATAACATTGCTTTTGCTTTTGCCAAATAGGATACTTTTTCCTCAAATTCTACTTCACCTTTAAATACAATTTGATCTCCATCAATCATCGGTTTAACCTTGCTTTCAAAATATTCTTTATCTACTGGATCAACCTTCGCAAAAACATAAAGTTTTTCTCCTGCTTTCTTTGCTACTTCAATTGCTTCAACTATTCCTTTTTCAGGAGATGATCTTCCAAGAAATATAAGAAAATCCTCTTTAGTCTCTGAAAAAGGATACTTCTTTACATCTATTCCGTTATAGACAGTTCCTACATAATTAGCCTCTGGAAGCGGGATTCTTTGATCATTGCTTATTGAAATATGATAACATCTTCTTACTCTTTCGCATCTTCTATAAAACTCTCTTAATTGGGGCAAATCAAGTCTTCCATGTAAAGTAAAAACAAAGGGCGTTTCGGTAAGTTCTGTAAGATAATAGTAAGGAAATACATCAGGGCCAAAATGACAATGTATTATATCAAACTCAGATGCCATTTCAAATACTTTTGCTGCCTGTAAAAACTCTATCCTATATATCTCTTTCTGAGGCATTCCTCTCATCGGTTTAGGTGTAACTGATATAAGTTTTTGTGGACAAATAGAGTCTCCAGTAGCAAACAGCGTTATTTCATGCCCTCTTTTATGAAGTCCTTCTACTAAATTTCCTACAACAAGTTCAACTCCTCCATATTTAGGTGGAGGAACTCTTTCAATAACTGGTGCCACTTGTGCTATTTTAAGTTTATCTTTCATTTAATAACTCCTTGTAAAGAGTTTCATATTCATCTACCATTCTTTTTATAGAAAACCTTTCTGTGACGGTTTTTCTGCATTGATGCCGGTCAATTAATGAAATCTTTTTGATAGCCTCTACTGCTTCTTCCACTGATTCAACTATGAATCCTGTCTTACCATTATCTATAACCTCGGGAATAGAACCTTTATTGAAGCCTATAACAGGGGTACCACAGGCCATTGCTTCAATCATAACAAGCCCGAAAGCCTCAGTCCATCTAACAGGCATAAGAAGAGCAAGGGCATTTTTAAAAATTTCAATTTTTTCTTCAAAATAGAGTTCACCTTTTACTATTATATTTTTACCATCATGTTGAGATAATATTTTTTCTTTGTAAAAATCTTCAAACTCTTTTCTTACCTCTCCTGCAAGCACAATAGGTATTCCAGATTTTTTTGCTATATCTATTGCAAGATCTGCTCCTTTATAAGGAGAAAAAGTACCCATAAAAAGTAAATAGTCACCTGTTTTTTCAGAAAAGTGATATTTTGCAACATCAATTCCATGGTAAACAGTTTTTATATAATTAAGATAAGGTGCAAGTGTTCTCTGTGCATTGCTTATTGAAATGAAAGGTCTATCTTTGAAGGCTTTTGCTAAAGAGGATGGCTGAGGTGGCAAAGAACTATGAATAGTTGTAATTAGAGGAGCCTTAATAAGAGGAGTAAGAACAAGTGGAACAAATCCATTATGATTATGAATAATATCAAAATTTGCACTTAATCGTGCTACTGATTCTATTTGAAGAATATCATATTCTAAACAATCCCATTTAAAATAACCAAATATATCATAAAGATTTTTTTCAGTAATTGAAATAAGTTTTGCAGAAGTTTTTGAATCTCCTGAGGCAAAAAGCGTTACATCGTGTCCTCTTCGGACTAATTCTTCTGTTATACTACTTACAACAGCTTCTGTTCCTCCATATTTTTCAGGAGGTACAGGCTTCCAAAGAGGAGAAATAATTCCTATCTTCATCTTTTATTTCCCTTTTTCTTCTGTGAAACTTCGAAAACTCTACTAATGCCCAAATACAAGGAGAGTATATGAAAAAGTTAATTATTCCTATTAAAACTACCCACACATTTAGTTGAACAAATCCCATAATAATTATACCAAAACTTACTAAAAGTATAAGTAGTTCAGATTTAGCTTCTTTAAAATAATTGAACATTTTTATATTGTTGAGCCTGATGGCTTTAGGAGTTTTCCAGAATGTAGCTTTAGATTTTAAGAGACATAATAGCCAAGCCGTTGACATGGGAAATGTTATAGAAAGAAATGATAA
>JANXBK010000019.1:2661-3958 GCA_025057595.1 Thermodesulfovibrio sp.
CCTTTTTAGTGTTTGCATATTTCCGAAAGCCCATCTAAATCTTTGTTTTTTATAGGAGTAGAAATCAAAGGGCATAAATCCTTTTCCATAAGATTCATCAATATATACACTTTTATACCCTTTAGCATGTATCCTCATTCCGAGCTCACTATCTTCAGTAATTACATCTTTACACCAACCACCGACTTCTTCAAGATATTTTCTTCTTACAACTCCCATTGTTCCCATGAATGAAGCAGCATTATACTTATTACATGAATTCATAACAATACTAAAAAAGTACCTATAGGCATAATACATTCCTTCAAACCACCGGCTTGAAGGAAAGTCTCTATAATCTTGAGGTAATTGTACTATTGCAACTTGTGGATCTTTAAAATATTGAACAACTTTTTTTAAAAAGTCTTTGGAAACTACATAATCTGAATCTACTACGGCAATAAGTTCTGCATCTTTATCTGTTATACTTAATGCAAAGTTTAAAGCTCCTGCTTTATATCCTTCTACTTTAGGTAAATGGAAAAAACGAAATTTATTACCTAGTTTTTTACACTCCTCATATACAGGAGCTACCAATTCATTCTCAGTTGTATTGTTTACTATTACACAAACTTCATAATTGGGATAATCTAACTGACTTAATGCTCGAAGAGTTTCTTTTACTACTTCGGGTGGCTCTTTACAAACTGGTATATGAATAGAAACTTTCGGAGTATAAGGATCTGATTTATCTAAATTTTTATCACACTCTTTTTTGGAGTTTATTTTGTTCTGATTCATATCAAAAAGAAAAAATGTTTCTAAAGCCAAGAAAAGAAGAGATATAGCATTTAAGATCGCGTTAAATATATCGAGAGTGAAGATATAACTAATATAAATAAAAACTATCCCACTATACACAAAAACATAAGACTTTTTCCATGTAGAGAAAATGTCTTTAATGTTCAAATAATGCATTTCTCTTTCCTTGTGTATGTTTTTTTTAATTGATAAAACTAAAATATGAGAGAAAAAAGTCAGAAGAAGTTTATTCTTAAACTTTCTTTAAGAGAGCAATAAAATTTTAACATAAGTGGAAAATCTAAGTCAATACTGCAACCTTTCCTTGGTAGTGTAAAATTTTTTATGTGTAAAATTGAAATACTAAGAAGAAAGGGTGTATCCTCCATTGAATTAAATAATTTAGACAGAAATCAAAAACAAAGGAGGAATACACCCATGCCCGAGAAAGCTTTAACTAATTTAACAGTAACAGATTTATGGAAAGAATTCAAAACAATTCATGAATCCTTTTGGG
>JANXBK010000001.1 GCA_025057595.1 Thermodesulfovibrio sp.
ATCAAAGATTTGCTGAATTTATAAATAAGGATTGTGATTCTATTGTTGGGCAAAAATGCCATGAGCTTGTCCATGGTACTGAAGGTTTTCTTGAAGACTGAGAGAGGCATGGGAATTAAAGGAAGGTGAAAAAATTTTTTCAATTGTGGTTGATCCAATAAAGGATAACGAAGGCAAAATAGTTTGGTTTATTCATATTCTGCGTGATATAACAGAACAAAAAAGCGGAAGAGGCTTTCAAGGAAAGTGAAGAGAAATATAGAACTATTATCAAATGTTGGAGAGGCAATAGTTATTGCACAGGATGTTTAAAAAAAGATATACCTTAAGTATTGTTCTCTTTTATGCTCTTATAGGTGCTTTATGGATAGTTTTTTCTGATAGAATTCTTGCCAGTTTAATTAAGGATTTTGAGCTTTATGCTCTTTTTCAAACATATAAGGGATGGTTCTATGTCTGTGCTACTGCTATACTGCTTTATCTATTGATTAAAGCTTATGTTTCAAGAGTTGAGCGCTATGAGAAAGAGTTAAAAAAACAGCTGGATTATAATAGACTTCTTTTTGAAAAATCTTCAATGGGACTTGCCCTATGCAAAATGGATGGAACACTCATTGATGTAAATGAGGCTTATGCAAAAATTATAGGTAGAACAGTTGAGGAAACCCTTAAGCTTACCTATTGGGATATTACACCAGAGGAGTACAGAGAACAAGAGCTAAAACAACTTGAATCTTTAAGACAAACAGGAAAATACGGACCCTATGAAAAACACTACATACACAAAGACGGACATTTAGTTCCTGTTAGGCTTCAAGGGATTTTGATAAATATAAATGGAGAGGAATTTATATGGTCAAGCGTGGAAGATATAACAGAGTTAAAAAAAATCAGAGGAGGCATTAAGAGAAAGTGAGAAGAAATATAGAGAAGTTGTTGATAATGCAACCAGTGTAATACTTAGGTTGAGTATTGATGGAGATATAATTTTTATAAATAAATTTGGTGAGGCTTTTTTTGGTTTTTCTCCTGGAGAGCTTATTGGTAGAAATGTTATTGGCACAATCGTACCAGAGAGAGAAACTACTGGAAGAGATTTGACAGAGTTAATTAGAAGCATTTGTCAAAATACTGAAAAATATGAATACAACATAAATGAAAATATTAAGAAGAATGGAGAAAGAGTCTGGATATTTTGGGTTAATAAGGTTATATATGATGAACAGGGAAAACCAAAGGAGATTCTCAGTATCGGCACAGACATAACAGAGCTTAAAGAAGCACACGAAGAACTTAAAAAATACAAAGAACACCTTGAAGAACTTGTTCATGAGAGAACCCGTGAACTTGAAGAGGCAAATGAAAAACTTAAAGAACTTGACAGACTCAAATCAATGTTCATTGCAAGCATGAGCCATGAACTGAGAACGCCGCTTAATTCAATAATAGGTTTTTCAAGTATTCTTCTTAATGAGTGGCTTGGACCACTTAATGAAGAACAAAAACTAAATATTGCTACAATTAATAGAGCAGGTAAACATCTTTTGGCACTTATAAACGATGTTATAGACATATCAAAAATTGAAGCAGGTGTGATAGATATAGTTTATGAAGATTTTGAGCTTTCTGAGCTTATTAGAGAAGCAATTAAAAACTTTGAAAACGAAATTACTCAGAAGGGCTTGCAGTTAATTATTGAACTTTCACAAGTAGATATGCATACAGACAGAAGAAGGCTTCTTCAGTGTGTCATGAATCTTTTAAGCAATGCAGTGAAATTTACTGAAAAGGGATTTATAAAGATAGGCTCCTCTGTGAATAGAGATTTTGTTGAAATAATTGTGGAGGACTCTGGAAGAGGTATTAAAGAAGAAGATTTAAGCAAACTTTTTAAACCTTTTCAGAGATTTGAAATGCCTGATAAAGCTAAGATACCGGGAACAGGATTAGGGCTTTATTTAACAAAGAAGATAGTTACAGAGATTCTTAAAGGTGATATAACTGTAGAAAGTAAATATGGTGTGGGTAGTAAATTTATCTTAAAAATTCCTGTAAAATTAAATTAAGAAAGTTATGAAAAAAGTCCTTGTCATAGAGGACAATCCTGACAATCTAAGGCTAATAACTTATGCCCTAAAAAGAGCTGGTTATGAGGTAGTTCATGCAGAAAGTGGTGAGGAAGGAGTTGAAAAGGCATTAAGCGAAAAGCCATTTTTTATCATAATGGATATAAATCTTCCTGGGATAGATGGTTTGGAGGCAACTAAAAGAATAAGAGCCTTAGAAGAAATAAAAAATATACCAATAATCGCAATAACTTCTTTTGCAATGGCAGGAGACAGAGAAAGAATCCTTTCAGCAGGATGTAATGGATATCTTGAAAAACCCATAGACCCTCTCACAGTTGTTGAGTCCATTCATAAGTTTTTAAAGATTAGTTAAAAGAGAGTTTTTATTATGAAAGTTTTAATAGTTGAGGACAACGATGATGACAGAAGGTTACTAAAAATTAATATGCAACATCAAGGCTGTGAGGTTATAGAGGCTTCAAATGGTCAGGAAGCACTTGAGTTAGCACTCAGTGAAAAACCAGAATTAATTATTGCAGATATACTAATGCCCAAGATGGATGGATTTGAGCTTTTATGGAGTCTTAAACAAGATGAGCAAACTAAAAATATTCCTTTCATATTTTATTCTGCTATATATACAGGTGAAAAAGACAAAAAACTTGCAATGGCACTTGGAGCAGAAGCATTTATTGAAAAACCCAAGGAGCCTGAAGAGTTTTACAGAAGAGTTTGCGAGATTGTTGAGAGATGCAGACTAAAAGGCTCTTCAAGGCTTCCTGATATGGAATTAATCATGAAAGAACAAGATTTTTTAAAAGCCTACAGTCAGATAGTTGCTTCAAAATTGGATGAAAAAGTAAGAGAACTCTCTGAGTTAAGCAAAAAATATTCTAAACTTTGCACTGAATTCAAAACACTTCTTGACTCTATGCCAGATAATATTTATTTACTTGATTCAGATTTAAAAATAGTATGGTGTAACAGGAGGGTTGAAACAAGCTTTGACAAAAGTACTGATGAAATTATAGGCAAACACTGTTATGCTTTTTTCCATGGAAGAGATATTCCTTGTAGTATTTGTCCAGTTCAGAAGGCTTTTGTTTCTGGAAATATAGAATCAATGGAAAAGAAGACAAAAGATGAAAGACTCTGGGAGATAAGAGCAGTGCCAATAAAAGATGAAAGGGGCAAAGTTGTCAATACTATAGAAATTGCAAGAGATATTACAGAGGAAAGAAAAACACAGGAACAACTAATTCATGCCCAAAGGATGGAAGCAATTGGAATACTTGCAGGTGGAATAGCCCATGACTTTAAAAACATGCTTACACCAATCATAGGATTTGCACAGCTTATAAAAATATTTGTAGATAAATCATCTCCTATCTATAACTATGCAGAAAATATAATCTCTGCAGGAGAAAAAGCCTCCTCGTTAGTCCAGGGATTGCTTGCTTTCAGTAGAAAGCAAGTGCTTGATATGGAATCAGTTGTAATAGATGATTTAATTTTTGATTTTTCAGAGATTATCTCAAGAATCATTGGCGAGGATATTGAATTAAAACTTAATTTAAATTCAGGAAAACATGTAGTAATGGCTGATATTACACAGATTCAGCAGGTGTTAATGAATTTGATTACCAATGCAAGAGATGCTATGCCAAAAGGTGGTGTGCTTACAATTTCAACAGAACTGATTGATATTGATGAAAATTTTATAAAAATTCACGGATTTGGAGAGCTTGGCAGATATATTCTTATTACTGTAAGCGATACAGGTATAGGGATGGATGAAACTACAAAATCTAAGATTTTTGAGCCCTTTTTTACAACAAAGCCTGTTGGCAAAGGCACAGGGCTTGGGCTTTCTATTGTATATGGTATTGTAAAACAGCACAATGGATATATTAATGTTTACAGTGAATTAGGTAAAGGGACTACTTTTAAAATATATCTTCCTGTAGTAGAAGAAAGAGAAGAGGTTGTAAAAAAAGAAATTCTTTTAGATTTTGAGTATCTTAAAGGAGAAGGCGAAACTATTTTATTGGTTGAGGATGATGACACCGTTAGAGACTATATTAGGACAGTTTTAGAGGAGGCTAACTACAGAGTTATTGAGGCAAAAATGGACAAGAGGGAGTTGATGAATTTGTAAAAAACAAGGATGTTATTCAGCTTGTTTTACTTGACTTAATTATGCCTGTAAAAGATGGGAAAGAAGCTTTAGAAGAGATAAAAAGCATCAAGCCAGAAATAAAATATATCTTTATGAGTGGTTATACCTCTGACATAATTTTTGAAAGAGGCATTATTGACAAAGAGATTGAGTATCTTTCAAAACCTATCTCTCCAGCTACTTTATTGCAAAAGATGAAGAAAGTCCTTTCAAAAAGCTGAGGACATAAAATAGCTTTTTAAATGATCAAATTGCTCATTTTTGTTTTTTAATGATATAATTTTTTCACTAATTAATAAGGTTAGAATTAATAATGAGAGTAATAATTGTTGGTGCCGGAGAAGTAGGATATCAAGTTGCAAAGTTTTTAGCCTACGAGGGTGTTGATGTTGTCATAATTGATAGAGACGAGGATAAACTCCGAAGAATCGCCGATGAGCTTGATATCGCTACAATTGTAGCTGAAGGTAGTGATCCCTCCGCATTTAAAGAAGCAGGAGCGGATAATGCAGATCTTTTAATTGCTGTAACAAACAGCGATGAAACAAACATGATTGCCTGCCTTCTTGGTAAGGCTATGTTCAATATAAAGCGTAAGATAGCAAGAATTAGAAATCCCGATTATTTTTTTAATAAGGAGCTTTTGGGTAAAGCAAATCTTGATATTGATCCTGCTATTAATCCTGAGCTTGAATCAGCTGAAGCAATAGTTAAACTTGTAGAGAATCCATTTGCCAGCGAATTAATAGATTTTGAACAAGGCAAAATAATGGTTATAGGTTTCAAGATTCCTAAGGACAGTCCAATTAAAGATGTAAAGTTAAAGTCTGTTAGAGCAGTACTCAACAGAGATTTTATCGTTGGAGTTATAGAAAGAGATGAGGATGTTATAGTTCCTTCAGGAGAGGATCTTATTAGAGAAGGAGATATTGTTTATATACCTCTAAGAAAAAATGAAATCTACGAGGTTGCAAAATCATTAGGCTTTCAGATTTTAGCTCCAAAAAGAGTTATGATTATGGGAGGAGGAAGAATAGGATATTATGTAGCACAGAGGTTAGAAACAAAATATGATGTAAAAGTTATAGAAAAAGACCCTGAAAGATGCAAATTTTTAAGTAAACATCTTGGAAAATCACTCATTCTTCAAGGTGATGGAGCAGATAAAAATCTTCTTATTGAAGAAAATGTTTCATATAACGACATATATATTGCTTGTTCCAACAACGATGAGTTAAATATTATGGCGTCACTACTTGCTAAAAAGTTAGGAACAAAAAAAGCGATAGCTCTTGTAAATAAAATTGATTATATTCCTCTTGCTCATAATCTTGGTATTCAATCTGTTCTTTGTCCAAGACTTATTACAGCAAGTATAATATTAAGATACATAAGAAAGGGAGAGGTGCTTTCTCTTACCACCTTTGCAGAAAATAAAGCTGAGATAATGGAAGTTTTAGTCAAAAAAACAGCACCTATAGTTGGCAAAGCACTTAAAGAGGGATTTTTCCCTAAGAACTCAATATTAGGTGTTATTATAAGAAATGAAAAAATAATTACTCCAAGAGGTGAGGATTTCATAAAAGAGAGTGATAAACTCATCATATTTGCCCTGAAAGAGTCAATAAAGGAAGTTGAAAAACTCATAACGTGAACTTCAAAACTGTAATAAATATCGTCGGAATCATCCTCATAATTTTGTCTATTTTTATGGTGTTGCCTATTTTTATATCTATAGTAAATCGATCCTCAGATACTTTAGAGTTAATTATATCCTCAGTTTTAACGCTATTTTCTGGAACTGTTATGCTTGCTACAACTAAGCAATACAGATATGAGGATATTATGTATAGAGAAGCCTTTATGATAGTTACCTTATCATGGATAAGTGTAGCCCTTTTTGGTTCGCTACCCTACATACTAACAGGCTCTGTAAACTCCTTTACAGATGCCTTTTTTGAAGCAATGTCTGGCTTTACAACAACAGGAGCGAGCATTTTTGCTGATGTAGAAAGTCTTCCAGCAGGAGTTCTTTTTTGGAGAAGTATGACTCAATGGATAGGTGGAATGGGCATAATAGTCTTTGCTCTTGCAGTACTTCCTATAATTGGAACTGGTGGGATGCAACTTTTTAAAGCTGAGGTTCCGGAGATAAGTGTTGATAAATTAAGGCCAAGGATCATAGATACTGCTAAAGCACTATGGTTTATCTATATTACAATAACTTTGTTTATAGTAATTTTATATGTTATTGCAGGAATGAATTTGTATGATGCCGTATGTCATGCTTTCACAACAATCTCTACAGGAGGATTTTCAACTAAAAACACAAGCATCGGACATTTTAACAATCCTTTTTTAGATTATGTTGTAACATTAGGAATGCTTCTTGGAGGAATCAATTTTGCTCTCTATTTTTACTTTATAAGAGGAAATTTTAAGAAATTTCTTAAAAATGCAGAATTTAAATTTTATTTTTTTGTTATACTTGTTATAGTTGGTCTTTTTACAATTAATCTTTGGCTTTATTTTTATGATTCTGTATTTGATTCATTGAGATTTGCTGTGTTTCAAGTTGTCTCCATAATCACAACAACAGGATATACTACAGCAGACTACTTAAAATGGAGCTCCTTCTGTCAGTTGTCATTATTAATCATAATGTTTTTTGGAGGAATGACAGGCTCCACAGGAGGCGGACTTAAGCAGGTTAGAATTTACTTAATGATAAAGCAAATATATAGAGAGTTTTACCAGCTTATTCATCCTAGAGCAGTACTGGCTTTAAAACTTGATGATAAATTCCTTACTAAGGAGACTCTTGGAAGTATCTGGGGGTTTGTCTTTCTTGCTTTATTCTTATGTGCCATAGCAAGCATTGCTATGACAGCAACAGGTGTTGAGCTTATAACAGCGATTTCAACGGTTATTTCAGCGATGAATAATGTAGGTCCTGCTTTGGGAGAAGCTGGACCAATGAGTAATTACTCATCTCTTCCTGTTTTGGGCAAATGGATTCTAATTTTTTGTATGCTTGCAGGAAGACTAGAGTATTATACAGTACTTATACTTTTAACTCCTGCTTTCTGGAAAAGATAATATCACATTTTACCACTTTTTCGCACAGGAATATACTCTACGGAGTGTCTTACAGGTTGAGGATATAGATTCATAAGTAACATTATTTCTTTTAGCATTTCTGTTGATACAGGAAGTCCGAGCTGTTTTGCTTCTTCAGCACTTATTGGATAGTCATGAGTCCATCTTCCAGAGACAAGTTTTTCAGCAATCTCCTTTGCTTTTTCTTCAAGATGGCTACGGGACATAACCTCTATAATTATCTCTTTCATTTGCCTTATTGCTTTCTCAGCTTGGTCAGCAAGGATAAGGGTTGAGTCATCTATCTCACTGATTGGTTTTTTCTGAACTACATTAAGTATTGAGAAAGCAGAAAACTGACCAAGTTGAGGATCAAGTGGACCAAGCACTGCATGTTCGCACATTACTATCTCATCTGCAGATAGAGCAATTAATGTTCCGCCTGACATAGCATAGTGAGGAATAAATACAGTGACTTTTCCTTTATGCTTTGACAGCGCTCTTGCAATCTGTGTAGCTGCTATCACTAATCCTCCAGGAGTATGAACTACAAGATCTATAGGCATATCATCATCAGTCATATGAATTGCTCTAAGCACCTCTTCAGAGTCATGAATGTCAATATAACGCATTATAGGAAATCCGAGAAAACTCATAGTTTCTTGTCTATGAACAAGTAAAATCACACGACTACCTCGTTTTTTTTCAATCTCAGCTATAAGTTTCATTCTTGCGTTTTCAAGAAGTTTTTGTCTTATTATTGGCTGAACAGCAATTATTATTAAAAAAATTAAGAAAAATATTGTGGGGTCAAAATACATCTAATCCTCCTTCTTGGGTTTTTTAAAATTATAACTATGATAAAATATTATAAATGAAAAAGCTTTTAATAAAATGGCAAAGATTGATTAATAATGACCAGACCTGCCCACGATGTAAATCTACAGAAGTTGAAATTGAAAGAGCCTATAAAAAACTAAAAGAAGCTCTCAGAATTTTTGGAATCAAAGTCATTCTTGAAAAGTTAGAAATCACTCCTTCAGAATTCAATAAAAACAGTTTAATTTCTAACCAAATATTTATAAATAATAAAGCTCTTGAAGAGTGGATAAATGCCAAAACAGGACAATCACCTTGTTGTGATGTATGTGGAGAGCAAGACTGCAGAACTGTAGAATTTTTAGATAAAACTTATGAAACGATTCCTGAAACACTAATTATCAAAGCCTGCTTATTAGCTGCTGCCGAGATATTAACAGCCAAGCCACTTCCTTTAAAGTTCCACGTGGAACATTAAAAAATTTTTTGAATTATTTATTCTTATTTTGTAAACTGAATAAGAGATTTTTTCTTTAGGAGGTATAGATGCAGATTCAATTTGCTGAAAGAATAAGAACACTTCCACCTTATCTTTTTGCAGCTATTGATCAGATGAAGAAAGAGGCGGTTTCAAAGGGAGCAGATTTAATTGATTTAAGTATAGGTGACCCTGATATTCCAACACCAAAACATATAGTGGAGGCTATGAAAAGGGCCGTAGAAAATCCTGAGCATCATAGATATCCAAGCTACGAAGGGATGTTTTCCTACAGAGAGGCTGTAGCAAAGTGGTACAAAAGAAGGTTCAATGTTGATCTTGATCCTGAAAAAGAGGTTTTATCTCTAATCGGCTCAAAAGAAGGCATTGGACACATACCATTAGCATTTGTTGATCCTGGAGATATTGTCTTAGTGCCATCTCCAGGTTATCCTGTCTATCCTGTTGGAACAAAGTTTGCTGGTGGAATTCCTTATTTTATGCCTCTTAAAGAAGAAAACAGCTTTTTACCTGATCTTGATGCAATACCAGAGGAGATTTGTAAAAAGGCAAAACTTATTTTTATAAACTATCCTAATAATCCAACAGCAGCTTTAGCAAATGAGGATTTTTATAGGAAAGTTATAGAGTTTGCAAAAAAATACAATACAGTAGTCTGTCATGATGCTGCATACTCTGAGATTTACTTTGAAGAAAAACCTTTAAGCTTTATGCAGATAGAGGGTGCGAAAGAAGTGGGTGTAGAGTTTCACTCCTTATCAAAAACTTATAATATGACGGGCTGGAGAGTAGGATATGTTGTAGGTAATAGTAAAATTATCTCCGGACTTGGTAAGGTTAAAACAAATCTTGACTCTGGTGTATTTCAAGCTATTCAAGAAGCAAGTATTGTTGCTCTTCAAACAGATGATATGATACTTAAGTCTATAAGAGATACATATAGAGAAAGAAGAGATATTCTATGTGAGGGATTAGAAGCTGCGGGATTTGAATTTAAAAAGCCATTGGCAACTTTTTATGTTTGGGTAAAAGTTCCACGTGGAACAAACTCAATAGATTTTGTTGGAAAGCTTCTTAAGAAGGCAGAGGTTTTATGCACTCCAGGAGTTGGTTTTGGTGAGCACGGAGAAGGCTTTGTAAGATTTGCACTGACCCAGCCTAAGGAAAGAATTAAAGAAGCAGTACAAAGAATTAGGAGGGTTATGGAAGATGATTAAGACCCTAACTGTTAAATCATCAGCAAGAGAGGATTTTATTGATATTACAGATGAGGTAGAAAGAGTTGTTAAAGCTGAAGGTGTAAAAAGGGGTATTTGTTATCTTTATGTGCCCCATACTACAGCTGGAATAACAATAAATGAAGGAGCCGACCCTTCAGTTAAAAAAGATATATTAAGTGTTTTAAAAAAGATAGCTCCTCAAGCTGCAGGATATCTTCATATGGAAGGAAATGCCGACAGCCATATAAAAGCAACAATTGTTGGCTCCTCGGTAGTTGTTTTAGTAGAAGGAGGGAGTCTTCTTTTAGGGCAATGGCAGAGCATTTTTTTCTGTGAGTTTGATGGTCCGAGAACAAGAAAAGTATATCTAAAAATTTTAAAGGAGGACTAAATGTTAAATACAGATGCAATAGTGCCGCATCAATTAACTCTAAAAGATAGATTTAATTTTAGATGCTACCCTGGGATTTCCTGTTATAAAAGTTGCTGCAAAAATATTGATATTATGCTAACTCCTTATGATATTTTGAGAATTAAAAAGAGACTTAATCTTACCTCAAGAGAGTTTCTTATGAATTATACTTATACTTTCATTGAGCCTAAAAGTGGATATCCCTTTGTTTTTTTAAATAAAAATAGTGATGAAGAAAAAACGTGCCCTTTTCTTTATGAGGCTGGATGTATAATATATGAAGACAGACCAGCCTCTTGTAGATACTATCCAATTGGTCAAGCATCTTTAAAAAGATTTGATTTTTCAGTTGGTATTACAGATGAGTATTATTTTTTTATAAGAGAGCCACATTGTCAGGGATTTAAAGAAGACAAGGAATGGAGTATTGAGGATTGGAGAATAGATCAAGGTGTTGATCTTTATGATGATATTAATAGAGGATGGAGAGAGCTATTTTTTACAAAGAATTTACCAGGACAGAAGCTTGATGAAATGAAACAGAAAGCATTTTATATGTGCTGTTACAATCTTGATGCTTTCAGAAATTTTGTTTTTGAGAGCCGTTTTCTTAAAGTTTTTGATATTCCTGAAGAAAGAGTTGAAAAAATGAAAAACGATGAAGTAGAGCTTTTGAAATTTGGATTTGATTATATGAAATATCTTCTTATGATAAAGGAGACATTAAAGCTTAAAAGTTAATATTTTTTAATAATACTCTGGAAAGGTTTTGTCAAATTTTGAAAGGGAGAAAAAACTTTCATCCCTAATTCTTCTGAAATCTTTCTCTTTAAAGACTCTTCAAAATCTGTTTGTAAGTTATTTGAAGGTCCCCAAACATTAAAGTTTAACACAATTTCTCCCCTTTTCTCTATAAGCTTTATCAGGACAGGAGCCATAACTCCCATTAAGACTCCTCTTGGTTCAACCTCTAATTCTTTCACAGTAAGCTGACAAGGAGCTTTTATGTAGTTATTATTTAGTATAAAATTAGAGTTTAAGGAAAGAATTCCTTTTTTTATTTGAGCATTACCCTTTAAGAAAGGTTTTATTGTGAGTATGTTTAAATTCTTTAATGTAAAAATTCCTTTAAAAGTTTTAGTATTAAAATCACCTTCGGAGCTAAGTAGTAGTTCACCACCATCTTTAAATTTTGCAGAGGCAGTAATGACTCCTTGTCCGCTTTTAAAAATTGAGTCAGTACTCTTTATAAGAAGATTTATATTAAAAAGTTCAATTTTTAAATTCTTTATTTCATCCTTTAGAAGGAAGGTTCCATCCTGTGCTCCAAGCGATTTTAATTTAAATTCGATAGATTGATTCTGAGAAGAATTCTTAGAGAAAAAATCCGGTATTAACCAAATATTTTTCTTTGTGCGCACTAATGTTACAGAAGGTTTAACTAAATATATTGACTTTATATCAAGTCTTTTTTTAAATAATGCAAAGAAATAAGGCTTAAGCTCGATTTCTTTAACTTTAGAAAAAACATGCTCATTTTGAGATTTAATGTAAACATCCTTAGCGGATATTTTGTGAAAACTTATTTTAAGCTCTTTTATCAGAATTTTTGATTCAAAAGCTTTTTCAATCTGCTTTTTTATAAATGATTCAAAGGGAAAGAATAGAATAAATCCGATAATTATAATCAGAATAGCAAAAGATATAATTAAGAAGTTTTTAAACATTTTTAATTATTTTATATTAAAAAGTGCTAATTATACATAGCTTTTAATTGGCCACAAGCAGCAAGGATGTCCTCACCTTTACTTTTACGTATAAAAACTGAATATCCCTTCGATATAAGAATTTGTTGAAATTTTACAATTCTACTTTCTTCTGGTCTTTCAAACTCACATCCTTGCCAAGGATTAAAAGGTATGAGATTTATTTTGCAAGGTATATTTTTAAGTAGTTTACAAAGGCTGTAGGCATTCTCCTCAGAGTCATTTACTCCCTTAAGTAAAACATACTCTATTGTTATTCTCTGTCGTGGTTTTAAGGGATAGTTTTTCAATGTTTTTATCAGCTCATAAAGAGGATATTGTTTATTTATAGGCATAAGATATGTTCTTATAGTATCATCGCTTGCGTTTAAAGAGATAGCTAACTTCACATTTGGTGCTCTCTTTGGAAGTTCCTTTAATGCCGGGATAATTCCTACTGTTGAGAGAGTTATTCTTCTTGGTGAAAACTCAACTAAATCTTTAAATCTCCATAGTGCTTCAGTGGTGTTTTCAAAATTAAGAAGTGGCTCGCCCATACCCATAAATACTATGTTTGTTATTCTTCTGTTTTCCTTTATTAGGCTTTTACTTATTTGTATGAATTGGTCTACTATTTCCCAAGCCTCTAAATTTCTTATAAAACCAATTTTACCTGTAAGACAAAACTTACATTTTAAAGGACAGCCAACTTGAGATGAGATACATAAAGTAAGCCTTTGTTTGTCTGGTATTAGAACACTTTCTATTCTTTCACTATCCTTAAGTTCAAATAAATATTTTTCAGTTTTATCAGCACTGACTTTTTTTTCAATAAGTTTTATATTGCCTATAAAGTAGTTTTTTGAAAACTCTTCTCTGAGAGACTTAGGCCACTCTGTTATCTCTTGAATTGAAGAGGCGAATCTATGATAAATCCAATGAATTAGTTGTTTAGCCCTAAAGGAAGGTAGCTGCCACTCTTTAATAATACCCTCAATTTCTTTTGAAGACAACTTTTTAAGATTTATTTTATCCATTTATTTACAGTCAAAATCAGGAAGAGGCATTCCAAGTTTGAGTAAATGATTTTTGAGGCTGTTACAAACATCTTCTGGTTTATCCATTAATTGAAAGTATTTTAGGTCATCAATACTGATTGTGCCAAGATTTTTCGGAGAGCTTTTGAGCCATTCAATAAGTCCATGCCAATACTCAGAGCCATAAAGTATTATGGGAAATGACCGAATTTTACCCGATTGAACAAGAGTGAGAGCTTCAAAGAGCTCATCTAAAGTTCCAAAACCACCTGGAAAAATTATAAAACCGATTGAGTATTTGACAAACATTAGTTTTCTTACAAAGAAATATCTAAAGTTTAAGGAAATATCAAGATATATATTAGGATGTTGCTCATTGGGTATTTCAATATTAAGTCCAATAGACTTTCCTCTACCAACTTTTGCCCCCTTGTTAGCAGCTTCCATTATTCCTGGTCCGCCGCCAGTAATTATGGAAAAACCTGATTGACTAAGAAGTTTTGCAACTTTAAAGGCTTCTTGATAGTAAAAACTTTCCTCTGTAAGACGAGAACTTCCAAATATAGATACAGCAGGACCTATATCATGAAGAGTTTCAAATCCTTCTACAAGTTCTGATTGAATTCTAAATACTCTCCATGTGTCGTGAATTTTAAAATCCTCTATCATGCTCATCCTCTATGATAGTTGTTCTAATTAATGCTAAAATTGCTGAATGTGGAACAATCAAATATTTTTTTTCCTCAAACTCAATCTCATAAGAGGCTTCTTTAAGAAAGAAAGCATAATCTCCCTCCTGAGCTTGAAGTGGGATATATTTAGGTGCTTTTGAAGAAGTCTGTTTCCAAGACTCCTCTAACATAGCTGAAGGATCATGTACAGGATATCCTGGACCAACTTTAATTACTCTTCCACTTACTATCTTTTCTTTTTCTCTGACTGTTGGAGGCAGTAATAGTCCTGCTGAGGTTTTGTCAGCTCTTTCATCAGGTTCAATTAAAACTCTGTCACCAACAATTATAAGTTCTCTTTTTGTTTTCATAAAGATTTCCAGATTTAGCTACATTTTGTAAATCCGCAACTATGACAGACAAAACAGCCTTCCTCAAAAGAAAGGCTACCACCACATTCAGGACAAGCTCCATAATGAACTAAATTAGCTGAGGTATTTTTTTCTGAATTATATATTTCTAAATTTTTAAGTTCTGCTTCTATTGCTTTTGCAATCGCATCTGAACAGCTTGTTATCTTCCCATTTGAAGACCAAACAGGACTATGACAGGATATGCCTTTCAGTTGTTTTACTATTTGCTGAGGCTCTATACCACTTCTTAGAGCAAGTGAGATTAATCTGCCAATTGCTTCTGCTTGTGAGGCAGCACATCCACCAGCTTTACCAATGTTTGTGAAAACTTCAAAGAGTTTATTCTTTTCATCTCTATTAATTGTTACATAAAGATTTCCACATCCTGTTTTCATAAGTCTTGTAACACCCTTTAAAACCTCTGGTCTTTTTCTTGGTTTTAAAGCTTCGGAAGAGACGTCGGATTTTACTTTCTGTATAACTTGCCCTTGTCTTGAACCATCTCTATATACAGTTACACCTTTACATCCTAAACGATATGCTAGAAGATATACTTCTCTGACATCATCCTCTGTAGCATAATTTGGCAAATTAACAGTTTTGCTTACAGCATTGTCAACATATCTTTGGAAAGCTGCCTGCATTCTTATATGTTCAGAAGGTGTTATATCATGGGCTGTTAGAAATATTCTTTTCACCTCTTCTGGAATCTCACTTATTTCTTGTATTGAGCCTGTTTCTGCGATTTTTTCAGCTAAGGAGTCAGACCATAGCCCAATTTTTTGCATCTCTCTCTTAAAATAAGGATTTACCTCTACAAGACGTGTGCCATCCATTACATTTCTTGTAAAGCACACTGCAAAAAGTGGTTCAATTCCTGAGGAACATCCAGCAATTATACTTAATGTTCCAGTTGGTGCTATTGTTGTTATTGTTGCATTTCTTAAGGGAAGCTTTCCATAGTAAATACTTTTTTCATAGTTGGGGAAGGTGCCTCTTTCTTTCGCAAGTGCTTGAGAAGCAGCTCTTCCTTCCTCAAGAATAAATTTCATAAGCTCTTCAGCAAGATTTAGAGCCTCCTTTGAGTTGTAGGGAATTCTAAGTTGAATCAACATATCAGCCCATCCCATGACTCCAAGACCTATTTTCCTGTTTGCTTTTGTCATCTTTTCAATTATTGGGATAGGATATTTATTTGCATCAATAACATTATCAAGAAAATGGATAGCCTTCCAGATAGTATCTTTCAGAAGCTCCCAATCAATGCTGTCATTTTTAACCATCTTTGCGAGATTTATAGAGCCAAGATTACAGGATTCATAAGGTAGCAAAGGCTGCTCTCCACATGGATTCGTTGCTTCAATTTGACCCAATTCAGGAGTTGGATTAGCTGCATTTATTCTATCCAAAAAGACTATACCAGGCTCGCCATTTTTCCATGCCTGATGTACAATTAAATCAAACACTTCTTTTGCCTTAAGTCTTTTGACTGGTTGACCTGTTCTGGGATTTACTAAATCATAATCTTCATCGTTTATTACAGCTTTCATAAACTCTTCAGTTAATGCTACAGAGATATTGAAGTTTGTAAACTTGGTTAAGTCATCTTTACAGGTTATAAACTCTAATATATCAGGATGGTCAACCCTTAAAACTCCCATATTTGCTCCTCTTCTACGTCCACCCTGTTTTACTGCTTCTGTTGCTGCATCAAAAACACTCATAAAAGAAACTGGTCCAGAGCTAATACCTTTTGTGGAGCCAACAACATCACCTTTAGGTCTTAGCCTTGAAAAGCTAAAGCCTGTTCCCCCTCCAGATTTATGAATAATAGCTGCATATTTTACAGCATCAAATATACCCTCCATAGAGTCTTCAACGGGAAGAACAAAACAAGCACTTAACTGTCCAAGAGAAGTTCCTGCATTCATAAGAGTTGGAGAGTTTGGTAGAAATTTAAGGGATGTCATAAGCTCATAAAAGTCCTCTTTTGTTTTATTTACCTCTCGCTCACTTTTTCCATAATTTGCATCAATCTCAGCTATTGCCTTAGCAACTCTTTGAAAAAGTTCTTCAGGTGTTTCTATAATTCTACCCTCCTCATCTTTTTTTAAGTATCTTCTTTTTAAGACTTCTATTGCATTTGGAGTAAGTTCTAATTGTTGGGTTTTTTTGTCCATTTAAAGATCCCTCCTTTAATACTTTTAGTTTAGTATACCATATTCATTCTGCACTTAACTGTTCCATTTGGAACAGTTGATTTTACGACTGTTCCATTTAGCACTGTCTATTTTTTTATTTTTCTATAATTTTTAATATCTTTGAGTTTGGCAATCTTTTTGCTCCCTTCTTTTTAGTTTTTGTAGGGAGGCTACAATGGAAAAAATTTTAGTATGTTTTGATGGTTCAGAGTGGTCAAAGAAAGCTTTAAATGAAGCTATTAAGATAGCTCAGAGGTTTGGTTCTCAAATAACAGTGCTGTCTGTTGTTCCTAAGGTTTGCTTTTTAGAGATGGGTATTGACTGCGCTACAGTGGAGTCTATATTTAGAGCAGAGACAGAGGGTAATCTTAGAAAAGCAGAAGAAATATTAAGTGAAAAGGGGGTGAGAGGACAAACTTTAATACTTGAGGGAACTCCTGCAGATGTTATTGTGGAGTACGCAAAGAATAATAATGTAGACCTATTAGTTATGGGTTCTAAGGGTAAGGACGCTACGGAAAGAACACTCTTTGGAAGTGTTACTCAAAAGGTAACAGCTACTGCAAGCTGTTCAGTTTTAATAGTTAGATAATTTATTAATAAGAGGAGGTAAAGATGAAAAAGATTTTAACATCAATTTTAGTTTTAGTTTTCATCACAGTGGTACCTATTGTGGCATTCGCTACAGAGCTGAAGTTTGGTTTACTACCAAGACTTACAGAAAAAGAGATGATAGAAGGATTTACTCCTTTAGCTCAATATCTTGAAAAAGAGTTAGGCGTTAAAGTTAAACTTGTGATACCAAAAGATTTTGACACATGGACAGCTGAAGCAAAGGCTGGTGCTTACGATATTGCCTATACTAATCCTTATCTTTACGTAGTAGTTAAGAAAACACTAAAGGATGCTCAACCAATAGCTATCGCATCTGAGCCAGAGATTGGAACAAAACTTTATGGAACAATAATTGTAAAAAAAGACAGTCCAATAAAATCAATAACTGATCTGAAGGGAAAAACTATAGCAGCTACAGATCCTGGTTCAGCAGGTGCATATCTTGTTCAGATGCTAATGCTTCAGAAAGCTAAGCTTAAAAAAGAGGATGTAAAAATCATTTTTGAAAAGAAGCGTGATCCAGTAGCTGAGGCAGTACTGTCTGGAAAGGCTGATGCTGGTTTTTTAAGAGATGATGATGTAGAAAAACTAAAGGTTGGCGGAGATAAATTTAGAAGACTTGGCAAAAGCGATCCAATTCCCAACTGGGTTATCTTTATAGGTAAAAAGATAGATCCAGCTATGGCAACAAAGATTAAGAATGCTATTCTCAAATTGAAACCAGGAGATTTACAGTCTGTTAAGGTTCTTGCTCCAGCAAGAATAGATGGTTTTGTTCCAGCAACTGATAAGGATTTCAATGTTGTAATTAATGCTGCAAAAGCAGCAGGTGCTTACTAATTAAAGTGGAGGGCATGCTTAAAGCATGCCCTCTAAAAGGAGGTTTGTATGAGTGTGAAGATTTTAACTCTTTTAACTATCATAACATTAATAACTATTCAGCCCGAGATACTAAAGGCACAGCCTCAAGAGGCTCAGGCTCAACAGCAAAAACCAGAAGTTACTATTCAACTTGACAAAAAAACATTAAAAAACGGTGGCACAGTAATTGTAAGTGGTAAGGCTCCAGAAGGTAAACCAGTATATATAGAAGTCTGGACAGAGGAAAGGGTAAGAGCTGCAAGACTTGATGCCGATATAGATAAAGAGACAGGCAAAAGACCATATATCTTCTACATGACTGATGAGATGCCAGCCTTTTATAATCTTCTCGTTCCTAAGGAGTTTAGTGATGTGCTTGAAGCAGAAAAAAAACTTGGAAGAAAATGGAGTGTATCTACTGTATTAAGAAACACAGGTGCTACAGCTGTATTTGAAGCACCAGCACAAGCAAAAATTGACCGATATCAAACCACTCTGTGGGCAAGCATAATAGGATCCCGTGGTGAGCTTCTTCCTCCGATGGATAAAACTGAAAATAAAAGAAGAGCTATGCAGCTTGTGAAGGCAAAATTTAGAGAGTTGCCAGTAGTATTTAAGGCAACTGTTGATATAGCTCCTGATGGAACATATAAAGCTCCAATTGAGCTTCCGTCTAATGCACCTCCTGGCAAATACTATGTGATTGCAAAGGTTGACAAAGATACAAAGAGTGAGACAGCTACATTTGAAAACTCAATAGGCTTTCCTAGTGTATATCTTAATAATGCAGGAAGAACTATTAATTTGTTTGTTCCCTTTTTACTTACAGTAGCAATCACTACTTTTGGTGTTTTGATGGGAGCAGGGGGAGGTTTCATTCTCAATCCAGTCCTTGTAATGATGGGATTACCTCATACAGTTGTTGCAGGAACAGTCATGCCTACAGTTCTTTTTTCCCAAGGCAGTGGTATATATAACTACTCCAAAATAAAATTCATCAGCTTTAAACTTGGGATCACATTAGGACTTGCTATGTTAGCTGGAGGATTTATAGGTCCTAAGCTTACTGAGCTTATTACTCTTGAGCAATATAAATTCCTGTTTGGTTGGATTTTATTGATTCTTGCTGCTTTGATGCTTTGGCAGACAACTCCAAAATATATCGAGAAAAATAAGAAAGAACAAGCTATACTGAGAGAGTATCAAAGAAGAGCTATAGAAGCAGCCAAGAAAAAACAAGAAGGAGGTAAATAAACTATGAAAGTTGAATTTTGGGGACAAGAGTTTAAAGTAAATCTTTTTATTGGCATACCTGGAGCATTTCTAATAGCAGTTGCATCCTCTATGTTTGGATTTGGTGGAGGACCCTTTATGGTTCCACTTATGGCTGTTGGACTGAGGCTTCCTATGTACATTATTGTTGGTAGTTCTCTGCTTGCTATATTCTTTAATACCCTTATGGGTTCCTTTAGACATTATGGTTTTGGAAACTTTGATCTAATCTTTTTCCTGTTAATGTTTCCTGGTGCGATTCTTGGTGGATATATAGGTCCAAGAATAGCTAAAAGGCTTAATCCAATAATTGTAAAAAGAGTTGCTTGTGTGGGACTTACAATTTTAGCTTTGCAACTTTTAGGTGTTTTCTAAAATTTAAAAGGGGTTAAATATGAAAAGCTCGGTATTTAGTTATTGTGGGATGTGCTCTGTTAGATGTCCTATCCGTGTTGAAGTAACAGATGGAAGAGTAACTTGGATAGAGGGAAATCCTTATGTTCCTGGCATGGAGGGAAGTCTCTGTGCTAGGGGTTCTGCAGGAGTTGCTCTTCTTTATGACTTTGAAAGGCTTCAGTATCCTATGATAAGAACTGGTCAGAGAGGTTCAGGACAGTTTAAAAGAGTAAGTTGGAATGAGGCGTTTACCTATGTAGCTGAAAGGATTAAAGAAATACAGTCCCAGTACGGCAAAAAAGCTGTAGCACTTTTAGACAGGGGTGCAGGGCTCTTTGGTGAGATACAGAGACTTATCGTAAGAGGTTTAGGTTCTCCTAACTACTTCAGTCATGATGATTTTTGTAGAAAAAATGTGGACTTGGCTTATCAAACTCTTCTTGGATATGGAAGACCAGAAGTTAGCTATGACTTTGCTAATACTAAACACATGGTCTTTTATGGAAGAAATGCTGTAGAGGCCTTGGGTGTAAGGGAGGTAAACAATATTATAAGGGCTCTTGAAAATGGAGCAGAGTTGACTTATATAGATGTAAGAGTATCTAAGACAGCAACAAAAGCTACGAGATATTTTCAAATAAGACCTGGCACTGACTACGCTTTAAATCTTGCTCTTATCCATGTGATTCTTAGAGAAAATCTTTTTGATAAGGAGTTCGTTGATAGATTTGTCTCAGGAATAACAGAGCTTGAAGATTTTATAAAAAACTATACTCCTCAATGGGCAGAAAGGGAAACAGGAATTCCTGCTTATGAGATTATTAATCTTGCAAGAGCTTTAGGTGCTGCAAAACCGAGAGTAATAATTTATCCTGGTTGGTTTGCAGCAAGATATATGGATGCCTTTTATTTTGCTCGCTCAGTAATCATTCTTAATGCTCTTCTTGGAAGCATTGAACAAAAAGGTGGGCTTATTTTAGCAAAAACACCAAAAGAGGTGGGAGCAAGAGGAATTAAAAGTCTTCTTGATAGAATACCTGCTTCAGAAGAAAAAAGAGTAGAGGCTGAGGAAGGTCAGGGCTTTCTTTATGATGGAGCAGGGCACATATTACACCTTTTTAAAGCAATAAAAACAGCTAAGCCCTATCCTATAAAAGCTCTATTTGTAGTTCGTTATGATCCTTTTGCAGGAGTAACTCAAAAAGACATACAGGAAATACTTAATGGATTAGATCTCCTTGTAACAGTAGATGTAAACTACTCTGCAACTTCTTGGTATGCAGATGTTATTTTGCCTGAATCTACTTATCTGGAAAGAGATGATATAATCGGACTTCAAAGAGGTGCCAAGCCTACTCTTGTAATGAGACGTCAGGCAATAAAGCCTCTTTACGATACAAAGGCAAAGTGGGAGATTGTAAAGGGCGTCCTAAATGCTTATGGAGTTGGTGATTATATGCCCTATGAGAGTATTGAAGATATATGGAGTTATCAACTTGAGGAGACAGGAATAAAGATTGAGGATTTTAATAAAACTGGCCAAGTGGCACTATGTAAAGAGCCTAAGATGTATTCAAGAGAAGAGCTTAAATTTAAAACACCTTCAGGCAAAATAGAGATTCTGTCAAGCAAAATGGCAGAAAGAGAGGTTCCATACTTTCTTGATTATCATGATCCAGCAAGACCAAATATTGAGGAGGGAGAGTTTAGGCTGATTTTTGGAAGAATGGCAGTTCATACTCATGTTCAAACTCATAATAATAGGTATCTCAATGAAATAGTTCCAGAAAATGAGCTATGGATAAATGATAAAGTAGCTACAAAACTTGGAATAAGAAGTGGTGATTGGGTAGAGGTTTCCTCGGAAGACTATGCAGGAAAAATAAAAGCAAAGGTTACACCTTTTATTCATCCAGAGGTGGTGTTTATGTATAGAGGATTTGAAAATGAGGTGCCATGGAAGAGTCGGTCTTTTGGCAGAGGATTAAATGAAGGCAGACTTCTTAAAGGTGCCTTTGACAGAATGGCTTATGGAAGTCATACTGGTGCACTTTTTGAGAACTTTGTAAAAGTAAGAAAGATTTAGAAGGAGGCAAAGGGTGAGCATATACTACATATATCAAGATCATGACCGCTGTATAGGATGTTACGCTTGTGAGGTTCACTGTAAAACTAAAAATGAGCTTCCTGTAGGACCAAGGCTTTGCAGAATCATTGAAACAGAGATAAAACTTGTTGGCGGGCTTCCAAGACAAAGATTTGTCTTTATGCCATGTTTTCATTGTGAAGAGCCATGGTGTGTAAAGGCTTGTCCTACAGGTGCAATGCAACGACGTTCTAAGGATGGAATTGTATTTGTTGAGCAGGCTCTCTGTGTAGGTTGTAAATCTTGTATTACAGCATGTCCGTGGGGTGTGCCACAGTGGAATCCTGAGACAGGCAAAGTTGTAAAGTGTGATTACTGTAAGGATAGAGTAGATGAGGGATTAAAGCCTGCTTGTGTAACAAAATGCACCACAAAAGCATTAAGATTTATATCTGCAGATGAGGCTTCAAGGCTTAAAAGAGAAAGATTTGTAAAAGATACATATGCTTCACTTTATTGATAAAAACATCATTGTTACCACTCTAGATAAAATAGTAAATTGGGGTAGGTCAAACTCTCTTTGGCCCCTTACCTTTGGATTAGCCTGTTGTGCTATTGAGATGATGGCAGCAGGTGCTTCACACTTAGATTTTGACAGATTTGGTGTTCTTTTTAGAGCTTCTCCACGCCAAGCAGATCTAATAATAGTTGCAGGGACTGTCACATATAAAATGGCTCCAATACTAAAAAGAATATATGAGCAAATGGGTGAACCAAAGTATGTAATAGCTATGGGAAGTTGTGCTTGTACAGGAGGAGTTTTTAATACCTACAGTACTGTTCAAGGAGTAGATCAGTTTTTGCCAGTAGATGTGTATGTGCCAGGATGTCCACCGAGACCAGAAGCATTAATGTATGGAGTTTTGAAGTTAAAGGAAAAAATAATAAAAGAACAGAAAAGATGGGGAAGCTGGAGATAGAAAAACTTTCCGATTCGAACTTTATTCTTCAGATGGGACCTCATCATCCAGCAACTCATGGAGTATTAAGACTATTTTGTGAGTTTGAGGGTGAAAGAGTAATTAAAATAACTCCTGATATAGGATATCTTCACAGAGGCATAGAAAAGCTCTCAGAGACTAAAACCTATCCTGTAGCAATGACTCTTACTGATAGGCTCGATTACATTTCAAGCATGATTAACAATATAGGATATTGTCTCGCAGTTGAAAGACTTTTAAATATTGAGCCACCCCCCAGAGCAAAGTTTATAAGAACTGTGGTTTCTGAGCTTACAAGACTAAGCAGTCATCTACTCTGGCTTGCTACTCACGCTTTGGATATAGGAGCAATGACAGTGTTTCTTTATGCCTTCAGAGAAAGAGAGCAAATACTTCAGTTTTTTGAAAAAATTTGTGGGGCAAGACTTACAGTAAGTTATCCAAGAATTGGTGGAGTAAGATTTGATATAAACAGTTTTGTTCTTGATGAGATTTATAAATTTATGGATACAATGCTTAACCGCATTGATGAGTATGAAACTCTTCTTACAGAAAATCGGATATGGATTGCAAGAACAAAAAATATAGGAGTTATCTCAGCAGCAGAGGCAGTTTCTTTAGGACTTACAGGTCCTGCTTTAAGAGCCTCTGGAGTTTATTACGATGTCAGAAAACATATGCCCTATGATGCCTACAATGAGGTTGAGTTTGAAGTTCCTTTAGGTGAAAATGGAGATACCTATGACAGATACTTATGTAGAATTCGTGAGATGAGACAGTCGGTTTTTATAGTAAAACAGTGCATCGAAAAAATGCCTAAAGGAGAGATTATCACAGATAAGGCTATTGATATTGATATTTCACCTGAAAGAAAGCGTTTATTTGTAGCAGAAGATTCTCTATGGAGTGGATTTATAGCTTTTTTAGATGAAAAACGAGAGCTTATACCAAAAGGAGAAATATATTCAGCTGTTGAAGCTCCGAAGGGAGAGCTTGGCTTTTACATTGTAAGTGACGGAGGTGGAAAGCCATACAGAATGCGTATAAGAGCACCATCTTTTATTCATATCTCAGCTATTCCAAAACTCTGTGAAGGACATTTTCTTGCGGATGTTATTGCAATAATTGGAACTCTTGATATAGTAATGGGCGAGGCAGACAGATGAAAACTCTCTTAAGAAAAATTCTCTTTGTTGACTTATTTAAAGGCATGGCTCTTACTTTTAAAACTATATTTAAAAAACCTGTTACAGTTCGTTATCCAAAGGAAAAAAGAGCCATTGAACCTGGATTCAGAGGCAGACACGCCCTTGTTCGAGAATCTGAAACAGATAGGGAGCGGTGTATTGCTTGCACAAAGTGTGCGGTTGTTTGCCCCTCTCAATGTATTCATATAGAGTATGTAATAAACTCTGAAACAGCTACAAGAAGTCTAACAAAATATGAGATAGATGCATTAAGATGTATTTTCTGCGGATACTGCGAGGAAGTCTGTCCTGTAAATGCTATTGTCTTAACAGAGTTTTATGAATATGCCTCCTACAGTAGAGAAGAAAACTATTTTGACAAAGAGGTATTGCTTAAGAATTGGGATGAATTTATAAGACAGTATGAGGGCAGAGACTATATAAATAAATTCTGGTATTTACCAGGAATTAATAGAGAGAGACTACCAGTAGGTAAAAGACAACCTAAAGCTATTTTTAAAACAAAGGAGTAAAAGATGGAGCCAGGAGCCTATATTCCTTATAAATACCTTCCAGTTGTTATTGCTATAATTTTGGCTACTGTTTTCGGTTTTGGAGGATTATTGATAAATAAACTTATGGCACCAAAAAAATTTAATCCCATTAAACTTATAGCTTATGAGTCTGGAAATCCACCAAGCGGACAGCCAAAGGATAGATTTGTCATAGTCTTTTTTCTTATTGCCATACTTTTTGTAGTTTTTGATATAGAAGTTATCTTTCTTTATCCTTGGGCAGTAGCTTTTGGCGAGTTGTCCTCTGAAGGATTCTGGATTATGATTGTCTTTATTGCTTTGATTTTTCTTGGCTATCTTTATGAGATCTTTATAGGAGCTTTCAGATGGCAGAAAAGATAAAAAAGGCAGCAACTGAGGCAAGTTTAAAGATTGCAGAGCAGTTAAGGAGAATATTTTATGACTATATTGTTGATATAAAAGAATTCAGAGGGCAGGTTTTAGTAGTTGTAAATAAAGAAAAAATAAAAGAAATCATAAAGTATCTTAAAGAAGAGCAGGGTTTCAATCATCTACAAGACCTTTGTGGAGTTGATTACTATCCTCAAAAACCACGATTTGAGGTTGTTTATAGTCTTTTTAGTATTTGGAGAAGGCTGTATATTAGATTAAAGGTAAAAGTTGATGAAGAAGATCCAGAGATAGAAAGCATTTCAGATCTTTGGCAGTCCGCAAATTGGCTTGAAAGAGAATGCTTTGATATGTTTGGATTAAGATTCAAAGGACATCCGGATTTAAAAAGGATTCTTATGCCAGAGGATTGGGAAGGATATCCTCTAAGAAAAGATTATCCTATTGAGGGAAAAGAAGTTTGGAAAGGATTTAGAGAAATAGTTGAAAGCGGAGTTTAATTAATGATTGAGTTACTTGGCCTAGTAATAAAAACATTTGTTGTTTTTGCTATAGTACTAACTCATGTTGCCTACACAACCTACGCAGAAAGAAAGATTATAGGTAGAGCTCAAGCAAGAATGGGTCCTATGGAGGTAGGGCCTCATGGACTGCTTCAGCCCATTGCAGATTTTATAAAAATATTCTTCAAAGAAGATATTATTCCTATGAATGCTGAAAAACTACTTTTTAAGATAGCTCCATTAGTAGTTTTAGTTTTTACTACGATTAATCTCACTGTTATTCCTTTTACATCAGATTTTATTATTGCCGACTTAAACATAGGAGTTTTATTTATCTTAGCTTCCGCATCCGTTGCTGTTTATGGAGTAATACTTGCTGGATGGTCATCAAACAGTAAATATTCATTTCTTGGAGGAATTCGTTCTGCCAGTCAGGTCTTAAGCTATGAGATAGCTCTTGGATTAAGTCTTGCTGGAGTGGTATTGATGGCTGGCTCTCTTAATTTAAGAGAGATAGTTTATGCTCAACATAAAACTGCCTTTGGTATATATGCAATACCTCAGATTATAGGTTTTGTTGTGTTTATAATAGCAGCATTTGCAGAAACCAACAGAGCACCTTTTGATCTCCCAGAAGCAGAAACAGAGCTCGTAGCAGGTTATTTAACCGAGTATAGTGCTTTCAGATATGCGCTGTTTTTCCTTGCTGAGTATATTGCTATGTATGTTATGGCATCTATCTGTACCCTCTGTTTTTTAGGTGGATGGACAATCCCAAAGTTTATTACTGATTTTCTGCCGTTTTTAGAGAAAGTTCCTGGCATAGTATGGTTTGCCATAAAAGTCTATGCCTTCATATTTCTTTACATTTGGATAAGAGCAACATTTCCCAGATATAGATTTGACCAATTACTTAGTATTGGATGGAAAGTGCTAATTCCAGCAGGAATAATTAATATTTTTATTACCGCCTTCATAAAGAGGTTTGCACTATGATTTATTTGATATTTGGTTATTTTTGTATAGCCACAGTAGGAATTTCAATTGTGGCACTTACAAGGAAAAATCCAGTTCATGCAGTATTAGGGTTATTATTACTTTTTCTTCATATAGCAGTGATATATCTTTTTCTGAATGCCGAGTTTTTAGCGATGGTTCAAATAATAGTTTATGCGGGTGCCATATTAGTAATGTTTCTTTTTACCTTATTTTTACTCGGAGCAAAAGAGCTCTCTTCAACTAAAAGATATACCTCAATCTTTGAAGGTAGAGTTCTCATAGGAGTTGCTACAATGGCAGTTATAGTTGGAGCCTTTTCTTTAATAGAGACTAAATATAAGGGAAAATATACTATAAGTTATATTCAGGAAATAGGCAATACCAAGGCAGTAGGTGTCTTACTTTTCAATGAGTATCCTATAGGTGTGCTTCTTATTGGTATTATTCTTCTTATTCCAATGATAGCAGTTGCGGTATTAGCATGGAGAAAAAATGATACCTCTTGAGGCATATCTCGTATTAGCTGGATTAATTTTTAGCATAGGATTGATAAATCTTTTAATAAGTAGGAATATGATTATTTTATTTATCTCTGTTGAAGTAATGCTTGCAGGAGTTAATCTTATGTTAGTCGCTATGGCACACTATATGAATGATATTAGGGGGCATGTTTTAGCTCTTTTTAGTATAGCGGTTACAGCAGGCTCTGTAGCAGTTGGGCTTTCTCTTCTAGTAGCCTACTTTAATCTTAAAAAGAGTATAGACAGCGAAGAATTAAGAGAACTAAGAGAAAGATTAGATGGTTGAACTACTACCACTTTTGTCTATTCTGGTTTCTGTAGTTGCAGCTATCTTAATTGTCTTTATCGGAGATAGAAATCCCAATCTTAGAGAGTTTGTATCAGTAGTTGCGGGTTTACTGAAGTTTTCTTTCGTTTTAATGCTTATTCCTCCTTTTTTAAAGAACAAAGAGATATATCTGAAAATTACTACAGTTTTACCAGGCATAGAGCTATCTTTTAGAGTTGATGGATTAGGACTACTCTTTGCTTTAGGTGCTTCTTTTCTTTGGATACTGACTACTTTCTACTCAATTGGATATATGAGAGGATTAAATGAGCATTCTCAAACTAGATATTTTGCTTGTTTTGCTCTTTCTTTAAGCTCTGCAATGGGAATAGCTTTTGCAGGAAATCTATTCACTATGTTTATATTTTATGAAGCATTGACTATTGTTACTTATCCTTTGGTTGCTCATCGGGAAGACAGAGAGGGACTTGAGGGTGGAAGACAGTATGTTGTATATCTCTTGGGAACAGCAAAAATTTTTCTTCTTGCTGCGATAGTTACTACTTATATTCTTACCGGGACTCTTGATTTTAAAGACGGTGGAATATTTACTTCCCAGATAGTTGACAACAACAAACTATTTCTTCAGATTCTGCTATTTCTTTTTATATACGGTTTTAATAAGTCAGCGGTGATGCCGCTTCATAGCTGGCTTCCTGCAGCAATGGTAGCCCCAACACCTGTAAGTGCACTGTTGCATGCAGTGGCTGTGGTAAAAGCAGGAGTTTTCAGTGTTTCAAGAGTTTTTCTTAATATTTATGGTGAAAACACTATAAAACTTCTGGGAGTACAGGATTTAATCTTTTTTATTACAGGTTTTACTATCATAGCTGCCTCTATTGTGGCGCTTACAAGAGATGATTTCAAGGCAAGACTCGCCTTTTCTACAGTAGCGAATCTTTCCTATATACTCATCGGAGTTGCTATGTTTTCTCCTTTAGGAGTGCTCGGGGGATTAATTCATATAAGTATGCACGCTTTTTCAAAAATAACCATGTTTTTTGTGGCTGGTTCAGTTTATGTTTCAACACATATAAAGAAAATAAGTGAACTTGATGGAGTTGGAAGAGTAATGCCGATTACTATGTTTTCCTTCTTTCTTGCTACCTTAAGCATGATAGGTATTCCTTTTTTTGCTGGATTCATCAGTAAATACTATCTTGCTTTGGGAGCTTTGCAGATAGAGAGGTTTGAACTATTAGGAGTTTTTGTATTAAGCTCCTTTCTGAATGCGGTCTACTTTCTTCCGATTTCTTATAGAGCATTTTTTAAAAAGCCAACTTCATCACAGAGATGGTATGGTGTCAAGGAGAACTACTTTTGTGCTATTCCTCTTTTACTAACTGCTCTTTTAACGGTTTTATTAGGTATCTATCCAAATTTCCTTATAGAAATTATAAAGAGAGGATAATGTATAGGAGAATTCTCTATATAGTCTGTGTAACTATAGTACTTCTTGAAATAGTGCTTCTTAAGCTTATGCATCTCGGGCATGGATATTTTAAAATTGAGGAAATTCCTGCCTTTGGAGCTATATTAGGCTTTTTAGGAAGTTTATTTGTTGTGATTGTTGCTAAATCTTTAAGCAAAGTTATCACAAAGAGGGAAGACTACTATGACTGATTTTATACATCCGGGATTAGTACTCATTTTTGCTTCACTTATTTTACCAGTTATACCAAAAAATTTAAGAGGTCCATACAGTGTGTTGATAGCTACTTTGGGGTTTTCCCTTACACTTATGGCAGAACAAGGATTTTATGGCTCTGTAAATCTATTTGGTGTGAATATTTCTCCTATTGTAAGAGTAGACAGTTTAAGTCTTCTTTTTGCCTCTATTTTTAGTTTTATTGGATTAATTGGGATAATCTACTGCTGTCACATAGATGATTGGATTCAGCAGATGGCTGGACTGCTTTATACAGGAGCTTCATTAGGTGTAAGTTTTGCTGCTGATCTTCTTAGTTTTTATCTTTTCTGGGAGATGCTTTCCTTCTGCGCGGTTTTACTTATATGGTCTCAAAGAACAAAGGAAGCAATAGATGCTGGATACAGATATATACTTGTTCATATAGTAGGAGGTCTTTCACTATTTGTAGGCATAGTAATCTTTATATATAAAACAGGAAGTATAGAGTTTTCCTCTTTTATGAGTTATTCAAATGAGGCTTTCTGGTGGTTTATTCTTGTAGGTTTTGCTTTATGTGCAGCAGTTCCGCCTTTTCATGCATGGCTTCCTGATTCTTATCCCTCTGCTACAATTTATGGAAGTGTCTTTCTTAATCCTTTCACTACAAAAGCAGCAGTTTATGCTCTTATTAGAGGATTTCCAGGTGCGGAGATTCTTATTTATTTTGGCTCAATAATGGCTGTTTATGGAGTTATTTATGCACTTCTTGAGAATAACTTAAGAAGACTTCTTTCTTATCACATAGTAAGTCAGGTTGGATATATGGTTGCAGGAGTAGGACTTGGAGTAATTAGCTTAGGACTGAATGGTTCTGCATCCCATGCATTTAATCATATACTTTATAAATGTTTACTTTTTATGTCAGCAGGAGCAGTAATATATGCTACTGGAAAGGAAAAAATGACTGAACTTGGTAGTTTTGCCAAGTATGCTCCAGTCACTGCTATAAGCTTTTTCATAGGCGCTTTTTCTATCGCAGGTTTTCCTCTTACTAATGGATTTATTGGAAAAGCACCTGTTGTCTCAGCAGCAGGTGAAATAAAGAATTTTTTTGCTTATTTAATGCTTAATGTAGCTACTTGTGGGACGATTATAAGCATTGTTTGTAAGATGGGATATTACACATTTTTTTCAGACAAGAAAACAGATTATTCAGTGAGACAAACTCCCCTAAATATGAAAATTGCTATGGTTATAACATCTGGCTTATGTATTTTAATAGGTATCTTTCCGAAAACTTTTTATCAGTATTTACCTTATCCGATGGATTATGAGCCCTACACAGCCCAGCACATTCTTGATACTCTTGCTATTTTCGGTTTTACTGGAGTTGTTTTTTTGATTTTTCTTAAAAAACTAAAGCCTAAGCCCTATATAAATCTTGATATGGACTGGTTTTACAGGAAAGGAGCGATCTTAACGGTGAATTATTTTAACAAAACGGTTCCTTCAGTAGAATACGGTTTAGTAAACAGGATTTGGAGATGGATAATAGAGTTAGTGGTATTACCCCTAAGTCATAAAGTTTCCAACTACGAAAGAGTAAAAATGAGCAGAATTCCTAATTTTTTCTCCAACTTAGCGAAAAATTTTAGTGACAGTTTAGCTATTTTCCATACAGGAAGAATACAGGATTATGCTATGTATATGTTAAGTTTTTTAGGATTGGCACTTTTAATTTATCTACTCTTTTAGGTGTTTTTTTATGTTGGGAGTTAAGTTAATTTTATTGCTTCCACTTATTGGAGCAATTTTAGTTTGGATGATTAGAAAAAGGTTTTTAGTTAATTTAGTTGCAATAAGCCTTTCTCTTTTTTCCTTTTTAATCGCTTTATTTTACTATCTAAACTTAGACAGGACAAAGAGGGAATTTCAATTCATTTTTTCCTATAGATGGATTTCTGCATGGAATCTTGATTTTTCTGTAGGATTTGATCATATAAATGCACCTTTTGTTCTTCTCACCACACTAATTACAACTGTGGCTGTAGTTTTATCTGCCAAGACAATTAAAGAAAAATTATCATCCTACATGGCTTTGCTACTCTTACTTTCTTTTTTTGTGAATACTTTTTTTATGTCCACTAACTTTTTACAATTCTTTTTCTTCTATGAAGCAATGCTTATACCTTCTGTTTTGTTAATTCAAAGATGGGGTGGAAGGAATGCATATGAAGCTTCACTTAAATTTTTACTTTATACTTTCGGATTCAGTCTCTTTCTCTTTATTGCTATAATTGCTGTATATTTTTATGGAGGTGGGTTTAGATTTGACAGTTTAAGCCAATTGAGTTTAACTGCTCAATCTAAAATGTTACTTTTTATAAGTTTTTTATTAGCCTTCTTTGTTAAAATTCCTATTGTTCCTCTACATGGATGGTTAAGAGAGGCCTACTATGAAGCTCCTATGCCTATGACAATATTTATGTCTTCTGTGCTTAGTAAAATGGGAGTATATGGTACTCTTAGGATAGCTCCCTATTTCAGTGATACAGTCTCTTTAGTTTCTAATTGGATTATTGCTTTATGTGTTTTTTCTTTTATTTACTCTGCATTTGTAGCACTTACTGCTAAGAATACGAAGATTATGTTTTCCTATATGAGCCTTAGCCATATAGGAATGATTACTGCTGGAGTATTTACTGGAAACATCTTGGGTTATCAAGGTACATTACTGCAAAGTATAAACCATGGATTACTCTCTGCAGGATTTTTTTACATAGCAGAGCTATTACAGAGACAAACACAGAGTTTTGATTCGGAAAAATTTGGTGGTCTTTCAAAGAGAGTTCCTGCACTCACATTCTTTACTTTTGCTCTAATAATGGCAATGGCTGGATTCCCAGGGCTTAACTACTTTAATGGAGAACTTTTACTTTTAAGCGGCATATTTAAAGAAAATATCTATCTTGGTTTTTTCAGTGTGTTTGGTGTTGCTTTAGGGGTTTTATATTTGGCATGGTTTTTCTACAGAGTTTTTCTAAGAAAGCCTGCTGCAGAGATGTCTTACTATGTTAAAGATGTTAGTTCTTGGGAATTTCTTATTTTACTTTTGTTTTTCCTTATATCCATATATCTTGGTCTAAATCCGGATTTTGTTCTATTAGGACTAAAAAATATCATATCTTTTGGAGGCAAAGTATGACTCAATACTTGCTACTACTACCTGAGATAACTCTATTTGTTTTGGGAGTTATAACTTTCTGTTATGGTTTCATAAGGAGAGAAAGTAAACATTTATGGATATTTGGTTTGTTAACTTTTGCTGTCTCCCTTGCAGTTGCTGTTGTTTGTTTTAATCACAGGGAATTTTCAGCAGAGGCTGTGAAAATAAGTGAGTATAAACAGTTGATGAGAGTATTTATCTTTACTATAGGTTTACTGGTGCTTGTCTTGTCTTACGAAGATCTAAAGAAAAATGTAAACAAAGCAGCAGAGTATTTTTTTCTTTTAATAATATCTTTATTTGGTATGAATATTATGATTGTTGCCAATGATTTACTTATTCTTTATCTTTCTTTGGAGACTTTTTCCTTAGCTTTATACACTCTTGCAGGATTTTATCAAAAAGAAAGAGTAAGTGTAGAGGCAGGTTTAAAGTATTTTATTCTTGGCACATTATCCTCTGTGCTTCTTCTTGCCTGCATAGCCTTTCTTTATGGTATAACAGGCAGTACCTCCTATGAGATTCTTAGATCAATGAAAGTAGAAGATTTTTCTTTCAGTTTAGGAGTTCTTTTCCTTGTCGCATCCTTTGCTTTTAAGCTTTCTCTTGTTCCTTTTCATGCATGGGCTCCAGATGTATATCAAGGCGCTCCAACTTCTGTAACAGCTTTTTTTTCTACAGCGCCCAAAGTAGCAGTTTTTTCGGCGTTGATTAATATTTTTCTGTCCTTTTCTCTACAAACAAAGCCTGAAGGTTTGATAATAATTCTTTCAAGCCTTTCAATGTTTTTAGGAAATCTTTTAGCTCTTAGGCAAACAAATTTAAAGAGAATGCTTGCATATTCATCTATAGCTCATTCAGGATATATGTTTATGGCATTTTTACTCAGCGATAATTTAATTGTTTTGTCTCTTATTCCCTATTTGATAGTTTATGTATTTATGAATATAGGAATTTTTGCTGTAATAATATCAATAAAGGAAGAAACTCTCAATAAATATTATGGTCTTGGCAAATACAATCCTATAGTTGCTCTCTGTCTTATAATAATACTTTTCTCTTTTACAGGAATACCTCCTACAGCAGGATTTGTGGTAAAACTTAATCTTTTTAAAAATGTTTTTTCTGCCGGCTACAGTGAGCTAGTTTTTTTTGCACTTTTAATGAGTATTTTGTCTGCCTTTTACTACCTAAGAGTGGTTTTTTATCTTTATAAGGATGCTCCTATAAATTTTAAGTATAACAAAAATAATATTACTCTTGCCTTAGCTTTACTCTGTTGTATATTTCTATTATTAGTCGGAGTTTTGCCAGATTTGATTCTATTTTTCTTCTTCAAACTGTGGTAGAAGTCCATGGTGTTTCATTTTGGTGCGAAGTTGTTTTCTTGAAATTCCTAATATTTCAGCTGCTTTAGTTTGATTCCAACCAGTTGAGTTTAGTGCTTTCAAAATAACAGATTTTTCAATTTCAAGAAGATTTAGAGAGTCTTCTTTAGGAGTTACCCATTTTTCCTGTAGTTTCTTAGGCAAATACTTTATTGATATTAGGCCTGATGGTGATAAAACAACAGCTCTTTCAATAACATTGGCAAGTTCTCTCACATTTCCTGGCCAATCGTAGTTTATTAATAACTCCATTACATCTGATTCAATCTGCGGGATAGGTTTATTATTTTCCTTTGAAAACTTATATAAAAAATGGTTGACTAACAGGGGTATATCTTCCCTTCTTTCTCTGAGTGGAGGAAGATTTATTCTTATTACATTAAGCCTCCAGTAAAGATCTTCTCTGAAGTTTCCTTCTTTTACTGCTGTTTCAAGATCTTTATTAGTGGCTGATATTACTCTTACATCTATCTTAATTCTTTGAGTGCTTCCTATTCTTTGAATTTCTCTTTCTTGAAGAAATCTAAGAAGTTTTTTTTGTAAAGACATAGGTAACTCACCAATTTCATCGAGAAAGAGAGTACCTTCGTGGGCAAGTTCAATTAGTCCTATTTTTCTGTCAGTTGCACCGGTAAAGGCTCCTTTTTCATGTCCAAAAAGCTCTGATTCAAGAAGATTTTCAGGTATTGTAGTACAATCAACTACTACAAAAGGCTTTGAGCTTCTCAATGATTTTCTATGAATTGCTCTTGCTACAAGCTCTTTACCTGTTCCAGACTCACCTGTAATTAGAACATTTGCATTACTCTCTGAAACCATTTGCATTATATAGAAGACCTCTTGCATCGCCTTACTTTTACTAATTATTTCTGGAAACGGTGTTTCTGATGTCTGTATTTTTTTAATACCTTTTGATTTTTCAATTGCCTCTTTTAGTATATTTAAGAGTAATTGAGTATCTATGGGTTTTATAAGATAGTGATAAGCACCAAGTTTCATTGCTTCAACAGCCTTCTCAATAGTTCCGTAGGCTGTAAGCATCACTGTTGGTATTGATACTTCATTAAGCTTCATCCATTTTAATAAATCTATCCCATCCATTCCCGGTAGTCTATAGTCAAGAAGCACACAGTCAACAGTAAAGTTTTTAAGAATGTTAATGCCTTCCTCTGCAGTGGTGGCTGTATAAACAGAGTATCCCTCTTTTTTAAGAATAGCTGAAATTGCCCTCAAAGCACTTATTTCATCATCTATATATAAAATGTTTGCCACTTATTCCTCCCTTAAGGGCAACTCTACTGTAAATTCTGTCCCTTCGTTTAATCTACTTTTTACAACTATATTTCCTTGATGATCTTTTATAATTCTGTCTACACATGCAAGTCCAAGTCCTGAGCCAGTTGTTTTTGTTGTAAAAAAGGGCTCAAATATCTTATCTATTAACTCTTCAGGTATTCCACTTCCTGAGTCTCTTATTATTATTTTTACTTTTCCGTCAGCTTTCTCGGTTTTAATTGAAATTATATCGCCCTTTGTTGTAGCATCAATAGCATTTACTAAAAGATTTAGTATCGCCTGTTTTAGCTGATGATGGTCAAAATAAAACTCCGGTATAGATGTATCAAGCTCGGTGCTGAGTATTTTTTCTCCTTCTTTAATCTCTGTTTCAACAAGTTTTATAACATCTTTTATTATGTTATTTATATTTCCCCTTTCATATTTAATAGGTAGAGGTCTTGCATAAGACAAAAAGCTTGTAATAAGCTCATTTAACCTCTCTGTCTCTCTATCAATAATTGTAAGAAACTCTTTTAAAACCTCACCTTGAAAGTTTGCTTTAAGATAAGAAGTAGATGCTTTAATTGCGTTAAGTGGATTTTTTATTTCATGCGCAACTATCATTGCCATTTCTGCTATAGCAGAAGATTTTTCCAGTTTCAATTTTTCTTTTGTTGTCTTATCAAGTTCTTCAATTGAGTGTTTCAATTTTATAATCATCTCATTAAATGTTTCTATAAGATATCCAATTTCATCTCCACAAGAGCTTCTGTATACCTCACAGTTTTTGCAGTCAGTTTTATGGAATTCTTTACAGTTTTCCTCTGCTTTCTTTATAAACCAACATCTTTCTTTTCCATAAGCAGGACAGTCGGTTTTTTCACATTTAAAAACATCTTTGCATAGAACATTTGTCGGATTTTCACATAGTTCAAGTTTATCAGTTTGAATACTTAGCATCTTGTCTTTTAGCCTTTGTAAGGGTTTTATCAGAGTTCTAGAAAGCATAAAAGATAAAATTACAGTAAGACAAAAGGATAAAAAACTGATTATATAAATATAATTTTTGAGATCTTTTATATTTTCTTCTATATATAATGCAATTTTATCTTCTGAAATACCAGCTCTTAAAATTCCAAAGAAGCTATCTCCTATACCTATTGGTAAATTTATATGGAGAATCCCTTCTGAGTCCGTTTTCTGCCATTTTCTAAAATCCGGTTCTAACAAGTTTCCAAGGTGACTTTTAATGCTATGTCCAATAACTCTACCATTTCTATCTGTCACCATAATATACTCCATACCAGGATTGCTCATAGCTAAAGAGATTTTCTCATCAATGGCTAAAGGATCAAAAAAGATAAGATTGTCTATAACTTCTTTAGATAGGTTATCAAGTGCTACTGAAAGATTTATATTTATTTGATTTTTCAATGATTTTCTTTGATAATTTAAAATTAAAAGATTTGTAGATAACATAAGTATTAAAAAGATTAAGAGAAAGGAGAAAAATATTTTCCATCTAATACTTAATCTTTGAGTATTTTTTAGTAGGTTTTTAATTGCCCAATTTTTTAAGTAATAATATATCCTCATTTTTTACTTCTTTGAAACCTTTTATCTTAGCACTCTTTAAAATTAGAGGATTATCAAGTTTTGTAATAAGACTCTTTACTTTTTCAGTTAGTTCCTGATTTTTGTTGTTAACCACTGCAAAGGGCCAGTTGGGAAGGTACTCTCCATAATCAAGAATTTTTATCTTTGAGATATCTACCTCATTTGCCCATACACTTAAGGCAGCCTCTCTTATAAATCCGGCGTCAGCTTCTCCTTTGTAAACTCCAATAATGACTTTCTCTTGTCTTTTTGCATCTATTAATTTAAAATCCCTTTGCAGATTAAAACCTTTTTTCTCAAGATAAAGCTTTTGTGAGAGATAACCACCAGCTGAAGTGGGAGAGACAATCATTACTCTTTTCCCTTTAAGGTCTTCAAGTTTATTTATTCCACTGTCTTTTCTTGTAATTATTATGCCTCTGAATTTTTCATCACCGCATACTCCCTCCTCAGTAGTACAGTCTTCACCAACTGTTATTGCAAGTGGTTTTATAGGATATTTCTTTGATATTATTGAAAAAACATATGGATTTTGGTAGGAAAAATGGACTTTACCTTCGCTTACAATTTGAATAAACTCCTCAAAATTTTTTGGGATAAATAACTTAAATTCATAGCCTGTTTTTTCCGATAGATATCTCATAAGTGGGTCATATCTTTTATATATAGTTAAAGGACTATAAAGAGGCAGTATCGCAACTTTAATAGTTTTGGGTCCATACTCAGTATAGTCAGAGCCTTTAAGATTTTTTATGAGCACTCTTATGTAATCAAAATCTCTATCCTCTGCTAAGATAAATCTTTCCACTTCCATTGATCTGTAGACTTCTTCATTTGATTTGTGAATAATGGCATCCTTTATTTTTTCTACTTCCTCCTTCTTTAAAGTATCTGAATAGGCAATTAAAAATCTTGGAGTCGGTTCAGAGTATCTTATTATTTTTAATCCATCCTTAATATACTTGGTTGCTGTAGTTTCACTCATCGCACCTACATCATGGTCACCAATAAGCACAGAGAGAGCGACTCTTTGTTCTTTCCCAAGCATATCAACAGATTTAAAATCTCCTATAGAGATATCTACATCTCTAAGCATTGAAAGAGGAATTAAATAACTAAAGGAGGATTTTTCCTCTCCTAAAGCGAGTTTTTTCCCAAGAGAGTCAAATATTTTTTCAATACCTTTACCGTCTTTTGTTACAAACACACTTCTTGTCTCAGCTTTTCCGCCCTCAGGTTTAACTAAAGGTAGGATTTTTCCTTTAAGAAGCCATTTAAGTTCACAGTATGTGGCAGGATCCACTATGAGAAGATGGATTTTTTCTTTTTTTATCTTATTTTCTAAATCTTTGAAATCTTTTGCTATTTCTATAACGACGGGCATTTGAATTTTATCAGATATTAATCTTTTTAGGGGATAAAGTTTTTCATATATTACTCTTGGAGACTCCTCAGGGAGTGTACCAATAACTATAGGTTCTCTATTTTCAACAAATTTAGCTTGACTACTTTTTTCCTCCTGTATTTTACTGCAGGAAAGAGGCAGGATAAAAAGTAATAACACGACTAATTTAAGTAATTTCATAGCGAAAACTAAGTTTATAAATTTTTTTAAGTATAACGTAGCTTTTAATATTTCGTCAAATAGCCGTTTTGCCAATATAAGTTGTAGCAATTGCCTGTTTTTAGGGTATCCGATTATAATTTTTATTTATGACTGTTGAGATTCTAATTTTATTTGTAAATCTTGTTTTAATTTTAGTTGGTGCAGAGATTTTTACTAATGGAGTAGAAGTTTTTGCTAAAAGATTTTCTTTAACTCAAGCAGTAGCTGGTAGTATATTAGCAGCGATGGGAACAGCTCTTCCAGAGACAATTTTACCTCTGGTAGCAATTTTACTTCATAAGGGTGAAGCAGGTCATTCAATAGGAGTTGGTGCCATACTGGGAGCTCCATTTATGCTGTCTACCTTAGCTTTTTTTCTTATAGGACTGACAGGTTTTTTAAGTAGTATTTTAAAAAGAAGAGAGTTTTCGTTTGATATAGAGATTTCAACTGTAAAGAGAGATTTAATATTCTTTATTTTAATGTATTCGTGTGGTATATTTTTACCAATGGTTGTAGAAAAAGCTTTTATTGTAGTTATGTTATTAATATTTGGATATGTTTTCTATCTTTACAAAACCCTAAAAAGTTCAAGTAAAGAAATAATACAAGAAGAAAAGCTGCATTTTGAAAGATTTTTGGAAAGAATCCCATTAATATCAAGATTCAAAAGCTTACTGACGTCTTTACAAATATTAATTGCAGTTTTTGTAATGATTGAGGGTGCGCAAGGATTTGTGAAAGCATTACAGAAGCTTTCAGAGAGTTTTAATTTTGACCCATTGATATTCTCTTTGTTAGTAGCTCCAGTTGCAACAGAGCTTCCAGAAAAGGTTAATTCTATAATTTGGACTTTGAAGGGCAGAGATACGCTTGCAATAGGAAATGTAACAGGTGCTATGGTTTTTCAGTCAACTTTTCCAGTTGCTATAGGAATTCTTTTTACTGAATGGAATATAAAAGGTTATGCACTTCTAAGTGCTTGTTTAGTATTGTTTATAAGTTTAATTATTTTAGGAGGAACTCTCTTAAGAAGAAGAGTTCCTCCTTTTCTCTTAATATTTTCAGGTGTTTTTTATATTTTATACATTATGATTGTATTAGTAACGTTATGAATTACTCTTCTTCCTTTTCTTCTAAAAGTTCCTCTACCTCTTCTTTACCCTCTTCAAGCTCGTCTTCCTGTTCTTCATCATTCATAAGAAGAAGTGTTAAAAACTCACCTACGTGAGTTTTTTCTTCTCTTGCTATGTCAAGGAAAATTGTTTTAATATTTTCATCATTTGTTAAAGCTGCAAGTTGCTCATAAAGATTGATAGCATCTAACTCAGCAATTAATCCGATTCTCAAAATTTGTCTGTTAATGTCTTCTTTTGTTAAATTCTCCATTGAAAAAGGTATTTTAGAAAGCATAATAGCACCTCCCATTTTTAATTAATTATTATACTCAAAAAAGTGTTAAAATTAAAGTAATTAAATTTAGGAGGATTAGAAATGAGACCAGAATTAAAAATTATAGGAGCCTTTCTTATAGGAGGAGTTATTGGTGCTACAGTAGCACTTCTTTATGCACCTCAATCTGGAAAAGAAACAAGAAGGGAAATTAAAAAAAGGGCTAAAGAGCTAAGAAAAAAGACTAAGAAGGCGGTTGAGAATCTATACAGTGAAGTTGAAGAGCTTGCAGAGACCCTGAAAGACAGACTTAAAGAAATAAAAGAAAGGGGGCAAGAGCTAACATCAGATGCAAAAAAAGAGATTTTATATCAAATTGAAAAGCTTTTAAAAATTCTTCAAGAAAGAAAGAAGGCTTTGGAGAGTTTGATTGAAGGTAAATAGAACTCTTCAGGATTTAGATTTTTATAAAATTCTGAGTTTTATAAAAGATTACTCTCATTCAGAGGCAACAGTAAAAACTATTCAGAGTTTTTATCCCTGTGAGAAAATAGAAGATGCAAAAATACTTTTAGAAGAGTTTTCTGAAATTAGAGAGTTTTTTGACAAAGGCAATCAGTTTCCTATTTCTTTTTTTCCTGATATAACTAATTTAATTGAAAAAGCAAAAAAAGAGGGAGTATTTTTTGAGCCTTCTGAACTTGCAGAATTTTTAAAGGTTTTAAAATTAGTAGAGAAAACTATAATCTTCATTGATGAGCTAAAAAAATATAAAGTTATAAATAAAAGAATAAAAGAGTTTTTAGGAGAGTTTGTTTTCTCAGATATAAGCTTTCTTTTAAGAAAGCTTGATTTAACAGTAGATGAAGAGGGGAATCTTCTTGATTCAGCCTCGCAAATGCTTAAGTATTTGAGAAAACAGATAAAGATTACTGAAGAAAGAATTAAGATTAAATTAGAAGAAATAATCAGTCGTCCAGATGTGGAAGTATTTCTACAGGACAGATTTATTACAAAGAGAAATAATAGATGGGTAATTCCTGTAAGAATGGATTCAAAAGGACAGATAAAAGGGATACTACATGATATTTCAAGGTCTGGTGAGACAGCTTTTATTGAGCCCGAAGAGATAACAGCTTTTTCAAAAAGAGTTGAAGAGCTTAAAGTTGAAGAGAGAGTTGAAGAAATAAGGATTCTTAAAGAACTCTCTTATAGTATCTTTAAAGAGAGTGAAAAGATTGAAAGATACTTCAATCTTCTTGTTTATTTTGACAGATTGAACGCAATATATAAATTTGCACAAAGATTTAAAGCTAATGTACCAGAGCTTACGGAGAAAAGATATTACCGTTTAGTAGATGCAAGACATCCTATACTGCTACTGTCAAAGGAGAGTGTGGTTCCTTTAAATCTTGAATTAAGTGATAAAAAAGTTTTACTTATTACAGGACCTAATGCAGGTGGTAAAACAGTAGCACTTAAGACAATAGGTTTACTGACAGCTATGGCTTTGTCTGGCCTTCCTATTCCTGCAAATCCGTCTACAGTAATTCCTTTTTTTAACTCTATTTATGTTGATTTATATCATGAAGGTAGTATTGAAGAGCATCTTTCAAGCTTTACATCTCATCTAATGAAAATCAAAGAGATTATTGATAAAGCAGACTCTCAAAGTCTAATTCTTCTTGATGAGATAGGTACAAATACAGATCCAGAGGAAGGCTCAGCACTTGCCTGTGCGATACTTGATGAGTTAAGTAGTATAGGTGCTCTTACTGTTGCTACAACACATTTGAGCAAAGTTAAAATCTTTGCAGCTACTCAAGAAACAATGGAAGTTGCATCAATGCTTTTTGATGAAAAAACAATGACTCCTCTATATAAATTAGAAAAGGGAGTCATAGCTCCCTCTTATGCTTTATATGTTGCTAAAAAATATGGATTTCCAGAAAGAATTCTAAAGAAAGCTTATGAGTTAAAAGGTACAGAAGACACGAGAATTTATGAGATTGTAAAAGAGCTTGAATTAGTAAAATCAGAGTATGAAACAAAGCTAAAGGAGCTGGAAGAGCTAAAGCACCAGATTTTAAAAGATAGGGAGAGAATAAGGAATGAAATTATGAAGATTGAGGAAAAAAGAAAAAAGACAATTGAACAGGCAAAAGAGGAGGCACAGCAATTTATTAGTAAAATGAAAAAAGAAATTAGTAGACTTTATGAAGAGGCCAAAAAAGCTGATAAACAGAGACTTAAGGAGATTTCAAAAAAGCTCTATGAGTTGTCTTCAGAGTTTTACAAAAAAGAAAATAAACTTTCAGAGATAATAAAAGTTGGCGATTATGTAAAAGTAGGAAGTTTAAATCTTTCAGGAAGAGTCTTAAGTATAGAAGGTAGCAAAGTAAAGATTCAGACAGATAAACTTCAGATTGAAGCAGACCTCGATGAGCTTGAAAAAATTCATAAAGATATAAAAACTGAAGAATCTTTTAGATTTGAAAAATCTGAAGAGTTTGAAAAAGTAGACATAAAAGTTGACGTTAGAGGATTAAGAGTTGATGAGGCAGTATCTAAGCTTGAAAGATTTATTAACGATATTTTGTTAGCAGATTTATCAGTAGGGATAATAATACATGGTGTTGGCAAGGGTGTATTAAGAGATGCCATAAGAGACTATCTAAAGGAGCATCCCTTAGTCAAAAGTTTCAGAAAAGGTGATCACGAGGAAGGAGGTGATGGAGTTACCATCTTTGAGTTAAGATGAAAACAGTAGGAGTTATTGGTGCCGGCAAAGCAGATGATGAACTTTTAAGATTGGCAGAAGATTTAGGAAGGCTTATAGCTAAGAATGGCCTTATACTTATCACAGGAGGGCTTAAGGGAGTTATGGAAGCAGCCTGTCGTGGAGCATGCTCAGAAGGAGGTATAACTGTTGGAATTCTTCCAACCTTAGATAAGCAAGATGCAAATCCATACGTAAGAGTTCCTATTCCAACTGGAATGGGAGAGATGAGGAATATTCTTGTTGTAAGAGCATCAGATGTTTTAATTGCAGTTGGTGGAGAGTATGGCACTTTAAGTGAGATAGCTTTTGCATTAAAAACAGGCAAAAAAGTTATAGGTATTAAAACATGGAAGATACCTGGAGTTATTGAAGCAGCTTCAGCGGAGGAAGCCTTCAGGATTGCCTTAAGTTTTATCTTTTAAAGTTTATCTTATCTGCCCCAAATAATTTCAACTGCGGAGAATTTAATAGATTTCTTAATTAATTCCTCAAAATTAATATCACTTCTACCTTTTACTGCAATGGCGTATTGGAAGTTACCAAGAAGCCTACTGTTAAGATAAAGAGACTTAAAACTTTCAAGGATTATTACTTTTGTTATATCTGATGCTACATTGACAATCTTGTCGTCAGATAGTTTCAACTCAAATCCAAAAGGAGTTATTCCCTCAAGTACTGTTCCAGGGATTAAAGGTTCAGTAAAGATATATACCTCATCAAATCCGACTTTTTTAAGGGCATAGTGAAGACTCCAAGGTTTCCAACGTGTTACATGATTTGGTGGATAGTCTCCATTCCACCATTTATATTTTCTGTAACCTTTAGCTATGTTTTCAAATTTATAAAAGGGTGGACAACTAAGAATTAAGATTCCCCTTTCTTTAAGAAGGGAGTAAATGTCACTTAAAAACTTAACTGGCTCATAGACATGTTCAATAACTTCAAAAGCAGTTATTATATCATAAGGTTTTTGATACTCTTCTGGAAGCTCATCAAAAGAAAGGGCCTGCACAACGTTTAGTTTAAATTTATCTTTTGCTATTTTTGCTGCTTTTTCAGAGGCTTCTGTCCCGTATACTTCAAAGCCTAAATTTCTTGCAATAAGCATAAAAAATCCTGTTGAACAGCCTACATCAAGGAGTCTTCCTTTTGGAATTTGGGATAAAATTGGAAGTAACACATTAAATCTAGGCAGCCTACTCCATCTCTCAATTTCAACATTTTCTTCTTCTGTACTGAGATAGGATTCATAGGATATATTTGTAAAGATTAATAAATCTCTATGTTCTCTTTCATAGGCTTTTTCATAATCCATTACCTTCATAGGATAGACAAACTGAAGTCCACAAGAGGGACACTCAAAAACTCTTGAGTTATTTATAACTTCAAAAAGGGGAATCTTACCCGAGAAATCACAAACTATACATTTTTGTGGTTTTTCATAATTCTTCTGGGATAGCAATTCAGCATCTTTAAGAGCAGAATAGATCACTTTTGGTGGTATGCTTTCAATGCAAGGACTGTAAAATTGCTTTTTAATTTGTGCCTCTATGCAAGGCTCTGCTGTAGCGTGTCTCATGCAGGGTGAAACACAACTCTGTCCCTTGTAGTTCGGTGATATAGGAATCACAGTTGGATAATTTCCAGCTCTTAGCTCCGCGTCAATTGGTCCTGAAATTAGCACTGTTGGCTTTTCAAATCCTGCAGCTATATGAAGTGTTGCTGTATCAGCTGTAATTACAGCATCAGAAAGGGCAACAGAAGCAATTAGGTATTGTATATTTTTCATAAAAACAGACAGATTTGCAGCTCTTATTCCATAAACATCGAGAGCTGTTTCTACTGTTATGTCTTCCTCTGGTAAGGAGCATACTACAGGAACATACTCATCCCAAATAAGATTTTCGAGCTCTTTTAAAAGCCTTGGTGGAAGTGTTCTATGAATTGAGGAGGCAAGATAGTGAAAAAGTAAGATTTTCTTCCCACCAGAAGCTTCACGAATTTTATCAAAAATCTCTTTCATTTCGTTTAAAACTGCTTCGTCAACTACTATATCAGGTATCTCTTTCTCAGATTTGTAAATATAAAGCTTCCAAAGGTAGTAATCAATGAGACTTAAATTGTCAAACTGAGGAGTATTAACCATTTCAACGGCCTTTACGATATAGTCTGCCTTTACTACTTCTTTAAGAGGAACAGGCATTGGAAGAAGATTATCTATGTAAGGTAATCCTTCAAGAACTGGTCTTGCCCTGCCGGAAATTGTCACGTTAAGTGTCATTGTTGGATATTTTTTCTTTATTTCTCTAAGTGCAGGTGTCATACATAAAGCATCACCAATTGCTGCTTGAGCTATCACAAGAAGTGTTTTCCCCTCAAGTGGTTCACCTCTGTAAAAAGGTGGAAGAACACTATGGGTCTGTTCAAAGGATGACTTAATGTTTTCTGCTAAAAGATTAAAAACATCATCTGCGAATAAAAATTTGTCTCCTGGTTTAATTTTAAACTCATAGCCATTAAATCTTATTTCAAGTTTAGTCTTTGCTTTCCAAACCTTCATTTAATTGGCTCTTTAAAGCTGTACCGTTCATCTTCAAGGAGAATCTGGACTCCGATCTTTTTATTTTTGTTTATAACAAAAGGAGATTTAAGATTAGCGGCTACTCCATCATTGTATTTAAGTAAAGCTACGTATACTTCAAGTTCCTCTTCAGTTTTTGCTTCTAAAACTGATACAATCTCATCACTTAACTCAAATCCATAAGTAGGAAAATATTTAAAAGGAGACACAATGAGCATTGCTGCCTCTGGATCATCAACAGCAATGAGCCATTTAACTGGGTTAACACACTCTCTTATGACAAATCTTTCAAAAGGAAGTCCGGGAATTCCCATAGGAAAGTATATTATTTCTGTCTCTTCAATCTGAATTTCTCCAAATCTTTCGGTTTTAAGTTTTATCATCTCATTCTCCTTTAGTAACAGTATTAATTATTTCTTGAGAAATTTCCTTAGACACCTTTAATGCTTCAATATTACTTTCCCTAAGTTTTTCATACAGCTCTTCTCTGAATATGGGTATTCCTTTTGGTGCTTCAATGCCTATTCTGACTTGCGAGCCATCAATATCTAAGACTTTTATAATTATTTCATCTCCTATTCTTATTGATTGCCCTAATTTTCTCGTTAAGACTAACAAATCTACCTCAAAAAGTCAAAGAGATTACTACGGAAAAAATCAGTGAGAGTTACTCTTAATGCTTGAAGAACTGTCATTCTTTGATTAAGCTCTGAGATTACTTGTAAAGCATCTGCATCTTGATCATTAGATAAAGCTTGTTTAGTATTTGTTTCTAATTCAAGGTTATAATCTGTAATAGTTTCAATTTTGTTTAATCTTGCTCCAATAATAGATTGTTGTTTGAAAAGATTTTCGGTGATTTTATCAAGATAATCCACTGCTTTCTGAATTCTTCCCTGATCATTGGTTTCAAGGGCAACTTTAAGAAAATGGAGTGCTCTTAAGTAGTAGTTTTCATTAATATAGTTATTGTTAAAGCTATAGTAGTTGGGATTATTAGGATCAGTTATATAGTTATAACCTGGTATATTTTCTTCAAGACTCATATGTACAATGCCAGCCTCAGGGTTGTAGGATAAGAGATTAAGATTGTCTGCTGAGGCTGAACTTACATTAATTCTTATCATATTAGATTTTCCACTTGGTATACTTCCGATTATAAGTCTATAGTCAGCAGAGGCTGTAGTTCCTATATTTACGATCCAGGCTTTCACGATACTACCTGCTTGAGAGTTTATAGCATCTCTAATATAAGTTAGAGAAGCATTAGCAGGAATTGCTATTTCAACAGATTGATTATCATCCATTTTAATAGTAATAGTTCCACCATTGGCAGTAAAAGATTGATTAGGATTGCTTAAAGAAGCGGTTTTCATAAGAAGTGCTGAAAGAGGATCAGCATCGTAAACTTCATTTATATCATTTAGATCATCAAAAAATTTATAATTATAGGGAGTTAAAACTTTAATGTTTCTGTCAGGATCATTAGGTTCAACTTGATAGGTGAAAAACTCTGTTGCCGGTAAATTAACTGCTACATCAAGGAAAAAGCTTATATCAAGATACTGTAAATTAATATCCGACTCATAAATTCCTGTAGATTCATTAACAGCAGGAGTGTCTCCCTTAAAGCCTGCAAAAATATATCTTCCAGAGACTTTTGTATTTATTGTGTCAATACTACGTTGAATTAATATGTCTATCTCTTTTGCAAGTGCCAATCTATCTGTAGCCGACAGTGTGTCTGTAGAGCCCTGTACAGCATATTGTTTTGCTTTGATAGCAATACTCTTAAGGTCTTCAATTGCCTTTTCAATAGAGGAATTAAAAATCTTAGATGTATCAATAACTCTTCTGTATTCTGTTAAAGCTGAAAGCTCTGATTTATATTTTACTATTCTTGAGATTGCAACTGGATCATCTCCTGGAGAAAGTATTCTTTTTCCAGTAGAAAGTTGTTTTTGAGATTTAAACATTGCCTCAATCTGATTATTTAAATCTCTTAAGAGGTTTTCATAAAAAAATCTTGCTGTTACTTTCATTTTATTTCACCATCTCAAAAAGGGTTGCTAAAATTTCATCAGCAACTCTTATTACTCTTGCAGAAGCCTCATACATTTTTTGAAACTTTATAAGATTTACTGCTTCTTCATCAAGGCTTACACCTGAAATGTCTTGTCTACGTTTTTGCATCTCTTGAACCATTGCTTCTTGAAAACTTTTCTGAGTCTTGGCTCCAGAAGAGTATACTCCGATTTCAGAAACAATTGATCTGTAAAAATCTATTGGAGTTGCATTTCCTATAATTTTACCCTCAATAAGTGAATATATTGCTTTTGCATTTCTGTTATCCATAACTCCGCCTGCAGAGGTTGGATCTTCTGCGGCAGCTGCGATTTTATCCGGATTAGTTATCTCAACTTCAAAATAAAGAGCAGTATTTGGTCTTATTTGAAAATTTAAAATGAGATCCACCGAAGGATTTCTTAGGGTTATCTCTATTTCATTAAAACTTAATTTATAGTATATATCACTACCAATACTCCAAGAAGTAACTTGAGGAGTTATATTAGTTGGTGGGGTAGTTGAGTTATCAATAACTGTCCAAATATTTCCATCAAAGGAAATTTGATATTTATGATAACTGTTTGAGTTTACTGAATTAATTTTAAATACTACTTCAGAGTCAACTGTTCCTTGAGCAACATCTAAATTATAAAGCTTTTTAAAGAAATTATTTCCTGTTGAGCCATCAAGCCCGTATCCCTGCCTATGTAGTTGATTTATAGCTTCAGTTAAATCAAAGACAAACATATTAAGTTTATTCATATATTGCAGCACAATGCTGTCTCTTAAATCTATTTCAGCCTTTAGTTTTCCAGACTGAATTAGATGAGTTATATCCAATGTAGCTGAGGGAGTTTTAACTTCAAGTTTTAGATTTTGGTTAAAGTCTGTCGTCACATTTAGGTGATAAACTTTTCCTGCTTCAACAAGGGGAGTTCCTCCAACTAAAATAGAGTATCTTCCTGTAGCATCTTCAAAATAAGTAATTCCAACTATATCATTAAGCTTTTTTACAAGACTCTCTCTTTGATCTTTTATATCAAGAGCTCCAGGGTTTGCAACTATTTTCTCATTAAGCTCATTAATTTGGTCAAGACAGGAGTTAACTATATTAACAAGATTAACTGCATCTTTGTAAATCTCCTGTCTTTCATCAATTAAAGCCTTATAGGCAGTATTTATTCTTTGAGCAAGATAATTAGCTTTGTTAAGGAGAAGATGTCGTTGTGCTGTTCCTGAAGGATTTTGACTCACCTCTTGCCAAGCATTAAAAAAATCGTTTATGGTGTCAGTTAAGGCAACTTCCGATGCTTCATTAAAAATGCTTTCGAGTCTTAAAATGCCGTTTTGAAAAACATCCCAATAGGCAAGCCTTGATGATTCTGTTTTAATTTGAAGTTCAATAAAAGAGTCATACAGTCTTCTTATATCCGCAATTCTAACTCCTCTTCCAGAGATGCCCATATAGCTGAAGATTCCAGATGTAATGTTTTCAAATATAACATCTTGTCTTGTATAACCTTCTGTTGCAGCATTTGCTATATTGTGGGAGACTACTTCAAGAGCTTTTTGATAACTTAATAGCCCTGATTTTCCTATATCAAAAAGTACAGAAAGGGCCATTAAACCTCCTTTGAGATAGTTGACTTAGCGGATATATTGAAATTTTCAAGAAATTTTAGGCTTCTATGTATATTAAAAAGACAGTGATCAATAAGCTGCTCATTTATTCTTTGAATTTCTTCTATAGCAGTAAGCAGAGTTTTTATCGTTGTATAGAGCTCTTTTAGTTTTGATGTTTCTTCGTATATTTCGTATTTTTTTATAATTTCAGAAAGAGAAAGTCCGTTAAGTTCATTTTCTAAAAGAAATTTCTCTCTTTCTTTCTCCAGAAGAGAAATTTTCATTACTGTTTCTTCCTTTTTTCTTAAAATTCTTTCAAGTTCATGGTGTCTAAGGGAAACAATAGTATCTCTTTCTTCTGAGACAATATTGTAAAGCTCTGAAAGGCATTCTTTTTCTTTAGTTAATATTTCTAAAAGCCTGTTAAGTAAGTTTGTCAATCAAAGCCTCCTTTATTATTTTTCCTGCTACATCACTTCCTCTTATTTCATAAGTTCCGGTATTAATTGCGTTTTTAATTTCCTCAACCTTATCTGCTCTTATATCAGGCAAATTGCTTACTTCAACCATTAATTTTGACAGCTGCTTTGCAGTCTCTGATAGTGTTATTTGGTCTTTTGTAGCTATCTCTTCACCTTTTTCAGGATGCTTTCCTTGAGATTTTTCAGTAGATACTTGAATATTCGCTCCTACTCCCTCTATTCTTAAAGGTCCTCCAATCATAAAAAATACCTCCTTTTTTTCTTTTTTATGAAATCGGCGATTTTACCGATTTATTTATTATTACCAAAGGATCTATAGTTTTTCCATTTTTTCTTACCTCAAAGTGAAGATGTGGACCAGTCGTTCTTCCTGTTGAGCCGCTCAAAGCAATTGTAGTATTTTCAGTAACTATATCACCTACATTTACCAGATTCTTTGAATTATGAGCATAAACAGTTTGTGTGCCATTTTCATGTTCAACTACTATACAATTTCCATAGCTAGAGCTGTAGCCTGAATAAATAACTTTTCCAGGTAAGACTGGTTTAACTTCTGTTCCTTCAGGTACTGCTATATCTATACCTTTATGATATTTGATTTTTCCATCTATTGGGTCAACTCTTAATCCAAATTTAGATGAGATAATACCCTTTACTGGGAGAGAAATTTTCTTAGGTAAAGGAGTGGTTTGAGTTTTTTCAATGTCTTTTTTTAAGTCGGGTTTTAATTCAAGCTTATTATTATTGAAACTATTTAAAAAATTAGAATTTTCTGTTAGAAATCTTCCGAATCCTAACTCTCTGTCAGCCATCATCTCTGCGATCTCAGGAATTACAATGCTCATATAAGTTTGAATTGTTCTATCTTTACTAAAAGATGTATTGTTAAACATTAACTTAAGTAGTTCAGTAAGAAAGAGAGTATCTATTTTTTTTGAAATAATTTTCAACTGTTTTTCATCATGATTAATTTGACTATTAATAGCTTCTATCATAGAGTCCTCACATTATTATTAGTTCAGCCTTTAATGCACCAGCTGTTTTTAATGCCTGAAGTATTGAAATTAAATCTTTTGGAGTTACTCCTAAAGCATTAAGAGCCTTCACTAACTCACCAACTGTTGAGCCCTTAACTTCAGTTAGAGATGCTTGTCTTTCCTCGACTTTAAGCTCTGTTCTTGGAACAACTTCAGTTCTTGCAGTTTCAGGTGCTAAAGGAGGAGGCTGAACAACCTGTGGAGCTTCTCTTATTGTAATAGTAAGTCCACCATGAGCCAAAGCTACAGGAGAGAGTTTTACATTTGAACCTATTACAACAGTGCCAGTTCTTTCGTTTATTACTACTCTAGCTGGCTCATCTGTTGTAACTTCAATTTTTTCTATCTGAGCCATAAAATCTAAGACATTTTCTTTGTATTTGTCAGGAACATAAATTACTACTGTTGAGGGATCAACAGCTTTTGCTAAGGAAGATTTGAAACTCCTATTTATTTTTTCTGCTATAGATTGAGCAGTAGTTATATCAGGAAACTGAAGAAGTAACTGAAGCTCACTTTTTGCACCTAAATTTACTGTAACAGTTTTCTCTACAATTGCTCCCTCAGGTATATATCCTACATTTTGATGGTTTTTTATTGCCTGAGCAGCTCTTCCTGCTGCAATAAATCCTCCTATTGATATTGGCCCTTGTGCTACTGCATAAACTTCTCCATCAGGTCCGATAAGTGGAGTCATTAAGAGTGTTCCACCTTGTAGGCTTTTTGCATCTCCAATGGATGAGACTTGCACATCTATTTTACTGCCAGGTTTTATATTTGTTGGTAGTTTTGCTGTAACCATAACAGCAGCAACATTTTTTACCTTTCCCTTTAAGTCTCTCACATTTACAGTTACTCCCATTCTGCTAAGCATGTTTGCGATAGGTTGATAAAGATATGTGCCGTCTTTGTCTCCAGTTCCATTTAAACCAACTACAAGTCCGTAACCAACAAGTTGGTTTTCTCTCACTCCAGCCCAATTTGCTATATCTTTAATTCTTTCTGCATAAGAGCTTGATACAAAAAGAGGTATTATTGCTAAGACAAAAAGTATTTTTCTCATACTATCCTCCATTAAAAGGGCCAAATTTTATCAAGAAACCTTACAAGCCAGCCTTGAGACTGCTTATCTCCTATAGCTCCTTCACCAACAAGATATATTTGAGCGTCAGCTACATACTGGCTAAGAACAGTATTGTTTGGATTTATATCATCAGGTCTAATAATTCCTCTTAAGACGAGTATCTCTTTTTCATTATTTACGATGATTTCTTTTCTTGACTCAATAACTAAATTTCCATTTGGAAGAACTTCAACAACCTTAGCAGTAATAGTTCCTATGATTTTACCAGTTCTCTCTGTATCTCCGTCACCTTTGAAATCACTTTTAGCAGAGCCTTTAACATTAGGAGTAAAGATATTTCCAGATTTATAAAATCCTTTAAGTATTGGAAGATTATGAATGTTAAAATCTGTATTCATACCAAAAAAAGTATCAACTCCGTAATCTACAGAGGAGTCTCTTGATGCAGAGGTTGATGCCTTCTTTTGGGCTGCTGTCGACTCACTTATAATTATTGTAACAAGATCATTGACTCTACGAGCTTTTTTGTCTTCAAACAAAGAGGCTCGATTTTTCCACAAAGAGCCTTCTGCTGTAGTGTCGGTTTTTGATTGTTCAGTGTAGTAGTATTTTGGAGGCATTCCTGCATTTTTAATCTCTCTTACTTCCTTTAATTCTGAGCAAGCAGAGGCAATTAAAATCAAAAAAGACAGGAAGAAGGATTTTTTAATAAACTCTCTTTTCATAGAATTACCCTCACAGTGTTTTTGTCTACTAATTTACCTACAATATCTTTGCCAGTTTGAATACAATGAACCAAAGCTGTATCACCTACTACACTGTCAGATTTTAGAACTCCTTCTGTCATTATTATGACTTTACCAATTTCTATTACTAAATTAACTTTACTTCCCCTTTTTACAGGAGTATTTGGATAAAGATGCTCTTGTTTGATTATTACTCCTTGAGCAAGACTTCTTTTAGCTATTTTCCCTACAATTAATCTTTTATCAGTTATAGCTCCTAACGGAGTTCTGTTTGCTGGTTGCTTAATCTCTATTAGATCTTCTTCTTTAATAGTATCTCCTTTTTTAATAACTCTTTGAGTTAGATATACTTTTGTGAGAATCTCGTAGTTTGCTAAAGCTCTGTAGAGTCTTTTGTCGCACTTAAATGTAAACTCTAATGAGTTTGGTCTTTTTATCTCACGAATCTTTAAGTTTTCAGGAATACATCCAATAGGCTGAAAACCTATAAACTTTATTTGTCCTATGATGACTTCCTCGTTGATTGGAGATTTTTTTATCTCTCTTTCTAAAAGAGCTGTCAGAAGAGTTAAATCAAAGGCAAAGCTTACAGGTAAAATAGATAAAATTATAATAACAACAAAGACTTTCTTCATCCTTTACCTCTTAAGGCCTACTACTGTTTGAAGCATCTCATCAGAAGTTTGAATTGCCTTTGAATTAATATCAAAAGCCCTTTGAGCGATTATTAGATTAGCAAGCTCTTCAACAACATTCACATTAGACATCTCAAGAAAACCTTGAATAATTGTACCTCTTCCCTCTGTGCCAGGAGTTCCAGTAGTTGGTGCTCCAGAAGCATCTGTTTCAAGAAATAAATTTTTACCTATAGCTCTAAGTCCAGCAGGATTTATAAATCTTGCAAGTTCAATGGTGCCTATTTCAACTGGAGCAACCGTGCCTGGCTGTAGCACTGTTACCCTTCCGTCAGCTCCAACTGTTATTTTTATCGCATCTGCAGGAACTGTTATTCCTGGCTCTAAAGGATAGCCATCATTTGTGACAATTCTTCCATCTCTGTCAATTCTAAAATTACCAGCTCTTGTATAAGCTACTGTTCCGTCAGGAAGTGTAACCTGAAAGAATCCGTCACCATCTATCGCCAAATCAAGATCGTTTCCTGTGTTGATTAGATCTCCTGGTGTAAAAAATCTTGCTACAGCAATTGGTCTAACACCAAGTCCAATCTGAATGCCTGTTGGATATTGTGTTCCGTCATCAGAAGGTGCACCGGGGTTTATGATATTTTGATAGATTAAATCTTGAAACTCAGCTCTACCTTTTTTGAATCCTGTTGTATTAACATTTGCAAGATTATGAGCAATTACATCCACATTAAGCTGTTGGGCATGCATCCCTGTTGCTGCTGTGAATAAGGCTCTAAACATAGCTTACCTCCTAAAGTCTTGCAATTTCGCTTACTGCTTTTTGTGCAAGCTCATCAAAGTTTTTTGTTACTCTTTGAGTTAAGTCAAAGTTTCTTATAGCTTGAATCATTTGAACAAGTTCATTCATTGGATTAACATTTGAGGATTCAATCCATCCTTGAAGTATTTGTCCAGTGGCTTGACCTGCAATGATTCCATCATAAAAGGAGTTTCCCACATGAAAGATATTATCTATTTTTAAAAGATTTAATCTTGTAATCTGACTACCGTCAACAAAAATGCTTCCGTCCTTACCGATCTCTATCTTGTTTCCTTCAATTAAAATAGGATTATTATTTTCATCAAGAACTCTTAATCCACCTTGTGTAACAAGATAGTTTTCTTTGTCGCGGCTAAAAGAGCCAGCTCTTGTATACAGATTTCTGTCTCCAACTCTTACAACAAAAAAACCCTCACCTTGAATGGCAAGATCCAAAGGATTTCCAGTATGTCTCAGATTTCCTTGAGAAAGCTCGATGTATTGTGTACCAAAGTAGGTTTGAGTTCTTGAGTCTTGATAGATAGCACGAGGCTCAGGTGGTCTTCCAGAAAGAAGAGGATAGAGTCTGCTTGCAAAAGAAACTCTTTTATAACCTGTTGTATTCATATTAGCGAGATTATTTGATACAGAGGCAAGCTCATTTTCTCTAATTAACATTCCAGACATTGTTATATAAATTCCTTTATACATTCTAAAAAAAGCTAATCAAAGATTGTGCCAATTAAAAAATTGAAATTTAAGTTTTTTGACAGCAGAAAAAAGGAAAATTTTTTCTTGATAGGAAATTTATGCCTCTATATCTATCCTATGCTCAGTGGTTTTTTCTTTTTGAGTTTCCTTCTCTTTTTTTTCTTTGTCTTTCTTTTTTACTCTAAATTTCGCAAAAATACTTCCCTGCTTTATTGGTTTAATTTCTCTGTAGGCTCCCAATGGATCTATCTTGTCTTCCGGTGACATTTAGCTAAGTAAAAAATCTCTTTGTTTTTCAAATTTCTCCTTAAATACTTTAATTAAGTTATTTAAGCTTTCTTCTGTTAATCCTATGGTTTCAAAATCGATCTTTACTTCAAGTGGTTTCTTTAAGCCTATTGCAAGACTAAGGCATATCTGGTCAGCAACTCTTACTACATTATAAATATCAAAAAAAGAGGGATCTTCATAATCGGGATATGGAAATGTATGATGATACGCTATAACAACTTCAAGCTTTTCAGGGAGTTTCCACTTTTTTGCAATAAGTCTTCCAATAAGAGCATGATTAAAACCTAAAACTTCATCTTCAATATTGACTATATCTCTTTTTTCTTCATATATTTTTTCATAAACTTGAATATAGAGCTCTGGTATGGAGTTATTTATTACTGTTTTACCTATATCGTGTATAAGACCGCATACTAAAGCTTCATCAGGAGTTGAAAGATGAGTTGCCATTGCTAATAAACTTGAGCATAAAGCTACACCAAGGCTATGTTCCCAAAGTCTTTGTTCAAAAGCCCCGAATTTTCTGTGTAGATCTCTTAAAGAAGTAGCAATTACAAGAGATTTTAGAGTTTCAAATCCAATAAGAAGAATAGCTTGTGGAATATCCTCTATTTTTCTATCTCTTCCATAATAGGGAGAGTTAGCAATTCTAAGTAATCTTGTAGCAAAACCTTGGTCTCTTGAGATTATTTCTTCAAGTTGTCTAAGCGAAGCGTAATCATCCTGAATTAGATTCATAACTTTTACTGCGATAGGTGGTAAAGAGGGGATATCAACAGTTTTAAGAATTATTCTCTCTATTATCTCTTCCTGCAAGATTGCCTCCTATACCGCATTTATAATCTCTCCTGCCAATTCTTCAAGAGGTATAACTTTATCTACAACTCCTGCCTCTACCACTGCCTTAGGCATACCATATACTACACAACTTTCTTCATCCTGTGCAAATACTCTTCCGCCAGTTTCCTTTATTTTTTTGCATCCTCTAACACCATCATTACCCATTCCTGTAAGTATTACTCCAAGACTTCTACCAGGAAATGTCTCTGCCACCGAAAGCATTAATGCATCAACACTCGGTCTATATATGAACTCCTCCTTGTCTTCAGATATTGATACAATTACTTCAATTCCTTTTCTTTTAAGCCTCATGTGTCCTCTTCCGGGTGCGATATAAACAAATCCTGGTTTTATAGGCTCTCCATCTTCTGCTTCTTTAACTTCAACTTGACTGAGCTGATTAAGTCTATCAGCAAAGGGTTTTGTAAAGTTTGGTGGCATATGTTGAGCTATAACAACAGGCACAGAGAAATCTTTTGGTAGTTTAGGTATTATCTCTTGAAGAGCTTTAGGTCCGCCTGTAGATGTTCCAATTGAAACAATACTTGTTTTTCTTTCAGTGGTAATTCTGGTTTTTAATGGCTCAATCTTTAGTGTTGTTGTTTCCGATGATTTTATAACTGGTTTTCTTTTGACTAGACCTCTTTTAGCTATTGTTTTTATTTTCTCAATTAAAACTCCTTTAATTTTTACTATATTAACTGAAAGCTCAGAGAGATTCTTAGGTATAAAATCAACTGCTCCAAGCTCTAATGCCTCGAGCGTAACTTTTGCACCTTCAGTAGTCAGAGAGCTAACCATTATTACAGGAACAGGATATTTCTGCATAATCTCTTTAAGCGCAGTGATTCCGTCCATTCTTGGCATTTCAACATCAAGTGTGACAATATCTGGTTTAAGCTCTTGAACCATCTGTACCGCTTCTACACCATCTTTAGCAGTAGCAATTACTTTTATTTCTGGATCTTCTTGAAGCATTGAAGATATAGCTTTTCTCATAAAGGCAGAGTCATCTACAACTAAAACTTTAATCATCTTTGTTCCTTAAAAGCCAAACTCTTTAAGTAATTCATCAACCTCTTCTTGAGTAACTTTTTCAATTTCCTTTTTAACACTTTCTTTTTCTTCAATCTTTAATCCAAATGTTTTTATTAAATGAACAAGTTCAACTTCCAGCTCACTGACAAGAGAAATTACTTTTTTAAGTATTTGTCCAGTCAAATCTTGAAAAGACTGAGTTGTTAATATTTCTGTTAGATCGTCTTCAAGAGCGTTTTTAAATTCCTTAAGAAATTTTATAGACTCTTCAGGAGCTTGAATTTGTCTTATATGATCAGCGAGATTATCCATTATTAATATATATTTTTCAACTATCTCCATAGTTTTATTTGCTGCTTCTTCTGTTTTTTCAATTACCATTTCAAGTTGATCAACAGCCCTTGGCATTTTTTCAGTTGCTAACTCCTTAAGTCTTGGATCAATAATCTCTCTGAAGCTCTTCAATGACTCATGAAGCTTTCTTGCAACTTTTCCTATTTCTTTAAAGAGTTCGCTCTGACTTTTTTGTATAATGTTATTCATTATCTTGTCTGCAGATTCAAAATCACCTTGGCTTACAGCATTCATAAAGCTTACCATCTCTACAAGTAAGATATACTTAGGGTCATCTTTAGTAATTCCCTTCTCCTCATAAAATTTGACAGGATCTACACTCTCTTTTATAAGTATCTCCCCACCTATACTTCCAACTTTCTTTAAAACCTCAACTTTATCTCCTTCATTAATAACTTCCACTATTTCTTCTTCAAAAAGGCTTTGATCCTCTGAAGGAATCATCTTTTTTGGATCTAAAAGTATCAAAACTCTGTCATTTAAGCGAGCTACACCTTCAATTTGAGTATTACGTTCTATAATTTCCTGAGTTGTCTCAATCATTCTTTCATCTATGTTTATAACTCCTGTAATCTCATCAACTACTGCTCCAAAGGTTATTTTTCCAGAAGATATAACTATTACTTTGTTTCCTAACTTTTCCTCTGGGATACCTAAGACTTTTTTAAGATTTACTATAGGAATAATCCTTCCGCGCAAATTTGTAATTCCCTCTATATAGTAAGGAGCATTAGGCATCTTTGTAATCTGAGGAAGATTTATTATCTCTTGGACCTTCAGTATAGGTATTGTGTATTCATTTTGTTCAAGAATAAAACCAATATACTGTCTCATTTTAAACTCCTTTATTTAATTGCATAGATTTTTCTTGAAATTATTGCAAGATCAAGTATTAACACAACTTTTCCATCTCCAGTGATTGTTGCACCCATTATTCCGCACTCCTCAGAGTTTATTCCATTTATAGTTTTTATCACTATCTCTTCTTGTCCTAAAACTGCATCAACAGATATACAAAATCTTCTTTCACCTACCGATGCAACAAGAATATACTTTTTCTCTGAATCTAAGTTGCTGGAAACTCCTAATATTTCGTTCAATATAAAAACAGGTAAAACCTTTTCTCTTACAGTTAAAACTCTCTGTCCTACTACTTCCTTTATTTCTTTAGTATAAACTCTTAATGTTTCCTCAATCATAGACTGTGGAATAGCATATATTTCTTCACCTACTTGAACCATCATAGCTTGAATAATAGCTAATGTGAGAGGCAAGCTAATTCTGAAGGTTGTTCCTTTGTCTTTTTCAGTAAAGATCTCCACATATCCATTTAGCTTTGCCACATTTGATTTAACCACATCCATCCCAACTCCTCTTCCACTAAGCTCGGTTGAGATATCTTTAGTTGAAAATCCTGGAAGGAAGATTAAATTTATTATTGAATCCTCTGACATTTTTTCAGCTTCCTCTAATGTTATTAATCCCTTTGTTATTGCTTTAGCTTTAACTGCTTCAATATCTATTCCCTTTCCATCATCAGAGACATCTATCACAATCTGAGTACCCTTTTGATAAGCATTTATTATAATCTTTCCTTTAGGAGGTTTTCCTTTACTAATTCTTTCTTCAGGAAACTCTACTCCATGATCAATTGAGTTTCTTATAATGTGAACAAGCGGATCTCCTATATGCTCAATAACTGATTTGTCAACTTCTGTATCTTCACCATAAATCTCTAAATCAACATCTTTACCAAGCGTTTTTGCGAGATCTCTTACCATTCTTGGAAATTTTCCAAACACCTTTTGAAGAGGCTGCATCCTCATACGCATTACAGCAAGCTGCAAGTCTGAGGTAACTCTATCAAGAAAACTTACAGTTTCTACTAATCCTTCTATATGATCATCTCCAGTATATTTAGCTTCAAGCTTATGTGCGAGATTAAGAAGTCTGTTCCTTGCAAGAACTATCTCTCCAGCTAAATCCATTACTTTGTCTATTCTTTCTACATCAACTCTTAAAGTTGATACTTCCTTCTCCTTCGGTATCTGAGTTACTACTTCTTCAGGTTTTGTAGGTTTAGGCTCTTCTTCAGGTTTAACTGGAGGTAGTTTCTCTTCTTGCTCAAAGTCTTCTTTTTTCTTAAGAGCTTCTATTAGAACATTATCAAGAAGATTAAGAACAGGGGATATATCTTCTGTAGTCTCTTCTTTTGCTTTTATTTGAGATATAAGAATTCGGATAGTATCTGTAGCCTTAAGAATAGCATCTGTTATCTTAGATGTTAAAGTAAACTCACCTTCTCTTATTTTTTTTAAAATAGTTTCTGCTTTATGGGCGACATCTACTATGCTTTGAAATCCTAAAAAACCAGCAGCTCCTTTAAGAGTATGCATTCCTCTGAATATTTCGTTAACTATCTCAATGTCATGTCCTTTTTGTTCAAGCTGTACAAATAAAGGATCAAGTTTTTCAAGGATCTCTTCTGCCTCTATTATAAACTCATTTATGATCTCATCCATTTCATTAGCCATGAGAGCCTCCCTTAAGAGAGGGTTTTTTTTGAGCAATCTTTTCAAGTTTCTCCTTTAAAACTTCACCAGTAAAGGGTTTAACAATATAGTTGTCAACTCCAGATTTTATTGCTTCAATTACTTTTTCTTTTTCAGCCTCAGCAGTTACCATTAAAAAGGGTATTTCCTTAAGCTTAGGATCGGTTCTGACAGCCTTAAGAAGTTGAAGTCCATCCATAACCGGCATATTCCAATCAGAGACAATCAGTCCATAATCACTACTGTGAAGCTTTCTTAAGGCGTCTTCTCCATTTTCTGCTTCATCTATATTTTCAAATCCAATTTGTTTAAGAAGATTTTTAATTATTCTACGCATTGTTGGGAAATCATCTATAACTAAAACTTTTATTTTATAATTAAACATTTATGCCTCCTTCCTCTCTCTTTCTAAAAATTCTTCTTATTATTTTTTTCATGCTATCAATTATTTGTTCTGCTGTAGCTGGTTTAACAATGTAATCATCTACTCCTGCTTCATAGGCTTTATTTTTTTCTTCCTCATCTGCTTCTGTTGTAAGCATAACTATAGGTATATGAGCAAAATCAGGAGTTGCTCTTACTTGTTTTGTAAACTCTATTCCATCCATATAAGGCATATTCATATCTGTTAAAATAAGATTTATTTTTTCAAGTCCAAGCTTTTGAAGTGCCTCCATACCATTTTCAGCAGTAACAACCTCATAACCTTTACTTCTAAGAATTAATGATATCATTTTTCTCGTTGTTTTATCATCGTCAACTATAAGAATTTTCATATGTCCCCCTTATACTTTCTGATATACAACAACTCTATTTATAACTATCGGACGAAAAGCTCTTGTTACATTATGAAGACTCTCTGAAGTTCCTACAAGAAGGTAACCCTTTTGTCTTAGGATATCATAAATCAAAGAGACAGCTCTCTTTTTTGCCTTATCATCAAAATAGATTAAAACATTGCGACAGAATACTATATCAATTCCTTTTAGTTGTTTTACTTCCTTCTCATCAACTAAATTTATATTCATAAACTTTACCATAGATTTTACCGTATCAGATATAGAGTAGACTCCTCCAGAGTCTTTGAAATACTTAGCTAAATACTGAGGTGGAACATTTCTTATTGAATAGGCTCCGTATACTCCTCTTTTTGCAGACAAAAGCACAGATTCACTTATATCAGAAGCATATATCTCTTTTTTCATTCCCATTAGCTCAGGTTTTTCAAGTAAAATCATAGCTATTGTGTAAGGCTCTTCACCAGTTGAGCAGGCAGCGGACCATATTTTTAAATCTTTTCTACCACTTTGATAGTTTTCTTTCGTAACTTGAGGTAGAAGATGATTTGAAAGAACCTCAAACTGCTGTGGTTCTCTAAAGAAAAAGGTCTCATTTGTAGTAACTGCATCAAAAAGTCTAGCTAAGTCCTGTTTTGAAGCACTGTATTTTAAAAAATAAAAATAGTCTTCAAAACTTCTAAAATTTCTCTCTTTTAGAAGTCTTGAAAGTCTGTTTTCAAGAAAGTATTTTTTATTATCAGGCACATATATACCGGTTTTTTCATAGATAAAATCTCTAATTTGTCTAAATATATTGTCTTGCATAGTAACAGAAGCTCCAGTGGTGCTCATATTCTACTTAGAACCTCCTCAATTTTTTCTCTTACGGCTTTTTCTGGATGATTTTTCTTTGAAATAATAATATCATATATTTCTGATGCTACCTCAGATAAAGCTTCTAATGTTGCTATTACTACAGGAGGGAAGGGATCTTCAAGTAGAGGAATAAGTTTTTCTTTGAGTATTTCAGTATTACAGGCTTTGTGAATAGATTTCACTGTATAGTATCTTATCCAAGGGTCTTTGTCTTGTAAACAGTCAAACAGGATATCTGAACAGACATGTGCTTCTCCAAGTGCTACAATCGCTGTTTTTCTTATTTCTTGATCTTTATCTTTTAAGCAGTCAATTATCTTAAAGACTGCTTCCTCTGTTGCTAATCTTCCAAATCCCTGAATTGCAGCTTTTTTGACCTCCTTGTCTTCACATTTAAAAAGCATATTTAAAATATCGATAGAGTCTGTTATTTGAGCAAGTGTTTGTTTTACTTCACTTTTGTAAAGCTTTAAATTATTTAAAAATTTTTCTTTATCAATTAAGAGAAGAGAAGTCACTAAAGCTTCAACTATATCAGGATATATTTCTTTTTCAAGAAGATTCAAAAGTGGTTCAAAAGCTTGAGGATCTCTCACCACGCCCAATGCTTGAATTGCTGCTTTTCTTACATTTGCATCAGAATCATCTACGCTTCTTTTGATAAGAGGTAGTATTACTTCCTGTCCGCCTATCTCACCTAAAGCTTGAGCAGAAGCAACTCTTATATCTCTTTTTACGTCCTCAAGAAGTTTGATGAGAATAGGAACTGCTTTTCTGCTTTTTAACTTTCCAAGAATTTTGATTGTAAAAGCCTTAGCTCTATATTTTAATTTATTTTTCTCAAGAAGATTGATTAATTCATCCTCAGAGTCTATTGAAAGTAAAGTTTTCTCAAGATAATAAATCTTTTCCTCATAATCAAAGCATAATGGATCAAGTTTGCCTGCTTCCTCTATAATGATTGGAGTAGCCTCTTTAAGGTTAGTTAATTCAACACCCTTTAATGCTATAAGTTTATTATCCCAATCTTCATCTGTAAGAATTAAAAGGATCTCATCTTTTAAATCATAGTCAATAGGAATTTTCCCAACTCCTATTAGTGCTTTAATTATTTCTCTTTTTTCGTCTTTTGTTGCAACAGTAAAATACTTCATAAGAGGCTCAATAGCCTTTTCAGTACCAATTTTCCCAAGAGTCTCAATTGCTTCATATTTAATCAATATCGAATCGGTATTTAAAAGAAGCTCTCCAATATTTTCAATAGCCTCTTGAGCTTGGAGATTTGTTAAAGCTTGAAGAACATAAAATACGACCCACTCTTCATCATTAAGGCTTTCTAATAAAGCTGGAATAGCTTCTTTTGCTTGTAGCTGGCCAAGAGTTTTAGCAGCGGCTGCTCTTACATTTGCATTTGGATCTTTAAGAAGAGGAACTATTTTTAAATAGTCAAATCCAACTTTGATTTCAGATATTAGATCGAGACTGAATTTTCTTATATCAGGATCTTTATCTTTAAGAAGTGAAGTAATTAGCTGAGTTGCTCTATGTCCGATTTCCTTTATTATTAAAAGAGCTGTATTTCTAAGATAAGCATCATTTTCCCTTAAGAGAGGAATAACCATATAGGTTACTAACTCTCCAAAATTAATTAAGAAATTTTCTTTATTTCCTATTGAAATAAGAGCGTAAGTTGCGGCTTCCTGAACTGCTGTGCTTTCATCTCTTAAGGCCTTTATTAGAGGATATATAGCTCTTTCATCCGCATCTGAAAGCTCCTCTGCAGCTGCTCTTCTTTCAGAGGGATCAGGAGCATTGAAAAGCTTAAAAATAACTTTTTTTATGTTTTTCATAGTAATCCTCCCTAAAAAATATATATAAAAATTTAATCTATCTCAAGAAAATTTTTAAGTTTTAGTAAAGCCTTTCCGTGAATCTGGCTAACTCTTGATAGAGATATTCCCAAAATTTCGGCTATTTCTTTCATATTTAACTCTTCATAGTAGTAAAGAGTTATAACTATTTTTTCAATATCTGATAAAATTTCTATTGCTTGAGTTAATTTCTTATGAATTTCTCTTATTTGAATATCTTCAAAGAGATTTTTTTCATCCGATACTATTTCAAGAATACTCATTGGCTTTCCATTTTTATCGAATATAGGTGTATCAAGACTTATAACATCTGAGGCAATAATACTTTGATATACCCTTTTCAACTCATCTTCAGTTAGATTAGCCATTTCAGCTATTTCTTTATCAGTTGGCTCATTTCCTGATTTTTTAAGATTTTTGTAAGCTCTTTTAACATCTTCGATCTTTTTTCTGAACTCTTTAGAAACAGAGTCAATAGCTCTTATTTCATCTAAAATTGCTCCTCTTATTCTGTAGTCAATAAATGAAGCGAGTGGAACATTTTTGTTTGGATTGTATTTGTTCAAAGCCTCAAGAAGTCCTTTAATACCTGCTGAAATAAGATCCTCCAGCTCTAAAACATTTTGGACAGGAAAGTATCTTAAAGCATAATGCTTTATTTTTGGTAAAAACTGTTTTATTATTTTTTCTTTATCTTCTTCATTATACTTCATGGGTTAAATGACAAAGCTTTTTTAAGAAAAAATTGAACTCCTCCTTTCACTAAATTCACTTCTTTTTTAAGAATTTGTTTTGCTATTTCAGTGAGTTTTTTTGAAAACTCATTAGTTGGATAAAGAGATATATAAGGCTTTTGAGCAATTATAGCTTCTTTAATTTTTTCATCATAAGGAAGATATCCAACAAAATCAAGATTTACTCCAAGAAATCTTTCAGCAACCATAGACAGCTTTCTAAAGGTTTCTCTTCCTTCCTTTAATTCTTTTACATTGTTAACAACTACTCTGAAGCTTTTTTCTCCATATTCTTTATGTAAAACTTTAATTAAGGCATATGCATCTGCGATGGAGGTTGGCTCAGATGTAACTATAACTACTACATCATGAGCTGCTGAACAGAAAAACACTACATTGTCAGATATACCAGCAGCTGTATCTATAAGAAAGATGTCATAAGTATCATTAATTTGTTCAAGCTCCTCAATAATCTTAACTTTACCTTCAAGAGTCAAGTTAGTAAGCTCCTTTATCCCCGAGCTTGCAGGAATAATATCTACACCATAAGAGGTATTTAAAACTATATCTTTTAATGATTTTTCCCCGCTTAAGACATGTTTAATATTAAATTTTGGAGCTACTCCAAACATAATATCTATATTGCTTAATCCAATGTCTGCATCCATAAGAAGAACTTTTTTTTGTAAGGTTTTAAACACTATTGCTATATTTGTGACAAAATTTGTTTTTCCTACCCCACCTTTACCACTTGTTACAGATATTATTCTTGGAATATTAGGCTTCACAGGCTCCTCCAAGAATAAGATTTACTATATAGTTAGGAAGATAAATATCTTTTTTTTGTGCTGTAAAAGATCCAGACGTAAGAAAACTAACTGGTTTGCCAGACAAAACTGACAGATTATATAGATTTCCGTAGTTAGAGGCTAAATCTATCTTAGAAAAACCTATACAATCTATTGATAGTTGATCAATAGATTGAAGAAGTTTAAGATTTGAATGCGCAGATACAGAAGCATCAATGAGATAACATTTCTTTATCGGAATGTCTTTTAAGATTTCTTTAAGTTGAGAGGTAACTTCAGCAGAGATGTCTCCTGCTGTATCAATGAGTAGTTTTGTTTTTTCTACTTCTTTATGCACTGTTTTATAAAACTCTCTGACATCTCTTAGTATTTTAGCTTCACATCTAAGTCTTATAGCAATATCTTTTATATAAGCTACCGAGCTAATTCTTGAATCTAAAGACAGAATCATAAATTTTTTATCTTTATTTCTTAGGAGCTGACCTATTTTATAGATGGTGGTTGTTTTACCAACTCCTGGAAAACCATAAAAAATAAATCCCTCTTCCTCATCAAAACTCTTAGAATTAAATTTGATTTCCTTCTTCATCATCTGCTTAAGTTTTTCTATACTATCAGAGTTGTCTGTAAGATGGAGTGCTAAATGTGGTTCAACCCCACATTTTATAAGAAAATTATAGAGACTACTTTTTGATTTATCATAAAGGGAGGGAAAAAACTTTGTAACAGTTTCTCTTAGAAATTTTAATTCTTCTTTAATTTTTTCAATCTCTAAAAATACTTTCAAATCTTTATGTCCATCTGAAAAAACAAAGTTGTCTTCGGGTTCATCTAAGGCTGCTGTGACTTCAATTAAATGTCCTAAAGTGCTGTCTTTTTTTGTGGTAGTTGAGATAATTACAGCTTCTGGCCCCATCTCCTTTTTTACTGTCTCAAGAACTTCCTTAAAGCTTTTGCCTTGAAAGTTTTTTATCTTCATAACAGCCTCCTCACTCTACTTTTACTGTATGAAAGATATAAATTTTTACTCCTTGAGCGATCTCTTGAGGAGATATGACAGGTAAATAGGGCACTACTCTTTCTAAGGCTCTTTTTATAAATCTTCTTATTGCTTGTGAACATATAACCACAGGTTGATATCCCTTAGCAGTTGCATCATCACTTATTTTCTTTATTTCCTCATAAACTTTTTCCATTAAAAAAGGATCAACTGCAAAATTTATTCCTTGAGGAGTTGTTTGTAAAGATTCGATAAATATTTTCTCTAAAGTAGGTTCAAAAACAATAGCAGTTATTGAACCGTCAGGATTTTGAACAGATTTTGTTATATGTCTTGACAGAGATTGTCTTACATACTCTGTGAGAATATCAGGATCTTTTGTTATATTTGCATACTCTGACAGTGTTTCAAGAATAGTTTGTAGATCTTTTATTGAGACTCTTTCTCTTAACAGATTCTGTAAAACCTTCTGAACCTGTGAAAGATTGAGAAGATTCGGTATAAGATCATCAACAACTCTCGGATGGGTTTTTGCAAGATTGTCAAGTAGTCTCTGAGTTTCCTGTTTTCCAAGAAGTTCATATCCATGAATCTTTAAAATCTCTCTTAAGTGTGTGACAATTACAGAGACAGCATCAACAACAGTGTAGCCCTTTATCTGAGCCAACGAGACATCTTTTTCCTCTATCCAGACAGAGTCAACTCCAAATGCTGGATCTTTTGTAGGTATCCCTTCAAGCTCTTTTGACAACTTAGCACCAATTGCAAGATATCTTCCCGGAATCACTTCTCCTGAACCTACCTCAACTCCCTTTATCAGAATACTATATTGATTTGGCTTTAACATAAGGTTATCTTTTATGTGAATTGGAGGAATTATATATCCCATATCTATTGCGATCTGTTTTCTTAAGGATTTTATTCTTTCAACTAAAGAGCTATCTGTTTCTACCATAGGAATTAAGTTATAACCAATTTCAAGGGATACAGGATCGACCTTTAAAAGACTTTCTAATTGAACCTCTAAAGTAACTGGTTTTTCTTCAATTTTAGGTGATGGTATCTCTTTCTTTTTCTCCCTTGTCATCAATAAATAGGCGATAGCGCCAGAGACCGCTGCAATAATCATAAATGGAAGATGAGGAAGTCCGGGTATTAATCCAAGTAAAAGTAAAACTCCTGCAGCTGTTGCAAGAGTTTTAGGATTTTTAAAAAGCTGACTTAATATATCCTCTCCAAGATTTGACTCTGAAGCTGCTCTACTTACTACTATACCGGCAGCAGTTGATGTTATAAGTGCTGGAACTTGTGCTGCCAGTCCATCACCTATTGTAAGTATTACATATGTATGTACAGCATCTGATATAGACATACCCTTTTGTAGTACTCCTATTAATATCCCTCCAATAATATTAATAATCATTATAATTATTGCAGCTATTGCATCTCCTCTTATAAATTTACTTGCACCATCCATTGCTCCATAGAAATCTGCTTCTTTACTTATTTCCTCTCTGCGTTTTCTTGCCTCATTTTCATCAATTAATCCAGCATTTAAATCAGCATCTATGCTCATCTGTTTACCAGGCATGGCATCAAGAGTAAAACGGGCTGATACTTCAGCTATCCTTCCTGCTCCTTTTGTAATAACAATAAAATTGATAATCACTAAGATTATAAATATTATTAAACCTACTACAAAGTTACCGCTTACTACAAACTCACCAAAGGATTTTATAACTTTTCCTGCAGCCTCTGTCCCCATTTCTCCTCTTGTAAGAATAAGACGCGTAGAGGCGATGTTAAGTGATAATCTAAGCAGTGTTGCAATAAGTAAAACTGATGGAAATACTGAAAAATCTAAAGGTCTTTTCACATAAGAGGCAACAAGTATTATCAAAATTGATAAAGTGATACTTATGGTAAGAGAAAGGTCAAGAATAATAGGAGGTATAGGTACTATCATGAAGATAAGTATTAGAATTAAACCAACAGCAATTAGGACGTCACTTTTTATATATCGTAATAGTTTCATGCTATCCTTTTACCTTTGAGCTTATATACTGTTGCTAAGACAGCTGCTACAGCTTTATAAAGAGTCTCAGGAATCTCTTGTCCAATAGGAATTCTGTAAAGAGCTCTTGCAAGAGGTTTATTTTCGTAGATTGGTATTCCACTGTGTCTTGCAATCTCTTTTATTTTTTCTGCTATAATATTCGCTCCTTTTGCTATAACCTTTGGAGCAGACATATTTTGAGGCTCATACTTTAGACAGACAGCAATATGAAGTGGATTTGTAATTACTACATCTGCTTTAGGAACCTCTTGCATCATTCTTCTACGTGCAATCTCTTTCTGTAAACTTCTTATTCTTGCTCTTACAAGAGGAGAACCCTCTGTTTCTTTAAACTCTTCTTTTAATTCCTGTCTTGTCATTCTCAAATTCCTCTCATACTGCCATTTTTGAAAAGCAAAATCTATACCCGCAAAAACTGTAAGCATTATAAGACAAAATAATATAAGCTGAAATAGTTTATGAAAAGCAAAATTCACTGCATTTTTGACATCCATATCAACTAAAAGTGGTAGTATCTCTATATCCCTTTTAATAACAAGATAGATAACCAAAGATAAAGCTAAAATTTTGAAGACTCCTTTCAGAGTTTCAAAAACTGTATTAAGTGAGAAATATCTCTTAATTCCCTTTATGGGATCTATTCTTGAAAGATCTGGCACAAGAGGAGCTCCAGTGAAAAGAAATCCTGTTTGAATAAAGTGAATAAGTAATACTCCAAAAACAGTAAGTACAGCAATAGGTCCAAATAACTTAAAAAAGAAGAATATATGTTCCTTTATAAATGAAAATAAAGCAGCACTGATAAAATCTGGATCTTTAATAGAGTAGAAGGTTTTCTTTAAATGTTCTAAGGTTATATATAGAAAGCTTCCAGAAAAAACAAAATAGAGAAAGATCATCCAGGTCCCTACAGTTGCTGTGAGTTCTCTACTTCTTGGAACTTCACCTCTCTGTCTTGCTCTTTCCCTTCTTCGTGGAGTAGCTTGCTCTGTTCTTTCTTGTAGTTCCTCAGGCATTTTTTACCTCAACATAGATATTAAAGCATCCTTAAGATTAAAGAGAGCTTTAGAGATAACCATAGTAAACATTGGGAAGCTTAACCATATAGCTGCTATTCCAGTTGCTAAAAGAAGAGGAAATCCAACAAAAAAAACATTTGCCTGAGGCATAATTCTATTTAAAAATCCAAGTCCTAAATTCATAAGCAGTTGTATTAGCAAAACAGGAGCAGAGAGCTTTAAGGAAAGGGAAAAGATTATAGATGAAAATTCCAAAAGATTGCCAAAAAGAGTTTTACTATAGGTAATGTCAAAACTTTTTATCATAATCTCAATAAGATTCAGATGAAAATCCACACTAAAAAAGAGAGCAATCATAAACATCTCATAAAAGATAGTAAGAGGACCAAAGACTTCACCAAACTGAGGATTAAAAACATTTGCTATAGTAAATCCTACTTGTATACTTATCCATTGAGATGCCATCTCTAAAGCAGAGATTATAAGTCTTACCATTAGACCTATAAGCAGTCCTAAAACTAAGGCATTAAAAATAGAAATAAAAAAATCTTGCTTTAGCTCTGGTACATATGGCATAGTCGCTAATGAGAGACAGATAGCAAAAAAAAATCTAAACATAAGAGGAGTTGTTTTACTTCCTATGTAGGGAATAAAAAAAAGGACAATAGAAGTTTTTATAAAAACGGGAATAAATTTATTGATGTTTTCATTTAGTAATTCAAGATAGTTCATTTACCTTACATAAATTGGAAGATTTTCAAAGATTCCTCTGGTAAACTTTGTCATTATATTAACAATCCATGGAAGTATGAGAAGAAGAGTTAAAAATACCGCTATTACTTTTGGAACAAAACTTATTGTCATCTCCTGCAGTTGAGTTATTGCCTGAAATAGTCCTATTATTAATCCCACTAGAAGACTTACAAGAAGAACAGGACCACCTACGAGTAAAATTGTCTCGAAAGTCTGTTTTGATATATAGTTTAAAAACTCTACAGTCATTTAAATCCTCCTACAAGCGAACCTACAATTAGTTGCCATCCGTCAACAAGCACAAAAAGAAGAAGCTTAAAAGGCATAGAGATCATTACAGGTGGGACCATAAACATGCCCATAGAAAGAAGAATACTTGCTACTACTATATCTATCACTAAGAAAGGAAGAAAGATTAGAAAACCTATCTCAAAGGCTCTTTTAAGCTCACCAAGTGCAAAGGCAGGAACAACTACTTTCATAGGAAGATCCATCGGAGTTGCAGGTTTCACTTCTGTTTTTGAGAGCTTTAAAAAAAGTGCAAGATCCTTTTGTCTTGTTTGTTTAAGCATGAATTCTTTGAAAGGTACAGATGCTTTTCCTATAGCTTCCTCCATTGTTATCTCCTTTTTCGTAAAGGGAATATAAGCTTCCTTATAAACTCTGTCTAGTGTTGGAGACATAATGAAAAGTGTTAAAAACAAAGCAATTCCTATTATTACTTGATTTGGAGGCACCGTGGGAACACCAAGGGCATGTCTAAGTAGAGAAAGAACAATTACTATTCTTATAAAGGACGTCATCATAATTAGAACTGCTGGTAAAAAACTAAGAAGTGTAAGAAAAATTAGTAAATCAACAGCTGAAGAGAATCCAAAAAATCCTCCATAAGGTTGAGGTGCAGCAAAGGAAACCGAGGGAGCTATTAAAAATAAAGGAAGAAAGCCTTTAAAGATTTTAGATAATTTTATTTTATTTTCAGATTGTTTATCCTCAAAAAGTACTTTCACTTTTGATGAATCAAGTTTATTAAGAAGATTTATACCACTGTCTGAGAATCCGACAAGATAGTATTCATCAAAGGCTTTTAGTATTCCAACTCCTTTTTTATAACCAATTTGTTGATAGTAAATAAGCTTAATATAACCTGTTCCAGAGTTAATCTTATTTTTCATGACTCTCATAACCATATACAGTGCAGTTATAATAAGTAATAAAGAGCCTATAACTTTTATATACTCCATAGCAGTCTCCTAACCAAGCTGTTTAACTCTCTCTTGGGGTGTAATTATATCTGTAATTCTTATGCCAAATTTTTCATTAACTACAACAACCTCTCCTCTTCCTATAAGCTTTCCATTTACGTAAACTTCCATTGGTTCACCTGCAAGCTTATCAAGAGCTATAACAGAGCCTTGTGTTAGCTGAAGAAGTTCTTGGACAAGAATTCTTGTTCTACCAATAACTACTTCAAGCTCAAGAGGTATATCAAGAATAAAATCTATATCTCTTATCTTAGGTTTTTCCTGAACTGGTGTAAACTCATCTATTTTTGGTGAGTGAATCTCCTGTTTGGATTTCATCGCTTTTTCCATCTCTAAAGCTTTTTCCATATCAAGTTCTTCAAGTGACTCTGAACCCTCTTCTTGAATTTCTCTTTCCTCCATTTTATGCCTCCCCAGATATTTTTATTGCATAGCTTCCTTTATAAGTTCCTAATTTGCCTCTGAACTTTTTGACTCCCTCTACTAAAACCTCCATTTCTTCATCTACTCTCTTTTCAAGAGCTATAACATCTCCTACTTTAAGCTCAATTAAAGTTTTAAAATCTATCTTTGCTTTTCCAAGAACAGCTTCTATCTGCACAGGAGTTTCTTTAAGTTGTACCTTAAGTCTGCTTACCCATTTTAGGTCTATATCATCTCGGTCTGCTAAAAATGCACTGTAAAGCTTTTCTTTTATCGGTTCCACAGAGGAGTAGGGTATGCAAACCATGATTTTACATTCTCTCGTTTCAATCTCAAGTTTAAACTCTACCTCTATAACAACATCTACAGGAGTAACAATAGTTACAAATTGAGGATTCATCTCACTTCTTATATATTGAGGTTTTACAGGGAAAATAGGTTTCCAGGCTTCTTCCATACTTTCAAGAAACATCATTGTTACTTTATTAATGATTCTTTGTTCAATAGGAGTAAACTCTCTTCCTTCAGGCTTGTAGTAGCCTTTTCCAGAACCACCAAAGTAAAACTCTACAAGAGTAAAAATCATTGGAGCATCAAATACTACAAGACTGAAACCTCTTAAAGGTTCAAGTTTTATGATATTAAGACTTGAAGGAAAGGGAACAGAACGAAGAAAATCGTAAAATTTGGTTATGTTTACATTAACATTTACAACTTCAACAATCTTTCTTAGGTCTGCTGAAAGAGCAATTCTGAAATTCCTCGCAAGTCTTTCATTAATTATGTCTAAAGAAGGCATTTTACCACGAACAATCTTTTCTTGAGATGTAAAATCATAAGATCTTACTCCAGAAGGAGCTTCTGCTTTCTCAGTTTCTACTTCTCCTTCTTCTATGCCTCTCAGTAATGCGTCAATTTCTTCTTGTGATAAAATTTCATCTGCCATAGTTATTGCATAACAAAATCTGTTAAGTATACATTTAAAACTGAGCCTTCACCGAGAATCTGATTTGCCCTATTTTTTATTTCATCTTTAAGAAGTATCTTCCCTTCAGGAGTAATTAACTCTTCAGAGGTTTTATTAGTAAGTAAAGTAATAATAGCATCTCTTAGCTGAGGAGTTTTATTCTTTGCTACTTCAGCGAATTTAGCATTTGCTAGTTCAAGCTGAATTGATACTTTAAGGTATTTATTACCTCCTTGATCCATAAGATTAACTACAAAGGGCTCAAATGCAAAGTTAATTCCTTGAATTTCTTTGCTTTTTGTTTCAGTTGGAGAGGAAGGTTTATTTAGGATTAAAAAGTAGGATGCAGTAGCTCCTGCAGCAACTATGATTACTGCAGCTATTAATATAATTAAAAGCTTTTTTTTACCTTTAGATTGATCCTTTGTCTCTAGCGTTTCTTCTGTCTGTCCTTTTTTTTCGTTTGCCATGTTGCCTCCTTTAGTCTTTTTTCTAACTTTTTTCTAAATTTGATAAATAAGCATGTTTTATGCCAATAACTCTAATGGAGGAGAGCGAAAGTTGATAGCTCAAATATGTCATATTTTTGACACTACCAAATCTTTTTTGACATAGAATCTATTTTAAAAACCACTTTCTTATTTCATTTAAAGTAAGAAGTTTTTTAATTGGTCTTCCGTGAGGACAGTGCTCTGGGTTAGAGGTTTTCCTGAGCTGTTTAATAAGCATTTTAAGCTCTTCAAGGGTTATTTTATCATTTGCTCTTAGAGATTTATGACATGCTACTGTAGCTGCAATTTTTTTCTTTCTATCCAATAAATCTGGATTTGTGATTTCCTCTTTAAGAGTGTAGGCAATACTTTCAATCACCGAGGCTAAATCTGCGTTTTTTAAGACTTCTGGAATAGCTCTTATAACTATTGAGTTTTTCCCAAAGTCTTCAGCCTCTATCCCAATTTCTTTAAGAATAAAGAGATTTTCTTTAATTAAGATATAATCTGGGGCAGACAAATTTATTACTTCCGGGAAAATCAGATTTAAAGTTTTTTTCTCAGATTTATTTAAAATCCTTTCAAAGTTAATCCTTTCATGGGCAGCGTGAAAATCAAAAAAAAGAATACCCTCCTGAGTATTAATCGCTACAATAGAGTTGTCAACTTGAAAGAAGTTGATTAAATTATTCTCATTAAAAAGACTTTCAGAAGTTTGCCAAATACTACTACTTTCACCAACTGATGGATAAGCTGTCTGCAAAGCAGTTTTAAATATTAGTTCATGAATAATTTTTGGGTTTCTGAATCTTACCTCTTTTTTTGCAGGATGAACATTGAAGTCTACATCAGAGGGTGGAACAGTAAGATATATAAAAAACTGTGGATGATTTTCTTTTATTTGAAAAGCCTTATATAAAGTACCAACTAAGAAGGAGTCTTTTATAGGTCTTCTATTTACAAAAATAGTTTGTTTTTCTCTTGGTTTTCTTGAAAGTTTCTCCTCAGTAATAAAGAGTGAAAGCTTATAGTTTTCATCTGAAACCTCAATAAATTTAAGTTTTTCAAAAAACTTTGAACCAAAAAGCTGAAATACTCTCTCATTGATTGAATTTGTAGAGGGTAGATTAAATATCTCCTCATCATCTATAAAAAGACTAAACTGTATCTCCGGATAGGCAAGACAGTAGTTTTGAACTGTTTCAACTATATGTGATTTCTCAGTAGTAGTAGATTTTAAGAATTTGCGTCTTACAGGTACGTTAAAAAAGAGTTCTCTTACTTCCACTGTTGTTCCTTTTGTTATAGCTGGTTTCTTCTCTATTAGTTTGCCTCCTGTCAAGTAAAGCTCTGTGCCTACATCTTCATCCTTATGTTGAGTAATAACTCTTATTTTGCTTACTTGAGCAATTGAGTATAATGCTTCACCACGAAAACCGAGAGTAGTAATACTGTATAAATCTCTCTCCTGTCTTATCTTACTTGTAGCATGTTTTAGAAAAGCAGCTGTAGCATCCTCTTGATAAATTCCCTCTCCATCATCAACAACTTTTATTTCAGATACTCCGCTATCTTTGACAAAAACTGCTATCGATGTGGCTTGAGCATCTATAGAGTTTTCTATAAGCTCTTTAACTACAGAGGCTGGTCTCTCAATAACCTCTCCTGCAGCTATTTTGCCAACTAAAGATTCTGATAGTATACTGATTTTTCTCATCTACCAAGGACCATACTCAATCCACCATCTTGGAGTGCCATACCAAAGCCAGATTGAAGGACGCCAGTAGTAATAATAATAAACTTTCTTTTTCCATAAATAAGTTGCTTGAGCTTCAATAAGTGGGAAGCTGTAAGACATCCCATTAATTTTACCCTCTTTCATTTCTTTGAATTTACCAACAACTGTTAAATATCTTCCCTTTGAGTAAACTTCACAGTCAAGAAAATTTCTGGATTTAACAATAAACCTTCCCTCAGAGGCGTCTGTCTCAGTGGGATGACCATCTTTTTGAAGGGGTAAATGAAGTATTTCAAAGATTGTTCCTTCTTCAGTATTTGTACAGTTTATAATTCTTCCTCCCCAAAGAAGAGAAACATCATAGTATTTATTAGGATTGTCTTTTACTGCTTTAAAGGGAACATCTCTTAAAGCCGGAGTTTCCTGCAATGGCTTAGGTAGAGTTGCACATCCAAAAATGATAGCAAAAAAACAAAGGAGTATCCATCTGTATCTCATAAATTTATTATATCAATTTAATATGTTAAAATAAAAAATTCCCAAAGATGTGGAGGTGACAATGAAAGTACTAATGAAGGGTAATGAAGCTGTAGCAGAAGCAGCAATTCAAGCTGGATTAAAATTTTATGCCGGATATCCTATAACTCCTCAGAACGAAATACCAGAATATTTATCAAAGAGACTTCCAGAGGAAGGAGGAGTATTTATTCAAGCAGAAAGTGAAATAGCTGCAATAAATATGATTTATGGAGCCTCAGCCTGTGGAGTTAGAGTAATGACTTCATCAAGCTCACCAGGTATAAGTTTGAAACAAGAGGCAGTCTCTTATATGGCGTCAGCGGAGCTTCCAGCAGTAATTGTAAATATAATGCGTGGTGGACCAGGGCTTGGCAATATATCAGGTAGTCAAGCAGACTATTTTCAAACAGTAAAAGGTGGTGGTCATGGTGATTATCGCCTTTTAGTGTATGCTCCCTTTAGTGTACAAGAACTCTGGGATTATACAATCCTTGCTTTTGAAAAGGCTGATGAATGGAGAACTCCTGTAGTAATTCTTGGCGATGGTATAATTGCTCAGATGATGGAGCCTCTTGTAACAAGAGTTCCTGAGTTGAAAGTTTACGACAAGTCTGCATGGGCACTAACTGGAGCAAAGGGAAGACCTGCAAGAGTTATAAAAACTCTTTTTTTGGGGGAGGGAGAGCTTGAAAGACATAACTGGAAGCTTCAAGAAAAATATAAGCAGTGGAAAGAAAAAGAAGTAAAATATGAGACATATTTTGTTGATGATGCAGATGTTTTAGTGGTAGCTTTTGGATCTGCTGCAAGAATTACTCTCTCTGCCATAAGAAAACTAAGACAACAGGGAGTTAAAATTGGACTCTTAAGGCCTGTTACACTCTTTCCTTTTCCTGAAGAACCAATAAGACAGATTGCTAAAACAGTAGAAAGATTAATCGTTGTTGAATTTAATGCCGGACAGATGATAGAAGATGTGAAACTTGCAATAAATGGTGTTGCAGAGGTTTACTTTTATGGAAGACCAGGTGGAAGTATTGTAACAGTAGAAGATATTTATGAGATGCTTTTACAGTATACTGTTACAGATAAAGTTATAAAATGATTTTTAAAAAAACTCTTTTAGCTTTTATTGCATTTTCTGTTACCTCTGGATTATTACTTCTTGCACGGGCTATTTTATTTAGTCTTATTCATCGTTGGGCAAAGAAAACAAAAACAGAGATTGACAACCTCATAATAGCTACAATAAAGTTTCCGTCAATTCTTATATGTATAACTATAGGTTTATATGTTAGTTTGGAGATATCTGAGATACCTTCAAAATATGTACCTTATCTAATTAAAGCAATATATGTATTGATTATTCTCTCAGTTACTGTGACGTTGGCAAATCTCATAACAAGACTTTTTATAAACTATGTAGAAAGAAAAGCTATATCCTTTCAGTCCACAGGTTTACTTATTACAATAATTAAAATTGCTATATATTTAATAGGATTTATAATAACTCTTCATATCTTCGGAGTCTCTATTGCTCCACTTATAACTGCTTTAGGAATTGGTGGATTAGCTGTAGGACTTGCTTTAAAGGATACTCTTGAAAATCTCTTTGCTGGAATTCACATTATGAGTGAAAAAACAGTGAGAGTTGGAGATTTTATTCGCCTTGAAACAGGGCAGGAGGGTTATGTGGAGGATATCTCATGGAGAACGACGAGAATAAGAATGCTTCCTAATAATATTCTTATAATACCAAATAGTAAGCTTGCTCAAAGTATTGTAATAAACTATTTTCTTCCTGAAAAAAGAATGTCCTTGCAAATTCCCATAAGTGTCAGCTATAAAGAGGATCCAGAGAAAGTTGAAAAGATACTTATTGATGAAGTAAAAAAGGCTTCCCAGCAGATAGAGGGCTTACTAAGTGAGCCTGAACCAGTTGTGAGATTTATTCCTGGCTTCGGAGAAAGCTCTCTTGATTTTACTCTTATTTGTCATATAAGAGAGGTTATAGATCAGTATCCTATTCAACATGAATTAAGAAAAAGAATTTTTAGACGTTTCAAAGAGGAGGGCATAGAAATTCCCTTCCCTCAAAGAGTAGTTTGGCTAAAAAATAGAGATTAGCAAATTGTAGTTTATTTAGCTCTTGGATGATGTCTAATATACTCTTTACGAAGTCTTTCCACTGTAACTTTTGTATAAATCTGAGTTGTAGATATATCACTGTGGCCCAGCATCTTTTGTAGTGATCTCAGATCTATTCCTCCTTCAAGAAGATGGGTTGCAAAACTATGTCTTATCATATGTGGTGTTATATCTACTCCTGCTAATTTTCCAAACTCTTTTAGAGTTTGCCAAAATCTTTGACGACTCATAGCTTTTCCACGATTATTTAAAAAGACAAATTCAGATGATTTTTTCTTGAGAAGTTTTGGTCTTAGCTCTAAAAGATAATTTTTAATTTTTCTAATAGTTCTTTCAGCCACTGGAACAACTCTTTCTTTGTCTCCTTTACCTCTGACTCTAATGAATCCTGCCTCAAGGTTTACATCTGTTAATTTCAAACCAATAAGCTCACTTACTCTTAAACCCGCCGCATACATAAGTTCTAGCATCGTAATATCCCTTAAGAAATACCTATTTTTAAGCATAACTGAAAGAAGTCTTTTCATATCTTCTACATCAACTGCTTTAGGAAGTCTTATCCATTTTTTAGGAGATCTGATTCCTTCGGTTGGATCATAATTTATAAGATTTTCTATTATTAGAAACCTGTAGAAATGTTTTAGTGACGAGATATATCTGGCAATTGTCGATAGAGAATAACCTTTCTCTTTTAAATTTAAAAGATAATTCATTATCTCTTCTTTTTTACAGGAAAGAGGCGAAAGTTTTTTTCCCACTAAATATTTAAAAAAATTTTTTAGGTCGTTTTCGTAGGATTTAACAGAGTTAACTGAAAGCGTCCTCTCAGCAACGAGATAATTAAGAAACTTCTCTAATATTTCTTCACTCATTAATTAGAAACTCTTTTATGCCTGTAAGATCTTTCAGCTTATTATAGAAAATGTGACTAAGCAAAAATAAACTTTCAGTATCCGCTTTATTGTAACAGAGCAAGACTTCTATAGCTTCTTTGCTTCCATCTAAATAATCTCTCCACAGCTTTACAGCATCATAGCCATTAAGTTCTTCAATCTCTTTTTGTCTATTTATTAAGAATGTTTTCTCAAGTTTTTTTAGTCCTCCACTTATTCCAGCTCTCTTAGTAGCAAAAAATAAGTCAAAATGAGGAAGATGTTCTATTCTTAAGTTAGGAAACTGCTTTTTTAAGAAAGGTATATCAAAGATACTTCCGTAAAAGGTAATAAGATATTTATGGTTGTCAATGAGTTCTTGAAGTATTCTATCTGAGAGGTTTTCTCCTCTTATTAAAGCTGTATAGCCTCTAATTGAGTATATACCTACCACTGTTATATAACCACCTTTTTCAGGTGTAAGACCGTTTGTTTCTATATCAAGACATAAGCATTCTTCTGAGAAATCTTTAAAAAGGCGCCAATGTTCTCTTTTTTTCAAATACTTACAGAAAAACTCTGAGTCTTTTAAAATTAAAGCTTCTGATGCTTTGTTTAGAAACTCATCGTAAATAGATTTTCTGGTAGGTTCAATATCTAAGACCTTTTCAGAAGATAAGAAATCCTCCCATGTTAAAATTCCATTTCTCCAAAGCTTTCTTTCCGTTTTCTCTCCAACTCCATCAAGAAGAATAAAACTATTTTTTATCATAGTTAATTATAATTAGGAAGTATATGATTTAAACAAGTTAAAGTTTTCTCTAATAAGACGTCTTTTTTAAGACATCTTCTTTCATCACATATATTTGGATAACAGGGATCACATTCATCAGTTCTTATTGTGAATATCTTTTCGCCTATTGGATGCCATACTAAAGGATCAGTAGGTCCGAAGATTACCAAAGAAGGGACTCCTAAATATGCACTTAAATGAGTTAGTCCGCTGTCAGTACCGATATACAAGGAAGCTTTAAGAAGTATTTTTGTGGTTTCAAATATGTTTTCGGTATAAAGAGAGTTTTTAAAAAATCCGATAAGTTCTCTTTGCGCAGGTCCTAATAAATATAGGGTTTTCATTTCATAATTATTTAAAATTTTTTCTACTTCACAAAAAAAGGTAATCTCTGGATTTTTTTTCTTTGAGCCGCTGCCAGGATGGATTATACAAAGTTTAGGGTCTTTTTTGATTTCCAAATTAAGTTTTAGAGTTTTTGAGTAATCCATATTTCTTAATTTTAGTTTTTCCAAATAGTAGTTAACAGCCCAGACTTTTTTTGGAGGTATAGGATCAATAAAAATTGCATTTTTATCCTTTTCTGAGACAAGCTCTTTATTTTTAGAGAAAAAAATTTTTAAATCAAAATCCTCTTTAGGTTTATAAAAAGTTATATTTTTACAGAGTCCGGCTATTTTAGCAATATAGAAATACTCTGTATTACCCCAAACTGTAACTTCAAATCCTTTTTTTGTCAGAATCTCAAGTACAGGATAAATTAAAATACTGTCACCTAATCCTCCCATCCTGTATACAAGAGCTTTCATGCTATAATTTTAAATCTATGTTTGAAATTAAAACAAATACAGGCGAAACAGTTTTATCAGAAGGTGAAACTCTACTTGAGTCGCTTCAAAAAGCTGGTATATATCTTACTGCTTCTTGTGGTGGTAAAGGTATTTGTGGTAAATGTAAAGTTAGAGTTGCTCAAGGGAAAATAAGAGTAAATAGTTTTTTAAATATCTCTGAAAATGAGAAAAAGCTTGGATATGTTCTTGCATGTCAGAGCTTTCCTGAAAGTGAGATTTTATTAGAGCTTCCTGAGAAGCTAATTACAGTTACAGAGAGAATCTCTACAGCAAAAGTTGATGTTGTATATAATTTTTTTAAAAAAAATCCAACTCTTCTAAATCCTTTAGTAAAAAAAATCCATATTAAAGTACAACCACCACAGCTTGAAAATCCTGAGGGAGATCTTGAAAGAGTCAAAAAAGCTTTAGGGGTTGAGTTGTTATTTTCAAGAGAGTTTATAGAGCTACTTCCTGAAGTTTTAAGAGAAAACAATTGGAGTTTAACAGTAGTAGTTACACAGAAAGAGGTTATAGACTATTTACTCTCAGGTAATAAATTATACGGAGTTGCGGTTGATATCGGAACAACAACTGTTGTTGTAGCTTTAGTTGATCTTGAAAAAAATGAACTCATAGAATTTGCAAGCTGCTATAACTCTCAAATTCTTTACGGAGATGATGTAATTACAAGAATTATCTATGCTACAGAGGCTCCTAGAGGTTTAGAAATCTTAAGAAGATGCATTGTTGATGATATTAATGCTTTAGTTAATACTCTTACTGTAAGAAATAAGGAGGGTAGAGTCTTTGTTATATGTATAGCTGGAAATACAACTATGACTCATTTATTTTGGGGAATAAATCCAAATTATATAAGACAGGAGCCTTATGTTCCAGTTTTAAATCACTATCCTTACTGGAAAGCTAAGGATGCAGAGCTTATTTTAGACAGCCAAATTCCTATTTATACAATACCTTCAGTTGCTGGCTTTATTGGAGGAGATATAGTAGCTGGTCTATTGGCTTGTCAGATGCATAATGAAGAAGATATATGTTTATTTATTGATATTGGTACAAACGGAGAGATTGTAGTAGGAAACAAAGATTGGCTTATAGCTGCCTCTACATCTGCTGGACCATGTTTTGAAGGAAGCGGAATAAGTTGTGGAATGAGAGCAACACAGGGAGCAATTGAAGCTATGAAATACGATAAAGCCTCAGATACGGTTGAATTAAAGGTCATCGGAGAGAGCAAACCGATAGGCATATGTGGCTCTGGAGTAATTGATATAGTTTCAGAGCTTTTTGAAAACGGTATTGTTGATCAGAAAGGTAAATTTATACCCAACTCTTCAAAACGGATTAGATTTATAAATGAGGAGTTTGCTTTTTTTATCTCCGACAACTGTTATATTACTCAGTCAGATATAGACAATATAGTTCGTTCTAAGGCTGCAATTTATGCTGGAGTTTCAACTCTTTTGAGGGAATTAGGCTTAAATGAAAAGGATATCTCAAAGATTTATATTGCTGGAGGATTTGGAGAGTTTTTAGATATTCAAAAGGCAGTTAAAATTGGTATGTTACCAAACTTGCCAAAAGACAGATATATTTTTGTTGGAAATGCTTCTTTAACTGGTGCTATTTTATGTCTAATGAGTTCGAATCTTTTAAAGATCGCAGAAGAGCTTGCAGACAAAATAACCTATTTTGATCTTTCCTCTTCTAAAAGGTTTACAGATGAGTATCTGTCTGCTCTTTTTATACCTCACACTGAAAGAGAAAGATTTTTATCTTAAAAGATGTATATTTCCTACGGATACGTTCCTTAAACCAGCCTTTTTAGCTACCTCCATACAATCATAGGCAAGCTTTTTTGAGGTAAAAGGTAAATCATCCATATAAAAGTGAGGATAGAAAGCAAGGAGTCTGTAGGGAATATTTGGGTTTACAGAAGCAATAAAGTTTGATATTTTTTCAACTTCTTCAATATCAATATATCCTGGAACTAAAAGAGTACTGGCAACAAGAAGAGGTGGATTTTTTCTTTCATTTATGTATTTTCCTACAAATTGGAAGTTTTCTTTTGTTCTTTTATTTGAGACACCAGTAAGAGCAATATGAAGATTTTCATCCCATGCTTTAAGATCAAACTTAATACATCCTCCGGAGATAAGACTTAACTGCACCATTTTTTTAAGATAAGCAGGATTCATTGAGCCATTTGTTTCCCAACATATTCTTAAGATTCTGCCTTTCTTCACTTTAATTGCCTTTTCTGATGCATATAAGGCAAAAACTATTTGAACTGATGGGTCTCCGCCAAAATAACAAATACAAGACACAGAAGGTTTCAAACTTTTTAAAAGATCCTCAACAGTATTACTTTTAGGACTAAAGGTTCTCTCTTTAAAATGCCAGTTTTGACAGAAAAGGCAGTTAAAGGAGCAAGCATGGAAAAATACTGCAAGATTATAGTAGCCATATTCAGCTCCTTTAGTATAGGCAAACTCAGGATATCCTGCTCCAGTTCCTGCAGGACATACCCAATCTGCTACACAGTTTGTAGGAAGAGGATCAAGATACCAGCTTAGTTTTCCTTGTCCGTACAAGGGAGCCTTAAGCTTTCCAGCTTCATTTTTTCTTAATCCACAGTATCCATATTGGGAGTCTGCAATTTTACACTCATTTGCACATATTTTACATTGAACTCCTGTTTCTGATTTAGGGATTTCACCTGGTAGACCATATAAAACTCTACTTTCTTTATGAGCTTTTAATACAAAAGGTAAAGCTTTATTTGGATAACTTTTTATACATTTTAGACAGAGGCTTAAATGTTTTGAAATATAAGAAGAGCTTTCTTCACATATTTTGCAAATTCCCATAATTAATTATAAAATAATTTAAAACTTAAGGAGGAGACATGAGGGTTTTTAATACTCTCACAGGCAGGCTTGAGGAGTTTGTTCCTATAAATGACAATTTTGTTGGAATGTATGTCTGCGGAGTTACAGTTTATGATCTTTGTCACATAGGACATGCAAGAAGCGCTGTTGTTTTTGATGTTATTGTTAGATATCTTCGTTATAAGGGCTACAAAGTTAAATTTGTAAAAAACTTTACGGACATAGACGATAAAATCATTAACCGAGCCAATAAGGAAGGAGTCTCATGGAGGCAGATCGCTGAAAAATACACAGAAGAATACTATAAAGATATGGACAGACTCGGTATAATGAGAGCTGATGTGGAACCAAAAGCAACAGAGCATATTGAAGAGATGATAAAGATTGTACAGACTTTGATTGATAAGGGATTTGCATATACTGTAGAGGAAGAGGAGGGCAAAAGTGTCTACTTTGCTGTAGAAAAGTTTCCAGACTATGGAAAGCTTTCTAAGAAAAGAATTGAGGAACTTGAGGCTGGAGCACGAGTGGAAGTAGATGAGAAAAAAAGAAATCCTTTAGATTTTGCTCTGTGGAAGGCATCAAAGCAGGGAGAACCTTGGTGGGAGTCGCCTTGGGGCAAGGGAAGACCAGGTTGGCATATAGAATGTTCTGCGATGTCACTTAAGCATATTGGTGAAAGCATTGATATACATGGAGGAGGTGCGGATCTTATATTCCCTCATCATGAAAATGAGATAGCTCAATCTGAAGCCTATACAGGAAAGCTGTTTGCTAAATACTGGCTTCATAATGGTTTTGTAACTATAAATAGGGAGAAGATGTCAAAGTCTCTCGGAAATGTTTTAAATATTAGAGACCTACTCGAGCTCTATGATGCAGAAGCAATAAGACTATTTTTAATTTCAAGCCATTATCGTAGTCCTATAGAGTTTTCCCCTGAATATATAAAAGAGGCTGAGTTAAGCCTTGATAGAGCTTACAGTACTATTATGAGGATGGAAGAGGTTGAAAGAAGTGCAAAAGGTAAAAAACCAACAGGAATGTCTCAGGAAATACAAAGAGCTTTAGAAACATTAAAAACGAATTTTGAGGAGGCAATGGATGAAGATTTCAATACTGCTAAGGCTGTTGGATTTATCTTTGATTTTATAAAAGAAATCAACCGTTTCATAGATAAAAAACCATCAGAGGAAGAAATTGAGATCATAAAAAAATCAAAGGAGTTTTTAAGGGAAGTTGGAAGCATTCTTAACATTCTTCAAAGAAAGCCTATTCAGTGGTATAGATCACTTTTGAAGATTAAAAAAATATCCTTGTCTGAAGAGGAGATAGAAAAACTTATTGAAGAAAGAGCTATAGCAAGAAAAAATAAAGAATGGCAAAGAGCAGACAAAATTAGACAGGAGCTTTCAGCTAAAGGCATAATTCTTGAGGACTGGGTAGACAGAACCGTATGGAAAGTAAAGATAGAGTAATTTTTATTTATGGTATAAATCCTATTTTAGAGGCTTTTAAGGTTAAAGATGCTGTGAAGGAGATTTATATTTCTAGGAGAAGACAGAGTAAACTTACTGATATTTTAGAGCTTTCAAAAAGATATGGAGTTTCTGTTAAGATTGTAGATAATGAGTTTTTTAAAAGGTTTGATTATGAATCCCATCAAGGAGTTATAGCAAAAGTTAAGCCTAAAAAAACACTTACTATCCAAGAAGCATTAAAAATTCCTGAAGATAGAAATGAGACAGCTTTCTATATAGTTGTTGATTTAGTTGAGGATCCTCAAAACTTTGGAGCAATTCTTAGAGTAGCAGATTCTGTAGGAGCCCATGCAGTTGTTTATCAAGAAAGACACTCAGTTGGGCTTACTCCCTCTGTATGGAAAGCATCAGCTGGGGCTGTCTGGCATATAAATCTTGTACAGATTAACAATATTAAATATGCGATAAAATATTTAAAAGAAAAGGATATAAAAATTATAGGTGCTGAAGCCGACTCAAAGCATAGCTTTTGGGATGTAGACTTTACCCAACCCATAGCTTTAGTTGTAGGTTCTGAAGCAAAAGGCATAAGAGCAACAGTAAAAGCCTTATGCGACAGGATAGTGAAAATTCCAATGAAAGGCAAACTAAACTCTTTAAATGTCTCTGTTGCTACAGCTGTATTAGCCTATGAGGTTTTAAGACAAAGAACTTTTAATACTCTGTAGCAAACTCTTTAAATGCCTTGTAAAGATTTTGATACTCTGAGTAGCTTCTTTTAAAGTAAAGAGAGAAGTTATCGATGTGTTTACTGTTAACTACAAGATCAAAACCTTCTTTGAAAGCAAGAAATCTATCCATTGTAGGTAAACTGTCTCCCCATAAAGCTATGAATAAATTTCTTCTTTTATACATAGGCAAGTTTCTAAGAGTTTGAATTATTTCTTTTGAATTTTCAGACTCTTCCACTACAATCACAGAGATCTCATCTACCTCAATACTATGAATTATATCTTCTAGGGAAGAAAGTGAGACACACTCAAATCCAAAAATTTTGAGAGCCTCTATGATTTTCTTTATCTTGTCTTCTCTTTTTCCATAAATTATAGCTTTCGACATTAAGTTCCTTTTTTTATTTTCTTTTCATATTCAAAATCTATTCTTAATCCTTCTATATCAGTAGTTTTTTCTCCCTTCTGAGCCTTTATTCTGTCAATTTCTTTTCTTACAACTGTTTTTCTTGAAGCGTAGGCTAAAGCAGTCTCTTCGGTAATAAACCCCTCATTGTAGAGTTTAACAATAGATTGATCAAATGTATGCATTCCAAAAGCACCTGAGGTTTCAATTACATCATAAAATGTTCTGTCTGGAGTCTCACCATTAAGTATGAGCTCTCTTACTCTTAAGTTTTTTCTCATAACTTCAGTTGCTAAAATTCTTCCCTCATCTACTCTTGGTAAAAGCCTCTGACTTACTACCCATTTAAGGGAGTCGGCCACTCTAAGTCTTGTAAAACTTTCTTCTTGTATAGGCACCATACTTAAAATTCTATGGATAGTCTGTCCCGCATCTGTTGTATGAAGAGTACTTAAGACAAGATGTCCTGTTTCAGCTGCCATTAAGGCAATTTCAAGGCTTTCTCTGTCTCTTATCTCTCCAACAAAGATTACATGAGGCGCTTGTCTTAAAGCAGCACGTAATCCCTCTGCAAAGCTGAAAAAGTCTACTCCTAATTCTCTCTGTTCAAAAGTAGCTTTTTTGTGATTATGAATGAACTCAATAGGATCCTCAAGAGTTATTATATGACAGGGTCTTGATTCATTTATTAACTCAAGAATAACAGCCAAAGTAGTTGATTTACCTGATCCTGTAGGACCTGTAACAAGAATCAATCCGAATTTTTCCTCAGCAATTTCATATATAATCTTAGGAAGATAAAGTTCTTCCGCAGTAGGAATCCTATCTGGTAGTTTTCTCATTGCAATCGAGAAGTAACCTCTTTGAGAGAAAACATTTACTCTAAAACGGATTTTTTCTAAAGAGTAGGAAAAGTCACAGTATCCTTGGCTAAAGTAGTTTTCAAAGAGTCTTTTATGGGTATTTGATATTAATGTCAGAGCAATTTTTTCCGTATGAAAAGGAGTAAGAGTCTGAATAGGGCAACTTTTTATTATAACAGGCTTTAGTTCACCCCAAAGGATAACTTGAGGTGGTCTTCCAACAGTAAAAATAATATCTGATATCTCTGGATGATAATCAACAAGACTCTTTAATATATGGTCAAGTTCCTGTTTTCTCATACAAAAGCCTCCAATGGAGACTCTGTAAGGAATTTTACAAATTTTTGTTTATCTGTTGCTCTTTCATAGGCATCCTCAGGTGAGATTTTTCCTTGCAGAAGTAAATCCATTAGTGAGTCATCCATGGTTTGCATTCCTATCTTTTTACTTGTTTGTATTATAGAGGTTATTTGATGAGTTTTATTTTCTCTTATAAGGTTTGCTGTGGCGTATGTATTTATCATTACTTCACAAGCAGCTACCCTGCCTCTTCCATCTGCTCTTTTAAGAAGAACTTGAGATACAACAGCCTGTAAAGACTCACTAAGTGAGGTTCTTACCTGTGCTTGCTGTGCTGGTGGAAAAACATCTATAATTCTGTCAATTGTTTTGATCGCACCTGAAGTATGCAAAGTACTTAACACAAGGTGTCCTGTAGCGGCAGCCTCTAAAGCAAGCTGAATTGTTTCAAGATCTCGCATCTCACCAACAAGGATTATATCAGGATCTTCTCTTAAAGCAGCTCTTAAGGCTTTCGCAAAACTCTCCGTATGTGTTCCCACCTCTCTATAGGAAATTACACAGCCTTTGTGGGGATGGACAAATTCTATAGGATCTTCAATTGTTACTATTCTGTCTCTTCTATTACTGTTTGCGTAATCAATTATTGCGGCAAGAGTTGTTGATTTACCTGCACCTGTTGGACCTGTAACGAGGACAAGCCCCTTTTTAAGCATAGCAAATTTTTTTAATACCTGAGGTAGTCCAAGTTGATCAATTGTCTTTATTTCGTTGGGAATATATCTAAAAGCAGCACCAACTCCATCTTTATGCATAAAGTAGTTAACACGAAAACGACCTACTCCTGGAATCTCATAGGCAAAATCTATATCTCCGGTATCTTCAAAGATTTTTATTTTTTCTTCAGGTGTTATCTCATAAAGAAGTTTTCTAAGCTCTTCATTATCAAGAACTTTATACTGAACCCTTACAAGTTCTCCATGTATTCTTAAGATAGGTTGACTTCCAGCAACCAGATGAAGATCACTTGCTTTTTGCTCAAGCATTAATTTAAAGAAAGCATCAATTCTTGCCATGCTAAATTATAATCTAAAATTTTTATAAATGTAAATAATATTTTAAAAAAAGTTTATAATTTAGAAAATGGGTGTAGATTTAATAATTTTTGATTTAGATGGAACATTAGTTGACTCTTGCGAGGATATAACAAATGCACTGAATTACTGTTTAAAAGAAAGAGGATATGAAGGATTGTCTTCAAATATAGTAAAAACAATGATTGGAGAAGGGGTTAAAAAACTCATACAAAAAGTGATAGAGTATAAACAACTACAAATATCTTCTGAAGAGATGATAGAATGTTTTGTGAGTTACTATAAAGCTCATATAACAGATTTTACAAAACCCTATCCTAAGGTTAAAGAAACCTTAAAGATTCTTAAGAATATTAAAAAGGCTATAATTTCTAATAAACTTACAGAGCTTACAATACAAACAGTTAAAAATTTATCTCTTATTCATTACTTCGACTTTATAGGAGGTAGTGACAGCTTTCAGGAAAGAAAACCCTCTGCTTTACCAATTATTGAAGTTATGAAAAAACTCAATTCAAAACCAGAAAACACAATTATTGTTGGAGACAGTGAGCTTGACATTAAAGCAGGTAAATCAGCAAAGATTAAAACAGTAGCAGTTACTTATGGGTATGGAGATAAAGATTCTCTCTCTGAGGCAGATTTTAAGATAGACAGATTTGAAGATTTAATAGAGATTGTTAAAAAGCTATGAGTTACATAGTAGCATTTGCAGGTAAAGGGGGAGTTGGCAAAAGCACGCTTGCTGCACTTACTGTTAGATATCTTTCAGACAAGAGGAAAAGGCCTATTTTAGTAGTAGATGCCGATCCTAACTACTGCCTTCCAGAGCTTTTAGGAGTAAGCATAAATAGAACTTTAGCATCGGTAAAAGAGGAAGCTTTAAAGAATAAACCAGAGTATATCCCTCTTGATGAGTGGCTTGAAATACAGGTGAATAAAATTATTACTGAATCAAAAAATTTTGACCTTATAGTTATGGGTAGACCTGAGAGAGATGGTTGTTACTGTGCAGTTAATAATGTGTTAAAGAGAGTTATAAAGGAGATTTCAGGCAACTACAACTATACTGTCGTTGACAATGAGGCAGGAATGGAGCATTTGAGTAGAGGTATCTTAAATAAAATAGATGTACTTTTTACTGTAAGTAGTCCTGCTAAAAGTAGTATACAAGCTGCATTACGCATAAGAGAGTTATTAAAGGAGTTAAATATCTCTCTAGAAAAAATTTTTTTAGTAATCAATCAAGCTCAAAAAAAGTTAGATGAATCAGAGGAGAAATATCTTAAAAGAGCTTTTGAGGATATCTACTATGTTTACTTTGACAGAGAAATCTTAAATTTAAGTGAAGAAGGTAAGAGCGTTTTCTCTTTATCAGAAGGATCGGTGTCAAAAGAGAATTTTTATCAAATTCTGGAGGTTACATTTGATGGAAGATAAATTTCAAAAACTTTTAAATATAATGGAAAAGCTTCGTTCAGAGAAGGGTTGTCCTTGGGATAGAGTTCAGACACATGATACACTTAAAAGATATTTAGTTGAGGAGACTTATGAACTCATTGAGGCTATAGATAAAAAAGATTCAGAGGCAATTAAGGAAGAACTTGGAGATCTTCTTCTTCAGATTGTATTTCATACTCAAATAGCAAAAGAAGAAGGAAGATTCAGAATAGATGATGTAATTGATACAATATCTAATAAACTCATAGCAAGGCATCCTCATGTTTTTGGTGATGCTAATTTTAATACACCAGAGGATGTTCTTAGGCAGTGGGAGGATAGAAAAAAGGAGGAAGGTAAATTAAAAGACTCTCTACTTGAGGGAATTCCAAAAGGATTGCCAGCACTACTTCGAGCTTATAAAATTCAATCAAGAGTCTCTAAAGTTGGTTTTGATTGGAAAGCTCCAGAGGATGTGATTTCCAAGTTGGAAGAGGAGATAAAAGAGTTAAAAGAGGCTATCAAAATTAATAACAAAGAAAAAATAGAAGGGGAGATAGGAGACTTACTCTTCAGTGTAGTTAATTTATGTCGTCTGCTAAAGATAGATCCCGAATCTTGTCTAAGAAAGACTAATTTAAAATTTGAAAAAAGATTCAGAGAAATGGAAAGAATTGCTACTTTAAAAAATAAGTCTCTTGAAGAAATGTCCTTAGAGGAGATGGACTCCCTCTGGGATGAGATAAAAAAGAAGGAGTAAAAATTTTTCTTTACTTTTTTAAAGTAAGCGTGTTATAAAAAAAGAACTTTGCATTTGCAGGGTGTCAGTACCTACCGTAGGTAGGAGAAAAAAAGGAGGTTTTAGGAAGTATGCCACAAGAAGGTCGTGTAAAATGGTTTAACGAAGCAAAGGGATTTGGTTTCATTCAACAGGATGGTGGTGGAGATGTCTTTGTTCATTACTCCTCTATTAAGGGTAATGGATTTAAGACACTGAAGCAGGGTGACAGAGTAAGATTTGATGTAGTTCAAGGAGAACGCGGACCAAAAGCTGTTAATGTAGAAAAGATTAAGTAATTAATTGAGGGGGGCTATACCCCCTTTTCATATATCTTTTAAATGCTCCTTCCTGAATGGGTTAAACTGAAACTCAGAGAAGATTCTTTTGTAAAAATTTATTTAAAAAAAAATAAGATAACAACTGTTTGTGAAACATTAAGATGTCCAAATAGACCATATTGCTATAATGCAAAAACTGTGAGTTTCATGATTTTGGGAGATAGATGTACAAGAAGATGTGGTTTTTGTGGTTCAAAAAAACTTAAACCTTACTGTCCTGATCCAATGGAGCCACAAAAAGTTGCAAAAGTAGTAAAGGATTTTTCAATGAAATACGTAGTAATTACCTCTCCAACAAGAGATGATTTAGCTGATGGCGGAGCAGAATACTATGTAGAAACTGTAAAAGAGGTTAAAAGACTGAGTCCTGAAACTTTAATAGAGGTTCTTGTTCCAGATTTTGGAGGCAACTTAGAGGCAGTTAAAAGAGTTATTTCCTCTGAGATTGTAGTATTCTCCCACAATCTTGAAACTGTCCGAAGACTCTATAGTTCTTTAAGAGATGCTAACTATGAAAGAAGTTTAAAAATACTAAAAGAGGCAAAAGAATTAAGAGCTGAAGTAATTACTAAATCAGGAATAATGTTAGGAGTTGGTGAAACGTTAAACGAAGTTTTAAACACCCTTAAAGATCTGAAAGAGACAAATTGTGATATAGTTACAATCGGACAGTATTTACAACCTTCAAAAAATGCTTATCCAGTGGTAAAATATATCAATCCAGAGATATTTGACAGGATAGCAGAGTTTGCTCTAAAAGTGGGGTTTAAAGTTGTATTAAGTAGACCCCTTGTAAGAAGTTCAACAAAGGCTTATGAAGCATATTTGGCTATAAAGGAGGGTAGATATGGAAGACTTTGAGTTTTATAATCCAACAAAGATAGTTTTTGGTAAAGGAACTGAAAACAGAATTGGAGAGATTTTGAAAAAGGATAAGATTAAAAGAGTGCTTTTTGTCTATGGACAGTCTTCAATAAAAAAGACAGGAGTTTATGATAGAGTAGTTGAATCCTTAAGGAAAAATAATATTCAATTTGTTGAGCATGGAGGAGTAAAACCAAATCCTGTTTTATCTCATGCTAAAGAAGGTATTAAGAAAGCGAAGAATGAAAAAGTGCAAGCTATCCTCGCAGTTGGAGGGGGCTCTGTTATAGATGAGGGGAAAACAATTGCTGTAGGAGCAAAAACAAGGAAAAATGTATGGCTTTATTTTAAAAGAGATGAAGAGATAAAGGGAGCTTTACCAGTTTATGTGATTCTTACTTTAGCAGCAACAGGAAGTGAGATGAACGGTTTTGCAGTAATAACAAATGAAGAGACCTCTGAAAAACTTTCTATATCTTCTGAGTATATATTTCCAAAGATTTCAATTCTTAATCCTGAGCTTACATATACTGTTTCTCCTCAATACCAAGCTTATGCAGCTGTTGATGCCATCGCACATGTAATTGAGTATTACTTTACAGGAAGTTACTGCCCAGAGCTTCAGAGTAGAATTATTGAAACATTGATAAGGAGAATAATCGATACCACTGAAATTATTCTTAAAGAGCCTCAAGACTATAATGCGAGAGCAGAGTTTATGTGGTCAGCTACTTTGGCACTTAATGGGCTTACAAGATTAGGTATAAAAGATGGAGAATTTCCAAATCATATGATTGCACATGCTTTAGGAGCTCTTTATGACTTACCGCATGGAGCATGTTTAAGTATTGTAATCCCCGCATGGATGAAATGGTATATGGAGAAGAATAAATCTCAATTTGAAAGATTTGCAAGACAGCTTTTTAATAAAGACAATGCAGTAGATGGGATAGAGGAACTAAAGGGATGGTTTAAGAAAATAGGCGCACCAGTTAGTTTAAAAGAGGTGCAAGTAGCTGAAGAAGAGATAAAGAAAGTTGTAGAGAATGCTTACGGAATTGCCTGTGTATGGAAAATGGAGAAGTTTTACACGAAGGAAGTATTGACAGAAATACTAAAAAATGCAAAAGATTAAATAAAAAAGACGGAGGATAGAAAAATGTTTGAGTTTGGAAGAATCAAAAGGCTGCCGCCGTATGTTTTTGCAGTAGTAAATCAACTTAAAACAGAGCTAAGAAGGAAGGGTGAGGATATAATAGATCTTGGAATGGGAAATCCCGATATACCAACACCAAAGCATATAGTTGATAAACTCTGTGAAGCTGCTCAGAATCCTAAAAATCACAGATATTCAGCAAGTAGAGGGATAACTCAGTTAAGATGTGCTATCTCAGAGTGGTATAAAAGAAGATTTAATGTAGATATAGACCCAGAAGGAGAGGCAGTTGTTACAATAGGTTCAAAAGAGGGTCTTAGTCATCTTCTTTTAGCAGCTGTTCAACCAGGAGATATTGTTTTGACACCTTCTCCAGCATATCCAATTCATCCTTATGGAGCAATAATTGCAGGTGGTGATGTAAGAACTTTTCCTGTTGGACCTGGAATAGATTTCTTTGAGGAGCTTGAAAAGGCTTATAAAACTTGTTGGCCTAGACCTAAGATTTTAATAATAAATTTCCCACATAATCCCACAACCGCGGTTGTTGAAGATTTAAAGTTTTTTGAGAAAGTTGTTGATTTTGCTAAAGAAAATAACATTATGGTTATACATGATTTTGCTTATGCAGATCTTGTTTTTGATGACTATAAAGCTCCGAGTTTTCTTCAAGTCCCTGGAGCAAAAGATGTAGGAGTTGAGTTTTTTTCAATGACAAAAAGTTACTCAATGGCAGGTTGGAGAGTTGGCTTTTGTGTTGGAAATGCTGAGATTGTTGGAGCTCTTACAAAGATTAAAAGCTATCTTGACTACGGAATGTTTCAACCAATACAGATTGCAGCTATAGTTGCATTGAGGGGACCTCAAGAGTGTGTTGAAGAGATAAGAAAAACTTATGAACGCAGAAGGGATGTTTTAGTAAGAGGACTAAATCAAGCAGGATGGAGGGTTACTCCTCCAAAAGCAACAATGTTTGTTTGGGCAGAGATACCCGAACCATTTAAGAAAATGGGCTCTCTTGAGTTTGCTAAGTTTTTAATAAATGAGGCAAAAGTTGCTGTTTCCCCAGGAATCGGATTTGGTGAAGGTGGAGAGGGTTTTGTAAGATTTGCTTTAGTTGAGAATGAACATAGAATTAGGCAAGCAATAAAGGGTATAAAAAAGGCATTGAATCTTAATGTTTCTGTAAAAAGGTTAAAAAAGGCTATTTAGAAGTTATGAAACAGGTCAAAATCGGAGTTATAGGTTTCGGAACTGTAGGCACAGGAGCAATAAGCATTCTACTTAATCAGAAGGAGTTAGTAAAGAAGAGAACTGGAATAGAATTGATATTAAAGAAAGTTGCCGATAAAGATCTTGAAAGACCAAGACAGATATCTCTTCCAAGGGAGCTGCTTACTGCAGATGCATGGGAGATTATAAAAGATCCTGAAATTGATATAGTTGTAGAGCTTATTGGAGGAATTCATCCAGCAAAAGAGTTTATTATTGAAGCTTTAAGAAATGGCAAACATGTAGTTACAGCTAATAAGGCCTTATTAGCAGAGGAGGGTAACGATATTTTTAAAGAAGCAAAAGAAAGAGGACTTCAAGTGGGCTTTGAAGCTTCTGTTGCGGGAGGTATTCCGATTATAAAAGTTATGAGAGAAGCTCTTGTAGCAAATCGGATGCTTGCAATTTATGGAATAATAAATGGAACAACAAACTTTATTTTAACAAAAATGACCAATGAAGGCATTGATTTTCCTGAGGCTTTACGCGAAGCACAAGAGCTCGGATATGCTGAGGCAGATCCAACTCTTGATATTGAGGGTATTGATTCAGCTCATAAATTAACGATTCTTGCTTCATTAGCTTATGGTATTCCATTGAGTTTCAAAAGTGTTTACTGTGAGGGAATAACGAAAATTGCCTCCCAAGATATCGAGTTCGCAAAAGAGTTTGGATACAAGATAAAACTTTTAGCAATAACGAAACTTCTTGACTCAGAGATAGAATTAAGAGTTCATCCTACAATGGTTCCAGAAGATTACTTAATTTCTAAAGTTGATGGAGTATTTAATGCCATATATGTGGAAGGTGACAGCGTTGGAGCAACACTTTATTATGGAAGAGGTGCTGGAAGTATGCCAACAGGAAGTGCAGTTGTTGCTGACATAGTAGATATTGCAAAGGGAGTAAAGACTCTCTCTTTTGATTTTTCCGAAAAATATACAATTAAACCTATAGAAGAGATAGAAAGTATGTACTACTTTAGATTTATGGCATTAGACAGACCTGGAGTTTTGTCTAAAATATCAGGAGTATTCGGTGAACACAATATTAGTATTGCTTCTGTTATTCAAAAGGGTCGATCAAAAGCAGGAGCTGTGCCTCTTGTAATTTTAACTCATAAAGCGAAAGAGAAAGATGTTCTTCAAGCTGTTCAAAAAATTGATCAGCTGCCTGTTGTGGCAGCAAAAAGTGTTTTTATAAGAGTTGAAGGACAGGAAGAGTAGTTTTTCAAGATACATCAGACAGATTATTCTTCCTAAATTCGGACAAGAAGCTCAAGAAAAACTTCAAAGAGTAAAAGTTTTAGTAGTGGGAGTTGGTGGTTTAGGAAGCGTTGTCTCTTTATATCTTGCCTGCTCAGGTATTGGTTATATAGGTTTAGTAGATCCTGATACTGTTGAGTTAAGTAATCTTCAAAGACAGATTTTACACTCAGAGGAGCATATAGGAATGCTTAAAGTAGTCTCAGGTATGATAAATCTAAAAAGACTAAATAGTGATTTAAGAGTATTAATCTATCCAGAGGAGATTAATAATTCAAATGTTTTAGATATTATAAAACCTTATGATATAGTTGTTGCCTGTCCTGATAACTTTAAAACAAGATTTATACTAAATGACGTCTGTCTGCAGATGGGCAAACCATTCGTTATCGGTGCTGTTTCAGAGTTTGAGGGCCATGTATTCAGTGTGCTTTCTCCAAATGGTCCATGTTATAGATGCTTATTTAATGAAGCTAAAGATGAAAACCTTCAAAGAGGAATTTTTGCTCCTGTTGTAGGTGTAATAGGAGCGATTCAAGCTTCAGAGACTCTAAAACTTATCTTAAATATTGGAGATTTTCTTTATGGAAGAATGCTTATATATGATGCTTTTCAAGAAAGTTTTAGAGAGGTAAGATTTAAAAGAGACTCTTCTTGTAAACTCTGTAAGTGATGCTGAAAATAAAGAAAGAGATTTATGAAGAGATGATAACTTATTGTCAACAAGGGATGCCCTATGAAGTCTGTGGGATTCTTGCAGGCCAAGACAACTGTGTTACAGAGATTTTTAAAATAAAAAATATAGAAAACTCCTCTGTAAGCTATCTTATGGATCCTTTAGAGCAGTTAAAAGTGATGAAGGAAATAAGAAGCAAAACTCTTCAATTTCTTGCAATATTTCATAGTCATCCTTTTGGTAGTGCTTATCCTTCACAAAAGGATAAAGAGTTAGCTTTCTATGATGTTTACTATATAATTGTGGCTTTGTTGCCAAAGATTGAAGTTAAATGTTTTAAGATAAAAAATAATGAGTTTTTTGAAGAGGAAATACAAGTAGAAGTATGAAAAAGTTACTCTATATTTCCTTATTTTTGAGTTTTTTCCTTTTAGGTTTTTTCTTAGGATATCTTTATTGGATTTTTTCAGATCTACCAAATGTAAAGACTCTTGAAAATTATAGACCTTACGAGTCTTCTATTGTGTACTCCTCAGATGGCGAGGTTCTTACTGAGTTTTTCTATGAAAGAAGAAAATTCATTCCCCATTATGAGATTCCAGATATAATTAAAAAAGCCTTTATAGCTGCTGAAGATGTAAGATTTTATAACCATCCAGGTGTTGATATATTAGGAATACTAAGAGCGCTGTATAAGGATATAAAAGCAGGAAGTATTGTTGAAGGCGGAAGTACAATAACTCAACAACTCGCAAAAATGCTTTTTTTAAGTCCTGAAAAGACCTTATCAAGAAAGATAAAGGAGGCGATTCTTTCAATTCAAATTGAAAAAAAATATACTAAGGATGAAATTTTGGGACTTTATCTAAATCAAGCATATTTTGGTTGTAGAGCCTATGGAATAGCAGCTGCAGCTGAAACTTATTTTGGTAAATCTTTTAAAAATTTAAATATAGCTGAAGTAGCACTTCTTGCTTCTTTACCAAAGGCTCCTTCTTTGTTTAATCCTTTTAAAAGACCAGAGATAGTTCTGAAAAGAAGAAACATAATTTTACAAAAAATGTTTGACAAGGGATTTATCAGTAAGGAGCAGTATGAAGAAGCTTTAAGACAGCCCTTGCCTGAGCACCCTCACTGGCGTAAATTTGAAGCACCCTATTTTGTTGAAACACTAAGACTAAATTTAGAGTCAAAATATGGTGAAAGGCTTTATAAAGATGGATTAAGAATTTACTCTACGATAGATTATAGAATGCAAAAGATAGCAGAGGAGGCTATCTCAAAAGGACTTAATGAGATTCATAAAAGAGTGAAGCCTCCTGTGCAAGCAGCGTTGGTAGCAATGGAGTTAAAAACTGGATATATAAGAGCTATGAGTGGTGGAAGCGATTTTAGAAAAACCCAATATAACAGAGTATTTGCTTTAAGGCAACCAGGAAGCGCTTTTAAACCATTTGTTTATGCAGTAGCACTAACAGAGGGATATTCTCCAGATGATACAATCCTTGATGCTCCTATTTCTTTTCCAGGTGCTGTTTTCGGAAAGAGTTGGAGTCCAAAGAACTACAATAATGAATACCACGGAGAAGTTACATTGAAGAAAGCTATTGCTTTATCTTTAAATGCTGCAACTGTAAGACTTGCCTCTTATGTAGGAATTAAAAAAATTACAGAGTTTGCTCACCAATGTGGGTTAAACTCAAAGATCCATCCTTATCTTTCAACTGCCTTAGGAGCCTCAGATGTAAAACTTATAGAGTTAACTCAAGCTTATGCAGTTTTTGCTACAGGCAAAAGAATTAAACCAATTTTTTACAGGAATATTACTGATTCAAATGGAGTAGTCTTAGAAGAAAACAAACCTGAGTTTGAAGTGTTGCTCTCTGAAGAAATAGTTCAAAAGATGAAGGAGCTATTAAGAGAAGTTGTTGTCTCAGGTACAGCTCATAAAGCAAATAATTTGGGAAGAGAAGTCTATGGTAAAACTGGCACTACAAATGATTACTCTGATGCTTGGTTTATAGGATTTGATGACAACCTCTTAGTAGGTGTTTGGGTTGGAAGAGATGATCATAAACCAATAGGCCTAAAAGAAACAGGTGCACGTGCTGCACTTCCGATATGGATTTACTTTATGAAGGAAATTAGAAAGTGATGTTAAAATAAAAAGTGGGCAAGATTATAGCAATAGTTAATCAGAAAGGAGGGGTTGGGAAAACCACAACAGCTATTAATCTCGGGGCTTGTTTAGCGATTGAAGGCAAAAAGGTTTTGCTTGTTGATTCAGATCCGCAAGGAAATCTTACCACAGGTGTAGGATTTGATAGAAATAGAATAAAAAAAAGTTTATATGATCTTTATGTAAACTCTACGGCAGTAAAAGATGTTATTACTAAAACTTCTTTTGATAATTTATGGCTTATTCCTTCTACAATAGATCTCGTAGGAGTAGAAGTAGAAATTATTAGTAAACCAAAAAGAGAGTTTATTTTGCAAAGCATTTTACTGCCACTTGTTTTAGAGTTTGACTATATCCTAGTTGATGCTCCTCCTTCTCTGGGGCTTCTAACTTTGAATTGTCTTGTCTCAGCAAACTCAGTACTTATTCCTGTTCAATGTGAGTATTATGCTCTTGAAGGATTAACTTTGCTTACAAAAACAATAGATCTTATAAAAAGTAGTTTTAATCCTAAACTAAAAGTTGAAGGAATTCTTCTTACAATGTTTGATATAAGGAATACACTTTCTAAGCAAGTTGTAGATGAAGTAAGAAAATTTTTTGGTAAAAAAGTCTACACTACTATAATTCCAAGAAATGTTACACTTGCAGAGGCTCCTAGCCACGGTAAGCCTGTAGTATTTTATGATATTAAATCTAAAGGAGCTCAAAGTTATATGAGCTTTACCATGGAGTTTTTAAATGAAGAAGGCGCTTGGTAAAGGTTTAGAGGCTTTAATACCTCAGAAAGAAGAGACATTTATAGAGATTGATATAGAAAGAATTATTCCTAATGATATGCAACCAAGAAAAGATTTTCCAGAAGAATCTCTTAGAGAGCTTGCTCAATCAATAAAAGAAAAGGGAGTTCTTCAACCAATAGTTGTGTCAAGAGTTGGAGATGGTACCTTTAGGATTGTTGTAGGAGAGAGACGTTGGAGAGCAGCAAAGATTGCAGGATTTGAAAAAATTCCAGCAATTATAAAGGATGTATCAGCTGAAGAAGCTGCTGAGCTTGCATTAATTGAGAATATTCAGAGAGAAGATCTTGATCCTGTAGAGATTGCCTTATGTTTTGAAAAGCTTATCAATGATTTTAATCTCACTCAGGAAGAGCTTTCAAAAAGAGTCGGAAAGGACAGAGCAACAATTGCAAACTACTTAAGGATTTTAAAACTTCCTGATAAAATTAAAGAGTATTTAAGACAGGGAGTTCTTACAATGGGACATGCAAAAGCAATAGCATCAGTTAAGGATGCTGAAAAACAGATTGAGATAGCAGATTATGTTATAACAAAAGCTCTTTCTGTAAGACAGACAGAAGAATTTGTAAGAGGAATATATAAAAGGAAGAAAAAAGTTGTTGAGGTGACTCCGGAAATTAGAGAGCTTGAAGAGACTCTTTCAACTGAATTGGGCACTAAAGTTAAAATTCATCATAAAGGTAAAAAAGGTAAGTTAGAGATATTTTATAGCTGTCTTGATGAGCTTGACGGAATACTACAAAGAATTTTTAGAAAATCTTTCCTGGATTCATAATATCTTTCGGATCAAAAACTCTTTTTAATGCTTTCATAATCTCAATCTGACGCTTACTTAACTGTATCTCAATGTATTGTTTCTTTGTTACTCCTACCCCGTGTTCTCCCGAGATAGCACCCTGTAATGATACTGTAAGCTCAAATATTTTTTTTGCCATTTCAAATCCTTTATTGACCTCATCAGGATTTATAAGAATATTTACATGAATATTCCCATCTCCTGCATGTCCAAAGCAGACAGCAGGAATTTTTGAAAGGTTAGAGATTTCTTTAATACTTACAAGTGCTTTAGATAGATTTTCAACTGGTACAGTGATATCTAAGTTAATCTTTTTTTTATCCGTCATCTTTAAGATAGTTGGTGAAATACATCTTCTTGCTTTCCATAAATTCTGTCTTGAATAAAAATCTGTTGCCACTTTGATATCACCTTTAAGTTTTTTTGCTATATCAATAACTCTTTCAGCCTCCCTTTTAATTGATGTTACTTCTCCATCAAGTTCTAAAAGAATCATTGCTTCGGTATCCTTTATTAGCTCGATATTAGTGTTTTCCTTAATTATTTGAAGACAGGAGTTATCAAGAAATTCAACAGCTCTTGGAATTATGCTTTTATGTAAAATTTGAGGAATTAGCAATCCAGCATTTTCAATATTTGGAAAACTTATAAGAAGAGTAATTATGTCTTCTGGTTGAGGTAAAACTCTTAAAGTTACTTTTGATATTATGCCAAGAGTTCCCTCTGAGCCTATAAATAACTCTTTAATCTCATAACCTACTACTCTTTTAGTTGTTTTCCCTCCAAAAGTTAAAATATTTCCGTTTGAAAGGACAACTTCTAACTCCATTACATAATTCCTTGTAACCCCATATTTTATTGCTGTTGGTCCGCCAGCATTTGTGGCTACGTTACCACCAATTGTGCAGTAATCAAGAGATGCTGGATCAGGCGGATAAAAAAGCTCGTATATAATAAGTTCTTTTTGAAGCTCACCATTTATAACTCCAGCCTCTACTGTGACTGTAAAATTTTTTGAGTTTATATCTAATATCTGATTCATCTTTTCAAGACTTATAACGATACTTTTTGAGTCAATGGGAATCGCTCCTCCTGACATACCTGTGCCAGCACCTCTTGGAACAATTTTTAGACCTTTATTAGAAGCCCATTTGATTAATTTGGATATCTCTTCTGTATTTCTAGGCCAAGCGACAAATTGGGGAGCTACTCCTTTAGCATAGGAGGCATCGTAACTGTAGCATATAATATCTTCTTTTTCAGATGATATCTCTATTCCATCAAGAAGATTCATCAAACTCAATCTAATTTAGTTTTATAGAGATTACAGAGGATACTCCCTCTTCTTGCATTGTTACTCCGTAAACATAGTCTGCTATTTCGATCATGAGCTTGTTATGAGTTATTATAAGAAACTGTATATGTTTGCTAAACTCCTTTAAAAGTTTCCTTAATTTAATTGTATTTGTATCATCTAAAGTAGCATCAACTTCATCAAAAATACATATCGGAGAGGGCTTCACTGACAAACAGGCAAAAATCAAAGCTAAAGCAGCAAGCGTCTTTTCTCCTCCTGAAAAAAGATTTATGTTGTTTGATTTTTTACCAGGTAGTTGCACATAAATATCAATCTCTGATTCTAATATATTATTTTCATTGGTTAATAGTAAGTCTGCCTTCCCGCCCTCAAAAAGTTCATTGAATATTAGACTATATTTTTCTCTAAGTAAATTAAAGGTTTCTTTAAGCTTTTTCTTTGAAATATTATTAATTTTTCTTATAGCTTCCTCAATCTCCTTTATTGAAGTTAACAAGTCTTTCTGTTGCTCTATTAAAAAATAATATCTTTCCCTTATTTCTTCAAACTCTTTAAGTATTTCTACATCAACTGGACCTATCTCTTTGAGTTGAGCTTTTAGTTGATTTGCTTTTAATTTAAAAGCTTCGGTATTCTCTGTAGGTTCAATCTTTTCCTTTAAGATGTCAACTCCATAAAAGTTATATATTTCATTCCACAAACTCTCTAATTTGATTGTGAGCTCTTTAAGCTCTACTTCTTTTTTCCCAAAATTTGAAGTATTAATCTGGATTTCTTCAGTAAGTTTTTTATAGTCTTCTTCAAGCTTAGATAAATTGTCTTTTTCCTTTGCAAGACAGTCTTTTAAATTCTCTATTTCTTCTGAAGAGAGGAAAATCTGTTTTTTAAGCTCTTCTATTCGTTTCTCTATTTCTAAAATCTCACCTTTTAGGTATTCGCTTTTTGCCTTATTTTGGGTAATTTCTTTAAGGTTTCTCTCCTTTTTTTCAAAAAGTTTCTTAATCTGCTCATTGATTTTTTCAATCTGTAGATTAATTGTTTTTATTTTTTCTTTTGATGTAATTAGTTTTAGTTTTTTATCTGAAATTAGTTCACTTTTTTCTATATTAATTTTTGAAATATTAAAAGCCTTCTGTTTTAATCTTTCGATTTTGTCTTCTGTAAGCTTTATCATTTCTGATAGATAATCAATATCTGCTGAAATTTTTTGCCTTGTATCAAAGTTTTGTTGTTTTTCTTGTAAAAGAGCTTTTTCTTCTTTATATAAGTAGCCTACTTTTTGATTTGTGGTTTCTGTTTCATTGCATAAGTTTTTATAACTTTCCTTTTTTTGAACTAGCTCTTTATTAATTTTGTAAATCTCTCCTCTGCAAGTTTCTAACTTAGTTTCTAAATTTTGTTTTTTGTCCTTTAACTCCTTTAGTTTCTCACCTATAAAATTTAGTTCTTCAGTTATTTTATTTTTTTCTTCCTTTAATCTCTCAAGTTCCTTTTTCTTTCTAAAGACATCTCTGCTTTTTTTAAGTTTTATGAAACCTTCAGGATATATTACTTCTCCTCTATTTGTAATAAAGGTGTAGCCCTTGTATCTGTCCTTAAGCTCAATAGCTTTATTTATACTTTCCACAACAATAACATTTTCAAAGATATTAGGAATCGTATTTTCTTTAATTTTTATAAATTTGCTCAAAGTTGGGACAGACTCTTCTGGTGATATTTTTATTTCAGCTTTGTAGTTTCTTAAAAAGTAGAAATTTTGATTAGAATTTCTATCTATTTCTTCAATGCTTTCAACTACTACTGCTTTTAACTTATCTTCTAAGAAGTTTTCTAGGGCTTCTTCTAATTCAGAGTGAACTTCTAATAAATCAAGGAATATCACTTTATCTTTAGAGTCTTCACAAACCTCTGACAGAAGTGTTTCAGTTTTATTTTTTATTATGGCTTCTTGTTTTTTCTTTTCAATCATAGTTTGCGATGTCTCTTCTAATAAATTATTGATTTTAACTAACTCCTCTTTTAATTTTTTCTCTTCTAATGTCAATGAATTTAAAAGGTTTTCTAACTTTTGGATTGTTTGTTCCTCCTTTTCTTTTAAAGATTGTAAATATCTTAACTTTTGATTCATCTCCTTAATTTTCTCCTCAGTAATCTTTAATCTATACTCAGAAGACTCTATTGCTTTTTCTAAATTCAAACGAAGATTTTTTTTGTTTGAAAGCTCAGCAGAAAGATTAAAGAGATTTTTTTTCTCCCTTTCAATTTCTGAGTCAATAACTTGTTGTTGCTTTTTGCTGGCATCTATATCTTTTTCATATAGAGTTATTTCACTTTGCAGAGGATTAATAAGATTTTCTAACTCTATTTTTTCAGCCTTTATTATTTCTAAGCTTTGCTCTATTTTTTTTATTTCTTCGTCGATTTCAATATTTTCATCTTTTAATCTCTCAATAATTTCTTCTTTAGACTTTCTTTCTTGAGTTAGAAAAATTAGTTTTTTCTCTAGGTCAACTTTTTCTGTCTCTAATTTTTTTTGTTTTTCCTCAATTTTTTTAAGAGTTTCTTCTTTTTCTTCTATTTGTTTCTTTATTTTTTGAATCTCTTCAACTACTTTATTTTTTTGTATGCCTAAATAATCCTGCCTCATTCTTATTTGTTCAATTTCGACTTTAAGTGATTGGATTTCCTCAAAAAATGAAGTAGCTTCCTTTTTTGCAACTTTAAGCTCAAGATTTTTAAGTTCTTGGAGGATTTTTCTGTATCGCTCAGCTTTTTTTGCTTGTTTTTCAAGAAGTAAATACTGTTTTCTTACTTCGGTTATTATATCTTCTAATCTTTGTAAGTTTTCTTTTGCTGATATTAATTTGGCTTCTGCTTCAGTTCTTTTTAGTTTATAAAAAGATACTCCAGCGCACTCCTCAAGAAGTAATTTTCTTTGATTTGCCCTGAATAGGATTTCGTTAAGCTTTATCTGATCTATGATTGCATAGTTTTTTATATCAACACCTTGAGATACAAAAACTTCTTTTAGGTCTTTTAGTCTAACTTGTCTTCCATTAATTAAAAACTCAGAGTCTCCTATTTTGTAAAGTCTTCTCTTTATCTCTATATTTTCCATTTCTTTAGAGTCATTGCTATCTTTTTTCTCTATCTCTAAAAAGATGCTTACTTCTGCTAGTCCTCTCTCTTTTTTCGAGGAAGAACCCTGAAAAATTATATCTTCCATTTTTTCTCCTCTTAAAATTCTCGGATTATGCTCTCCGAGAATCCACCGAAAGGCATCTACGATATTGCTTTTTCCTGTTCCATTAGGACCGATAAAACAGGTAACTCCCTCATGAATCTCGATCTTTGTTCTTTCAGGAAAAGATTTAAAGCCGTTAAGTTCAATCCACTTAAGTTTCATTATTTAATTATTTTATCTGATTTTTATTTTAAAAGGTTTAATGTAAACATAAAATTTTTTTATTTGACCTAAAAACCTTGAGTATTTTACTGTTGATAAACACTGTTTTTTGTGTTATAATTCTCAAAAAATCTTTTTAAAGAGGAGGATACTATGACCAAGAAGTATGAAACTCCTTTATTGGATGAGCTGGAGAAGGGGCCTTTTCCGAGTTTTGTAACAGAGATTAAGAAAGCTGCTGCAAAAAATCCGATGGCAGCTGATGAACTTGGATTGCTTGAGAGGAGCTACAGAGACAAAATAACTTATTGGAAGCATGGTGGAATAGTTGGTGTAAGAGGTTATGGAGGAGGAGTTATTGGAAGATACTCAGAGTTAGCTGATGAGTTCCCAGGTGTTGCCCATTTCCATACAGTACGTGTTAATCAACCAGCTGGTTTATTTTATACTTCAGAAGCAATTAGATTTATCTGCGATGTTTGGGACAAATATGGAAGCGGACTTACTAACTTTCATGGTTCAACAGGTGATATAATTTTACTTGGAACAGTAACTGATAATCTTGAACCTCTTGCAACAGTTTTAAGTTTAAATGGATTTGACCTTGGTGGTTCAGGTTCTGCAATGAGAACGCCTAGCTGTTGTGTTGGACCTGCAAGATGTGAGTGGGCAATGATCGATACTCTTCATATTACTTATGATTTAACACAAGAGTTTCAAGATGAGCTTCACAGACCACAGTATCCTTATAAGTATAAAATTAAAGTAGTAGGATGCCCAATTGATTGCAATGCTGCGATTGCACGTGCAGATCTCTCTATAATTGGAACATGGAAAGGACCAATAGCTATTGATCAAGACAGAGTTAGAGATTATGCAAAGAAAGGTGTAGATATACAGGAGGAGATTGTTAATCTTTGTCCAGGAAAATGTATCAGTTGGGATGGTAACAGTCTTACAATAAATGATGAAGACTGTAGACACTGTTTCCACTGTATAGCAAAACTGCCAGGAGCACTTAAACCCACACCACCTTTTGGAGCAACAATTCTTATTGGATCAAAAGCTCCGTTTGTTATTGGTGCTACACTTTCATGGGTGATTTTCCCATTTATGGAGATGAAACCACCATATCAAGAGTTGAAAGATTTCATTAGAACTTCTAATGAATGGTGGAGCGAATATGGCAAAAACAGAGAAAGAATTGGCGAGTTAATACTTCGTCTTGGTATGAGAGAGTTTCTTGAAGTATGCGGACTTAAGCCCCTGCCTGAGATGGTTAAAGAGCCAAGAAGAGATCCATTCTGGTTCTGGAAAGAAGGAGATCTTGAAGGAAAACCATGGGAATCATGGTTAAAATAAAAAAGGAGGTATAACATGGGTGATATTCCGGCAAAATTTTTTATACCTGAAGTAGTTGATGTAAAACAAAGAAAAACAGATATAGGACCACCTCACTATGAAAACTTTTTACCACCTGTCATTAAGAAAAACTACGGACAGTGGAAAGAGCATGAGATTTTAAGTCCTGGATTGATGGTTCATATTGCTGAGAGTGGAGACAAAATATGGACTGTAAGAGTTGCGTCTCCAAGACTTCTAAGTACAGATACTTTAAGAGAGATAGCAGATATAGCTGATAAGTACTGTGATGGTTATTTCAGGTTTACAACAAGAAATAATATAGAGTTTCTTGTTTCTGATGAAGGAAAAGTTCAGCCTCTTATTGATGAGCTTAAGGCTAAAAAGTTTATGATTGGCGGAATTGGTCCAAGAGTCAGCAATGTAGTACATACTCAAGGATGGGTTCACTGTCATGGCGCTGCAACAGACGCATCTGGTCTTGTTAAATGTATAATGGATGAGCTTGCAGATTATTTTACTACTAAAGAGCTTCCTAATAAAGTTAGATTAGCTGTTGCATGTTGTACAAATATGTGTGGAGCAGTTCACTGTTCAGATATAGCACTTGTTGCAATTCATACAAAAGTACCAAGAATTGAACATGAAAGATTCAAAGATCTCTGTGAGCTTCCAACAACAATAGCATCATGTCCGACTGCGGCAATACTTCCGGATCCTGCAAAGAAGTCAATTAAAATTAAGGAAGAGAAATGTATGTACTGTGGCAACTGTTTCTCAGTTTGTCCTGCACTACCAATTAAAGATGCAGAAAATGACGGAGTTGCAATAGTGGTAGGAGGAAAAGTCGGTAATTTGAGAACACCGCCTAAGTTTTCAAAACTCGCTGTTCCTTTTTTACCGAATAATCCTCCAAGATGGCCAGAAGTTATAAAAGCTATAAGGAAGATTTTTGATGCCTATGTTGCTGGTGCAAAGAAACATGAAAGAGTGGGTGAGTGGATTGACAGAATTGGTTGGGAAAAATTCTTTGCAGTAACTGGAATACCATTCACATGGCAGCATATTGATGACTGGACCTATACATTTGAAACACTCAGAACAACAGCTCAGATTAAGTGGGTTAAAAAATAAAGAAATAGGAGGGCTATAATGCCCTCCTAAAAAATATAAAGAAAGGAGTGTGAATTTTAAATGGAAAGGGAGGAGCTCAAAAAACAGATATATAATCTTATTAAGGAGGCTGCTGGAAAGAAGAAATATAAACAGATGGATGTGATAAAACACTTCCGTAATCTTGGAGTACCAGATGCAGAGACAAAAGAAGCTATTAGAGAGCTTGTAGATGGAGGACTGCTTATTTATACCTATATGGGCGGTAGTTATATAGAGCTTGCCACAAAACTTGAAGAGTTTGAAAAGAAAATATTAGAGTAGTTTTCTTAGAGGGAGTTTAACTCCCTCTTTTTTATGTTATTAAAAAAGATCGCAGAGCAAGTTGTAACTGTCCTCAAAGAAAAACAAAAAACTCTCTCCTTAGCAGAATCTTGTACAGGAGGATTAATCAGTTCTTCAATTACAGATATTTCAGGAGCAAGTAAAGTTTATTTAGGAGGAGTTGTTGCTTATGCTACTGAAATGAAAAGGAAAATACTTAATATATCTGAAGAGATTTTTAAATATGGGGTTATTTCAGAAGAAATGGCGGCAGAGATGGCAAAATCAATAAAATCTATTACAGGTTCTGACTACTCATTAGCAACAACAGGAAATCTTGGACCCGATACAATCGAGGAGAAGCCTCGCGGTCTTATATATATAGCAGTTGCCACGCCTTCTAATTTTTATGTTAAGGAGTTAAATTTAGAAGGCGATAGATTTTCTAATAAAGTGGAGACCACAAAGGAGGCGCTAAAACTTCTTTTAGAGATATTAAATTATTAATGTTTAATTTTAAATTACAATCAAAGGATTTTCTATCTTAGCTTTTCATATTTCAAAGCCTAATTTTATCATAGGATGTAGGAGGAATTAATGAGAGAGATTCCCGAAGAGGTAAAAAAAGAGATTGAAAGACTTGTAAAGGAGATAAACTATCATAACTACCGCTACTATGTTTTAGACAGTCCTGTTATCTCTGATGAAGAGTATGATATGATGTTAAGAAAACTTAAAGAGCTTGAGGAGAAATGGGGTTATATTCTGCCTGACTCGCCCACACAAAGAGTAGGCGCTCCACCTTCAGAGAAGTTCGAGAAAGTGGAGCATCGTGAGCCAATGCTTTCATTAGATAATGCCTTTTCAATTGAAGAATTAATAGAATTTGATGCAAGAGTCAAAAGACTTCTTGGTACAACAAATGAGATTGAATACACTGTTGAGCCAAAATATGATGGATTAGCAGTAGAGCTTTCCTATAAAGATGGATTACTAATAAAAGCCTCTACAAGAGGAGATGGATATGTTGGTGAAGATATTACTTTGAATATTAAAACAATAAAATCCGTTCCCTTAAGAATAGAGGGAGTGTCAGTTGTTCCAGAAGAGATTGATATTCGAGGAGAGGTTTATATGAACTTAGATGAGTTTGAAAGAATAAATAGTGAAAGACAAGAGAAAGGAGAACCTATATTTGCAAATCCAAGAAATGCAGCCAGTGGTTCTGTAAGACAACTTGATCCTTCAGTTACTGCCAAAAGAAAGCTTTATATCGCATGCTATGGAGTTGGCTACTGCAGAGGAATGGATTTCAAAACTCAGTATGAATTTATCCAGTGGCTTAAAGAGGCAAGATTTCCTACTCCAGTGGTTGTCAAAAAAGCAAAAGGAATCAATGAAGTAATAAGAATTGTAAAAGAGTTTGAAGAGGCAAGAAAAAGTTATCCTTTTGAAACTGATGGAGCAGTTATAAAGGTGAACAGTTTTGAGCTTCAAAGAAGACTTGGTGCAAAGACTCGTGAACCAAGATGGGCTATAGCCTATAAATATCCAGCACATCAAGGTATAACAAAGGTTGTTGAGATTCTTCCAAGTGTAGGCAGAACAGGAGTTATAACTCCTGTTGCTATTCTTGAGCCTGTAAGAATTGGTGGAGTTACTGTTAGCCGTTCAACTCTTCATAATTGGGATGAGGTAAAAAGAAAAGATATAAGAGTAGGAGACTATGTTGTTGTTGAAAGAGCAGGGGAAGTTATCCCACATATAATCGGTGTTGTTAAGGATCGTAGAACAGGTACTGAGATAGAGCCAAAAATGCCAGATAACTGTCCAGTGTGTGGCTCAAAGACAGTTCGTGAAATTGGGGAGGTTGCACTTAAATGTATTAATTTTAATTGCCCTGCTCAAGTTGAAGAAAGGATAAAGCATTTTGCATCAAGAAGGGCGATGAATATTGAAGGACTCGGTGAAAAAACTGTAGAACTATTACACGAAAAGGGTTTAGTAAAAAGCTTTATAGATATCTATAAGCTTAGACAGCAGGATATACTTAAACTTCCCGGATTTGCAGAGCTTTCTTCAAAAAAACTTATAGAAGCAATTGAAAAAAGTAAAAAGACAACTCTTTCAAGATTTCTTTATGCTCTTGGAATAAGTCAAGTTGGTGAGTATGCGGCAAAACTTTTAGCCCAAAACTTTAAAAATATAGAAGATCTTTATTATGTAAAAATTCAGAAATTAATTCAAATTCCACAAGTAGGAGAAAAAACAGCTCGTGCAATTGAGCAATTCTTCAGTAATGAAGAAAACATAAAAGCAATTGAAGAATTGAAAGAGATGGGACTTACACTGGAAAATCCTGAGTATATGGAAAAAGAAAAGCCAGCTCCTCTCAAAGGACTTACATTTGTTATAACAGGAACACTTCCAAAACCAAGAGATGAAGTTCAGGCTTTAATAGAACAAGCGGGTGGAAAAGTCTCTTCCGCAGTATCTCGAGCAACAAACTATCTCTTAGTTGGTGAAGATCCGGGAAGTAAACTTGTTAAAGCAAGACAGCTGGGAGTAAAGACAATCTCTTATGAGGAGTTAATAAAGATGTTGGAGAAAGAATAGTTGTACAGAATAAAAGTATTTTATCCTGGAAAAACAAAATTAAAATTCATCAGAGAAGGTGTAAATCATTATTTAAAGCTTCTTGGTGCCTACGCTAAAATTGAACTAGTAGAGCTTAAAGAAGGGCATGGAGACAAACAAAAAGTTATTAAAGAAGAATCCAAAAGTATACTTAATTCTGTAAAGGGAGATTTTATTTTACTTCATAAAGAAGGAAAAATTCTTACATCAGAGGAGTTTGCTAATTTAATTAGAGATAAAACAGTCCATCAATTTGTTATTGGTGGAGTTTATGGAGTAGATGAAGATGTTGTCAGTTCGGCATCATTTAAACTTTCTCTTTCAAAAATGACTTTTCCACATGAGCTAACTCGTATTATTCTTCTTGAGCAAATATACAGAGCTTTAACAATAATTCATGGTAAAAGCTATCACTATTGATCCTTATTTTCTAAGGGAACAGCTTCGTCAACAAGAAGGATGGGAATATCATCTCTTATAGGATAATATATGCAGCAATTTTTACATATTAATCTTTCTTTCTGCTCGTCATATATTAAATCCCTTTTACATTGTGGACAAACTATTATCTCAAGTAACTCTTTATCAATAGGCATAAATAATCCTCCTTAGTCGATTTAAAGTTTTTTCTTTTCCTACAATCTCTAATACTTCATATATTCCAGGGCTTACAGTGCTTCCTGTTATAGCAACTCTTACAGGTTGAGCAATATCACCCAGTTTAATACCCTTTTCATTAACCATATCTATGAAGATTTTTTCTATGTTTTTTTGACTAAACTCCTGTAAAGTCTCTAATCTTTCTGTAATTTCCTTAAGTAAGGGCAAAGTTTTTTCAGTTATATACTTTTCTTTTGCCTTCTCCTCTATTGGAACATAATCTAAAAGATAGTATCTCATTGCATGAGAAAGCTCCTTAAGAGTTCTACATCTTTCCTTAAGAGACCGTATAGCCTTTGAAGCCCACTCAATATCTATTTGTTTCTCTTCTTTTATATATCCGTCTTTAATAAGAAAAGGTTTTAATAATTCAAAGAGTCTTTTTTCATTAGTCATTTTTATATATTCACTGTTAAGCCATAGAAGTTTTTCAGCATTAAAAATAGCATTAGCTTTGCCCACATCCTCAAGTCTAAAATATTCTATCAGTTCTTCTTTTGTAAATATCTCTTGATCTTTGTAAGACCAGCCAAGGCGAGCAAGAAAATTAATAACTGCTTCTGGAAGATATCCCTCTTCTTTATAGGTAAGCACATTAGTAGCACCATGTCTTTTGCTCAATCTTGCTCTGTCTGGTCCAAGAATCATTGGTATATGAGCAAACTGGGGAGGCTCAATTCCTAATGCTTTGTAGATATGGATCTGTTTTGGTGTATTATTTAAATGGTCTTCACCTCTTATTACATGAGTTATTTTCATCTCATAATCATCAACAACCACACAAAAATTATATGTAGGTGTGCCATCACTTCTTAGAATAACAAGATCTTCAAGTTCGCTATTTTTGAAAATAACTTTTCCCTTTACAATATCATTTACTACTGTTTCTCCCTCAAAGGGCATTTTAAATCTTATAGCAAAGGGTTTAGAAAGACTGTTTTTAATTTCTCTACATCTCCGATCATATCTCGGAGGTTTGCCTTGCTTTAGAGATTCTTGCCGACGTTGCTCAAGCTCCTCAGGGGTGCAGTAGCAGCGATATGCTTTTTCTTCCTCAAGAAGTTTATAAGCATACTTACGATAAATATCAAGTCTGTCAGTTTGTCTAAAAGGACCCTCATCCCAATCAAGTCCAAGCCACTTAAGTGCTTCAATAATTGATTCAATGTACTCTTCAGTAGACCTGGATCTGTCTGTGTCTTCAATTCTTAAAATAAATTTTCCATTATTATGTCTTGCAAATAGCCAATTAAAAAGTGCAGTTCTGGCGCCTCCAATATGTAAATGTCCTGTTGGGCTTGGTGCAAATCTAACTGTTACCATGACTTTATAGTATAGCACACAAAAAAGCTCACTTTATAGCTTATAATAAAATTTAATGTTTAAGAAAATCTTGAAAATCTCTATAGTTATAATCTTAATTTACCTTTCTTATTTGTTAATAATTTTTCCTCTCACAGTTCCTGTAAGTGACTTAAAAAGAAAGAATCCTGAAACTACAGCAATGATGCAATACAGAATAGAACAATGGAAGAGTATGGGTAAAAAGGTTCAGATAAAAAGAATATGGATGCCTTTAAATAAAATCTCACCTTATCTTATTAAAGCCGTCTTGATCGCAGAGGATGACAAATTTTTTTATCATTCGGGATTTGATTTAGAGGCAATAAAAAAGGCAATTGAAAGAGATATTAGAGAAAAAAAACTAAAATATGGTGGAAGCACTATTACTCAGCAGCTTGCTAAAAATCTTTATCTTAAACCTTCAAAAAATCCTATAAGAAAAATTCAAGAGGCAATAATTACTGTGAGGCTTGAGAAAACTCTTACAAAAAGCAGAATACTTGAGCTTTATTTAAATATAGCTGAGTGGGGCGAGGGTATATTTGGTGTAGAGGCAGCCTCAAGACACTATTTCAACAAATCTTCATCGGAGCTTACAGCACAAGAAGCCTCAAGGCTTGCAGCAGCTCTACCAAATCCTATTAAATACTCTCCCATAGGAGATTCAAAATTTATAGAAAGAAGAGCGAATTTAATTTATTATATAATGCAAAAAAGAGGTATAGTTAAAGAGGAGACTAATTCCTTAGTCGAGCAGTTTCCTTCAAAATAAAGATAAGTCTTTTAAAGGGGCCGGATCTTAATATTTCTTCTATCTCAACAGGAAGTTTTATTTGCCAGTTAGGATACTCTGTAGTAGTTCCTGGGAGATTTTGTTGGTCCTCTAAAAGTAGTAAATCCTCAAGATAGAAAAGAATATATCTACATTTGGTTAAACTTAGAAATTTTATTATAGCAAATAAAAGTTCTTCTAAGTTTTCCTCTTCAGAAAGAATAAGATTTTCTTCTTTGAGAACTTTTATAATGTTTTCCTTCTGCCTCTGTCTTTCTTTAAATGCCTTTTCAGTTTGATTTTCATCAAATATGGAGAATCTCTTTTTTAACTCTATATCTTTACCAATCCAGAAACCTTTTAAAGTTGGTAAATCATGAGTGGTAATACTGCATAAAGCATTTTTAGGATAAGCTCTATAACTTTTCATACTCTCTCCTTCCTTTTCAAAATAAAAAACTTTCCATGAATACATTCCTCTTTTAGTTAATTCTTCTTTCATCCAATCCTCAGAAGTTCCAAGATCCTCTGCGATAACCTCTGTTTTGTTTACTTTACTTTCAAGGCAAAGGATTTTTAGAAGATCTTGCCAAGGCTGTTTCACATAAGCACCTTGACAGGGGAGAAAATTATCAGGAATCCAGAAGGCTCTAAAAAGCCCAAGTGCATGGTCAACTCTTACTATTTCGGTAGTCATGTTGGCTCTTAATATCTTTATAAATGGCAGATATCCCCTGTTTTTTAACTCAAAGGGAATAATGGGAGGGAATCCCCATTTTTGTCCTTTTGGATTAAACTCATCAGGAGGAGCACCATACTCTGCATCTAAGGCATAAAGATTTTGATTAATCCATACATCGTAACTACTTTTAGTTGACCCAAAACTAATATCAATACAAAGAAGAGAGCTCACTTTTTTAATATCTTTGTTTGTAAGCCATTGTAAATACTCATAAAAAAGTATTTCTTTTCTGTTTTCTTCGTATATTTTCTCTAATTTTTCTTCTTCAGGAAACCTAAAATCCTTGTGCCATGTTCTCCAATCAGGACCTAGTTTTTCTCTTAAAAAACAGAATAGAGAAAAATATTTTAGTTCTTTCTGTAGGACCAGAGGTAAAGTTTCTTTATATTTTAAAAATCTCTTCCACTCCTTATTTTTTTTCTTTATACACTCTTCAAATTTAGATTTTAATAGTTTCATCTTCTGTTGCCAGACATAATCATACTCAAAAAAAGCTTGATTTTTTTCAGTAACAGGGCAGGTTGATACAAAGAGGGGAATATTAAAAATTCTTGATGTCGCAGAGTAAGGACTTGCTCCATCAAAAAGGGGATTTCTAAAATGAAGTGGATTGATACTTATAAAGCCGTCATGATTTTTAATCCATTTAGCAGCTTTTAGTAGATGGGAAAAATCTCCCTCTCTTTCAAATCCTCTTAAACTCCACAAATTTAAATGAACTCCCCATTTTCTTATCTTTTTTGTAAAACATCTTTTAGGACATATTATTAAAAAGCATTCTTTTTGTAAGTTTTTAAGCTGTAGTCTTAGTTTATAATAGCCAATTGGAAGTTTAGGAAAGATAAGTTTATATTTAATAAGATATCTATTTTTTACTAATTTTTTTTCAATTTTTAGGCAATTTTTAAGACTTCCTCTTATTGATAGACTCTCTGCAGTAGTTGATAGCTCCTCAAAAGGATAGATATCAATTTTAAAATTGTCTTCATACTCAGATAAATAAATAAAAATTGAAGACTCTTCAGTTACATAAACAGGCTCTAAAACATTAAGCCAAGGATATGTTTCAAAATATTCAATATTTTTTTTAAGTTCTTCCTTCTCTGTATTAAAACCCATGAGATTTAAGATTTTTACCTTTGTCTCTAAGGGAATCTCAATTTTTTGTCCAAAGCAGTTTATATAAGAGGGAATAATTCCTACTAAATCAGAAAGTCTACATATCAATTGATTGTAGTTCTTCAAGATAAAGCTCTCCTGCATCGTAGTCATAAGCAAAAAGCTCAGCGTATCTTCCCCAATCTACTGCAGTTTCAAACTGATTCCATGATTCATCTGGTGTGAAATGATTTTTAAGAATATCTAGAAAGAACTCTTCAGAAACTCTATGTTTTGAAATAGTTAAAAGAACTTGCATAATTTGTTTTATAAGTTGAACATTTTGTAAAGCAGCCTCTTTGAATATCTCTTTTTTCTGAAGAGTGTCTGCTTCAGCCCACTTTTTCCCTTTTTCAGTGAGTATAAAATCACCCTCTCTAATTTCACCAAAATCAAGTATATGAGCAGCTTCTATTAGTGGAAAGATATCATCAACTTCCATACTTAACTCTGAGCTTAAAGCATATATATCTACTTTTCCTCCTTTGTCATGAACTAACTCAACAAGCCCTGCAATCGCTCCAACTTTTGCATGAGGTAAAAACTGATATCTTCCAGTTACAAGAAGCATAGGAATCTCTTCAGGAGGCTTAACTAAAACTGTATAAATTTTATCAAGAAGAAACTTAAAATCTCTTGAGTTTTTATCTCTTGGATAAGAAAGCTCGATAGGTATTTCTGCCTTTATTCTACCAGGATTATGAGTTAAAACAACAGCTTGTGTTGACATGTATACAGCCTCTTCAATATTATGGGTCACTAGCACAACAGCCTTTGTTGGCATTTTTCCCTCTTTCCAAAGATCAATAATATCACCTCTTAAGTTGTCAGCTGTAAGCACATCTAAAGCTGAAAATGGCTCATCCATAAGAAGTATTTCAGGTTGCACTGCTAAAGCTCTTGCAATTCCAACTCTCTGTCTCATTCCACCACTTAACTCTCTTGGATAGGCATCTTCAAATCCGTCAAGCCCGACAAGATCAATTGCCTTTAAAGCTTTTTCCCTCATCTCCTCTTCAGTGTATCCCTGACCAACGAGTCCGACTTTAACATTTTCAAGAACAGTAAACCATGGAAAAAGGGCAAAGCTTTGAAATACAACAGCTATTTTTGGTTCTGTTTTTTTAAGTGGTTTCCCTCTGTACAAAACTTCTCCTTCAGTTGGTTCAACTAAGCCAGCCATTATTCTTAAAAGTGTAGATTTTCCAGCACCCGATTGTCCAAGAATTGATATAAACTGTCCTGAATGAATTTTTAAGTTTATGTTGTCAAGCACAACTATCTCTCTGTTTCTGCCAACTAAATAGGATTTTTTAATATTTTTTGTCTCAAGAATTACTTCCATACTTACTCTAAAGTATACTTTGTTTTAGCTAATAAGAAAAGTCTTTTCCAAAGTAATCTGTTTATTCCTACAACAATCATTGACATAAAACAAGTTGACGCAAGAAGAAGTGCGAAGTTTCCCGAAGCACTTGATGAGCTTATTAAGGCTCCGAGTCCCTTTGTCTGCATTATTTGTCCTCCAAAAGAAACATACTCACTTACTATTGTAGCATTCCAAGCTCCTCCAGATGCAGTTATGAGCCCTGTGATAAGATAAGGAAATATTCCAGGAAGTATTAAAACTTTCCATTTTCTTAAGCCCTTTATTCCATATGCACGAGATATCTCAATTAGGTCTTTTGGTATAGATGAAGCTCCTGCAATAATATTAAACAGCAAATACCACTGAGTACCAAGAAGCATTAAGAATATTGCTCCAATATCAAGCCCTCCTCCAATTTTAATAAGAAAAAGTAAAATTACAGGAAATACTGCAGTGGCAGGCACACTTGCAGCGATTTGAATAATACCTTGCAGAAACTTTGCAGCTTTAGGATTAAGTCCGATATAAACGCCCACAGGTAAAGTCCAGCTTAATGCAATAATTAAAGCAGCAGAGACTCTAAGGAGAGAGTAAAAGGCTGCTTCCATTATTGTGATAATATCCCTTAGTTTTATTAATGAAATAATAGATAAAGCATTTATAAAAGCCCATACTAACAGTGAAAAAATTATAAGTAAAATCAAAAAACCGACAAGTTTGCTTATTAAATTTAGCAAAGAGGATTTAGTCAGGAAAACTTTACTGTAGCTAAGTTTTTCAATGTGGTAAATAAAAGTATTTATTAGATTTGTCAGTTTTCTAAGTAAAATAGAGCCTGTCAAAATATTTAGGAAAAAAGACTCCCTTTCTTCCTCTGGAGGAATTGTCTCCATTCTAAATCTCTGAGACCAAACAATAAGGGGTCTCCAAATACATATATCAAGAATAATTATTAAAAGAATCATAGTTCCTAATCCATAGACTACATGCTCTATGCTTCCTAAGTTTGCAGCTGTCTGAATATAGGAGCCAAGCCCAGGAAGTCTGAAGTCTTTGTCTTCAAGAACAAACATCTCACAAGCCATAAGAAAAAACCACCCTCCAGCAACGCTCATCATACTGTTCCATATAAGCCCTATAGCACTAAAAGGCAGATCAAGTTTAAGAAACTTTGAAAACTTACTTAGTTTAAATGTTTTTACTACTTCTTTCATCTCCTTTGGAATTGTGTTTATAGAGTGATAAAAACTAAAGGTCATATTCCAAACTTGACCTGTAAAAATTAAAAGTATACATGCTATCTCAAGACCTATTCTTTTACCTGGAAATAGAGCTATCATAGCCAGAACAACACCTGGAAGAAAAGAAAGTACTGGTATTGACTGAAGAATATCAAGTAGAGGAATCATTACCTTTTCATGATATTTAGTTCTTGAGGCAGTATACCCATACCAAATTGAAAAAATTAAGGATATTAGATAGGCTACAAAGATTCTAAAGAGAGACTGGATTGCATATTCAGGGATATTTTTTGGATTAAGATCTATTTGAATTGTTCTTGTATATGGTTCTGTCCATTGGGAAGCAATGTATATAATTAGAGAAAGAATACATAAAATAATTAAAAATACGCCTATGTCAATAGCTCTTACTCTGAATGTTTCAAAAGGAATAGATATAGGGATCTTCACAAAAACACCTCAAAAAAGAAATCTTAGAATTATAAAATCAATCTTTAAATCATTGCCAGAAAATTTTACATAAAAAGTAAAATTTTTATAAAATTTTGTTTATGATTATCATTAATTCTTACTGTTTTAGCTTTAGCCTCTATGAAAGAGAGATATATGACCAGCCACAAGTAGAAAACTACTGTCAAGTTAAATGTGCTTTAACCTTGAGAATTAAGATGAGGTAGTAAAATGAATCCTATTTTTGATAATACATTAAATTTTTTAAGAGCATCTTTTTGGTTAATGTATTTAGTTGTTTTTTGGTATTTGTCTTTCTGGAGAAAAGAAGACTACTGGAATATATCTTTTAAGGTGAGATTTCATCATGTTTTAGGGCTTTTTCTTATTTTTTCTATTAATCTTCTATTTCTTTTAGGTTTTTTCCTTAAAGAGGCGCTTTATTTTTATGTATCACTAATAAGTAGTTTTATTTGTTTAATTCTTTTTGTAGATTTTTATAAATACTTCAGAATAAAGTTTTATTATCTACTGTTGCCATTGCTCTTTGTTTTATTCTATAAATTTTTTGGTTTCAAAGTTGTTGTTTTTTTAAGTTTTTTAGTTTTAGCGATATTTTTTGCTAATCTTACTTTAACAAAAAAGCTCTCTTTCAATAAATTTATTAAAAAAATTTTCGTAGGTTTAAGCTTCCACTTTGTGTTTCTAGGTTTTTATGCTTTATACCCTAATATTTTTTTTAATTTTTTAGCTACGGCATCGGTTTTTTACTGCCTATTGCTCTGTCTCAAGGAATTATATAGTGAAAGATTCAGAAACTCCCTAATTTATTTAGTAAGTTTTATCGGGGTTTTTGTAGTTCTAATATTATTTTGGCAAAAATATGTAGATTCAATCAAAAGCAGAGATGCTCATTATAAAGAAATAGTTCTTCATAGTATTTCCTCTGAAATAAAAGATACGATTTTGCATTACAGTAATTTTATTAAAATTATTTCAGTCTCTAAAGAGTTAAAAGAGTATCTCAAAGAAGGCTACAATTTTCTAAGTGATTATTTAACTTATCTTAATGCTACTCTTAACACAGAATTAATATTTTTTGTTGACAAAGAAGGAATTGTGAGAGCAGTTTCATCAAACTATAGAGCTTTTAAGCTAAACAAAAATGTAAAATTTAGAAAGTACTTTAGAGAAGCATCTGAAGGGAAAACTTCAGTTTTTATAGCAAGAGGTATTTACACTGGCAGAGAAGATATAAGAGTTGCCACTCCTGTTTTTAACAAAAAAGAGATATTAGGAGTTTTAGTTTTTCAGTTTCCAGTAAGTTCAGATTTTATTAAATATGTTGAAGTTGAGAATGCCTTTTTAATGCATAAAACTGGATTTATTCTGATAGGAAGAGAGGATTTAAAAAACAGATCAATTTATAAGTTAAATGAAGAAGATTTGAGAAAGCTTTATTTTGAGCAGATAGCAGGAAATGACAGAATTTTAGAGACGAAATTTAAACAGTTAGATGATACACACTTTTTAGATGAGAGTGGCAAAAAGTTTTTTCTTGTTAAAACTTCCATTAATCCTGAGTGGTACTTAGGTAGTTTTATTGATCTTAATGTCTATGAGAGATATACTGCTTTATTTTTTGTAGCCTCTATGTTTTTAACTTTTATAGCCCATAACTTTGCAGTGAGAAGCTTTGAAAGGATGAGAGAAAGATTACTTAAAACTTTAGAGGAGTTGGAAGAAAAAAGAATCAGTCTTGACTCTATGGATACAGGAGTTTTGTATACAGACAAATTAGGAAAAATTAAATATGCAAATAAAGAAGCCCAGAAGCTTTTGGGTCTAAAAGAGGATTTAAAAGATAAGTTTTTAAGAGAAGTTTTATTTTTAAAAGAGCATGAGAACCCGGATTTTAAGATAATAAAAACTAACGATGAAGAGATCCCTGTAATATATACAGAAAGTTCCCTTGTTGTCAAAGGATACTATTTTGGAGATGTGATAACAATTAAAGATGCCAGAGAGCTAATTCATAGGCAGGAGCTTCAGAGAAAAATTGAAAAATTAAATATTATAACAAAAATTTCTTCAGGCATAGTTCATGAGTTTAATAACTATTTAATGGTTATTACAGGAAATCTTTCAATTCTTAAAGAGATTTTAAAGGAAGAAAAATACAAAAAATATGTTGACACAATGCTTAATTCTACAAAAATAATGAGTGATGTTCTACAGGAGTTTGAAGCTCTAAGCTCTGATTTAGTATATAAAAAAGAGAAAATAAATATAGAGTCTATTTTGAGACAGACCTTAGATGTTGTACTCAGCGGAAGTAGAATAAACTACAGTGTTGAAAACTTCTCATTAAGTCAGATTTATGCAGATTCTCGTCAGATTTATAGAATTTTTCAAAACATAATACTTAATGCCAAACAAGCAATGAAAGATGAAGGAAGTATATCTGTAAAAATAGAAGAGATTTTAAACGAAGGACAAATATCAGAATTATCAAAAGGAAAATATATCTTAGTAAAAATAGAAGATACTGGTCCAGGAATACCAGAGGAGTATATTGATAGAATCTTTGAGCCCTTCTTTACCCTAAATAAGAAAGGACGGGGATTAGGATTAAGCATTGTTAAAAGTTTAATAGAAAAACTAAATGGAAAAATCACAGTCGAAAGCAAGATAGGCATTGGTACAAAGTTTAACATTTATTTCCCTGTATCAGATTAATTTTAGACTTTGAAGTAGTCTTATTAATTCTTGGAGGGTATAGGGTTTTTTGAGTATATCTTTAAATCCTAAATTTTCATAATCTCTAAAAGCGTTATCGTTAGAGTAACCGCTTGAAATAACCGCAGTTATATCTGATTTAATTTTTTTTAATTCTTTCATTACTTCAAATCCGTGCATTCCTGGTAAAATTAAGTCAATAAAGACTAAATCAAAGGGTTCTTTTTTTGTTTCAGCCAAGATAAATTTTTCTATAGCTGTGTTACCATCCTCTGCTAAGGTGACTTCAAAACCCAAAAACTCAAGCATCTCTTTTAAGGTTTCTCTTACAAGTTCATTGTCTTCTATGATAAGTACTTTCTTTTTCACAAAAAAATTATATCACAGTTTTAGAGAGTTAAAAAAATTAGTATGGTAAAATAAAAAAATTCAGATTTAAAGGAGGAGATAATGAAATTAAAAAAATCTAAGAGATTTTATAAAAAAGCTTTATCTCTTATGCCTGCAGGTGTAAACAGTCCTGTAAGGGCATTTAAGGCTGTTGGAGGAAATCCAATTTTTATTTCAAAGGGCAAAGGCTCTAAGATTTATGATATAGATGGCAACAAATATATAGACTATGTTCTTTCATGGGGTCCGCTTATTTTAGGGCATGCTCATCCTTCTGTTGTTAAAGCTTTAAAAAAAGCAGTTGAGAGAGGAACAAGTTATGGAGCTCCGACTTTATTGGAGATAGAGCTTTCAGAGCTTATAAAGAAAGCAATTCCATCAATACAAAAAATAAGGATGGTTAACTCTGGAACAGAGGCAACTATGTCTGCAATAAGAGTTGCGAGAGGATTTACAAAAAGAAACAAAGTTGTAAAGTTTGAAGGATGCTATCATGGACATGTGGATGGTTTACTTGTCTCTGCTGGCTCAGGAGGAGCTACATTCGGAATTCCTGACAGTCTTGGTGTGCCTCAATCTTATGTAGCAGAAACTATAGTTTTGCCCTTCAATGACTCAGAAACATTTAAGAAGACTCTTAAGGAGCATTACAAAGATATAGCATGTGTTATTGTTGAGCCAGTGGTAGGAAATATGGGATGCATACTACCTAAGGAAGAGTTTTTAAAAGCCTTAAGGGAGGAAACTGAAAAATACGGTATTTTATTAATCTTTGATGAAGTTATGACAGGATTTAGACTTTGTTTTGGTGGAGCGCAAGATTACTATGGTATAAAGCCAGATATTACATGTCTTGGCAAAGTCATTGGTGGTGGTCTTCCAGTGGGCGCTTATGGAGGAAAAGCAGAGATAATGTCTATGGTTGCACCAGAAGGTGGAGTTTATCAAGCGGGCACTCTTTCAGGAAATCCTATTGCTATGACAGCAGGCATAGAGACTTTACGAATTCTTTCAAAGCCAGGTATATATAAAAAACTTGAGGAAAGAATGGTTCAACTTGAGGAAGGACTAAAAGATGTAGCTAAAAGGGCTCGAGCAAAAGTACAGTTTTATAGAGCAGGAACTATGTTTTGTACATACTTTACTGAGACAGAAGTTATAAATGCAAAGACAGCGAGAAGCTCGGATACTGAAAAGTTTAAAAAGTTTTTCTGGCAGATGATTAAAAGAGGAGTTTACATTGCTCCTTCACAGTTTGAAGCTGGATTTATCTCTTTGGCTCACTCTGAGAAGGATATTGAAAAAACAATTAAGGCAGCCTTTGAGGCATTTAAGACATTATGATTTTTTTTGATCCTTTAGAACAGGAGGAAAGGGCACAGACATACAGACTTTTTGCTTATCTTTTTTTGGATATTCCCGATACTGACTTAATTCAGGAGTTTGAAAATTATTCAGAGACAGAAATAAAAGACACTTATGAAGAGATATGCGATGATTTTATTTTTTTATTTACAGAGGGAAATGTACCTAACTATGAAGCTTTTTACAGACAAGAGCTTTACAGTGGAATCCCTATAAATTTTTATCTTGATGACATTCAGCATTTTTATTGGACAGCAGGAGTAGCAGTTGATGAAGAGTTTGATTTACCTCCTGATCATATCTCAATGGAGCTTATCTTTATGAGTTATCTCATACAGCAAAGACTTATTGAGCTTCAGATAGAGTTTTTAAAAAGACTTTGCGAATGGCTTCCTCTTTTCTGTGATACTTTGTATGAGAAAGCAAAAACTGATTTTTATAAAGAAGTTGCATATTCTCTTAAAGAATTTGTATTATCAGAGTGTGAGGATATATTATGAGTGAAGAGGAAGGCTCAAAAAAATCCTTTTTTAAAGTTTTTATTGAAGCATCCGCCTTAGGAATTAATTTTGTTTTATGTGTTATTATAGGTATTGGATTAGGATATTTAGTTGATAAATTAGTTGGTTCATTTCCTACTTTTTCAATAATTTTTCTTGCAGCAGGTTTTGCTGCAGGCATAAGAGAGATCTTTAGATACTTAAAAAAAGTACACGGAAGTTATGGACAAGGAAGTAATAAAAAGGATAAATAAATATACTTTTATTCTACTTCCATTAATTGCTCTCTTAAGTTATTTAATATGGCAAAATAAAGTAGTAACCGTTAATGTTTTTTTAGGAGGTTTTATAAGCTGGCTCAGTCTTAGAGAGCTTTCTTGGGCAGTTAAAAAATTTTTTGGCACTCCAGTGTTTCAAATTGCAGTTATTGGATTAAGTTATCTCAAGTTAGGAGCTATTTTTCTGTTTTTATGGTTTATTGCAGCTCATGGATGGTTTAGTGTTAAAGGACTTTTAATAGGATTTTTAGTGATTCTTGTTGTATCTTTGAGAGAAGCCTATTTGCATGCAAGGAGACAGCAGATTTGAGTTGGAGAGTTTATCTTTTACTTGCAGTAGCAGTTCTAATTATTATGGCTTTTAAATTAACAAAAGTTCTTGCAATCGTTATTTTTCTCTCTGTAGCCTTAGTTATTGTAATAGCCTATTTCTCTAAAAAAGGAGATAGAAGTGGTAAGGCTTGATTACTTAAATTTGACTTATAAAGAAATTGGAGAAGTTGGATTAGATATAAAGGATATAGAGATATTTGCAAAAAAGGCATATGAGATGATGCTTAAAAAGCCTTATAAAGAGCTTGATTTTTTAAATTTACATAATCAAGATTTATTAAAAATTAAACAATTAAGTAGCAAAGCTAAAGATTATGATTACTTTATCATTCTTGGAATAGGTGGAAGTGCACTTGGTCCAAAAGTTATTTTAGAAGCATTAAGCCCCTTTCATAATTTAAGAAGAAAACCCAAAGTTTTTGTTTATGATAATGTTGATCCTGTAACATTTAAGAATATTATTGAAATTGTTGATTTAAAAAGAACTCTTATAAATGTTATATCAAAATCAGGGACTACAGTAGAGACTCTTGCATCATTTCTGATTTTATGGAAGATGATAAGAGACAAAAAACTTAATGTAAGACAACATTTTGTTTTTACTACTGATCCTGAAAAGGGCAGTTTAAGAGTTTTGGCAAATGAATACGGGATTCCAACATTAGAGATTCCAAAAAATATTGTTGGGAGATACTCTGTTTTAAGTCCTGTTGGAGTTTTTCTTGCTGAAATAATCGGGACAGAAAGTGAGAGTCTTCTTGAGGGTGCAAAAGATATCTCTGAGAAGGCGTTAAACGATGATTTATCTGAGAATTCTATGGCTATTTTTGCATCCTGTACTTATTTAATGGATACAATGAAAGGAAGAAGAATTCTTGTTTTTTTACCCTACTCGGATAGGCTCAAATCTCTTTCTGAGTGGTTTTGTCAACTTTGGGCAGAGAGTCTGGGTAAAGAAGGTAAGGGGCCAACTCCTTATCCTTCCTTAGGTACAACGGATCAACATTCACAGTTACAACTATGGATGGAAGGTCCAGAAGACAAAGTAATTTTATTTGTTTGTATAGAGAATCATAATAGTCAAGAAGAGATACCACAGGAGTTTCATAATATTGAGGGATTAAAATATCTTGGAGGACATACACTGAGTGAACTTATAAATATTGAGCAGCTTGCCACTGAGATGGCTTTAACAATGAGTAAAAAACCGAATTTTAAGCTTGTAATTCCTCGTCTTAATGCATACTATCTTGGTCAGCTTTTTCAATTTCTTCAGATTTCTACTGCTATGACAGGATTTCTTTATAATGTGAATCCTTTTAATCAGCCTGGAGTTGAGCTTGGAAAAAGACTTACCTATGGAGCTATGGGAAGAAGAGGCTTTGAAGAGGAGGCTGAAAAGATAAAAAAATACTTACGGAGAAAGATTTAAACTTTTATACCTCTCTCTCCACTCAGAAGGCAACTCTTTAAGACCGTCTTTACCCCATATACCTTTTCCCTCTTGTCTTGCTAATCTTTGAGCATTAATGAGAAGATTGACATATTTAACATTTGGTGGAACAGTATAAAGCACTGCATAGCCATCTCTTACCATCATATAGTTAACCATTTTCCCATTTTTATCCCATACATATGCAAGAAGTCTGCCATATCGGTCTTTATGCTGTATATCAAATTCAAGTCTTACTAACCAGTTACTTTCTTTGATTAATTTTTTTAAATGATTCTTTGCTTTTATTCCCCACGGTTTCTGCTCTATCTCAGGTGCGTCAATTCCAATGAGACGAACTTTCTCAGTTTTAAGAGAAATACCTAAAAAGGATTTTATTGTAATACTTATAGTATCTCCATCATGAATACTGACAACTTTATAAAAATCATTATCTTTTTTTGAGCAGGTAGCAAGAAACAATAAGATTAAGGGTAATATTATGAAGTTTTTAATAACTTTAGTATAATAAAGATGCATAAATTTTATTATAAAAAATGGGAAAGGACAAAAACATAGTTTTAGTAGGTTTTATGGGCACTGGTAAAACTACTGTGGGTAAAGTTGTGGCTAAAAAAATTGGCTATGATTTTGTTGATGTAGATGAAGTGATAGAGAAATTGACAGGAATGACTATACCTGATATTTTCGCTCAATTTGGAGAGGCACGCTTCAGAGACATTGAAACCGAGGTTATAAAGCTTATAACAAAAAAAACAAAGCAGGTTATTGCTACTGGAGGAGGTGCGGTCTTAAGAGAGGAGAATATTCAAGCTTTAAGAAGAAATGGTATTATATTTTGTCTGGAAGCTTCGGAGGAGATAATTTTTGAGAGAGTAAAAAATAGTAATTATAGACCTTTACTTAAAGTAGAGAAACCAATAGAAAGAATAAGAGAGCTTCTGTCTCAAAGAAAACCAAGATATAGTCTTTCAGATTTTATAATAAATACAGATAAATTAACTGTAGAGGAAGTAGCAGAAAAAATAATTAATGAGTTTGAGAGGTTAGAAAGTGGAGAAAGTTAGAGTTGAGCTAAATGAAAGAAGTTATGAAATTCTTATAGGAAAGGAAATTCTTTCAACAGTAGGAGAAAGACTACTAAGATTTTCAATAGGAAGAAAAGTTGGTGTTATAAGTAATCCTAAGATTTCAGAGCTTTATGGACAAAAGGTCTTAGATTCATTAAAAAAAGAAGGTTTTGATCCTTATCTTATTGTTATTCCAGATGGAGAAGCTTATAAAGATTTTTTCTGGGCTTATCATATTTTAACTAGACTTCTTGAGCTTAATTTTGACCGAAAGGCATCTTTAGTTGCTTTAGGAGGAGGAGTTATTGGTGATATCACAGGTTTTGTTGCTTCCATATATATGAGAGGAATTCCCTATATTCAAATTCCAACAACTTTACTTGCCCAAGTTGACAGCTCAGTAGGAGGAAAAACTGCAGTAAATCATCCTCTTGGTAAAAATATGATTGGAACCTTTTGGCAGCCATCTTTAGTTTGGATAGATGTTGAAACTCTTGACAGTCTTGAGGAAAGGGAGTTTATCTCAGGAGTTGCTGAAGTAATAAAGTATGGAGTAATATGGGATAAGGAGTTTTTTGAGTTTTTAAATTTAAATAGAGAGAGACTCCTTAAAAAAGATAAGGAAATATTAATAAATATTATTAAAAGATCTTGTGAAATAAAGGCTGAGATAGTCTCAAAAGATGAGAGAGAAAGCTTTTTAAGGTCAATACTTAATTATGGTCATACTGTAGGACACGCAATAGAGACTTTAACAGGATACTCTACATATTTACACGGTGAAGCGATCTCTATAGGAATGGTTTCTGAAGCAAAGTTATCTCATTTTCTTGGATTTCTAACTAAAGAGAGTTTTAAAAGAATAAAAGACAGTATCAAATCCTTCGGACTTCCTGTTGATATCCCAGCTATAATTGAACCAGAAGCTTTACTAAGAACTATTATGATTGACAAAAAAAATATAGAAGGTAGAATAAGAGTAGTAATACCTGAGGAAATTGGAAAGATGAAAATTAACTTTGAAGTAAAGGAGGCTGATTTAAAGAAAGCATTTTTTGAAATTTAATCTTGACAAAGTTTCTGAAAAATTATAAAATTTTTAAAAAAAATCTTTACCCGGGGGGCTTGTATGGGAAGGGAAACAATCTATGAAGGATTAGTACGTAGAGGAGTTTCAAGAAGAGAGTTTCTTAAATTTTGTGGTGCTACAGCTGCGATTTTAGGTCTTTCCTCTTCTTATATTCCAAAAATTGCAGATGCTATGGAAAAGAAAGAAAAACCAGTTGTCGTTTGGTTACACTTTCAGGACTGCACAGGATGTAGTGAAAGTGCATTAAGGGCAACAAAACCAACAATTGGTCAGATAGTTCTTGATGTTGTCTCTCTTGAATATCATGAAACAATCATGGCTGCAGCAGGACATCAGGCAGAAAAATCACTTCACGATGCTATTCACAAATACAAAGGTAAATATCTTGTAGTTGTTGAAGGTTCAATTCCTACAAAAGATGGAGGACTTTACTGTTGTATTGGAGGAAGAACAGCAGTAGATATTATGAAAGAGGTGGCAAAAGATGCTGCTGCAATTATTGCTATTGGAACATGTGCAACCTATGGAGGAATTCCAGCTGCAAAGCCTAATCCAACAGGAGCTGTTGGTGTAAGAGATATTATTAAGGACAAACCTATAGTTAATCTACCCGGTTGTCCATTTAATGTGGAAAACTTTACTGCTACAATAGTTTACTTCCTTACTTTTGGAAAGCTACCTAAAACAGACAAGTTAGGAAGACCGCTTTTTGCCTATGGCATACTTATTCATGACAACTGTGAAAGAAGAGGATACTTTGATACAGGAGAGTTTGTTAAAAAATGGGGTGATGATGCTCATAGAAAAGGTAAATGTCTTTTTGAAGTCGGTTGTAAAGGTCCTTTTACTTATCATAATTGTCCAACAATAAGGTGGAATGATGGAACAAGTTGGCCTGTTATGGCAGGGCATCCCTGTGTTGCCTGTTCAGAGCCAAATTTCTGGGATGCTAACTCTCCATTTTATGCTGAAGTTACTAAAGACAGTTTATTTGCAAAGGCTACCAAGATTGGACTTGGTGCTATGGCAGTAGCCAGTTTAAATAAGATAGAAAAATAATGAAGGGGGGCATGTATGGCAAGATTAGTAATTGATCCAGTAACAAGAATAGAAGGACATATGAGATGTGAAGCTACAGTTGCTGATGGAAAAGTAAAAGATGCTTACTCCTCCTGTACAATGTGGCGTGGAATAGAAGTAATAATGAAAGGCAGAGATCCAAGAGAAGCATGGGTTTTTGTCCAGAGACTTTGTGGTGTTTGTACCACTGTTCATGCGATTGCATCAGTGAGAGCAGTTGAAGATGCTCTCGGAATAAAAATACCAAGAAATGCTGATCTTATAAGAAATCTTATAATGGGAAATCAGTGTGTGCAAGACCATGTTATTCACTTCTATCATCTTCATGCTCTTGACTGGGTTGATGTTGTGTCAGCACTTAAGGCAGATCCAGCAAAAACTTCAGAGCTTGCAAAAAGTATTTCTCCTTGGCCAAATAATTCAGTAACCTATTTTAAGGCTGTTCAGGACAAGCTCAAAGCTTTTGTAGAAAGAGGACAGCTTGGAATCTTTAGCAATGGCTATTGGGGACACCCAGCTTATAAACTTCCACCAGAGGCAAATCTTTTAGCAGTAGCACACTATCTTGAAGCTCTTGATTGGCAGAAAGAGGTAATTAAGATGATGGCAATATTAGGTGCTAAGAATCCTCATCCTCAGACTTTCCTTGTTGGCGGAATGGCAATTCCTATAGATCCTGACAGTCAGAATGCTATCAATGCAGGAACAATTGCTGCACTCAATAAGTATGCAGATATGGGAATTGAGTTCGTAGAAAAAGTTTATATTCCGGATCTTTTAGCAGTTGCATCTTTCTATAAAGACTGGACAAAATATGGTGGTAATGTTAATTTCCTTGCTTGCGGTGAATATCCAGAGGCAAATGGGAAGCTTTGGCTACCAGCAGGAGTTATAAAGAATAAGAATCTCAAAGAGGTATATCCTTTAGATCATAAAAAAGTTAAAGAATACATAACTCGTTCTTACTATACTTACTCCAAGGGAGACAAAGAGGGACTTCATCCTTGGGATGGTGAGACAACACCAAACTACACAGGTCCAAAGCCTCCGTATAAGTATATTAATATTGATGGTAAATACAGCTGGGGTAAAGCTCCAAGATATGAGGATCTTCCAATGGAAGTAGGTCCTCTTGCAAGAGTTTTGGTCGCCTATGCTTCAGGACATAAGGAAGTAAAAGAAGTAACAGATATGGTAATGAAAAAGCTTGGTATTGGCCTTGATGCATTGTTCTCTACACTGGGAAGAACAGCAGCGAGAGGTATAATCACATTGGTGACAGCTTATAAAATAAAAGACTTTATTAGAGAGCTTGCCCAGAATATCAAAAATGGAGACTACAGGATTGCTAACACAGAGAAATGGGATCCAAAGACATGGCCTGCAGAAGCAAAAGGTGTGGGTTGGCATGATGCTCCTCGTGGTGCACTTTCCCACTACATAGTTATTAAGGATAAAAAGATCGCTAACTATCAGATGGTTGTTCCATCCACATGGAATCTCTCACCAAGAGATCACAAAGGTCAGAGAGGTCCTGTTGAGGAAGCATTGGTTGGAACTCCAGTTGCAGATCCTGACAAGCCTCTTGAGCTTCTTAGAACTATTCATTCCTTTGACCCATGCATGGCATGTGGAATGCATCAGATTGAAATTAAAGTAGAGGAGAAATAAAAAATTAAAAAATTGAAATCTAAGCCCTCCCTTTTGGGAGGGCTTTTTAGTTAGGAGAGAAAGTGAAAATAGGAGTTATTGGAGTTGGTAATATTCTCTTAAGAGATGATGGAGTTGGACCAAAAGTAGTTGAGCAGCTTAAGAAAAACTATATCTTTGAACCAGAAGTTGAGATTATTGATGGAGGCACCTTAGGTTTAGATCTTCTTCATTATCTTGAAAAATTTGAAAGATTAATTATTATAGATATTGCTGATTTTGGAAAAGAACCAGGATTTATAGATGTTGTAAAGGCAGATGATATTCCACCATATCTTAAACCAAAACTTTCAGCTCACCATGTAGGTGTTCAAGATTTACTTGAAGTTGCAAAATTCATAGGAGTTCTTCCAAAAGAAATTATATTAGTAGGTATTCAACCTAAAAGTATAGAAGTAGGACTTGACCTTTCAGATGTAGTGGCTGATAAAATAGATGAATTAATTAATAAAGTTTTAGAAATTCTTAATAGTTGGAGTGTTAAATGTGTCTTGCGGTTCCATCAAAAATAGTAGAGATTGATGGCTCAATGGCTACAGTTGATGTAATGGGGTTGAGAAAACAGATATCAATTATACTGCTTCCAGAGGAGCCAAAAATTGGAGATTATGTCTTAGTTCATGCAGGATTTGCAATAAACAAGATGGAGCCTCAGGAAGCTTTAGAGGTGCTGAAACTTTATGAAAAAATTTTAAAAGAGATGGAGGAGCAAGAAAAAAGTTGGCAGACAGAACCTTAGATTTTTCAGGACTTAAATGTCCCCTGCCAATTCTAAAGCTTAGTGCCGTATATCCAGAGTTCAAAAGCGGTGAAATTATAGAAGTAATAGCTGATTGTCCTACCTTTGAAAGAGATATTAAGACATGGTGTCAAAAACTTGGTAAAACAATTCTTAATATAGAAAAATATAACAACAAAGTAAAGGTAACAATAAGGATTTAGAATGAAAGAAAAGCCATGAGTAGTCCTGATTGTGAATATAGAGATTCTTTAAGTGAAATACTTCATCTGTGCTCAGATATCTTAATTAAAATAGCTCAAGGAGATACCACTCAAAAGATAGAAATTACTTCTGATAATCCTGATATTCAGAGGCTTATAAACTGTATTAATAAACTTTCACAGGAAGTTGAGGTAATGATTAATCTTACTCATGAGCTTGCTATAGGAATATGTGAACATTTTGATGTTTTAAGAAGACTTTATTTAGGTGATTTCTCAGCTACGGCTTCTGAAGAGTCATCAATAGAAGTTGTAAAGATGCTGGGTCAGTTAATAAATAAACAGAAAGAAAGATTTCTTGATTACATAGCAGAAATAAAAAAACAACAGGAAGAAATAGAAAAACTTTATGATCAGCAAAGAGTCACTCTTTCATCAGTGGGAGTAGCAATATTAGTGTCTGAAGAAGATATGACAGTTGAGTTTTGCAATGAAGAGTTTGAAAGACTAACTGGATACAGTAAAGAAGAAATAGAAGGGAAAATGAAGTGGACAGCCTTTTTCTCTGAAAAAATGCTTGACAGAATGATTGAGTATCATAAATTAAGAAGAATAGATCCAAGTTTGGCTCCAAGACAGTATGAGACATTACTAAAAGACAGATATGGAAACATAAAAGAAGTTCTGCTAAGTGTTGCTATGATACCCTATACAAAAAAATCTATTGCCTCAGTAGTTGATATTTCAGAAAGAAAGAGAATACAGGAGCAGCTTATACACTCTCAGAAGATGGAATCCTTAGGCTTTCTTTCAGAAAGAGTAGCCCATGAGTACAACAACATTCTTACTGCAGTGCTTGGTTTTGCAACTCTTTTAAATGCAAAGATTGAAGATCAATCTCTCAAAAACTATGTTCAAAAAGTAATTGATGCTGCAGAGAGAGCAAAAGATCTGTCAAAGAAGTTACTTATTTTTGGAAGAAAAGAAGAGCTTGGCGAAATTAAGGAAGTTAACTTGAATAAATATCTTATGGATTTTTCTGAGTTTATAAAAGCAGTAATTGGTAAAGATATAGAGTTTGTCTTAGATCTACCTGAAGAAGAAATTTTTTACAGAATTGATCCATCTCATCTTGAGGTTATTCTTATGAATTTAGCTACAAATGCTAGAGATGCTATGCCTGAAGGAGGAAAACTTACAGTCGGACTTAAAAAGATTTCTATTGATATAGAATACTCTTATACTCATCCTCTTGTAAAACCAGGTAGCTATATCCTTCTTTGTATAAGTGATACAGGAGTAGGAATGGATGAAAAGATAAAACAGAAATTATTTGAGCCTTTCTTCACAACAAAGCCAAAAGGAAAAGGCACGGGATTAGGACTTTCAACTGTTTATGGAATAGTGAAGCAGTATGAGGGTCACATTCATGTTTACAGTGAAGTAAACAAAGGAACCACTTTTAAAATATATCTGCCAACTACAGATACAGGAAAAAAAACTTCTATAGATAAAGAAAGCCTCAAAGGAAATGAAACAGTTTTATTAGTTGACGATGATGAGCAACCAAGACAGTTTTTTGCTTCTATTCTTAGGGAGTTTGGATACACTGTCTTAGAGGCTTGCGATGGACAAGAAGCATTAAGGATATTTAATGAAAATAAGGACTCTATTGCACTATGTATTGTAGATCTTGTAATGCCTATACTTTCTGGATTAGAGGTAGTAAAGAGAATTAGACAGATAAAACCAAATCAAAAGCTTATAATTATGAGTGGCTATCCAGTAAGTTTTAAAGATATGGTGAGTTTAGAGAAAAATCTTTCAGTTGAAGAGATTTTATATAAAATTAGGGAAGTTTTAAACAAAGAGGGGTGAGCTTATGGTTAGAAATGACCGTTGGATAAAGCAAATGGCTCGCAAGGGAATGATAGAGCCTTTTGAAGAAGAACTTGTAAAAGAAGGGGTAATTTCTTATGGAGTTAGCTCTTATGGTTATGATATGAGAGTTGCTGATGAGTTTAAAATTTTTACAAACATAAATACTACTGTAGTTGATCCAAAAAACTTTGATCCAAAAAGCTTTGTAGAGTTCAAAGGTCCAGTATGTATAATTCCACCAAACTCCTTTGCTTTAGCCCGTTCAGTAGAGTATTTTAGAATTCCAAGAGATGTTCTTGTTTTATGTATTGGAAAATCAACTTATGCAAGATGTGGAATTATTATAAATGTTACACCATTAGAGCCAGATTGGGAAGGCTTTGTAACTATAGAAATATCAAATACAACTCCACTTCCAGCAAAAATATATGCCAATGAAGGAATTGCACAACTTATATTTCTTAAAGCAGAGGAGGAGTGTGAGATCTCCTACGCAGACAGAAAAGGTAAATATCAAGCTCAAAAAGGAATCGTGCTTCCCAAGGTATGAGCTTTGATAAGGTTATAGTTGCTTTAGATTTTTCCTCTGCCACCGAAGCATTAAAGATTGTTGATGATTTAGAGGGATTAGTTGATTTCTTTAAAGTTGGATATGAGCTCTTTTTAGCAGAGGGTTTTAGTTTTTTGAATATTTTAAAAAAAAAGAATAAAAAAATATTTCTTGATCTAAAACTTCACGATATTCCTACAACAGTTTATAAAGCTACAAAGCTAATTCTAAACTATCAAGTAGAGATGTTTACAATTCATACTCTCGGTGGCGTAGAGATGATGAAAGCTTCTTTGAAAGCATTAAGAGAGATTGATGAGGTTCCATCAAAAATTATAGGAGTTACGGTTCTTACAAGTCTTAATGAAGAAAAACTATATGAAACTTTAAATACTTCTTTTGAGCTTAACAGTTTAGTACTACATCTTGCAACACGAGCATATCAATCAGGTCTTCATGGAGTAGTTGCCTCAGCTAATGAAGCAAAAAAGATAAAAGAACTTTGTGGAAAAGACTTCTTAGTTATTACTCCTGCAATAAGAGCTGAAAAGATACAGGATGATCAGAAAAGAGTCTCAAAAGCTTCAGATGCTTTTCAATCCGGAGCTGATTATATTGTTTTAGGAAGAGCTATTACTTTATCAAAAAATCCAAGACAAAGTTTGCTAGATATTTTAAATGAGGCTGCTTATAGGAAGCAGTAGAGAGTCTTTTATAAGACAAATTAAAACATTTCTTTTAGATGGAGTGGACAGTATTGAAAGCTTTATGTTGAACAGAGATTATATAGACAGTGTTTATAAAATAAATCCTGATATTATGTTTATAGATGCGACTTTGGATAAAAAAACTGAAGTATGGAAGATTCTAAACACTATTGCAAGAGCTCCTTCAACAAGAGAGATTCCGGTAATTATTTTTTTAGAAAAAAAGACAGCTTTTGCTATGAAAAAAATCTGCGAACTTGAAATTTTTGATTATATTGTAGAGCCTTTTTTAAAATGTGAAGTATTAATTAAGGTTAATAAAGCAAAACAAATAATTGAGTTAAAAAAAGAGTTTTCTAAGTTTCTTACAAGGGATCCCCTTACAGGTGCTTACAACCGTGCGTTCCTTTTTGAAAGACTTAATGAAGAACTTAACTGGTGCAGCCTTTACAAGGAGCCTTTAACAGTTGCGATGTTTGACATAGATTTTTTTAAAAAAATAAATGATACTTATGGACATTTAACAGGAGACAAAATACTAATTGAACTTGTTCATAAAGCTATAAGTTTTTTACCAGACAGAGTGTTAGTTGGAAGATATGGAGGAGAGGAGTTCTGCATTCTTATGCCTTCAACTAATGAAGAGGAGGCAAAAGAGATACTTGAAGGCTTTAGAAAAAGCATTGAAAACTCGGAGTTTTTAACTTTTAAAGGAGACTCCTTAAAATTAACAATTAGTATAGGATTTACAACATTTTATGGAGAAAACCATATACTACCTTATGAGATAATTCAGAAAGCAGATATAGCTCTTTATAGAGCAAAACAAGAAGGAAGAAATAGAGTAATTTTTGAGCCATTTATTGTAGAATAAAAATAAAAATAAGGAGGTAGGATTATGAAATTTATGGTTATCTTAGTAGGATTAATATTCTTTATAACTGCCTGTGGACAGCTAAGTCAGTATCATTACGAAGGAGCAGGAGCTGGAGCATTAGTTGGTGGAATCGCAGGAGCGCTTCTTGACAAGAAAAATCCATGGCGGGGTGGAGTTATTGGTGCAGGACTTGGAGCTGTGCTTGGTGCAACTTTAGCTGATATCTCAATGAGAGGCTCTCGTGAAGCATATCAGAGTGGAAGACCTGTTGAATACAGAACAGAAGATGGAAGAGGTTACTACAGAGCAGAGCCTGTAAGTGATTACTACTACAAAGACCCCTATACAAAATGTAGAAAAGTAAGCGAAAAGGTTTGGGAGAATGGAAAACTTATTAAAGATACTGTAAAAGAAGTATGTGAATCAGAGAAGATTGAAAGAAGATATTGAAATGAAAGACAGACTTCTTAGACTTATTTACGAAAAAGCTTTTAAGTATAGTGAAACACCTTGTTTTAAACTCACATCTGGTCTGATGAGTAACTATTACTTTAATTGCAAAGCAGTAACACTTTCACCTGAAGGACTTTACTTAATTGGTAATATAATCTACGATATGATAGCAGAGCTTAAGGTAAAAGCTATAGGAGGGCTTACCTTAGGAGCAGATCCTATAGCAATGGCTGTTTCTTATACTTCCTATCTTAGGGGTAATCCAATAGAAGCTTTTGTAGTAAGAAAAAAACCAAAAGAGCATGGCACAATGCAATGGATTGAGGGGAATATAAAAGAGGGAGACAGTGTAGTAGTTGTTGATGATGTTATAACAACTGGAAACTCCACAATTCAGGCAATAACTCATCTTAAGGAGGCAGGAGTTCTTATAAGAAAAGTAATCGCTCTTGTAGACAGACAGGAAGGAGGTAGAGAAAATATTCTTAAGTTTTTGTCTGAATGTGGATTTCCACAAGAGTTTGATGCAGTTGTTTTAAAAGATGAAGTAATGAAGTTAAGAAATTGAGCAAAGAGATAAGATTTGCCTGTGTAAAGGTTTGCTCCTCCTTATGTTGTGGAGGAGCGACTATTTTAACAATAAAAGAAATAACTACTTTTTATAAGAATTTTCCTATTACAATTGGTTTCAGAAAGATATATCCTATAGACTCTTTTCATAAATCATATATAGAAGATTTCGCAATAAAATACGAAAATTTTTATATTATTGGGGATTTTATAGGAGGTAATAGATTAAAAAAAAGATGTCATTATCTTAAAGAAACTGTATGTAGTATTCATAATACAAAGCCTCTTCAATGTAGCATTATTCCCTTTTCAGTGACTTTTCCAGAGGAGTATCAAAATTTAGTGATATCTGAAAGAAGAAAGAAGGCTTTTCATCTTTGCAAAGGCTTTACAGAGGATGCTCCTGTTGTATGGAATAAAGTTTTTATTGATAAAACATTAAGAGAGATTTTTTATACTCAGAGACAGAATATGATTTTTCAAAAAGAGTTTATGGAAAAAGCTTTTTGCATTCTAAAGGATACCCCACTTTTTAAAAGATTTATTATATCAACCTCAGGGATTATAGAAATTCCCATATTACCAGAATTCTTAGAGGAGTTCTTTCTTTTGGCATCTATAAATAATCAGAAAGAATTTATAGAGTCACAAAAAAGACTTTTTGTTAAGGAACTAACCGTGGGAGGGCTAAAAAATTCCTTATTTGTTGATGCTTTAGAGATGATAAATAAAGCAAAATATTTGACAGAATTTAGAAAATCTTAGTATTATAAAATATTCTTAGGAGGTTACAGTGGCTGGTCATTCCAAGTGGGCTCAAATTAGACATAAAAAAGCACAAGTTGATGCCAGAAAAGGTAAAATCTTTACAAAGCTTGTAAGAGAGATAACAGTAGCAGCCCGACTTGGAGGAGGTGATCCAGAAAAAAACCCTCGTTTGAGAGTTGCTATTGATAAAGCAAAAGAGGTTAATATGCCCATGGAGAATATAAAAAGAGCGATTATGAAAGGAACTGGTGAGCTTTTAGGAACAACTTATGAAGAGGCTGTGTATGAAGGATACGGTCCAGGAGGTGTTGCGCTTCTGATAGAAGTTTTAACTGACAATAAAAATAGAACAGTTTCAGAGATAAGACACATTCTTTCAAAACATGGAGGAAGTCTTGGAGAGTCAGGTTGTGTTTCTTGGATTTTTGAAAAAAAAGGATATATTCTTGTAGACAAAAAAGCAGTTGATGAAGATACCCTTCTGTCTGTAGCACTTGAAATAGGAGTTGAAGATGTAAAAAATGATCCAAAGGAAGACAACTATGAAATTATAGTTGCACCAGAAGATTTAAAAACAGTTAAAACAAAAATAGAACAGGCAGGCATTCCAGTAGCTTTAGCTGAAGTAACGATGCTGCCTAAAAGTTACATACCTATTGATGGTCAAGCAGCAGAACAGATGTTAAAGCTCATAGATACTTTAGAAGATCATGATGATGTACAGAATGTTTATGCAAACTTTGATTTACCAGAAGAAACAATGAGTAAAGCATTATAGTATGGAACCATCTATAAAACTTACTTTTAAGAGAAAGTTTATCGCGGGTTTAATTATAATAATCCCTGTAGCAATAAGTCTCTTTATACTAATACAACTCTTTAAAATAATAGATAGTCTTCTGAGTCCTGTATTTGAGTATATTCTTGGAAAGCATATTGCAGGATTAGGATTTATAGCTGCGGTAGGTATAGTTTTCATTGTAGGAGTGATATCTACTAATGTTGTTGGCAAAAAGCTTATTGATCAAATTGAAAGACTTTTTTTTCTTAAAATTCCCATCTTTAAGAGTCTTTACTCATCTCTTAAACAGCTGGTTGATGCCTTTTCTCCTGAGAATAAAACCTCTTTTCAAAAGTTTGTTGTGGTAGAGTATCCACAAAGTGGTAGTTTTGTTTTCGGTTTTCAAACGAAAGAATGCATTCTGAAAGCAGAACAAGGAGAAAAAAAACTCTTAGCTGTTTACATACCTACAAATAATCTTTATCTTGGAGAAGTAGTCCTTTTTGATGAAGACAAAGTTATTCATACTAATATACCTATTCAGGAGGGGATTAAAATCATACTTTCTGGTGGAATTGCAGCACCACAAATTATAAGAGGTGAAAAGTAGTGGAAGTTTTAGTTTTAGCAGCAGGGCTTGGCACAAGAATGAGATCCTCTAAACCAAAGATACTTCATAAACTTTTTGATAAAACTATTATAGATTATGTAATTGAAACTGCAAACTCTTTAAATCCAGAAAAAGTTTTTATTGTAGTTAATCCTGATGTACCTGAAGTTTTAGAACATCTTAAAAATTATGAATTAGATATAATATTTCAGGAAGAACCAAAAGGAACAGCTCATGCTGTTTCTGTAGCAATTCCATATCTTAAAAGCGAAAACATTCTTATTATTAATGGAGATACACCTTTAATAAGGGAGGATACAATTTTTAAATTTATAGATATCTTTGAAAGAGAAAAGATTGATTTAGGAATTCTTTCTTTCTATCCAGAAAGAGAACATTCTTATGGAAGAATTTTAAGAGACACTGAAGGCAGGATTATAAAAATTTTGGAGGCAACAGAAATAAAGGAATATCAAAATCTTAGAGAATCAAACAGTGGAGTTTATCTTATAAAGAGATATTTACTTGATTTTGTTCAAGAGATAAAGGAAAATCCTCGTAAAAAGGAGTTTTACTTTACAGATATTGTAGAAATACTTTCTCAGAGGGGATATAAAATTCAAGCCTATCCTATTGCAACAGAAGAAGAGCTAATTGGTATAAATAACAGAAATGAGCTTTCAATAGCAATGGCTTATTTAAGAGATAGGTTTGTTAAAAGTTTTATGGAAAAGGGAGTTACTTTTTATGATCCTAAATCAGTGTGGCTTTCTCCTTTAGTGAAAATCGGACAAGATACAATTATATATCCAGGAGTTTGGCTTGAAGGCAACACCACTATTGGTAGTAACTGTGTAATTTATTCCTCAGTTAGAATAAAAAACTCTATAGTTGAAGACAATGTAGAGATAAAAGACTGTACGGTAGTGGAGAACTCCTATATAAAATCAGGTTCAAAGATAGGACCTTTTGCTCATATAAGACCAGAAACAGTTATAGGAAAAAATTGTAGAATCGGCAATTTTGTAGAAGTTAAAAAATCAACAATAGGGGATGGAACAAAAGCTGCTCATCTCAGTTATATAGGAGATGCAGAGGTAGGTAGCAATGTAAATGTTGGTGCTGGAACTATAACTTGTAACTATGACGGCAAAAAAAAGAATAAAACAGTTATAGAAGATGATGTCTTTGTTGGCAGTGATACCCAACTTATAGCACCAGTAAAGATTGGTAAGGGTGCTTATATAGGTGCGGGTTCAACAATAACAAAAGATGTTCCTTCAGATGCTTTAGCTATAAGTAGAACTCCACAAAAAAATATAGAAGGATGGGCTAAACGGAGGAGACAGAAAAGTTAATGTGTGGAATTATTGGATATATAGGTGAAAGAAATGCAGTAGAGGTTGTCTTAGAAGGTTTAAAAAGACTTGAATACAGAGGCTATGATTCAGCAGGTATAGCTTATATCTGTAATTCATCAATTAATACAGTTAAATGTAAGGGGAAAATAAGAAATCTTGAAGCTTTAGTAAACAGTCAGATTAATTCAGGACAGGTTGCTATAGGCCACACAAGATGGGCAACCCATGGAAAACCCTCTGATGAAAATGCACATCCTCATATCTCAGGCAGTATAGCAGTTGTTCATAATGGAATAATTGAAAACTATGTAGAACTGAAGAAAGAGCTTGTTTCTGAAGGATATAAATTTATTTCAGAAACAGATACAGAAGTAATAGCTCATTTAATAGACAAATATAAGAAGAAATATTCTTTTATAGAGGCTATAAAACAGACATGTAGAAGACTTAAAGGCTCTTACGCATTAGTTGTTTTAGATGAGCAGGAACCTGACAAATTAGTGGGAGTTAGGATGGAAAGTCCTATTGTAGTTGGAGTTAATGAAGGAGAAAAATTCATAGCCTCTGATGTTCCTGCTTTTCTTAATTATTGTAGAAATGTCATTTTCCTTGATGATGGCGAGATAGTTATCCTAACTAAAGATTCCTATGAGATTATAGATCTAAATGGAAAGAAGCATAAAAAAGAGCCAATTTTAATTACATGGACAGCCTCAATGGCTGAAAAAAGCGGATATAAACATTTCATGCTAAAGGAGATATATGAGCAACCAAGAGCAGTAGGTGATACAATAAAGGGAAGAGTTTTAGTTGAAGAAGCTGACATTGTTTATGAAGAGTTTGGGCTTACTTCAGATGAACTAAAGAGTATTAAGAAGATTTATCTTGTTGCTTGTGGTACTTCTTATCATGCTTGTCTTGTTGGTAAGTATATGATAGAAGATTTAGCCGGAGTTTCAGTTGAAACTGAAATTGCCTCAGAGTTTAGATATAGAAAAATTCCGTTTGAAAAAAACTCTCTCTTTTTAGCTATTAGTCAATCAGGAGAAACAGCTGATACCTTAGCAGCTTTAAAATATGCTAAGGAAAATAAAGTAAAAACTCTAAGTATTTGCAATGTTTTAGGAAGTAGGATTACAAGAGAGTCAGATTATGTATTTTATACTCACTCAGGACCCGAGATAGGAGTTGCCTCTACAAAGGCTTTTACATCCCAAATTGTAGCACTTTATATTTTTGCTTTAGGTTTAGCTATCTCTAAAGAAAAAATAAATAAAAATAAAGTCCGACTACTCATAACCCATTTGATGGAACTTCCCAAGAAGATGGAAGAAGCTCTTAGATCTGATCGTCCTGTATATCAGATTGCCAAAGAAATTTATAAGAAGCCTAATTTTCTCTATTTAGCAAGAGGAATCAACTATCCTATAGCTTTGGAAGGAGCTCTTAAACTAAAAGAGATTTCCTATATACATGCTGAGGGATACGCAGCAGGTGAGATGAAACATGGACCAATTGCATTAGTTGAGGATGGATTTCCAGTTGTTTTCATAGTTTCTGAAGACTCTCTCTTTGAAAAAGCTATCGCAAATATTGAAGAGATAAAATCAAGAGATGGTTTAGTGATTACTCTGACAAATAGTAGGAAAGCTATTTTAAAGAATCTTTCTGACTATTTTATTTATATTAAGGGCTTGAATAAGTATTTAAATACTGTTTTATTTACTTTGCCATTACAGCTACTTGCTTACTATATTGCAGATTTAAGAGGATGTGATGTGGATCAACCGAGAAATCTTGCAAAAAGTGTTACTGTTGAATAATTTAAATAAAAATTTAAGAGGGGTATAAACATGAAAGACTTCCCCTTAGAAGACTTAAACTCATCTCAAAAAGAAGCAGTATTTTATTGTGAAGGACCGCTTCTTGTGCTTGCAGGTGCAGGAAGCGGTAAAACAAGAGTAGTTACCTACAAATATGCTTATCTTGCTAAAGAAGTTGGAATTAATCCCTCTTCCATATTTACTGTAACTTTTACTAATAAAGCAGCTGATGAGATGAAGGAGAGAATTTTCCGAATGTGTAATGGAGGCTGGAAAAATGTGTGGATAGGAACATTTCACTCTTTATGTTTAAGAATATTAAGGAAACATATTGAAAGGCTTGGATTTAAAAAAGATTTTATAATTTACGATGAGGATGATCAAAATGCACTTGTAAAAAGAATACTTAAAGATTTAAACATGCATGAAGCATTATGTAAGTGTATTGTTACTAAATTAAGTAATTTAAAGTCTAATTTAATTACTCCTGAAAGTTATATTTCTTCAACTAATGAAGGATTTGAGTTTGAAGAAAGACTTGGAAGAATTTATATGCGCTATCAAAATGAGCTTAGAAGATATAATGCAGTTGATTTTGATGATTTAATTCTTTACACAATAAAACTCTTTGAAGAAAATGAGGATCTGCTAAAGCATTACTCTGAGCATTTTAAATATATTTTAGTTGACGAGTTTCAGGATACAAATAAATCTCAATATACACTTCTTAAGTATTTATGTAAATATCATAATAATATTTGTGTCGTTGGCGATGATGATCAAAGTATCTATAAATTTAGAGGAGCTAATCTTTATAATATATTTGAGTTTGAGAAAGATTTTCCCCAGGTAAAAGTTGTCAAACTTGAGCAAAACTACCGTTCTACAAAACATATTGTTTTTGCTGCTACAGAAATGATTTCCAAAAATACAGTAAGAAAGACTAAAAATCTTTGGACAGCAAGAGATTGGGGAGAGAAGATATTCTATTGTCAGTTATGTAATGAGGACGAAGAGGCAAAATATATTGCTAAAACAATAAAAGAGCTTTATCTTAAAGGAGATTATGAATATAGAGATTTTGCAGTTTTGTATAGACTAACTCTTCAAACAAGAGCATTAGAGGAGTATTTAAGAATTGAGGGTATTCCTTATCAGATAATAAGTGGAGTAAGTTTTTACCACAGGAAAGAAATAAAGGATATATTAGCCTATATGCGAATTATTCTAAATAAAGATGATAACGTAAGTTTAATGAGAATAATAAACACACCTTCAAGAAGTATCGGAGCTTCAATTTGTTTGAAGATAGAGCAAGAAGCAAAAAGGCAGATGATATCAAACTATGAAGCAATAAAGAGATTAATTAAAGATGAATCAGCACCTACTGTTATGAAGGATAAGCTGTTCTTATTCTACACAACAATTGAAGAACTTTCTCAAAGGAAATATAAAGATGCAGCTTCAATGATAAGAGAGATTCTTAATGCAACTGAGTATCTTGAGGAAATAGATGAGGAAAAAATACAAAATGTTTTAGAGTTAATAAACTTTGCAGAAGGATGTTCTCCTCAGGAATTTATTGACAAGATGGCACTTCTTTCAAATGTAGACATTTGGGAGGACAAAAAAAATAGAGTCTCACTTCTTACACTTCATGCAGCCAAAGGACTTGAGTTTCCTGTTGTGTTTATTGCAGGATGTGAGGAGGGAATAATTCCATATTTTAAAGCAATGGAAGATCCTCAGGAGCTTCAAGAGGAAAGAAGACTTTTCTATGTAGGAATGACTCGTGCAAAAGATCTTCTTTTCTTAACAGCAGCTACTCAAAGAAAGCTTTACTCTAAAGTTCAAAAACAGGAACCTTCCTCCTTTCTTAAAGATATTCCCCAGCAGTGCTACCATTGTATTAGAAAAGATTACAGTAGTTTTATACCGACTTTACAAGAGGAGACAGAAAAACCTAAGCCACCCTTTACTACAGGGTGTAAAGTTAAACATCCTACATGGGGAGTGGGAGTTGTAAGAGATTGTTACGGAGAAGGAGATGATCTAAAGGTTATTGTTAACTTTCCATCAGTGGGAGTAAAAAAATTAGCTTTAAAAGTTGTAAACTTAGAAAAGTTATGAGAATATCAAGAGAGGAAGTAAAATATATAGCAATGCTTAGCAGACTTGAACTATCTGAAGACGAAATAGAAATTTATCAAGAGCAACTAAGTAGAATACTTGATTATGTTGAAAAACTAAATGAGCTTAATACTTACAATGTTGAACCCACAAGTCATGTTATCGCTTTAAGTAATATTTTTAGAGAAGATATAGTTAAAGAGTCTTTGCCAAGAGATGAAGTTTTAAAGAATGCTCCTAAGGCAACTGATAAATTCTTTAAAGTGCCCAAGATAATTGATTAAGATGCTAAGAAGTTTTTTAAGAGCAAAAATACATATGGCAAAAGTAACAGAGACAAATCTTTACTATGAAGGTTCAATAAGCATTGATTTGGAGTTACTGGAGCTTTCTGGAATTTTACCCTATGAAAGAGTTTGGATAAGTAATATGAACAATGGTAAAAGATTTGATACTTATGTTATTCCTGCTCCTAAAGGTTCAAGGATTATAGGATTGAACGGCCCTGCTGCAAAAAAAGCCTTAGTGGGCGACAGAATTATTATTTTTTCCTATAGTTATTTAAAAGAAGATGAAATTCCTAATCATAAACCAAAAATTGTAATTTTAAATGAAAATAATGAGCCGGTAAAGATATACAATACAAATACATCTATTTAGCCTTCAATTAGCTCCTCAATTTTTAGATGAGCCAAAGCTGTTTCACCTATTTTATCTTTAGTAAGCTCAGAAAGATAAGGAAAGACTCCTAAAAGTGGGATATCCAAAATCTCTTTAAGTATATTAGGATTTGTCTTCTCAGCTATGTCATTTTTGGGTGGTTCAGAGAAGTTTATAATAAAACCCCTAATAGAAATTTTTTTAATTCTTAAGGCTTCTATCGTTAACAGCGTATGATTTATTGTTCCCAAAGTAGGCCTTGTTACAATTATTACTGGAAGCTCTAAATCTTTTATAAGATCTCTTACAAAATAGAAGGATTTTCTCTTTTTTTCTTCATAGATAGGAACCATCAAGCCACCAATACCTTCAATAAAAAGATACTCATACTTTTTCTTTAAAACTTCAAAAGCTTTAAAAATTTTCTCTATTTCAATCTTTACATTTTCAAGTCTTGAAGCTACAAGAGGGCTCACAGGATTTTCAAATTGAATTGGAGTAATTAAATCTAAAGATTCACTCATTTCTGCCATATCTCTTAAAAACATTCCATCACTTGGAAGTAAAATTCCGTCTTTATCAAGACATCCAGTTTCTATTACTTTCATAGCTCCAACTTTAAATCCTTTTTTTATAAATCCTCGGAGTAAAGCTGCTGTTACAATAGTTTTCCCAACACCTGTATCTGTAGCAGTAATAAAATATCCTGCCTTCATGTAACCCTCCTTTTGAGGAATAAGTATCCTTATATGGTATAATTTTGTATACATTAAAGGCAACTCAGAAGGAGGAGACAGTGATAAGGTTTGAAGAGTTACAAATGAGAATTATTGAGGCAGCAAAAAATTATCTTGATGTTTACGAGATGGCTACTTTTATTGAGCAGTACACATTGAATAAAGAAAGCAGGCTTTACATGACTTTGCCAGAGTTAAAACCTCCATATCCGATAACTGCGGCAGTTTCTTTTTCCTATAACATTCAACATACTACTGTTTCTTTACTTGAAGATTATGAAGAAGATTTAGAGGATAATATTGAGGTTACAGTTTCTATAGATCTTCCCTTTGTTGGAGAATATAATGAAATTAAGCATGTTTATGAAGAGATAATAGATAAATTTTCTGATCTTGACATAGTTTTAGTAAGGAAAGAGATTTACAAAAGGAATATGGTTCCCGATGAAGAGTATGAGTTAGTTTACTCATATTTAGTAGAGCCAGAGGATTTACAGAATCCAAGCTTTTATGAGGAAGTTTTTTTTGATTTGAATAGTCTGTTACGTCTCATATATGAAAAAACTAAATACTTCATAGATATATCTTGGTATAGGCAAGATGACGATCTCTTTTAGTGAAATAAGAACAGTTCTATTAGATATGGATGGAACAATTCTTGATAAATATTACGATGACTTTTTCTGGGAGATTTATGTGCCTCAAAAATATGCTCAGAAGGAGAATATAAGCTTTGATGAAGCACAAAAAAGACTTTTCGCTATGTATAAGGCAGAGGAAGGAACTCTGAATTGGACTGATATAGATTTTTGGTCAGAAAAAATAGGGCTTAATATATATGAGCTAAAAAAGGAGATAGAATATCTAATTCAACCCCATCCTGATTCAGAGGATTTTTTAAAGACAGTTAGTCTGGATAATAAAGAGGTTTATCTTGTAACAAATGCACACAATTGGGTTATGGAGATGAAACTAAGAAAAACAGGATTTTATAAATATTTTCATGGCACTTTTACAGCCTTTGATATCGGTCATCCAAAAGAAAGAATCGATTTTTGGGAGAAATTAAAACAGAAGCTTCAGTTTGATCCAGCAAAAACAGTTTTTATTGATGATAATGAAGAAATTCTACAAGTTGCCTTTGCTGCAGGGATAAAACTACCCATTTTAAGAGCCTATTCAAGTTCAAAAAAACTACCTAAGAAATCAGATACTTTTTTAACAATAAAGAGCTTCAAAGAGATCTTAATCTAAACCAAGTTGCTCTTTAAGCCATTTTTTTATTTTTTCATTAATAGGACATATTCCAAACTTTATTCTGTCTTTGTTTTCTTCAATAGCCTCACAGAGCATCTCTAAGGGAATTTCCTCAATTTTAGCAATTGTTTCACCAAAGTAGTTAGCCTTCTGTCTCATCAAAAGAAGTTCTGGTTTATCTCCTGATGTTTCAATATAGAAGATATAACCTTTTGGAAGTTTTTGATAAACTACTTTGTCTTCCTCTTGTTTTATTATGGGTTCCAAAAGCTTTGTTGGATCAAAATCCCAAAGGATATTCTGTATGTAGTATGGCTCTTTTTTAATATCTTCAAAAGTTAATAACTCTTCCCAAAACATCCTAACCTCCTTCTTGAGTTAATTTTTTTCTTCTTTCCGGGATAATTTCAAATTTAATTTTTCCTTCATTGAAATCTTTTGAAACAAATAGTCCACAATAACATCTGCCATACTCTTTAATATCCTCTGTACTGTAAATACAAGGGCAAATAATATCCGAGTCTTTTTCTCTACTTCCTGAAGCTAATCTACAAGGGCAAGATCTATAACCATATCTTTCTTCATTTTTTATTAGTCCTCTGAGTAGTTCAAAAACATACTCTTTATCTTTATTTAGTTCAAAACCTCTTTGTTGACAGTATTTTTGAAAAATCTCGTATAATTTTTCAAGATTCATTTATTTCAAGAATTCTTTTAATACTATTTTCATCAAAACCTACAGTAGCTTTCTCTACAATCAATGTTGGAAAGGTTTCATTGGGATTAATCTTTCTTAGTTCTTTTAAAGCCACCCACTGCTCACCACCCTCAAGAGTGTCTACTTCTATTAACTCAAACTCAATTGAGTTATTTTTTAGAAACTCTTTAACTTTTTTACATACAGGACAAGTACTTAATGAATAAAGTCTTACTCTTTTAAGCATCTGCCTTTCTCCTTTTGTTAAAGGTATTTTTTAAGGTCATTTCAATATCCTCAAGCATCTCAAAATTTGCTTGTCTTATCTTTTCAACAGAAAGACCAAGCATCCTTGCTAACTCTTCAAAGGGAATTTTTGAAACATAGCAGAGCTCTGCGATAAGAATTTTGAGAGCATCATCTTCTATAAAAGCTTTTAACTCCTTATTATCAATTTGAATATTTTCAACTGCATCTTTAAAGGACATTCCATTTTTGATATTTTGTAAGATTTCTTTTATAGCTTTTTCATAAATTTTTGTTTCCTCGTCTGAGTACTCTCTGTAGACAAAATTAAACTCTGGCATTTTAGACTCCCTGTTTCTTATTGAATAAAATAGATTTTTTCAGAGCACATTCAATTCTATCCTTGACTTCTATATCCTTAAAGTTTGAGACGATATTTTTTATCCATTCTTGTTCAGAGCTATTAATTGAGATATTTTTTTCTTTACTCTTTTTCTCATACTTCTGAGGTATTTTGCCGAATTTAAACTCTACATCTTTTATACCAAACTTATTAAGTCTTTTTAAAACCTCTGTTTTCATTAAAATAAGCTCATTAAGCCATATGTTAGAGTCAACAGTTATTAATAGAGTATCCTCTTTCAAATCTTTAGGAAATGTATGATTACTCACAGGAGATTCAAATATTTTCTCCCAGTTTTTTCTTAAAAACTTTAATTTTACCGCATCTTCTATTCCTAAATCCCTAAATATATAAGTTAATATGTTTCCTATTTGTATCATAAAACTTTAGTTACGACTTTTGAGCGTAAACATCTTGTACAAACAAAGACTCTTTTTGGACCCTTTTGTGTAAGAATTTTCATTCTTTGAAGATTTGGATAAAAATATCTCTTTGTTTTATTATTTGCGTGACTGACATTATGTCCTACAACCTTCCTTTTTCCACATACATAACAGCTTGCCATTACTACCTCCTAATTTGCATATAGTTATTATTTTATGATAACATTTTAATGACTTATAAACAAGGAGGCATCTGTTTATGTCAGACAAGGGTATAAGAAGTATAGAGTTAGCCAAAGAGCTTGGTGTTAAACCAACTGAAATAATAAAGATAATTGAAAAACTAAGAAATACTCAATTCAAAAAACGTACTACAAACATAAAAATACAACCAGAGGAAGTTGAGCAAATAAAACAGGCTCTAAAGAAAACGGAAATCAAAGAAGAAAAGGAGTCTTTTAGGGAAGAGCCAATGAAAGAGGAGACAGTTAAGGAAAAATTTGAAGAGTTAAAGGAAGAGGAACCGGTTTCTAAGGTAGTAATTGAAGAAGAGTTAGAGGAAGATTTTATACCAAACAGATTTAGGAAAGAGATAACTTTTGAAAAAATAGAAAAGATTAAACCAAAACCTATTATAACAAAGATTCCACCCAAAAAGATTGAGCCTAAAAAGTGGTTTGATTTAAAGGAGCAGAGAAAAGCAAAAGATAAGTTTAAGAAGGAAGAAACAGTAGTTACTCCATCAACAGCTCCAAGAAAAAAATCTATAAAACTTGAAGAAGGAACAACAGTTAAAGAGTTTGCAGAGCTTATAGGGCAAAAAGTCTCAGATGTTATTAAAAAATTTATGGAACTTGGTTATATGCCAACAATCAATCAACCTGTAGATCTTGATGCTGCCCAGATTGTTGCAGATAGTTTTGGAGTAAAGATTGAGATAGCCCAGCCAGAGGAGGTTGATATAGATTTAGAGATTGCAGATTCTCCAGAGTCTTTACAGCCTCGTCCTCCTATAGTAACAGTTATGGGTCATGTTGATCATGGTAAAACATCCTTGCTTGATGCTATAAGGCAAACAAAAGTTGTTGAGCAGGAAGCAGGTGGAATTACACAGCACATAGGAGCCTATAAAGTAACACTTCATGGTAAAGATATAACTTTTCTTGACACACCAGGACACGAAGCCTTTACAGCTTTAAGAGCAAGAGGCGCAAAAGTAACAGATATAGTTGTTTTAGTTGTTGCTGCAGATGATGGAGTTATGCCACAAACAGTAGAAGCAATAAATCATGCAAAAGCTGCTGGTGTTCCAATAGTTGTTGCCGTTAACAAAATTGACAAACCAGAAGCAAATCCTCAAAAGGTAAGAATACAACTTAGTGAGTATGGAATAATTCCTGAGGAGTGGGGTGGGCAGAATATATTTGTTGATATATCTGCAAAAAAGAGAATAGGAATTGAGAATCTACTTGAGATGATACTTCTTCAAGCAGAGATTATGGAACTAAAGGCAAATCCAAATAAATCAGCTCGTGGGACAATAATCGAATCTCGCTTAGACAAAGGTCGCGGTCCTGTAGCAACTGTAATAGTTCAAAATGGCACATTAAAGATTGGTGACGCCTTTGTAGCAGGAACGACCTATGGAAAGGTAAGAGCATTGATTGATGATACAGGCAGGAGAGTTAATGAAGCTTTACCATCAACACCCGTTGAAGTAATAGGTTTTGAAGAAGTTCCTCAAGCAGGCGACAGTTTCATTGTAGTTGAAGATGAAAAATTAGCTCGTCAAATAGCAAATACAAGAGCGCAAAAGAAAAGATTAGCAGAGATGCAAAGAGCACAAAAGCTTACACTACAAGATTTATATGAGAAAATTAAGGAAGGAGAAGTTAAAGAGCTTAATTTAATTATAAAAGGTGATGTTCAAGGCTCTGTTGAGGCATTAAAGAAAGCTGTTGAGGAGATTTCACACCCTGAAGTAAAGGTAAAAGTAATTCATGCAGCAGTTGGAGGTATTACTGAGTCTGATATTAATCTTGCAGCTACAGCTAATGCAATAGTAATTGGTTTTAATGTTAGACCGACACTTAAGGCTCAAGAGCTTGCGGAGCAACACGGAGTTGATGTAAGACTTTATAGCATTATCTATGATGTAATAGATGATGTGAAGAAGGCTTTAGTAGGCATGCTTGAGCCAGAGATTAAAGAGAAAGTTGTTGGTAGAGCAGAAGTTAGAGCAATATTTAAGATTTCTAAGGTTGGAATAGTAGCAGGATGTTATGTTTTAAATGGAGTAATATCAAGAGCTTCTGATGGAATAAGAGTTATAAGAGACAATATTGTAGTTTATGAGGGTAAAATTGGTTCTCTTAAGAGGTTTAAAGAGGATGTAAGAGAGGTACAAGCAGGTTATGAATGTGGTTTAACTATAGAAGGTTATCAAGATATAAGAGAGGGTGATATCCTAGAAAACTATATATTAGAAAAGATTCCTGCAAAAGGTTTATAAATGCATCCTTATAAAAGATCTCAAAGACTTAGTGTTCTTTTGAGAGAGGAAGTGGCTGATATAATACTTCGCAAGCTGAAAGATCCGAGATTAGGATTTATTACTGTTACTGATGTTGAGCTTTCTGAGGATTTAAAGATAGCAAAAGTCTTTGTATCTGTTCTTAAAACTGAACAAAAAGATATAACACTTAAGATTTTGAACGAGGCTAAAGGATTTGTTAGAAATGAAATAGCAAAAAGGCTTCACATAAAGGTTATACCTACTTTTGAGTTTTTATTTGATGAGTCAATTGAGCGTGGATTTCGTATTGATGCTCTTTTAAGAGAGATTAGAAAAACATCGGAGGAAGATTGAATCCACCAAAAAAATTAATTAATGCTTTAAAAGAAAATGAAAGATTCTTAATTCTGACTCATACAGCTCCAGATGGTGATGCCTTTGGAAGTCAGCTTGCTTTAAAACTTCTTCTTGAAGAATTAGGGAAAAAAGTAGAGGCATTCTCTGAATATCCAATTCCTGAGCAGTATAAATTTCTTCCCGGAGTAAACTCTATAAAGGATTTAAAATTTTTATCTTTAGACAGTTTTGATTGCTTAATACTTGTTGATTGTAACAGACCTAAAAGAGTTAGTTATCAAAAAGATATTGTTGACTCATTAAGAGAATTTAAAGGAATAAAGATTGTTATTGACCATCACTATGAGGATAATGAAACATTGGATTTTGCCACAGTGTCTTGGATATGTCCAGAAGTGGCAGCAACTTCTGTGCTTATTTACTATATTTGTAAAAAATTAAATTTTGCTCTTAACAAAGAGATCGCCACTAATATATACACAGGTATTATTGTAGATACGGGAAACTTTCAGTTTGACAATACTTCAGAGGAGGTTTTTAGTATTGCCTCTGAGTGTGTTAAAGCAGGAGCTAATCCATCGTTTATTTATCAGCAAAGTTTTGAAAACTGGAGTATAAAAAGATTTAATTTATTTAAAAATATGTTAAGTTCCTTAGAGGTAAACCCTCCGGTTGCAATAGCTTTTTTGTCAAATGATGTCTTTAAAAAGCTTAATGTTATAGAGGCTGATACAGAGAGATTTGTAGAGTTTTTAAGAATTTTAAAGGATGTAAAAATTGCAGCACTTTTTAGAGAGATTGAAAAAGGATTTATTAAAGTAAGTCTTCGTTCAAAGGGAGATATTGATATCAGTAAAATAGCAACAGAATTTGGTGGAGGAGGGCATAAAAATGCTGCTGGTTACAGAATCAGTGGCTCTTTTGAAGAGGCAAAAATGAAATTGATAGAGAAGTTGAAAAACTATAGTTTGCTATGATGTAAAATGGGTAAAATCATAGCAATCGCAAGCCAGAAGGGAGGAGTTGGTAAGACTACTACAGCTATAAATTTATCAACCTCCATAGCAGTTAAAGGCAAAAAAGTTTTAGTAATAGATTCTGATCCTCAAGCAAGTCTCACTTTTGGTTTTGGAATAAGAAGAAATGGTGAAAAAATAAAAGGACTTTATGAGCTTTATGCAGGAAAGGCAGAGTTTGTAGAAGTTTCATTAAAAATATTTGAAAATCTTTATATTATTCCATCTAAAGTAGACCTTTTTATGGCTGAGCTTGAGATTTTTGATACAGAAGAAAGAGAAAGAAGATTAAAATGTATCATTGATAGTTTTAAAGTAGATTTTGATTATATCTTTATTGATTGCCCTCCCTCTTTTTCCTTTTTAACACTTTGTGCATTGGTGGCTTCAGACTCTGTATTAATTCCAGTTCAATGTGAGCAGTTTGCAGTTGAGGCTTTAAGAGTTTTTATAAAGCTTCTTTGGCGAATTAAAGCAAATTTTAACGAGTCTCTTGAGCTTGAAGGCATTCTTCTTACTATGTTTAGTAAACATTTAACTTTAAGTAGAGTAATATTAGAAGATGTAAAAAAAGTTTTCAGAAGCAAAACCTTTGAAACTATTATTCCAAGAAATGTTGCTTTAGCAGAGGCTACGCAAAAAGGACTACCAGCAGTTTTTTACGCTCCCGATGCAATAGGTAGCCTTGCATACCGACAACTTGCTTCAGAGTTTATTGCGAAACAGTGTTAAGTTTTTCAAGAATTTCTCTTGCAAGTCTAAGATTAAATCCAGGAAGTGCAGCGATTTCCTCCAAGGAAGCAGACTTTATTTTATTGATACTACCAAAGTATTTTAGTAGTGTAAGTCTTCTTTTTTTACCAATACCCGGAATTTTTTCCAATAGAGATTCAAAGGTTACTTTTTTGCGAAGTTTTTTATGATAGGAGATTGCAAATCTATGTGCTTCATCTCTTATTCTTCTTAAAAGTAGTGAGGAGGCTTTTTTGTCCTCCAGTAAGATCTCTTCTCCTGTAGGTAAAATCAATCTATTAGGGTCTTTAGTGATTGCAAAAATATTTAAATTTTCTCTAATTTCATTTATTACTCTCAGTAGGGTATTAAGATGTCCCTTTCCACCATCTATTAAAATAATATCAGGTTTAGGAATTTCTTGAGGCTCATCAAACTTTTTTACTACTCTAAGCACTACTTCTTTCATTGCAGAGTAATCGTCAATTCCTTCTGTTTCCTTAATTTTTAGGTGTCTGTAGTAGTTTTTATTGAAAGAACCGTCTTCCCAATATATAAAACTGCCTACTGAATAAAAGCCAAATAAAGTTGATACATCAAAAGCACCAATCTTTGAAGGAGTCTCTCTAAGGGAAAGTCTTTGTTTTATTTCCTGTAAAGCAGCCTCCACCCCTGTTAATTTTGCTTTTAAGTGAACAGTTGCATTTGCTTTAGCCATATCAAGTAAATCAGCCTCTTCTTTTAAAGATGGAGTTCTTATCTGAACTGTCCCACCTCTTTTTTCAGAAAGCCATAGTCTAAGCTCTGTGAAGTCTTCTGGTAAGTCCTCTACAATTATCAAAGGTGGAGGCAGAAGAAACTCCTTTGAATATAGAGCTTCTATTATTGAGCGGATAAGTTCTTTTTCATTTTCATAGAAAGCCTTTTTTATAAAATAATCCTTAGAACCAATCAATAAACCATTTCTTACAAACAATACATTTACGGATACTTTTGAGTCTTCAATATAACTTCCCACAACATCAATATCATCAAGATTTACAGAGACAACTCTTTGTTGTGAAAAGATTCTTTCAAGTTTTTTTATTTGGTCTCGAACTTGAGCTGCCTGCTCAAATTTAAGCTCTTCACTCAGTTTTTGCATCTTTTGCCAAAGAGTATCGATTAACTCTTTTCTTTTACCCTTTAAAAAAAGAATAACTTCCTCAACTCCCTTAAGATAGTCCTCCTTACTTACTAATCCTGCACATGGAGCAGGACATCGTTTCATCTGATACTGTATACAGGGTCTAATTGGTTTGTTTAAATTAAACTTACAGGTTCTTATTTGAAAATTTCTTCTTATAAAAGATAAAGCTTCCCACATTGATTGAGCAGGCACATATGGACCAAAATAGAGATTTCCGTCTTTCTTAGGTTTTCTTACAACTTCAATTTTAGGCCACTGCTCAGTTATAGTGATTCTTAGATATGGATAGTTTTTATCGTCTCTTAAGAGAACATTAAAAGGAGGCTTATACTCCTTTATTAAATTTGATTCAAGTATTAATGCTTCAAGCTCATTTGATGTCACAATATAAGAGAGAGCTTCAATAAGTTCAACCATTTTTGATTTTCTCATATCCTGCTGTGCTGATTGAAAATAGCTTTTTAACCTACTTTTAAGATTTTTGGCTTTTCCTACATAAAGCACTTTCCCCTTTTTGTCTTTAAAGATGTAAACACCGGTTTGGGATGGAACTGTTGAAAGATCAATCATTTCTTATTTCAAATACAAAATCTATCTCCACTGTTGAGTTTAAAGGTAAACTACAAACTCCAACCGCGACTCTACAATGTTTTCCTCTGTCTCCAAAAATATTAATTAAAACCTCAGAAGCTAGATTAAGAACTTTTGGATGTTCATAAAAATTAGCTGATGAGTTAATATATCCAGTAAGTTTTATACATTGTTTGATTCTGTCAAGGCTACCAAGACAATCTTTAGCAATTGCTAAAGCATTAAGAACTGTTTGTATTGCTTCCTTTTGTGCCTCCTCTAAGGTAACATTCTCTCCCACTTTACCAGTTTTCAGTATTTTGCCATCTCTAAAAGGAAGGATACCACTTAAAAATAAAAAATTGCCTGAAATGACATATGTTGTGTAAGCACCAACAGGTTTAATTGGTTCAGGAAGAGTATAGCCTAACTCTTTAATTTTTATTTCAATCATGAATATATTTTAGCAATTTTTTGGGGTATAATATACTAAATGCCTAAGATTGCTGTTATAGATATTGATAATACGCTGTGGGATTTTGCATCTGTTCTTTATGAAGAGATCTTAAAAGTAAATCCTCTTATGCCCACACCTGATAAATGGATTTGCTGGGATTTCTGGAAAGAGTATCTCACAATAGAGAAGTTTTACAGTATCATTAACAAGATTCATTTTAGGCAAGATTGTTTTGGTGTTTTTCCTGATGCACAAGATTTTCTAAAAAAATTAAAAGCTTTTAACTATCATATAGTTGTTGCAAGTCATAGACAGGAGGAAAGTAAAGAGGCAACTTTAAAATGGCTTTTAAAGCATAATTTGCCTTTTGACGAACTTCATCTAAGTTCTGATAAAACAGTATTATTTCCCTGTTGTAGCATTGTTGTAGATGACTCTCCCTATATTCTTGAGAAAGCACAAAAAATGAATATTACCGCTACAGGACTTGAATTTCCATGGAATAAAGACAATGGATTTAAACTTTTTAAGAGTCTTTCAGAAATAATACAATTTTTAAGCTCTTTAGATTATTCAAAAGAGAAAAATAAGTAATTTCAAAGAGAGTTTTTCTGATGGAGCTGACAAGAACACTTCTTTTTGGTGAAGGTGTTTTTGAAACAATATTGTGGCGAGGCAGAACAAAGAAACTTGTCAGACATTATGAAAGACTTAAAAGTTCAGCAGTTTTTTTTCATATACCCTGTCCTGATTTTGAAACATTCTGTAGAGCAATTGAAGAAAAGAGTGAGGGAAGGATTAATCTTTATGTAAAGTTTTGTTTGTTTTCAAAGGGGGACTCTCTTTATTACCTTTATCCTCAAAGTTCAGAAAGCTTAGTAGTTGTGAAAGATTATATACCTGATGTGGCCCCTAAAAAACTTTGTTTGTCAAGTATAAAAAGACATAGTAAAAACCCAGTGATATATCATAAGACAATGAACTATTTGCCTAATATTATTGCAAAAAGAGAGGCACTCTCAAGGGGTTTTGATGATGCTGTTATACTTAATGAAAAAGATGAGATAACAGAGTGTTCTGCTTCTAATATTTTGATATTAAAAAATAACAAAATTTTTACTCCTGCTCGGGAATGTGGACTTCTTTTAGGTACAACTCTGCAAATTTTGATTGAAAAGATGGATGTAATAGAAGAAAGACTTACTGTAGATGATTTATATAATGCTTCATATCTCTTTATTACTAATAGTCTCATTGGTGCTTTACCTGTAGTTCAGTTTATGGATAGAGCTTACCCTGTTGATTATGAACTCCTAAACTTAATGAACTCTCTCATAGATAGAGAAAACTCTCTATAGAATGCTTATAATTTGTGGTAGTTGGCTTGGCAAAAGAGGATTTTATGAGGCAGAGATTGAGAACGTAGTTTTCTACCATAGTTTTGTTGAGATAGAAAAAATTGAGCCTGTCAGTTTTACAATATTCTCCTACGATCTTTCAAATGAAACACTCAGCTTAAATCTAAAAAAATCCGAGTTGCCACCTATTGTTATTGTAAAAATAAAAAAATTTAGAAAAATCAGTAAATCAGAAGGAAGCTTCAGACTGCTACATCTTAATAATGCTTTACAGGATAATGAGTTTATCTTAGGTGTGCTTAGAGTCCGTAAACTTATTGAAAAAGGTACTGTATATCAAATAAATCTTACAAACCGTTTTGATTTTGAGTTTCAAGGTGATCCTCTGTCTTTATTTTTTCGCTTCTATGAAAATCAGCCTGTCCCGTATGCATTTTTTCTTAATCTTAATGATTTTTTCATAGTCTCTGGCTCAATGGAACTTTTCCTTGAAAAAAGGGGAAATACTATTATCAGTAAACCTATCAAAGGCACATCAAAATCTCATGCGTTTCTTAAAAACAGCCAAAAAGACAAAGCAGAAAATCTCATGATTACAGATATGATGCGGAATGACATTGGTAGGATTGCCAATATTGGAAGTGTAAGAGTTTCCGAACTTTTTAAAATAACAAAATACAGAACCCTCTATCAGATGCACTCTACAGTGGAAGGAAACACAGATAAATCTATAATTGAAATACTTCAAGCAACCTTTCCACCAGCCTCTGTAACAGGTGCACCAAAAAGAAAGGCTGTAGAAATGATTGACACTCTTGAACCCCATGCTCGTAGTTATTACTGTGGCTGTGCTGGATTAATAAAAAATAAGACTGACTTTACCCTATCAGTGCTCATTAGAACTGCTGTAGGCATGGGTAACAGGCTTTCCTACTATGCAGGCTGTGGAATTGTCTGGGATTCAGAGCCTGAACGGGAATTAAGAGAACTTTATCTTAAAGTAAAGGCTTTTTATCCAGATATAAATACTATGATAGAATCTGAAAAATTCTGTTATAAAAAATTAGAAAATTTAGGAGATGTTTAATCAATGTTTCAAGTGCATGAAAGAGATGGAGAGATTATCTTTACTGAAAAAGTATCAAACAAATTGAGAATTTTTCTCTCAATTATCGGTTTTTTCCCAATAATTTATGTGCCCTATAAGTTAATCATTCAACCAGGCTGGAATGAGTTTAGCATCTACCTATTTTTTTCTATTGTTATCTCAATAGGTGCATTTTTATTAGGCAGTCTATTTTTAGCAGCAGGGCTTTTTGGCACACTCAGTTATGATATAATTAGAAAAATTTAGTGAGGCTTAATCATGGACAAAGACATACACTTTGAAGACAAGCTTTGGAAAGCAGCAGACAAACTAAGAAAAAAAGTTGAGGTTCATGAATACAAGTATGTTGTTTTAGGTTTAATATTTCTTCGCTATCTTTCCTATAGATATGACGAAGCACGAAAGGAGCTGGAGCAAGAGTTCTCTTCAAAGGTTGCTGAAGCACCAGTGCAGTATCAACCAATCATGGAGCGAGCAATTAAAGACAAGGACCATTATCGTTCAAAGGGAGTTTTAATGGTTCCTGAAGAAGCACACTGGAGCTATCTAATTAAAAATGCCAATCAACCAAATATAGGAGAACTTATAGACAGAGCAATTGAGCTTCTTGAAAGGGAATATCCGAAAGAGCTAAAAGATGTCATACCCAAAAGATTTACTCAGATAAACCTTGACAGCCACGACCTTGCCTATCTTATAAATCTCTTTACAGATATTGATTTTGGTGATGGACACAATGGTAAAGACATATTCGGAAGAATTTATGAGTATTTTCTCGGTAAATTTGCAGAGGCAGAAGGAAGAAAGGGTGGAGAGTTTTACACCCCAAGGTCTCTTACAAGGCTAATTGTTGAGATTTTGGACATAAAAGGTGGAAGAGTCTTTGACCCAGCCTGTGGCTCTGGAGGATTTTTTGTCTCCATCATTGAAAAGCTGGAAAAGGAAGGGATTGATAAATTTAAACTTTCTATTTATGGGCAGGACTCAAAGGATGTGGTATGGAAACTATGTAAAATGAACCTTGCCATCAGAGGAGTTGAAGGAGACATAAAAATTGGTGATTCCTATCATGATGACAAATTTTTTGACCTAAGGGCAGACTATGTCCTTTCAAATCCACCTTTCAATGACAGTGCATGGGGAAGAGACAGAGTAAAGCCAAATGATCCAAGATTTAAGTATGGGCTACCGCCTGAAAATAATGCAAACTTCGTGTGGATTCAACATTACATTTATCATCTTGCACCAAGTGGTAAAGCTGGTTTTGTCATGGCAAATGGAGCTCTCTCTGGAGGAAATGTAGAAGGAGAGATAAGAAGAAAGATTATTGAAGATGACCTTATCTATGGCATAGTTGCCTGTCCTCCAAAGTTGTTTTATACAGTCTCTTTACCTGTCTCACTCTGGTTTATAAGAAAAAGTAAGCCTGAGCATATGAAGAGCAAGGTGCTATTTGTTTATGCTAAAAATCTTTATAAACAACTCTCCCGTAGACAAAATGTATTCACAGAAGAGCATATTAAAAAGATTGTTAAAAAATTTAGACTTTTTGAAGAAGGGAAAAATTGAAGACATAGATGAATTAGGATTTTCAAAGGTTGCTACCTTAGAGGAATTAGCCAAAAACGGCTATGTCTTAACTCCAGGAAGATATGTTGGAGTAAAGCTTCAAGAGGATGAAGAGCCCTTTGAAGAAAAGATGAAAGCCTATTCAGAGGAACTTTCAGAGTTACTTATTCAGGAGAGAGAGCTTAATCAGAAGATTGTAGAGGTTTTTAAGGCTTTGGGATGGAAGATTTGAAATTTCTCTAAAATGTAGGAGTTATTCATGAATATTGAAGAAATTAAGGAAAAAATTAAAAAAATATTTATGGAATCATATAAAGGATTGGTGGGTGAGGGATGATAGAAAACATAATCAAAAATACCATAGAAAATATTTTTAGTTCTGCAGGGATTAGAGTTATTAAAATCTTATTATTTGGTTCAAGGGCAAAGGGAGAGACTAAAAAAGATAGTGATTGGGATTTACTTATAGTTGTAGAAAAAAAACTTACAAGACAAGAGAGAACAGAGTTAGGACACCTAATCCGAAAAGAATTAGCTAATCATTTGATTCCTTGTGATGTTTTAATAAGATCCTTAGAAGAAATAGAGGAAAGAAAACATGTTATTGGTAGTGTGATAAAAACAGCTATAAATGAGGGTGTGCCTCTGTGATTAATGAAGAAGTTAAAAAGTGGCTAATCAAGGCTTTAAATGACTATAAAACTGCTGAAAAATTAATCAATCTACCCGAAGAGGAAACAATAACTGA
>JANXBK010000020.1 GCA_025057595.1 Thermodesulfovibrio sp.
CCAATCCAGCTGTTCCATTTCCTGAATCAACAACAACTTTTATTCCTTCAAAGGATGAAAAATGGCTTAACATATAGTTAATATAATCATCTTTTATGTTGTATTCTTCAGTTTTTCCTGTCTTATTAAAACTAACAAAATCTTTTTTTTCAATAATTTTTTTTAATTTTCTAATTTTTTCACCATAAATGGTTTCTTTTCCTATACTAAGTTTAAATCCATTAAACTCAGGTGGATTATGGCTTCCTGTTATCATTACTCCTGCATCTACAGGAAGCATAAAAAGTGAAAAATACTGTAAAGGAGTAGGACATACTCCTATATCAATAACATCTACACCACATTCTGTAATTCCTTTAATTAATGCTTTTTTAAGAGGCTCAGATGAAAATCTTACATCCATCCCAATGGAAAATTTTTCAGGTCTTCTTTTAAGCTCTTCAAAAACCAAAGAAACAAAGGCTTTTCCAATAAGATAGGAAACCTCTTCTGTGAGATCCTCTCCATAAATACCTCTTATATCATACTCTCTGAATATCCTCTCTTCCATATACATCCTCAAATCTTTTTATATCATCTTCCTCAACATACTCTCCCACTTGAACTTCTATTATTTCAAGTGGAATTTTTCCTGGATTTTCAAGTCTATGAAGGGTGCTTTTTGGAACATAGACTGATTCATTCTCATGCACGAACTGTTCTTTATCGCCAATTCTTACCTTTGCAGTGCCCCTTACAACAATCCAGTGTTCAGAACGATGATGATGCATCTGAAGAGAAAGTTTCTGGCCAGGTTTTACTGATATTCTCTTTATTTTGTATCTTAGTCCTTTCTCAAGTAGAGTATAGCTTCCCCAAGGCCTGTAAACTGTTACATGCTCTTCAATCTGTGAAAGAGCTCTCTCAGAAAGAATCTTTACGAGATCTTTAACTTTTTGACCATCTCCTTTCTTAGCAACTAATAAAGCATCCTCTGTTTCAACTATTAACAAATCCTTAAGTCCTATGGTAGCAATAAATCTTTTATTGCCTAAAATAAGGCTTCCTCTTGTCTCTATATTTATACACTCTCCTAATGTGGCATTTTCAAACTCATCTTTATCCAAAATATCATACAAACTTTCCCATGAGCCTATATCAGACCAAAATATATCAAGTGGAAGGAGAACTCCCTTTTTAGTTTTCTCCATAACTGCGTAATCAATAGAGATATCTAAAAGACTCTGAAAATCCCTTAAAACTTCTTCATAGGATTTTTCAAATATTTCTCCCAATTCAGGTATATATCTTTTAAATTCCTCTATCATTGTGTCCATTTTAAATGTAAACATACCGGAGTTCCAGTAGTAGTTTCCTTCTTCAATATATTTTTTTGCATTTTCAATATCGGGTTTTTCTACGAATCTTTCAATAATGTAAAAACTTTCAAAACCACTAAGAGGACTATTTATTTTTATATATCCATAACCTGTTTCAGGACGAGTTGGCTTTATACCAAATGTTATAATATAGTCTTTTTTAGCACACTCCTCTGAAGCCTTTATAAACTCAATAAATTTTTCATCTGGTTTAATTAGATGATCTGAAGGACAAACAAAAAAAACTTCATCCTGAGAGACTCCTTTTTCCATTGCATATCTCATAGAAAGGGCAATTGCTGCAGCAGTGTTTCTTGATAGAGGTTCAACTACAATCTCTATTTTAGGTTTAGTCTTTAGTTTATCTACTAACTCTTCTAATTGATTAATAACATAAAACTTGTATTTATCATTTGTTACAATGAAAATATCTGCCTGTGGATAAAGGGAGATTCTTTTTATTGTCCTCTGAAAGAAACTTTCACCTTCATCATTTCCTGAAAGAGAAAACTTTAAAAACTGTTTTGGAAAGTTTTTTCTGGACAAGGGCCATAGCCTCGTTCCAGAACCTCCTGCAAGAACTATAAACTTCATTTAAACTCCCCTAAATATATCCATAATCCTTCAGTTTTTCTATAAGTCTTTCTTGCCTTACATTTAGTGATTGATTTACAAATTTCTCTATATATTTAGCAATTATATCAGATTCAAGGTTAACTTTGTCTCCAACTTTCTTAAATCCTATTGTGGTCATGTTGGCAGTATGAGGTATAACTACAACTGTAAATGAGTCTGAGAGAATATCAACTATTGTAAGGCTTATACCATCAACAGCGATTGAACCTTTTTTTATACAGTATTTAAGAATTTCCTCTGGAGCTTCAATTTCTAATTTTAGATCACTTCCTATTTTTTCAATCTTTTTTATTCTGCCTATTCCCTCTACATGTCCGCTTACAAGATGTCCTCCAAGCTTTGTATTAAGTGTTAAAGCAGGCTCTAAATTAACATAGTCATCTTTTTTAAGCTCTCCAAGTGTGGTTTTCCTTAGTGTTTCATGAGATACATCAAAAGATAATATTCCTTTTGATTTGTCTATATCACAAACAGTAAGACAAACTCCATTTACAGATATACTGTCACCTATATTAGATTCATGTATTACTTTTTTAGAGAATAATTTAAGCTTTGCTCCTTGAGCAATTTTTTGAATATCATAAATCTTTCCAACTTCAACAACAATTCCAGTAAACATTACTTTATAAGCTTCCCTATTCTTTCAAGTCTTGGTTTTTGATTCTCACTATCCCAGGACCAGTATATAATAAATGCCTTACCTATGACATCTTTTAAATCAACAAAACCCCAAAAACGACTATCATAGCTTTGGTCTCTGTTGTCTCCCATTACAAAAATTTTATTTGGAGGGACTTTAACAGGACCAAAATTATCTCTTGGATCAAGCTCTCTTGGGTGGATATATGAGTCTGTATATTTTACATATGGTTCCTCAAGTGCAACTCCATTTACAAAAACCTTTTTATTTCTTATCTCAATAATATCTCCCTCAATAGCTATAACTCTCTTTATAAAGTCTCTTCCAGGGTCTTCAGGATATCTAAAAACTACTATGTCTCCTCTTTTAGGGGTCTCTAAAATCAGAAATTTTTTATCTGAAAAAGGTGGATTTACTCCATATATGAATTTATTTACAAGAAGGTGATCCCCTATTAATAGTGTTGGGATCATTGAACCAGAAGGTATTTTAAATGCCTGAACAACATATGCTCTAATAAAAAGTGCAATTAATATGGCAATTCCAATGCTTTTTATGTATTCAAGAATCTTCTTTGCTGTCATCTTCCTTATCCTCATTCAACCTTTAAGACTGAAAGAAATGCTTCCTGGGGTATTTCAACTCGTCCAATCTGTTTCATTCTTTTTTTACCTT
>JANXBK010000021.1 GCA_025057595.1 Thermodesulfovibrio sp.
GAATTGAAACATTCTTCGTATGTATCGCTGTAATATTTTAATCTTAGGTTTAATTGAACCATTGTGGAATTGAAACAACAATGATACACAGATCATAGCACAATGATTCACAGGTTTAATTGAACCATTGTGGAATTGAAACTTTGTATCAAGATATTCTATTTCTTCTCCTTTTATAGGTTTAATTGAACCATTGTGGAATTGAAACCTGCTTCCACGGTAGCCACATGCTATGAAGACGTCCCGGTTTAATTGAACCATTGTGGAATTGAAACGTAGCTAAACTATCTAAAAATTTAGCTAAGTTGGGGGTTTAATTGAACCATTGTGGAATTGAAACTTAGTAGTTTAGCATTGAAGGGGGTAAAAAAATATGGGTTTAATTGAACCATTGTGGAATTGAAACCTTCTACACATCTTTTTTGTTCCTCATCCCATTTAGGTTTAATTGAACCATTGTGGAATTGAAACGAAATATGAGTGGGTTGGAGCAGTTGATTGAGTATAGGTTTAATTGAACCATTGTGGAATTGAAACGCCAATGTTGTCTTCCCACACCCTCTCCTACCAAAGGTTTAATTGAACCATTGTGGAATTGAAACAATATACCTACCTTGTAAGATAAAACATACCTGAAGGTTTAATTGAACCATTGTGGAATTGAAACTAAATACATCACTTCTTTTTTTACATCTTTTGTTTTGGGTTTAATTGAACCATTGTGGAATTGAAACGAAAAATATAGTTAGTGAGGTTAGTGAAGATGAAGGAGATTTAATTGAACCATCGTGGAATTGAAACTAATCTATGCTTGATAAATTCACTATACCATTTTCTAGATTTAATTGAACCATCGTGGAATTGAAACACATTGTTAATATTTTTAGCTTGCAACTGGGCTCCTGGATTTAATTGAACCATCGTGGAATTGAAACATATCTTCCGACGATGTATTTTACGGCGTAGATTTGATTTAATTGAACCATCGTGGAATTTAAGATGTTTTTACTTAATAAATTCAATTTTCTAATCTATTTTTATTCAAAAAAATTAATCTATTATCTGTTGATTTTGTATCAATTATTTTATATATACGCTAAAATATGACGGAAATAGAACAACAACTCAAAATTTTACTTCGTGGTATATCTGAAATAGTTTCTGTTGATGAACTTAAACAAAAATTACAAAGAAAAAAACAGCTTACAGTAAAACTCGGTGTAGACCCCACTGCACCAGATATACACTTAGGACACACAGTTATTCTTCGCAAACTTCGTCAATTCCAAGATTTAGGCCACAAAGTTGTTTTTATTATAGGTGACTTTACTGCAAAAATTGGAGACCCTTCAGGAAGAGATACCACTCGTCCTATGCTTTCAGAAGAAGAAATTTTATCCAATGCTAAAACTTATACCCAACAGGTTTTTAAAATCTTAGATAAAGATAAAACAGAAGTAGTATATAATAGCCAATGGCTATATCCTTTAGGAATCGACGGACTTTTACAACTTTGTTCAAAATACACAGTTGCACGGATGCTTGAAAGGGATGACTTTAACCAAAGATATAAAAACAATATCCCTATCTCAATCCTTGAATTTATATATCCCTTACTTCAAGGATATGATTCAATAGCAATAAAAGCAGATGTAGAATTAGGCGGCAATGACCAAAAATTTAACCTAATCGTTGCAAGAGAACTCCAAAAAGATGCTGGACTTGAACCACAAGTAATAATCACTATGCCTCTGTTGGAGGGGACAGACGGAGTCCGTAAAATGTCAAAATCATATAAAAACTATATTGCACTAAATGATACTCCTAAAGATATGTTTGGCAAAATTATGTCAATTCCTGATAATATCATGCTAAAATATTTTGAATTACTTACTGATGTAGATTTAACTACGGCACAAGAAATGATAAAAGAAAACCCAAAACAAGCTAAAGAATATCTTGCCTATCTAATAGTAAAACAATACTATGGCGAAGAAATTGCATTGAAAGAAAAAGAAGAATTTAATAAAGTTTTTTCTAAAAGAGAATTACCGACAGATATTCCTAAAGTTATAGTTAAAAAGAAAATTTATGAATTAATAGACCTACTTACAGAATATAAATTTGTAAATTCAAAAAGTGAAGCTAAAAGATTAATACTGCAGGGTGGAGTCAAGATAGATAGGAAAAAAGTAAACCAGAATTTATCTCTGGATTTTTCAAAGAATAAAGAAATACTCCTTCAGATAGGTAAATTAAAATATTATAGATTGACAGCAGAATAGTTTTATAATATTTTTTTTTGAAATTATTGAAATTTTGAAATTAAATAATTATATTTAAATACCATCCTTTAAAGAAAGGAGGAACTAAAAATGGCAAAAGGATGTGGTAAAAAGAAAAAGGAAAAAGAGAAAGAAAAAGAAACAAAATAGTCTAATAAATTAATTATATACTTCAACATAACAATT
>JANXBK010000022.1 GCA_025057595.1 Thermodesulfovibrio sp.
CCTTTCCTGCTTTTTTATAGGTTTCCGCTATTATAAGAGATACCTCAGCTATTGTCTTTAGAAGCTCATTATCTTTGCTTATAAGTTCTTTTACAAGGATAGATTCTTCTATTCTTTTTCTTACAAAGTCGTTCAAATCTTCAAAAATCATTTCAAACCCTCCATGTCTCCGCCCCATATTTGGTAAACTGAAACCTTCTAAGCTTCCCGCCAAATCTTTGAAGAGCCTCTATAACCTTATATCTTGAATTCCCAGGGCAATACAGCATCATAAAACCTCCTCCACCCGCACCAGAGATTTTACCGCCGGTTGCACCAGCCTTTTTGGCAGTTTCGTATATTTCGTCTATAACAGGATTAGTTATTCCCTCTGCCATCTGTTTTTTATACTGCCAACCAAAATCAAGAATCTCACCGACTTCATTGAGTTTTCCTTTTAAGATAGCCTCCTTCATCAAAAAAGCCTGCTCTTTCAGTTTATGCATAGCTTCTATTGATTTTTCTTTTTTACTTTTTACACTTTCTACCTGAGCTTCAATAATCTTTGATGAAAGCCTACTTGTACCTGTATAATATAAAAGCATATTAAACTGTAGTTCATTTATAACATCTTGCTTTATTCTCAATGGATTTACTATAACTTTGTCATTATCATAAAACTCCATAAAATTAAAACCTCCAAATGTTGCAGAGTATTGGTCTTGTTTACCACCAGCCATTCCAAGGTCTATTCTCTCTATCTCATAAGCAAGATGAGCAATATCATATTCACCAAGAGGCAAACCAAGCCATTCAGCAAAGGCAGATATCACTGCAACCGCTAAAGTAGAAGAACTCCCAAGCCCAGAACCCGGCGGAGCATTTACCGTCAACTAACCAAAGTCTAAGCGGATATCTACACCTTATGTGCATTTCTGCTTACGAAATAAATAAATTTTTCTTATTATCCTATAAAGTAAACTCGTGAAAGCCCTCGGTGAGAGCCTAAGAACTGCTCTAATAGCTACATTGATGGCAAGCTGATAAAAGTTTAAAAAACCCATCCTGTAAAACTCACTATATAACCTAATCTCCTGAGAAAATATTTTTAATCCTCTTCTTCTATTTATAAATCCCTCCCCTCTTCTGAATTTACAAAGCACTTTTTGAATATTATATAGACGATATCCATTTTTTATAACTCTAATCACAAAATGATAATCTTCTCCCATATCGTAATTTGCATAGCCTCCTATCTTATCAAAAATTTGTTTCCTAAACATAAGAGTTGGATGATTCACAGGACTCCTATACTTTGCAAATCTAACTATATCATCGTGTTTCTCAGGTACTTTTCTTATTGAAACTATAACTTCAGGGTTGTCATCAAATTCCTCTATCCATGATCCTACTATGTCACAAATACCTTCTTCTAATACTGCAACTTCTACTTCAAATCTATCAGGATAAGCAATATCATCAGCATCCATAATCGCTATGTAGTCTCCTTGTGCTTTTTTAATGAGGTTATTTCTAGATTGTGAACGACCAAGATTTTTTGGGTTTACAAAAACTTTTATCCTTTTATCTTTTTCCTCATAAACTCTTAATATTTTCAGGAGTTCTTTGTTGTCTGGATTGTCTAATGCTATTAAAAACTCAAAGTTTTGGTATGTCTGGTTTAGAATTGATTCAATAGCCATGCATAGGTGTTCAGGAATCTCAGAATAGCATGACATTATACAAGATATTATAGGTTTTGTAGCATTAAAACGGGATGAAAACTTTTCCATAACCTCATTATAATACAACTCTTATTTACAAGTAAGTGAACTACACGACGTATGTAATATATAATGTCACTTTTATCATAAAAAGCTTTTATTAAGTAGCTATAGTATAGATACTGAAGCATTTATATTCTTAGCTTATCTATTATGAGCTTTGGTTCTCTATGAATCAAGAGCTTCCGACAGCTTGTTTTAAAATATTTATAGCATTCGAGCTTATTCCATAGAATAAAAAAGAAAAAGATAGAGCAATCCTTTCT
>JANXBK010000023.1 GCA_025057595.1 Thermodesulfovibrio sp.
AAGCGAGTTTATTTCCTAAACTTTCATATTTTTCTATATCTTTTTTGACACCTTGATCCATTATTTCATAGGCTTTTAAAAGCATTGGTAGCCAATAATGGAACTTTTCATCTTTAGACAAGGAGACTTTTAATTTATTCTTTTTCAATTTTAATTTTTCTTGCTCCTTTTAAGGTTTTAAGGATTAAGGGATCATCAATGAGCCTGCCCACAATATTTACCTCACTGGCAGGTATAGGATCCTCTCCAGTGCTTAAAGGAGTTTTACCAAAAAATATTGCCAAAGCCTCTCCTGGAGGCCAGTAGCCAATGTCTCCTACTTTTACCTTCGTAGTTGCTGTCTCATCAAGAGGCATTTTTATTCCAATAGAAAAATAAAACTCATCACCCCATTCATTTATTGTGCTTTCGATAGGTAGAGCTTGATAAATTTTTCTGCCACACTGTGTATCAAAAAGCTCTGCTTTTAACTTTTTCCCATCAATTATTATATTTATCTTTTCAGGCATGTTTTGCCCTCTTTTCTTTATATATTAAAATTGGAGATGACTTTTTATTTACCACATCCTCATTTATAATGCACTCAATTATGCCTTTTTCAGATGGAATAATATACATTACATCAAGCATTATGTCTTCGAGTATGCTTCTTAGGGCTCTTGCACCTGTTTTTCTTTCAAGGGCTTTCTTTGCTATTGCTCTTAAAGCATCATCAGTAAATGTCAATTTTACTCCATCCATGCTAAATAGTTTTTGATATTGTTTTACAAGAGCATTCTTTGGTTTTATAAGTATATCTATTAATGCCTCTTCATCAAGTTGATTTAAAGTTGCCACAACAGGAAATCTACCAACAAACTCAGGAATCATACCATATTTTATCAAATCTTCTGGTTCAACTTGAGAAAGCACATCTTGTTCATCTATTTTCTTTGTTTCAGATAGAAATCCAACTGTTTTTTTGCCAATTCTCTTTTTTATAATATCTTCTAAACCTACAAAAGCACCACCACAAATAAAAAGTATATTTGTTGTATCAATTTGAATATACTCTTGTTGAGGATGTTTTCTTCCACCTTGAGGAGGTATATTGGCTAAGGTTCCTTCAACTATTTTAAGGAGAGCCTGCTGGACACCTTCACCAGAGACATCTCTTGTTATTGATGGACTGTCAGATTTTCTACTTATCTTGTCTATCTCGTCAATATATACTATTCCAATCTGAGCACGCTGAATATCAAAGTTTGCATTCTGAAGAAGCTTAAGAAGAATGTTTTCAACATCCTCTCCAACATAACCTGCCTCTGTAAGCGTTGTTGCATCAGCAATAGCAAAGGGAACATCAAGAAACTTTGCAAGAGTTTGAGCTAAAAGAGTCTTTCCAGTTCCTGTGGGACCTATTAGCATTATATTGCTTTTCTGAATCTCATCAGATGGTGTACCTCTAAAGATTCTTTTGTAGTGATTATAAACAGCAACTGAAAGAATTTTCTTAGCTTTCTTTTGTCCAATGACATAATCATCTAAAAATTTGTGAATTTCTTGTGGAGTAGGAAGATCATGTTTTAATGTCTCTGAAGATTCCACTCTTTCCTCTTCAAGAATCTCATTGCAAAGGGCAACACATTCATCACATATATAGACACCATTTCCTGCAATAAGCTTTTTTACTTCTTTCTGTGATTTTCCGCAAAAAGAACATCTTACTAATTCATCACTTTTCTTTGCCATACTTACACCCTATTTTTTATTGAAGTTATAACTTCATCAACAATTCCATAGTTTTTTGCTTCTTCAGCTGACATAAAAAAGTCTCTCTCTGTGT
>JANXBK010000024.1 GCA_025057595.1 Thermodesulfovibrio sp.
ATATTATCTTCATTGACAGTTTCAATTCCACAATGGTTCAATTAAACCTTTGATATTTTTCAAGAATGTTCTATTTTCCTCAGGTTTCAATTCCACAATGGTTCAATTAAACCACCTTTGATACGAGATGATATAGAGATGATAATAGAGTTTCAATTCCACAATGGTTCAATTAAACCTATCTCCGCAAAATCTACTATTTGTTCGTATTTCGGTTTCAATTCCACAATGGTTCAATTAAACCTATCTAAAATTTTATCTAATTCAATTTTATCTATTAGTTTCAATTCCACAATGGTTCAATTAAACCCAACAGCACAAACAGAAGAGAAGCCTGGTACTGCGGTTTCAATTCCACAATGGTTCAATTAAACCTTTTGTAATATATTGATATGTATATTTTGAAACTTGTTTCAATTCCACAATGGTTCAATTAAACCAAAAAGTTGAAGATGAATATATTATCAAACATGCTGGTTTCAATTCCACAATGGTTCAATTAAACCTCTAAAAGAGGTTCACTTGATTTGTAGTCGTAATGAAGTTTCAATTCCACAATGGTTCAATTAAACCAATAATATCACTTCCTGTTCCATAATTACCATACGCGTTTCAATTCCACAATGGTTCAATTAAACCCATATCACCTCCTTTTTAATCTTCTTCTAAATTATAGTTTCAATTCCACAATGGTTCAATTAAACCTTTCCCACCCATATAATTTATCATTTTTCATCAAAGTTTCAATTCCACAATGGTTCAATTAAACCAAAAAAGAAAATAAGAGATGAATATATGATGTTGAAAGTTTCAATTCCACAATGGTTCAATTAAACCTTGGAGAAGATTTTTGATAGTAGTGTGGTGAAAAGTTTCAATTCCACAATGGTTCAATTAAACCGATGTAAAAAAAGCAAAAAAAAGCAAAAAAAGATGGTTTCAATTCCACAATGGTTCAATTAAACCATATGCCTGAGTGGATAAAAGACAAGAAGTTTGATAGTTTCAATTCCACAATGGTTCAATTAAACCTTGATAGTTATATTTGATACTAAATTTAGATTTCTGTTTCAATTCCACAATGGTTCAATTAAACCTCATACCCCCTTTCCTTACAAAATTTTTCTAACTCGTTTCAATTCCACAATGGTTCAATTAAACCATATTGAGTTTAAAAAGATTGAAAAATTGAAATTTAGTTTCAATTCCACAATGGTTCAATTAAACCAAATTGTTTGTTCTCTAACTCACTAATTTTTTGTTCGTTTCAATTCCACAATGGTTCAATTAAACCTATGTATATCTCAAATTCAAGTTTTATATATTCCCTGTTTCAATTCCACAATGGTTCAATTAAACCCTACATCAAATTTTTTCATTTTTTTACCACCTCCAAGTTTCAATTCCACAATGGTTCAATTAAACCGGTTGAATTTTTTGAAAGAGATTTGTAAGTTGGGGAGTTTCAATTCCACAATGGTTCAATTAAACCTGGAAGAGTTGAAAAAAATTATTGATGAATTGAAGTTTCAATTCCACAATGGTTCAATTAA
>JANXBK010000025.1 GCA_025057595.1 Thermodesulfovibrio sp.
CCCTTGGATAGATTTTCCATGCTTGTTGCATAAGATATTCTTATATATCCTTCTGCTCCAAATGCCGAACCTGGAACAAGAGCAACCAAAGCCTTCTCAAGAAGATAAATACTTAAGTCCATTGATGAGTTTATCTTAAAATTATCTGTATTTTTGCCTAATATACTTTTTATATTGGGAAAGACATAAAAGGCACCATTTGGCATTTTACATGATATTCCATTTATTTTATTAAGAGCCTCTACAAGATAGTTTCTACGTTTTTCAAACTCTCTACGCATCTTTTCAACACAATCTTGAGGACCCCGTAAAGCTGCTACAGCAGCTTTTTGAGCTATTGAAGTTGGATTAGATGTTGACTGACTCTGAATATTTGTCATAGTCTTTATAATTTCAACTGGACCTGCAGCATAACCAATTCTCCAACCTGTCATTGCATAAGCCTTACTAAGTCCATTAACTACAATAGTTTTTTCTTTAATTTCATCATCAAGAGAAGCAATGCTTATATGTTTTTGTCCATCGTAGATAAGTTTTTCATAAATCTCATCAGATATAACATAGATATTATGCTTTAAAACTATTTCTGCAATCCTTTCAAGAACTTCTTTGCTATATATAAAACCTGTAGGATTAGAAGGATAGTTAAGAATAAGAGCTTTTGTTTTATCTGTGATTTTACTTTCAAGAATCTCAGGACGAAGCATAAAGTTGTCCTCTTCATAAGTCTCTACAATTACAGGTTTAGCATCATTTATAAGAACTTGATCAGGATAGGATACCCAGTAAGGTGCAGGAATAATAACCTCATCCCCCGGACCAAATAATGCTTGAGCAATATTATAAAGAGAGTGTTTTGCTCCACAGGATACAATTATATTTTCTTTACTGTATTTAAGCCCGTTTTCAATCTCAAGTTTCTTAATTATTGCCTCTTTAAGTTCATCTATTCCACCAACAGGTGTATATTTAGTGAATCCATCTTTTATAGCCTTTATTGCAGCTTCTTTAATATGTTCAGGAGTATCAAAATCAGGCTCTCCAACTCCAAAGTTTACTACATCAAATCCCTTAGATTTAAGTTCCTTTGCTTTTGAATCCACTGCAAGAGTAGGAGAAGGTTTAACTTTTCTTGCTCTCTCAGCTATCATTCTTCTTCCTCCATTGTATATTTTTTCTTTGCTTTACTTCCTAAGGAAGTAAGCACCTCATAAGGTATTGTGCCTGCCCACTGAGCTATATCATATGCAGTAATCTCTTCAGTGCCTGCTTTACCCAAAATAATTACCTCATCATCTACTTTAACATCTTCA
>JANXBK010000026.1 GCA_025057595.1 Thermodesulfovibrio sp.
GTTTAATTGAACCATTGTGGAATTGAAACTATTGTATGTTTGATGTTTTTGAGTTATCCATCTTGGGTTTAATTGAACCATTGTGGAATTGAAACATAACCAAATTCAAATTCTCACAATCCGCACTCACCTGGGTTTAATTGAACCATTGTGGAATTGAAACTCCACCTTTTGACAAAATAAACTCCTCACCTGGATTGTTTAATTGAACCATTGTGGAATTGAAACCTACAAAAAAGAAAATAATTGACTACAAAACTGGGGTTTAATTGAACCATTGTGGAATTGAAACGTTCGTATTTTGTAAATCTTTTTCTCGTAGTACCTGGGTTTAATTGAACCATTGTGGAATTGAAACCAAAAAAGATATAGAATATGTTCCTGAACCTGAATTACCAGGGTTTAATTGAACCATTGTGGAATTGAAACACTTCAAGAAATTCGGTGACTTGATGAGGACATCGAGGGTTTAATTGAACCATTGTGGAATTGAAACTCTAAAAACTCAGCTAGTTCAGGATATTCATTCCACGGTTTAATTGAACCATTGTGGAATTGAAACTCATGATATAAGCACTCTAGCACTCTAGAACTCTAGGGTTTAATTGAACCATTGTGGAATTGAAACTTTTTTGAGCAATTTCTATACACGTGATTTTTTGTTGGTTTAATTGAACCATTGTGGAATTGAAACCGAGAGTTTTCTTGGTTGATGGCTTTGACGATATGGGGTTTAATTGAACCATTGTGGAATTGAAACGTGAGTCGTAAGAAGTTTGGTGATTTGACGAGGAGAGGTTTAATTGAACCATTGTGGAATTGAAACTTTTTACCAACCTTATGTTTTCAGGAGCAACAAAAGGGGTTTAATTGAACCATTGTGGAATTGAAACCTACTTGTATACACCCTTGGCAGCTCCACACTTATCGGTTTAATTGAACCATTGTGGAATTGAAACTTACCAAGATTTGATGAGTATATTAAGAAATTTTCTGGGTTTAATTGAACCATTGTGGAATTGAAACTTTTTTCTTTGTTTTTTTCTCTAAATGCTTCTTCATGGGTTTAATTGAACCATTGTGGAATTGAAACTCACCTCCTTTGCTCTTTTTAATTTTCTAAAAAAAGGTTTAATTGAACCATTGTGGAATTGAAACTCGTTCAAATAGTTCAAAATTAAAGTATTACTTTGGTTTAATTGAACCATTGTGGAATTGAAACGAGGAAGGTACAGACAAAGAGAAATGGAAAAAATTGGGTTTAATTGAACCATTGTGGAATTGAAACTAGTAGTTGAAGACAAATTTTTTGT
>JANXBK010000027.1 GCA_025057595.1 Thermodesulfovibrio sp.
TGGTTTTCCTGTCTGTGCATCCTGTATTAGTTTTATTATCTGACTTAAGAAGGCTTCTTTTCCAACTGCCTTTGCTTCAATCTTTAAGACTCCTGTAAGTAGAATAGTGCCTCCAACTACTCTTTCACCCTTAGATTTATCAACAGGAATAGGCTCACCAGTTATCATAGACTCATCAACAGTGGCTTCTCCTTCTAAAATAACTCCATCAACAGGAATTTTCTCTGATTGTTTAACAACTACGATATCTCCAACTAAAACCTCATTAATGTCTACTTCTTTTTCAACTCCGTTTCTTATTACAACTGCCCTTTTAGGTTGCATCTGAATTAGTCTTTGTATTGCCTCTGATGTTTTGGCTTTTGCCATTTCCTCAAGGGTTCTGCCAAAAAGTATAAGTGTAATTATCACTGCTGAAGTTTCAAAATAAAGATGTGCTCCTTGATGACCGAAAATTAACATAGCAAGACTATAAAAATATGCAGCATTTGTTCCAAGACTTATAAGGGTGTTCATATTTGCACTACCATGTTTTAAAGCAATAAAGGCAAGTCTGTGAAATCTTGCTCCTGTAATAAACTGAATAGGAGTGGTAAAAATTAACTGGATTATGCCTTCGGCTAAAAAAGGAATATGAAACATACTGCCAATAAAAACTGGTAATGTCAAAAGAAAACTAATAATGAGGTCTCTTTTTAGTTTTTTAAACTCTCTTATTTTTTCTTTTTGTGCAGATAGTGTATCTGTATATTTTTTTGCCTTTATCCCGAGGCTTTTTAAAGAAGATAAAATTTTTTCTTCATCAATGATTGTTGGTATGTATTCAACTATAACATTTTTATTAACCGTATCAGCCTTAATCTCAATAATTCCTTCAACTTTAGCAATTTTGTCTTTAATAAGTCTTTCAATTTCAGCATCTAACTCATTTATT
>JANXBK010000028.1 GCA_025057595.1 Thermodesulfovibrio sp.
TGTGACAAAGATCTACAAAAGAGGTGTTGAGGATGTTTATGCACTTAATGATATAAATTTGTCAGTAAGCAAGGGTGAGTTTTTGTCTATTGTTGGTCCTTCTGGTTCCGGGAAAACAACCTTGTTAAACATTATTGGATGTATGGATATTCCTACTAAGGGTAAAGTTTTTATTGATTCTAAAGATGTAAGCAATGCAAATGAAAAAATTTTAACAAAAATAAGAAGAGAGACAGTTGGTTTTGTGTTTCAACAATTTTTTTTGATTCCTACACTTACAGTTTTGGAAAATGTTCAGCTACCAACACTTTTTATTCGTAATAAAAAGAATATAAAGGATGCAAAAAAAATCCTTAAGTTGGTTGGTTTAGAAAAAAGACTTTATCATTTACCATCACAGCTTTCAGGTGGAGAGATGCAAAGAGTAGCTATTGCCAGGGCATTAATAAATTCTCCCAAAATACTTCTTGCAGATGAACCTACAGGTAATCTTGATACTAAAAATGCTGAAAACATTATGGAAATATTTAATGAGTTGAACAATAATGGCTTGACTATAATTATGGTTACTCATAATATAGAACTTGCAAAAAGAACAAAAAGATGTATTAGATTAGAAGATGGAATATTAAAAATATGAAATTTAACCAAAAACATTTTTTTAAGAGGTTTTTACTGATAATTATTGCTTTTATTTTTTTTTAGTTTTGAATTAGAATCTTCGTTGTTTTTAACAGCAGATGCTGATGTTAGGTTGAGTATATCAGATTCTTTTGAAAGAAAATTTGGGCTTGAAGCAGTGGGTATATCTTTAAGAAAAGTATTTACTGATAATTTAGGTGATAGATTAATTTTTTTTAGCTTGGTTGATATAGTAGATAATTTCAGAAACAAAAT
>JANXBK010000029.1:0-643 GCA_025057595.1 Thermodesulfovibrio sp.
GCCTCTCCAAAAGGTTTTTTATACTCTGTAGCAAAGGCTCAAATTAGATATAAAGACAGATACGATACTGCATTAATATACTCCAAAAGACCAGCCCAGATAGCAGGAGTCTTTACAACAAATCAGATAAAGGCTGCACCGGTAAAAATATGTATGAAGAGAATAAAGACGGGAATTGGACAAGCATTGATTCTAAACAGTGGAAATGCTAATGCTTGTACAGGCAATAAAGGAATTGAGGATGCATTAAAAGTTACAGATTATCTTGCTGAAAAGCTTAATATTAACAAGCATTATGTTTTTCCTCTTTCAACAGGAGTTATTGGAGTGCCTCTTCCCCTTGATAGAATGATAAATGCAGTTGATGAACTTGTAAGAACTCTTGGAAATGCTCAGCCAGTCCAAGTTGCAGAGGCAATAATGACCACTGATACTTTTCCTAAGCTTACATTTAGACAAATTGAAGAAGCCTCTCCAATAACCATTCTCGGTATATGTAAAGGTGCTGGAATGATATCTCCAAATATGGCAACTATGCTATGCACAATTTTAACCGATGCAAAGATCAGCTCAGATTTAATGAAAGATTTATTAAGGGATGCTGTCTCTCAGAGCTTCAACTGTATCACAGTAGATGGAGATA
>JANXBK010000029.1:653-894 GCA_025057595.1 Thermodesulfovibrio sp.
TGCTTATGCTTGCAAATGGAGAGTCTGAAATAAAGATAGAGAGAAAAACTCCTATATATAAAGAGTTTAAAAATGCTCTAAATGATCTATGCATTGAGCTTGCTCAAATGATAGTAAGAGATGGAGAAGGGGCAACAAAATTTGTTACAGTCATAGTTAAAGAAGCAAGAACATCTCAAGAAGCAAAAAAAGTAGCTAAAGCAGTCGCTAATTCTCTTCTTGTTAAGACCGCTCTTTATGG
>JANXBK010000002.1:0-5196 GCA_025057595.1 Thermodesulfovibrio sp.
GATATGTTTATTCTTTTTAGTTGCATTGTTTTAATAGCAGCAATTATTGGTTTTTTTGTATGGAACTATCCAAGGGGATTGATTTTTCTCGGGGACAGCGGAGCCTACATAATTGGATTTTTTATTGCTGTAATATCTGTTTTAATTGTAAAGAGAAATCCACAAGTTTCTGCATGGTTTCCCATGTTACTCGTTATATATCCTGTATGGGAAACACTTTTTTCTATATACAGAAGAAAAATAAAAAAAGGATATTCTCCCGGCAAGGCTGATAGGTTACATTTTCATTCCTTAGTCTACAAAAGAATTCTTAAATGGGCTTTAGGACCAAAAGATGCAAAATATATGACAAGACGAAACTCAGCCACTTCTGTTTATCTATGGGGACTTACTTTTATTAGCTTCGTTCCTGCAGTATTATTTTGGCAAAAAACTCTTTTGCTTCAGATATGCACTTTTTTATGGATACTCATGTATATCTGGCTTTACAGAAAAATCGTAAGATTTAAAATACATGAAATTAAAAACAGGAAAGTTTTTTCCTAACCTGCCTTACCATCTTCCCCAAGCACAGTAGTAGTCAAACTGATCATCGTAAATTTCTCTTTTTAATATAGGTCATCATGAAGAGGTTTATTAACCAAATGTGACTTTTTGGTTGGTTTATGCTACTCTTAATCAGCGGGTCGGAGGTTCGAATCCTCCACGGCTCACTTTTTTATATTTTTCCAAAATATCACATTCAATAATTTTTTGTAGAATTTTTATAAAAAATTTTTTATAATTCAATTTTGATAATTTTTTTGCGGAGGTCTTATCAAAATGAAAGGACAAACAGCAATTATTACAGGCTCATCAAGAGGAATTGGAAAGACAGTAGCAGAGGAGTTTGCAAAAAGAGGAGTTAATGTAGTCATTGTAGATATAAATGAGGAAGCTTCAGTAAAGGTTGCAGAAGAGATAAAAAGTAGCTTTAAAGTTGAAACACTTCCCATCAAAGCAGATGTATCAAATCCTGAAGAGGTTAAAAGACTTTTTGAAGAGACAGTAAAAAAATTTCAAAAAATAGAGATTTTAGTTAATAACGCAGGAATAACTAAAGACAACTTGCTTATCAGAATGAAGGATGAAGAGTGGGATGCTGTCCTTAATGTTAATCTTAAAGGAGCTTTTTTATGTTGTAGAGAAGCTGTAAAAATTATGTCTAAACATAGATATGGAAGAATAATAAATATAGCCTCTGTTGTTGCCTTTATCGGAAATCCAGGACAAGTAAACTACTCTGCATCAAAAGCAGGATTAGTTGCTCTTACAAAAACCTTAGCAAAAGAATATGCTTCAAGAGGTATTACTGTTAATGCTGTAGCACCAGGTTTTATTCAGACTGCTATGACTGATGTTTTACCTGAAAAGGTGAAAGAGGAAATGCTTCGCATGATACCCCTTCAGAGATTTGGAACAACCTATGATGTTGCAAATGCTGTAGTCTTCTTAGCAAAACCAGAGTCTGAATATATAACAGGACAGGTTATACATGTAAACGGTGGAATGTATATGTAAAAAAGAGGAAGGAGGTAATTAATATGTTAGAAGAAAAAGTCCGTGAAATTATAGCAAAACAACTTGGAGTTGATGTATCACAGGTCACACCTGAAGCATCCTTTGTTGAGGACCTTGGTGCAGACTCTCTTGACACTGTTGAGCTTGTTATGACTTTTGAGGAAACTTTTGGAATTGAGATTCCTGATGAAGATGCTGAAAAGATCGTTAAAGTAAAAGACGCAATTGAGTATATTAAAAACAGAACAGGACAAATCTAACATGCTAAAAAGAAGAGTGGTTGTCACCGGGATGGGGATAATATCCCCTCTCGGGCTTGATATTCAATCAAACTGGCAAGCACTTCTTGAAGGACGCTCAGGAGTAGGTAAAATCTCTCATTTTGATGCCTCTGACTTTCCGGTTCAGATTGCTGCTGAGGTAAAGGAGTTTGATCCAACAGCCTACATAGAACCAAAAGAAGTAAGAAAAATGGATAGATTCATTCACTTCGCAATTGCTGCTACAGAGATGGCTTTGAAGGACAGTAAATTAAATATAGATGAAGAAGATCCAGACAGAATCGGCGTTGTTATTGGATCAGGCCTTGGAGGACTTCCTACCATTGAAACTTATCATAAAGTACTTCTTGAAAAAGGATGGAGAAGAGTGACTCCATTTTTCATCCCTATGGTTATTGCAAATCTTTCTGGTGGACAGATATCTATAAGATATGGATTTAAAGGTCCAAATCTTGCAATAAGCACTGCTTGCGCTACAGGAAATCATTCAATTGGAGAAGCTTTCAGAATTATCCAGCATGGAGAAGCAGATATTATGATTGCCGGTGGAACAGAGGCTGTTATAACACCCTTAGCAGTGGCAGCCTTTGCTGCAATGAGAGCTTTGTCAACAAGAAATAGTGAGCCAGAAAAAGCAAGTAGACCTTTTGATTCAGACAGAGATGGTTTTGTAATGGGTGAAGGAGCTGGAATTTTAATACTCGAAGAACTTGAACACGCTTTAAAAAGGGGGGCTCCTATATATGCAGAGCTTGTTGGTTACGGAATGACTGCAGATGCTTATCATATTACAGCACCACATCCTCAAGGAGAAGGAGCAGCAAAATGTATGCTTGCTGCCTTAAAGGATGCTGGCATTAAACCAGAGGAGATAGACTATATAAATGCCCATGGGACAAGCACAAAACAAGGGGATGAACTTGAAACAATGGCTATAAAAACTGTATTCGGTGAGCATGCCTACAAGCTAAGTGTAAGTTCAACAAAATCTATGACAGGACATCTCTTAGGTGCTGCTGGTGGTGTTGAAGCAATATTTACTGTGTTAAGTGTTTATCATGATATAATACCTCCTACAATAAACTTAGATAATCCTGATCCTGAGTGTGATCTTGACTATGTTCCCTATAAGCCAAAAAAGAAAACAGTAAACTATGCAATGACAAACTCTTTCGGATTTGGTGGAACGAATGCTACACTAATATTTAAAAAGTTTCACTTATGAAACTTCTTTTTTAATGCTTTTTCCACAACGGGAGGAACCATATTTTTAACTGAGCCTCCAAAATAGGCTATTTCTTTAACTATACTTGAGGAAAGAAAAGAGTACTCCTCTGAAGGCATTAAGAATACTGTTTCAACATCTTTATAAAGTCTTCTATTTGCATGTGCAAGCTGAAGTTCAAACTCATAATCTGAAACAGCTCTTAATCCTCTTATTATTGCCACAGCTCCTTTAGCTCTAACAAAATCAACTAAAAGACCATCAAACGCTTCTATGTGAATATTTTCAAAACTCTTAGTAGACTCTCTTATGAAATTTATTCTTTCTTCAATAGTAAAAATAGGGATTTTTTTATAGCCTTTTATAGCAACTGCAACTATTAGCTCATCAAAAATCTTTAAGGCTCTCTTGATTACATCTAAATGTCCATTTGTAATTGGATCAAATGTGCCTGGATATACTCCTATTTTCATTCATGCCTCCTATAAACAGTCAATAATGTATCCCCATATTTGTAACACTTATGAACCCTTAAACTCTTCAATTTTTCTTTAATAGCTTCATTTTTATGATGTTGTATTATAACGACTCCATCTTCCTTTAAAATGTCCCTTTTTTCAAGACACTTAAAAAATCTCTCAAGCTCTCCTGTAAGATATGGAGGATCTGCAAAAATAATATCAAATAGTTCATCTGTTTCCTCTAAAAATCTGACAGCATCTTTCATATAGACTTCTGCTTTTTCTGAAAGATTTTTTTTCTTTAATGTATTTTTTATAAAACTACATAAAACTGGATTTCTTTCAACAAAAAAAACCTTGTGGGCTCCTCTCTTTAATGCCTCAATACCAACAAAGCCTTTGCCAGCATATATATCTAAAAACTTTTTACCTTCTATATTTTGAAGAATATCAAATATGGCTTTTCTTACAACTGAGGGAGTAGGTCTTACTGAAGTTGTTTTCATTCTCTTACCTCTGGATTTGTAAACCAGGCATTTAAAGGTTTATAGTTTAGTATCTTAACTTTTCTTCCTTCTACAACAAGTCTGCCCTCAGCAAAAAGTCTTATAGCCTCAGGATAAATTTTATGTTCAAGCTTAAGTATCCTTTCTGACAGAGTCTCTTCTGTATCATCAGGATAAACTGGCACAGCTGCTTGAATAATTATCGGTCCTGTATCAACTCCTTCATCAACAAAATGAACTGTACAACCACTTATCTTGACTCCATGATCAACAGCTTGTTTTTGACCATGTAATCCGGGAAAAGACGGAAGCAGAGCAGGATGAATATTCATAATTCTGTTGGGAAAGGCATCAAGTAAAGGTTTTTTAACTATTCTCATAAAACCTGCTAGGACCACAAGCTCAACACCTCTTGAAAGAAGCTCATCTCTTATTTTTTCATAAAAAGCCTCTTTTGTAGGAAAATCTTTAGGATTAATATAAAGATAGGGTATTCCGTGATTTTTAGCTCTTTGAATAGCATAAGCAGAAGGATTATCCACTATTAAAATCTCTATCTTTGCATTAAGTTTACCTCTTTCAATCTCATCTATAATAGCTTGAAAATTAGAACCTCTACCTGAAGCTAAAACTCCAATCTTTAACATTCTAACACCTCCTAAACTCTATAGTTATGGACAAAATCTACAAGTTTTTTTAGTTTGTCTACAGAAGTATTAACATTTACTCCATGACCAAAATTAAATATATGAGCTTTTGCCTCAGCTGCTTGTATAAGCACTTTTTTAGCTTTATCAAAAACTATGTCTAAATCTGCTAAAATAGTGAATGGATCAAGATTGCCTTGAATAACTCGGTTTTTAAGAAATTTTAAAGCATCTTTAATTTCAACTTTCCAGTCAAGACTTATTACATCCCACTCTAAATCCTTTAAATGATTAAGGAGTCCTGCAGAGTTTGAGGTAAAGTAAATTATAGGCACATAAGGCTTCAATACGCTTATTATCCTTTGAATATAGGGTTTACAAAAAATGCCATAGTCTTCTGGTGAAAGTATACCAGCCCATGTATCGAAGATCTGGATGACATGAACTCCTGATTTTATTTGCTCCTTAAGATAGAGGATAGTAAAATCAGTTATAACTTCCATAAGTTTTTTAAAC
>JANXBK010000002.1:5531-6141 GCA_025057595.1 Thermodesulfovibrio sp.
TTGCAGAGTAATTTGAGCAGCTATTTCAGGAGTTTTACACATAGTTAAAAAATCATATTTTTGTCTTATTTTCTGATACTCTGGCAGATATCTACCAGCTTGCCTCATAAACCATACGGGAGTGTATTGAGGTCTCACTCCTTTACATGCTTTAAGAAACTCCTCTTTCACATAACCTCCTTGGAGTATAATTACAGTAGGGATCCTCCTCTAAATAGTCTTCTTTTAAACTATAAGCTCTTGCTCTACAGCCTCCACATATATTTATATATTCACATATACGACATCTTCCTTTATAGGAGGAAAAATCTCTTAAATCCTTCAAAATCTTTGAGTTTTCCCATATCTCCTTAAAAGACTGCCTTTTAAGACTACCAGCAGAAAGAGGAAAATAACTACAAGGCATGATATCTCCATCAACATTTATAAGACATATTAACTGGCCTGCAACACAACCTTTAGCCCCACCTGTAGAGAATTTTAAACTTCTTCTTTCAAATCTCTCACCTTCTTTTTTTGATCTCTCTAATGTAACTCTGTAGTATTGAGGAGCACATGTAGGTCTTACAAGTATATCCTTTTCAGATTTTTCCATCTCATAATGCCAATT
>JANXBK010000002.1:6162-9037 GCA_025057595.1 Thermodesulfovibrio sp.
CATATCTATTAACTCTTCTGTTAACTGTTCTGCTCTACCAGTTGGTACAATCATAAACATATACCAAGCAGTTGCTCCAAGAGATTTGGCTAATTTATAAACTTCTGGAATTGAACTTTGATTCCTCTTTGTAAATGATGAGTTTATTAAAAAAGGAATATCATACTTTTTTAAGAGATTTATTGCTTTCAAAGTTGCTTCAAAAGCTCCGCTCTGTTTACGAAAATCATCATGAATTTCTGCATTTGGTCCATCAAGACTTAAAGAAACCATTTTAATATCAACTTCTTTGAGTCTTTTACAAATATCATCATTTATTAGGGTACCATTTGTTGCTACACAAACTCTAAGTCCTTTTTTACCTCCATAGTATGCTATATCAAAAAAATCTTCTCTTAAAAGGGGTTCTCCTCCAGTAAGAACTAATACAGGATTCGCATAGGAAGTTATTTCATCAATAATTCTTATACACTCCTTAAAATCTGGATCTGGATGCTCCCTGACTTCCTCCTCTGATGAAGAACGACAGTGAATACAGCGTAAATTACATCTTCTTGTTATCTCCCAAGCAATCCATTTGGGCTCAAACTTCATTAATTATTATAACTTAGAATTTTGGTTATAATAAATAACTGAGCTTTATTTGGAGGTAAAAAATGAATAAAAGAGAGACTTGGAAAACTAAGGTCGGATTAATATTGGCTGCTGCTGGAAATGCAGTTGGACTTGGCAATATTTTAAGATTTCCCTCTAAAGTAGCACTTTATGGTGGAGGAGCTTTTATGCTTCCTTACTTTATTGCTCTCTTCTTAATGGGATTGCCACTTATGATTATTGAATGGGTTATTGGAAGATATGCAGGAAGATACGGTCATGGCTCAATGACTGGAATATTAGGATTATTTTTTAAACATGCCAGCTGGGCAAGAATTTTAGGCTCAGTTGGTGTTGCAATTCCTGTTTGTATCTGTATGTATTATATATATATTGAGTCATGGACTCTTGGATTTGCCTTTCTTTCAGTTCTACAAAAACTTCCTCAACCAGTGATATCTACAGACGCTCATGAGGCTGCAAAGCCTTATATAGATTTTTTTAGAAACTACACTTCACCCTCAGCTACTGCTTATTTATTTTTAATTCTAACGCTTTGCATAAACTGGTTTATCCTACAAAGAGGTGTAGTAAAAGGCATTGAGATAACAGCAAAAATTGGGATGCCACTACTTATTCTATTTGGAATTTTTCTTAGCTTTCTTTGTCTTTCAGCAAAAAACTGGACAGGATTTGAAGGATTAAAATTTATATATAATCTAAATTTTTCGGGCATTACTGATCCTAAAATATGGGTTGAAGCTGCAGGACAGATATTCTTTACCCTTTCCCTTGGCATGGGAGCAATTGCTACCTACGCAAGTTATGTTAGGCAAAGAGAGGATATAGTTAAGGCTGGATTTATAACTGCAGGAATAAATGAGTTTGTTGAGGTTATTATCGGAGCATCAATTGTAATTCCAGCAGCTTTTGCTATGTTTTCTGCTATAGCAATACCTGAACTTGCAAAAGAAGGAACCTTTCGTATAGGTTTTATGACAATGCCTGCTATTTTCATGAGCTTTCCAGTAGGTTGGTTTATCTCTTTTGTCTGGTTTTCTTTACTTTTTTTAGCAGCTTTAACTTCCTCTTTAGCATTGATACAGCCTCTTGTAGCACTCTTTGAAGATGAGATGAAATGGAGTCACACAAAAGCAGTAACTGTATCTATGATTTTAATAACCGTTGGTGCTCATTTCTCTGCTTTTATACCACACTTTATTGATGAACTTGATTTTTGGTCAGGATGTGTTTTTCTCTTGCTCTTCGGATTAGTAGAAATAGTAGTTTTTGTATGGATCTTTGGAATAAATAACTTTTATAATGAGTTGACAACATATACAAAAATTAGACTACCCAAGGCTTTTGTGTATACAGTTGCTTTTGTTTCACCCTTGTTTATTGCTTTTGTTGTATACTTTTGGGTTATTAAAGAACTTAAAAATACCCTATTTACAACTGATCCATATAAAATCTTTGCAAGAGTTTTTATATTATTAATCCTAGTACTGTTAGGCTTTATTGCAGTTAAAAGTAGAAAAATCATACTTAAAGATGTAAGATATCTTAGAGTTATAAAGGAGTAATGGATTTAAAGGCTTTTCAAGCTCTCGATTTTTATCAAATTCTCTTTTTAGCAAACTCAGAAAGATTAAAAAACAAAGGCAACAAAATTGAGCTATGTGCAATTGTAAATGCTAAAAGTGGTAAATGTCCTGAAAACTGTGCTTTTTGTGCTCAGTCTAGTTGGTATAAAACTTCTGTCAAAGTTTATCCACTTATGAAAAAAGAAGAAATTTTAGAAAGAGCTTTGCAAGCAAAAAATCACAAGGTCAAAAGATTTTCTATTGTTATAAGTGGGAAAAGACCATCTAAAGTTGAACTCACCAAGATAGCTAAAACAATCCAACTACTTAGAAAAAACAATATAAGTACTTGTGCTTCTTTAGGATTTTTAAGCTATGACGAAATTTGCTATCTTAAAGACTATGGACTCCTAAGACTTCACTGCAATATTGAGACATCAGAGAGATTTTTTCCAAAGATTTGCACAACCCATAGTTTTAAAGATAAAGTAAAAACTCTTGAAGCAGCTAAAAAAGCAGAAGTATCTGTCTGTTCAGGAGGAGTTTTTGGAATGGGAGAGGATTGGTCAGATAGATTTGAGATAGCTATGTTTCTAAAAGAGATCGATGTTGATTCTGTGCCTATAAATTTTCTTACTCCAATTAAAGGAACTCCTTTAGAAAATAAAGAAATACTTCCAGCCTTAGAGGCTCTG
>JANXBK010000002.1:9111-32512 GCA_025057595.1 Thermodesulfovibrio sp.
GGAGTTTTCTTCATGGATATTTTTAGCAGGAGCAAATGCTTTAATGACAGGTAATTATCTTACAACTAAAGGTATAAGCTATACAGAAGATTTAAAATTTATAGAAAAGCACGGACTTGAGGTTGACTATGTGGTCAGTTAGGATGAGAGCTTCAAAATTTGTAAAAGACTTCTCTTTACATATTTCCGGAGCAGAAGGAATATATGAAACAAAGGAAATTGAAAAAATCTTAAAAAAATTTTTAAAGAGAGCTCTGTTTCATTCAAAGGGAGAGCCTGACAGTGTTGTGTTAACTATAGAAAAAATAACGGAGCCTATCTTAAAGATAAAGGCTTTACCTGTAAAAACAGTCTTCTGTAAATCTTCTGAAGAAGCCTATAAAATTGCAGTAGAAAAACTTTTAGAAAGTGGGGTATCTCTTAAAGCAATATCTGAGGCATGGAATATAATAAAAAATTTTAAATTAAGAGGAGCTTCCTTAATTGATGCAGAAACAGGACAGAGACTTGAACCTGACAAGCAAAAAGGAGTGAGGGTTTCCAGGATTCATATGGATAAAAAAAGAAAAATTCAAGTAATTAAAAGAGTTAGAAATCTAACATCAGAACCACAAAGAGTAGTTGAAGCTTTAACAATTGCATCAAAAGTTTCCTTTAGAACTGAGGTATTAGCTGAGCTATGTGTATCTGATAATCCAGATTATACAACAGGATATGTGGCTTCAAAAAAACTTGGTTATCTAAGAATTACAAATATAAAGGATACTGGTGAATCCTATGGTGGAAGAGCTTTTTTTATTAAAACCCCGCTTAATTTAGAAGAACTTGTATATTTTCTTGAAAAAACTCCAGTAATCGTTATATGAGAAGAGTTTTTTTAATCGGAAATCCAGTAGCTGGCGGTGGTTGCATAAAAAAAATAAAAAAGGCAGAAAATATTTTAAAGCAAAAAGGAGTTTATCTTGAGAGTTTGCTTACAAAATCTCAAGGTGATGCAGAAACACTAGCAAGACAAATAAAAGAAAAAGAAAAAGATGCATTAGTAATAGTAGCTGGTGGCGATGGAACATATAATGAAGTTGCAAATGGACTCTGTTACTCTAAGATACCAATGGCAATTCTTCCTATGGGCACTACTTCTGTTTTAGCCAAAGAGTTAAAAGTTCCAAATAGTATTGAAAAAGCTATAAATATTGCACTTAATGGAAAAGTATATAGAGTTCATCTTGGCAAAGTTAAAAGTCCTCAGAAAGAAAGACTATTTGTGTTAATGGTAGGAGTTGGATTCGATGGAGAAACTGTATATGGAGTTAATCAAAAAAGCAAGTTCAAAAAATTATCATATATTTTAAGTGGTGTGAAGACTTTTTTCAGTTATAAACCGACTAAAATAATTCTTAAAAATTCAGAAAGTATTGAGTGTTATAGTGCTGTTGTTGCGAAAGCATCTTGCTATGGAGGAAGCTTTAAAATATCACCAGATGCAGACTTAAGAAAACCCTTCTTTTATACCTTTGCATCTAATACAAAATCAAAACTCTTTCTTGCTACTCAAATTATAGGCGTAATCTTTGGTTTTCACTTAAAAATGAAGAATGCAATATACTTTAGAAGTGAAAATTTAAAGATTTTAGGTGATGCACATGTACAGATTGATGGAGATTACTTTGGTAAAACACCTATTGAAGTTAGTATCATAAAAGACGCTATTAGCCTTGTTTTTCCTCAATAACATTTCTTTTAGGAGTAACTCCTTTTTCGAACATGAGAATTATGCTTATTCTTCTATTTCTTGGATCTTTTGTATTGTCCTTGATTAATGGAAGAGTATCTGCATAGCCAACAACTCTTGCAATTTTTTCAGGATCAACCCCATTTTTTTCTAGTTCTCTTCTGGCTGATGAGGCTCTTGCAGTGGATAACTCCCAATTGGTAATTTTTCCTCCTTTAAAGGGTATCGCATCTGTATGTCCTTCAACTGCTATCTTTGCTGGCTCATCTTTTATATTTTCTGCAACAACTTTTAAAATCTCTTTTGCTTTAGCAGTTGGTTCAGCTGAGGAAAGGGGAAACATAGATTCTCCCTCAAGATCTACAATCTGAATTCTGACTCCTCCTTCAACAGTCTCTACAATTATATGATCCTTTAAATCTTTAAGCCTTTCTTCTACCTGTTTTCTAAACTCCTCTTTAAATTTTTCAGCCACATTCTCTCCTGTAACTGGCTCAACAGTTACCTTTACTTCCTTGTGAATAGCAGAGGAGTGCTCCATAAAGGAAGTTCCTACATGCTGAAAGATATTAAAATTTCTGAAAAAATCTGCAATTAATGCCCTCTTTTCCGGCTCCACCATTGAAATAAGCCAAAGAAGCAGGAAAAAAGCCATCATAGCTGTAGTAAAATCTGCATAGGCTACTTTCCAGCTTCCTCCATGATGCTCGCCATGCCCTTTTCTTATTTTCTTGACTATTACTGTTGTCTTTGATTTATCTGCCACTTCTTAATGCTCTTATCTGTTCTTCTAACTCATGAAATGTTGGTCTTAAATGAGGTGGAATACTTCTACGGGCAAACTCAACAGCTATCTGAGGTGCTGCTCCACTTACAAAAGAAACTAATGCTGATTTAATCACCTGTAAATACTCTTTTTCATTATTTACATTTGCCTCAAGTCTTCTTGCAAGAGGACCAACAAAACCATAACACATCAAAACTCCTAAAAACGTTCCAACTAGAGCTGCTGCTACTGAATGTCCTATCACATCTGGAGGCTCATTCATTTTATGCATAGTTATAACAACTCCTAAAACTGCTGCTACAATTCCTAATCCAGGAAGACTATCTGCAATGTTATGAAGATTTTTAACAGGACCAAACTCTGTCTCATGTAATGTTTCAAGCTCGTTGTCAAGCATGCTTTCAAGCTCATAGGGTGAAACAGTTGTTGTCATTACAGTTCTTAAAGTATCTGTCAAAAGACTCATCGCATGGTGATTTTTCATAAATTTAGGATACTTTGAAAATATAGTACTGCTGTGAGGCTCCTCAACATCTTGCTCTATAGAGATTAATCCCTCTTTTCTAATCTTCGTAAAGAGTTCATTTAAAAGTAGTAATGCTTCTATATAATCTTGCTTAGAATAACCACCCCCACCTGTAATTACCTTAATAGAACCTTTAACAACTCCTGTAAGCACATGCATTGGAGAGGATATAATAAGAGCACCTAATGCAGCTCCAAAGATTATAATTACCTCTGGAGGTTGAAATAAAACTGACAAATTACCCTTCGCTAATATATATCCTCCAACTATTGAAGCTGTAACAACTATAGCTCCAACTACTACAAGCATCTATATCCCCTTTTGCTCTCTTAGGATTTGTCTTTGTCTATGAAAAACAAATTTTATAATATGGTCTCTTATATCTTCATCTATATTAATAAACTTTACAGCGACCCTATAAATTTTATCTAATTTTTCGCAGTTCACAACTTCGCCATAAAGGCATAATGCTACTGGTTCTGGAGACTCAAGAACTGTTTTCAATTCTAAGATATCTCCTCTATTAAAGTCCCTATCATAATTAAAACTCATTCCACCACCACTAATATTAACTTCATAAACCGGCAGAGTACTAAAACCCTCTTGATTTTTTGTAATAAGATTAATTAAATAATCAAGTTTTAAATTTAAAACCTTTAACCATTGAGCTAAGATTTTATCTAAGGGTTCTTCTTTTGGTAAAGGCATAAAAATATATCCATAAGTTTTTGATTTTACTTTATTTTTCTCATCTTCTGAAAGTAATCTAATACCTAAAGGAAGCCATGCATTTACTCTTGAAAACTCTCTCATTTATCTATTTTCCTCCACTTTTTAAAATTATAGTCATCTTAAAATAACTATTTCAACTCTTCTGTTTTTAGCTCTACCCTCCCCTGTTTCATTATCTGCAATTGGTCTGTACTCTCCATACCCAGCAATCAAAAATCTATCTGGAGAAAGCCCTTGAGAGATTAAAAAATGAAGCACTGAGGAAGCTCTTGCAGCAGAAAGCTCCCAGTTTGATTTATAAATTGAATTTGATACTAGAGGCATATTATCTGTATGGCCCTCTATTGAAATTTTCCCTGGAATCTCCTTCAGTCTTTCTGCAATTTGTAAAAGAAGTTCTTTCGCTTGAGGTTTGAGTTGAGCTGAGCCAGAGTCAAAAAGAAGTTTGTCAGGAAGAGTTATAACAACTCCTCTTATATCAGTTTTTATATTTATATCTGAGATATCGCTAAAAAGTTTACGAAAATCTTCAACTATTACTCTCATTTTGTCTTCTTCAAAGGAAATTGGCTCATCGATAACTTTAAATACCTTCCTTAAAGAGGCAGTAAATTTCTCAGCTTTAAGAATATCAAGTGTGGATAGAGCATAGAGAGCTACAAAAAAAGTAAAGAGTAAAGTTAAAAAATCTGAATACGAAATAAGCCAGCGATGTAAATTTTCTTGATCTTCAGAGTTATTCTTCTTTTTAATTCTCATACTCTTTCCTCTTGTCTTTCTCTAATAAAGGACTCAAGTTTTGCTCTTAAATAATATGGATTTATTCCAGCCTCTATACCTAATATACCCTCTATCATTAACTCCATCAAGAGTATTTCCTCTTCAAGCTTGTTTATTATTCTTTTTGCTATCGGAATAAATATTAAATTTGCAGAGCCAACTCCATAGATCGTAGCTACGAAAGCGGTTGCAACTCCTACTCCAATTCTTGAAGGATCAGCAACATTTTTAAGAACATGTATAAGTCCAAGTATTGCTCCTATTATACCTATAGTGGGAGCAAAACCTCCTGCAGCTTCAAAAACTTTTGCTGCTCTTCTTATAAGCTCTTCATAAGCAGTAACCTCTTGATAAAGAGATTCTCTAATTATATTTGGGTTAACTCCATCTATTACGTACATTATCCCCTTTCTTAAAAAAGGATCTTTAATTCTTTCAAGTTCACCTTGCAAAGACAGAAGTCCCTTCTTTCTTGCTATTACCAAAAGATCAAGTATTAAATCTAAAGTTTCATTAAAATTTATATTTCTCTTAAAAAAAACATATTTTAGAGACTTCAAAGCTATATTTAAATCTTTAAAGGAAAAACTTAAAAGAACTGCTCCAAAGGTTCCTCCAAAAACTATAACTGCTGCTGCAAGTTGCACAAGATGTGAAGTTGTGCCTCCTTCAACTATGTTGCCAACAACTACTGCTCCTACTCCGATAATTAGACCTAAAAGAGCTATTAAATCCATTGATAAATTATAATAAATTTGATGAGAAAAGTCATCTTAATTTTAGGCCCTACCGCAGTTGGTAAAACCTCTGTAGCTATTGAGCTTGCAAAAACTCTAAAAACTGAAATTATAAGTTCAGATTCAATGCAGATTTACAGATACATGGATATAGGAACAGCAAAACCAACTCCTGAACAGAGACAAGAAGTAACTCATCATATGATTGATATTGTCAATCCTTGGGAGTACTTCAGTACTGGTCAATATATAGAAAAAGTAAAAGAAATAATTGAAAAACTAATTAATGAAGGTAAAACTCCTATAGTAGTTGGAGGGACCGGACTTTATCTTAAAGCAATGACAGAGGGGATTTTTAGGGGTCCGTCAGCAGACTGGCAACTAAGAAAAAAACTTATTGAAGAAGAAAAATCACAACCAGGTACACTTTATAATCTCTTAAAAGAACTCGATCCTGTTGCAGCAGCTAAAATCTATCCAGCTGATTTAAGAAGAATAATAAGAGCTCTTGAAGTTTTTTTTAAAGAAAAAAGAAAAATATCTGAACTACAGTTGGCTCTTACGAAACCACTTCCTTATGAATATATAAAGATTGGATTGATAAGAGACAGAAAAGAACTTTACAGTTTAATTGAAAAAAGAGTTGACCAAATGTTAGAAGAAGGATTAATAGAAGAAGTAAGAAAAGTTTTAACATTAATAAAAAAAAATGTAAAAACAGAAATACCTTTACCTGCTTTACAAGCTATAGGTTATAAAGAGATTGCAGGATACATTGCTGATATGTATAGTTTAGAGGAAGCAGTAAGACTCATTAAAAAAAGAACAAAAACATATGCTAAAAGACAATTTACTTGGTTTAAAAAAGACAAAGATATAAAGTGGTTTGATATTACGAATAAAAGCAATCCTAAGGAAATAGCGGAAGAAATTTATCTATTGCATTTAGTATACCAAATATAATATATTTAAAAGTTAATAAATTAATTTTTTCTGGAGGTAGAAATTGGTCAGAATCAGATTGATGAGGATGGGAGCTAAGAAAAAACCCTTCTACAGAGTAGTTGTTGCTGATTCAAAAGCAAGAAGAGATGGTCCCTTTATTGAGATTGTAGGTACTTATAATCCTAAAACAGATCCTGCAGAAATTAAGCTTAATATGGAAAGAATAAACTACTGGATAAGCAAGGGGGCTCAGCCTACAGATACAGTGAAAAAATTAATTGAGACAGTTACTTCTTAATATACCCTAAAGGGTGTTAATACTCTATGTGAGGAGGTAGATTATGAGTATGAAGGCTCTGATTGAGACAATGGCAAAAGCACTGGTTGACAAACCAGAAGAAGTGAAGGTTACAGAAATTGAGGGTGAAAAAACTACTGTCTATGAGTTAAGAGTCGCACCGAGTGACCTTGGCAAAGTTATTGGGAAACAGGGTAAAACAGCACGAGCAATGAGGACTATTCTTGGAGCTGCAGGCACAAAAGTTGGTAAAAGATGTGTTCTTGAGATTTTAGAATAGTCCCCAGAAATTAAGATAAAGGGCGTGAAAACACGCCCTTTCTTTATTTATAATGATTTGTTTTGATGTTCTAACTATTTTCCCAGAAATATTTAGTTGTTATTTAAAATTTGGAGTAGTTGGTAAAGCGATTCAAAAAAAGTTAACAGAGGTAAAGGTTTATAACTTAAGAGATTTTACACTAAGTAAACATAAAAAAATTGATGACTATCCCTATGGCGGTGGTTCTGGTATGGTTATGCAAATTGAGCCTATTTATAATGCTATTGTAGAGATAAAAAAAGACCAGATAAAAAGAAGAGTAATACTTTTAAGTCCTCAAGGAAAGCTTTTTAATCAAGAAATTGCAAAAAAGATGTCGGAATCCAAAGAAAGATTTCTTCTTATATGCGGCAGATATGAAGGAGTTGATGAAAGAGTGAAAAACTTCATTGATGAGGAGCTTTCAGTAGGAGACTATATTTTAAGTGGTGGAGAGCTGGCTTCATTAATTATAATAGATTCTATTGTAAGATTGATACCTGGAGCTTTAGGTGATGAGCTTTCAGCAATAGAGGAATCCTTTATGAATGGATTGCTAGATTATCCCCATTATACAAGACCTGAAGAGTTTATGGGCATGAAGGTACCACAAGTTTTACTAAGTGGTAATCATGCAGAGATTAACAGATGGAGAATAAAACAATCTTTAAAGGTAACTTTGAAGAGAAGGCCTGAATTACTTAAAAATCTTTCTCCTGAAAAAATAGAGATTTTTAAAGAGCTTTGCTCTGAGATAAATAAGAAAACTTTGGAGGAGACAGATGAACCAGTTAATAATTAGATCAATAGAGGAAAGATTCAAAAAAAATGATATTCCTGATTTTAGGCCAGGAGATACTGTAAGAGTTCATGTGAAGGTTAAAGAAGCAGATAAAGAAAGGATTCAAACTTTTGAAGGGATTGTTATTGCTCGTAGAGGAAGTGGACTTAGAGAGACATTTACTGTTAGAAAAATCTCTTTTGGTGTTGGAGTAGAGAGAGTTTTTCCCTTACATAGCCCTATTATAGATAAAATTGAAGTAGTAAAGAAAGGAGATGTAAGAAGAGCAAAACTATACTACTTAAGAGGCAAAAAAGGTAAGGAAGCAAAAGTAAAAGAAAAGATAATCTACTAACTGATGACTCTTTATGAGTTTGATAATAATTTCAGAGCTCACGGATTTAAAAATATTGCTGGTATAGACGAAGCAGGAAGAGGCTCTTTAGCAGGGCCTGTTGTTGCAGCATGTGTTGTTTTGTATGAAGGATTTTATACAGAGATGCTAAAAGACTCTAAGGAGCTTTCCTCTTCTTTGAGAGAAAAAGTTTTTGAAGAGATAATAAATAATGCTTTCGTAGGAATTGGTATAGTAGAGCCTTTTGTAATTGACAAAATAAATATCTTAGAGGCGACAAAAGTTGCAATGAATGAGGCATTTAAGAATTTAAGAAAAGAAGTTGACTTAATTTTAATTGATGCTATTCAGTTGCCTCAAATAAAAGTAAAACAGAAAGCAATACCAAAGGCTGATAAACTAAGTGCTTCTGTAGCTGCTGCAAGTATTGTTGCAAAAGTTATAAGAGACAGAATAATGCTAAATTATCATAAAATCTATCCTCATTACGGATTTGACAGCCATAAAGGATATTTAACAAAGAGACATCTAATGGCTCTTAAGAAATATGGTCCTTGTCCAATCCATAGAAAAAGTTTTGCTCCTGTAAGAAAAATCTCTTTATTTTAAAATGAGAGTTAAAATCAAAGTTAAAGGAGTTGTTCAGGGGGTTGGTTTCAGACCCTATGTTTACAATCTTGCAAAAAAATTTGATTTAAAAGGATTTGTAACAAATACATCTGAGGGAGTAACTATTGAAGTCGAGGGAGACAGAACAGAAGAGTTTATTGAAACATTAATTAAAAATCCTCCTCCTTTAGCACAGATTTATTCCTTCCAAAAAGAGTTTTTACCAAGGGTAAACTACAAAACCTTTGAAATAGTTGAAAGTATTGATATCTCTGGATTTACTCATGTTTCTGAAGATATATCAATCTGTGAAGACTGTCTACGAGAGCTTTTTGATCCATCAGACAGAAGATATCTTTATCCTTTTATAAACTGCACCAATTGTGGACCAAGATATACAATCACCTTAAAGATACCCTATGACAGACCAAATACAACGATGGCTATATTCAAAATGTGTGAAAACTGTCTTAGAGAGTATAAAGATCCAACAAACAGAAGATTTCATGCTCAGCCAAATGCTTGTTCAGTTTGTGGACCAAAAGTAAGATTATTTGTAAAAGATGGAGACAACTTAAAAGAGGTAGACGATCCAATATTTAAAACAATAAAACTTATAAAAGATGGGAAAATTATTGCGATAAAAGGCTTAGGAGGATTTCATCTCTGTTGTGACGCCTTAAAAGCTGATGTAGTTGAGAGTTTAAGAGTAAGAAAAAAAAGAAGCAACAAACCCTTTGCTTTAATGGCACCAACAGTTGAAGATATCGAAAAATTCTGTTTTGTCTCAGCGGAGGAGAAAAAAATTTTACAGTCTCCACAAAGGCCTATTCTACTTTTAAGAAAGCATCCTCATTGTAGACTACCAGAAGTAATATCTCCACCAAGAATCCCTATATCGGTTTTATGCTTCCCTATACTCCTCTTCATTATCTTCTTTTTTACTATCCTGAAAAAGACAATCATAAAGCTTGTCACTTTGAAGCTTTAGTTATGACAAGCGGAAATATATCTGAGGAGCCAATTATTACAAAAAATGAAGAAGTCTTTGAGAAACTTAAAACAGTTGCAGATGCCTTTTTAATTCATGACAGAGACATTTTTATGAGAGTTGATGATTCTGTAGCGAAGGAGTTTGAAGGAAAAGTATATTTTATAAGAAGAGCCCGTGGTTTTGTTCCAAAAGCTATAAATATTAAAGAAGAGTTACCAGAAGTATTAGGAGTTGGTGCAGACTTAAAAAATACATTTACACTTATAAAGTCAAATTATGCAATAATTAGTCAGCATATTGGCGATATGGAGAATGTTGAGACTCTTAATTTCTTTGAAGAAGTTTTTGAAAATCTAAAATCAGTTTACAGAGTTGAGCCGACTGCATTAGGTTATGATCTTCATCCTGGATATTACTCAACAGCTTGGGCAAAAGAGTATTCAGAAAGAAAGGGAATTCCCTCTTTTGCTTTGCAGCATCACTACTGTCATGTAACATCCCTTATGGCAGAGTATGGTTTGAATGAGCTTTTTGGTATAGCCTTTGATGGAACAGGATATGGCTTAGATGGGAAAATATGGGGAAGTGAGTTTCTTTACTGTAGTATTAAAGATTTTAAAAGATTAGCACATCTTGACTGGATAACTCTTCCAGGAGGTGAAAGAGCAATAAAAGAATGTTCAAGAGTCGCTCTATCTTTAATTGATGAAGTCTTTGGTGAAGATATTGAACTAATAAAAAAACTTCCTTTAGGTGGAGTACTGGAGGAACAGAAAATTAAACAAATACTAAAACTTAAAAGAATACCTCAGTTCAGTCCTCTTTCTTGTGGAATGGGAAGAGTTTTTGATGCAGTAGCCTCTCTTTTAGGTATATGCCACTACAATACTTTTGAAGCAGAAGCTGCTATAGCAGTTGAAAGTTTAGTGGGTGTCAGAGAGTTTTCAAAAAAATTCTCCTACAACTTCAAAATTATTAATACAGAAACTATGGTAATAGATTATAGACCTATGATAAAAGATATTGTAAATGACATCTTAAATGGAAGATCCCAATCTGAGATTTCTTGGAAGTTTCATAACACAATAATAAAAATGATTCTTGAGGTTATAGAAATACTTAAAGAAATCTTAAATTTTGAAGTAGTTGGATTAAGCGGAGGAGTTTTTCAGAATGAGTATATTCTTAGAGAGACTGTAAAGGCTTTAAGAAAAATTAATCTAAAACCTCTAATTCATGAAAAAACGCCAGCAAATGATGCATGTATTTCTCTAGGACAAGCTTATATTGTAGGGAAAAGAATTAAATCTTAGATTTAGCAAAAGCTCTTTTAATAAGCATCGTAGCATAGCTTCCTCTTGGCAGTACAAACTCAACAGTAAGTTTTAACTTATGTTTATATATTTCATCATCCTCTACACTGCAGTAAAGTTCTTTTGGAATTACTACTGTATCTCTTTGAACTTCCTTAAAAAATGCCTGCCTTATTTTTTTTAAATTGAACATAGATGGTTTTATCTCTCTTTCATTTAAAACTTCTCTGTATATCTCATCTGTTATTTTATCTGGCATTTTAGCCTTTGAGGAAGGAGTTGGAATCTTTAAATCTTTGATATACCAATAGTTTTCTTCAACTTCTTTATAGAAAATATAATCTCCTGCTAAACCTTTATGAAAAAGAAGATTATCCGATTTAAATAGCCTTAAAATAAGTCTTCTTACAACCTCATTCCATAAAAAAGCTTGATAGGCAGAAAAAAACATTGAAAGCTCTTCTTTCGAAATTTTCTTTAAAATTGTGAGAAAATCCTTTGAGTTCTTCACTAAATGGTTAAACGCCTTCTTTTCAAACTCTGTTTGAGCAATACTTAAACATTCTTGCCAATTACCCCAATAATTAAACATTTTTCTTTTTCTTTCCTTTGCTTCCTTTTTGTCTTCCGGATGTATATGAGTTAAATAAATCTTTAATGCTCCTGAATAGTGTTTCTTTAGTATCTTTTCAGCAATAAATCCCTGTTTAGGATCAAAACTTCCAAATCTCTGATCATCAAAGTAGTTGACAAATCCATAAGTTTTGATTTTTTTAAACGACTCTAAGGCTTTTTCAACTTCCTTTTGCTCTATATTTCTCACAGCTATCTTAAATTGATTGCCTTCTATAAACTTCGGACCCATTGGATAGGGTGAAAATCCTACAAACTCAATTGAAAAATTTTTCTCTTTAAGGGATATATCCTTACAGAGAGCTTTTACTGTAAAATACTGCTCAGTTGTGGCATGTCTGTCTTTTTTTCCGCCATAAGAGATATTCTTAAAAGGAATTCTAAACTTTTGACTTATTCTTCTTAGTAAATCTAAGGTATTCCATCCACTTTTTTTTAAAATATAAACACTATAAAGTCCCTCTTTTTTTATTGGAAGATTAGTTATCTCTTTTACGAAAAAATCATCTGCCTTTACCTTTATTTTATAGGACACGAAATCTTACTCTCTTTTATCTATAACTCTTCTAATTTTTCCCTCTAATCTTTCAAGAGAACGTTTTTCAACTAATTTTACTTCTGTATCTATTCCAAGCTCTTCTAATAATCTTTTCTTTATCTGTTTTACAAGCATATCTTGTTCTTTCATAACATCAGAAAAAATGAATTCTGACATCTCAAGAAGAACTGTCATTCTGTCAACTCCTGCTTCTCTGTCAAGAATTATTTGAAAGTTCGGATGAGCTCCTTCTGTTTCGTAAAGAATTGCTTCTATCTGGGATGGAAATATCTTAACTCCCTTTATAATAATCATATCATCAGTTCTACCCATTATTCTGTCGATTCTTCTGAAAGTTCTACCACATGGACAGTCTCCAACTATAAATCTCGTAAGATCTCCTGTTCGGAATCTAAGAATGGGAAAGGCTTCTTTTGTAAGTGTTGTTATTACAACTTCGCCAACTTCGCCTTCTTGGACTGACTGTAAACTCTCAGGATCAATAATCTCAACTAAAAAATGATCCTCATTTATATGAAGACCATTTTTATAGAGACACTCTCCAGCAACACCCGGTCCCATTACTTCAGTTAAACCGTAGTTATCAGTTGCTACTATTTTAAGTTTTTCCTCAATCTCCTTTCTCATCTGCTCAGACCATGGCTCAGCACCTAATAGTCCGTATTTAAGAGAAAGGCTGTTTGGATTTATACCCAACTCAATTATTGTATTTGCTATTAAAAGTGCATAAGAGGGAGTTGAGACAATAGCTGTAGTTTTGTAATCTTGAAGAATCTTTACCTGCTTTTTTGGATTCTCAATCGAAACTGGAATTACAGAGGCTCCTATTTTTTCTGCTCCATAGTGAAAACCAAATGCTCCAGTAAAAAGTCCGTAACTAAAAGCTATCTGAACTACATCATCTTTTGTTATGCCTCCTGCTGTAAGAATTCTTGCCACAACCTCAGTCCAAATCTTTATGTCGTTTTTTGTGTATCCAACTACTATCGGCATGCCTGTAGTTCCAGAGGAAGTATGAATCCTTACCACTTCTCTAAGAGGAACAGCAAATAACCCATATGGATAGTTTTCTCTTAAATCATTTTTAGTTGTAAAGGGAATCTTTTTTATATCTTCAAGACTACTGAAACTGTCAGGATCTATACCAACTCTGTCAAACATCTTTCTATAAAAAGGAACATTTTTATAAACTCTATGAATCGTTGACTGAAGTCTTTCAAGTTGTAGCTGCATCAAATCCTTTCTACTAATACATTCCTTTTCTTTATCCCAGATCATGGTAAACCTCCTTAAATTTTTACTTCTGAGTCAAGGTCTCTTCCAAGATAGGCTCTCTGAATATCTCTGTTTAAAAGCAAATCCTCTGCACTTCCTTCATTGATAATCCTACCAGTTTCAATAACATAACCTCTATTTGAAATTTTTAGCGCACTTCTTGCATTTTGCTCAACAAGCAAAACTGTTAGTCTAAAAAGATTTTTCAACTCAACAATATATTTAAATATTTCATGTATAACTGTTGGAGCAAGTCCCATACTTGGCTCATCTAATAAGAGAAGCTTTGGTTTCGCCATCAAAGCTCTTCCTATAGCAAGCATCTGTTGTTCTCCTCCTGAAAGGGTGCCAGCAAGTTGTTTTTTTCTATGTTTTAGAACTGGCAAGAGTTTATAGATTTTCTCCATCTCCTCTTTTACTTCTCTTTTTCTTTTAATTGAATAATAAGAGTAAGCACCAAGAAGCAAATTTTCTTCCACAGTGAGAGTTTTAAATATAAGTCTTCCCTCTGGAACTTGAGATATTCCCATCTTTACAATACTCTCGGGTGTTTTCCCCAAAATCTCCTCATCATTAAATAAAATGCTACCACCAGCTGGCCTTATTAAACCTGAGATAGCATTAAGAAGAGTTGTTTTACCCGCTCCATTACTTCCGATTAATGTTACAATTTCACCCTGCTTTACATGAAGAGATACCTTCTTTAAAGTATAAAGTTTGTCATAATAAACATCTAAATTTCTTATTACAAGCATTTAGAACTCCTCACCAAGATAGGCAGTAATTACCTTAGGATCCTTTTGTATAACAATTGGCTCACCTTCTGCAATAACTTCTCCAAAGTTTAAAACAGTGATAAAATCGCAAATTTTCATTACAAGTTCCATATCATGATCAATTAATAACACTGTTATGCCCATATCCTGTCGTATTTTTTGAATTAGTATACCAAGCGTTTTTGTCTCTTTTATGTTAAGCCCAGCTGCTGGCTCATCAAGAAGTATAAGCTCTGGTTCGGAGGCAATTGCCCTTGCAAGTTCTACTAATCTTTGTTCTCCAATTGGAAGATTTTTAGCTATTTCATCCTTTTTATGAGAAAGTTCAAAGAAATCGAGTATTTGCAGACTTCTATTAGCAATATCTTTTTCATCTTTCCTTACTTTTCTTAATTTTAAACCAGATGCTATAAAACCTGACTCTCTCTTAAAATACATACCTGCCATCACATTTTCTATAACTGTCATATCACTGAAAAGCTCAAGATTTTGAAAAGTCCTTGTAATACCTATTCTTGCTCTTTTGTAGGATGACAGCCTTCTTAAACTTTTGCCTTTGAATACTATTTCTCCATTATCAGATTTTTCAAGTCCGCTAATTATATTAAGTAAAGTAGTCTTTCCAGCTCCATTTGGACCTATTAAGGCGTGTATATTACCTTTTTTAACAGATAAGTTAACATTATTTAATACCCTTAAACCTCCAAAACTTTTTGAAACATTTATTACCTGTAAAATTACTTCTGAAGCCATCTCCTATATCCTTCTAATATTAATGGTACAAAACCTTTTCTTACAAAAAGCAATGCAATAGTAAGAATTATTCCATAAACAAGAACATCTAACTCTTTAAATCCTCTCAGCAGTTCAGGCAAAATTGTTATTATAAATGCACCAACAACTCCTCCCCATAAATTTGAAATACCTCCTACGACTACCATCATCAATACCATAACGGAGTAAAACAAGGAAAAACTGCTTGGGCTTAAAAAGGTTACATAGTGAGCATATATAGCTCCTGCCATAGAGGCATAAAAAGCACTTAGAATAAAAACTTTTATCTTAAGTTTTACGATATTGATTCCCACTGTAGCGCTTGCTGTTTCGCTTCCATGAATAGCTTTCAATGCTTTACCAGTCATTGAATTAATAAGATTAAAAGAAAATATCATTACAATAATAACTATTGACCAAACAAAATAAAAATACTCATAAGATGTGGTAAATGTATAACCAAATAAGCTAATCCTTGGAATATCACCAAAACCAGAAGGACCACCAGGTCCCCACTCATTAAGTATTAAATAAACTATCTCTCCAAATCCTAAGGTAGCAACAGCAAGATAATGTCCCTTTAGCCTTAAAGCAGGTATTGCAATAAATATGGAAACAATACAGGCAACAACAATGGCTAACAGCATACTTAAAAGCACAGGAAGTCCAAAATATAAACTCAAAATCGCAGAAACATAAGCACCTATTCCATAAAAACCTGCTTGTCCGATGGAAATCTGACCTGCATAACCCATAAGAATTGTTAATCCTATAGCAACCAGAGCATTGATTCCTATAAAAATTCCAATAGTAAGCAAGTAAGTATCTTTGTAAATAAGAGGGAAAATTAAGATTAAAAGAGAAAAAACGAATATAGTTAATGCGTTGTCTTTTTTCATTTTAAAACTTTCTTAGTCTCATAATCTCGGATCTGCCAAATATACCAGCAGGTCTTAAAAATAAAATAAAAAGCATTATAAAAAGTGCCACAGCATCTTTAAGACCTGAATGAATATAGCCAGCTGTTAAAGACTCAAGTATACCTAAAGTAAAACCTCCCACTACAGCTCCTCTTCCTCTTCCTAATCCACCCATTATTGCAGCACAAAATCCCTTCACCGAAAGCATTGCTCCCTTATCATACTCCATCAAGGATATAGGTGTTATTGCGATACCTCCAACTGCTCCAATAACTGCACTAATAATGAAAGAAAGCATTACTATCTGTGAAACATTAATTCCCATAAGTCTTGCTGCTTTTATATCAAGAGAACATGCTTTCATTGCTCTGCCAGTCATTGTTTTGTTGAAAAATAAATAAAGTATTGCAATACATATACAAGTTATGCCTATAACCCACAAAGTCTGTTGAGATATCACTGCTCCTAAAAATACTATTGGCTCACCTACAGTAAAAGGAGGATATGTGTAAGGGTCTTTACCAAACTTAAACATAAGTAATCCTCTGATAAGGATTGAAACGGCAATAGTAACCATGATCATTAAAAGTAAATCACCCTTTTTAATTAGCGGTCTTATTGTGAGACGCTCCATCAGAAATCCAACTAAGCCTGCTACAGCAAGAGTAAGTGTGAAGGATACTAGAAAAGGAAGTTTTAGCCCTACAAAGAAAAACCACATCATTAATCCACCGATAACTACAAACTCACCTTGAGCAAGATTAATTATAGAGGTTGAGTTATAAACAATATTAAAGCCTATGCCCACAAGGGCATAGACTGAGCCTGTTGTTAATCCTGAAAAAATAAACTGTAAAAGTAAAGTCATTTATTGGATTTTATTTTAGAATCTCCCAATCACCGTTTTTAACAATGACCATCTCAAAAGAGGTCATATCTAATCCACAATGATCCTCTGGTGACATATTAAATATTCCTCCAGTGCCTGGCCATTTTTTAATCTTGGTCTCAATGTAGTCTCTGATCTTCTTTCTGTCAGGACCTACATTTTTTAAAGCCTCAACTACCATCATTAATGCATCATAGGCATGTCCACCAAATGTGCCTGGTTCACTTTTGTATCTCGCCATATAATCTGTAACATATTTTTTAAGAATTGGCTTTTGAGGATGTGTATCTGGAAGTTTATCCCAGACAACAATTCTACCAAGAGGAGCTATTACTCCCTCTGCTGCTTTCCCAGCAAGCTCTATATTTCTCTTACTACCCCATCCATGGCTTTGATAAAGAGGAATTCCCATTTTTAAATCATACCAATTTTTTGTTACTATTACCTGACCCGGACCAACAGACCAGTTTATTACTGCCTCAGCTCCTGATGCTTTTATTTTTGCAAGTTGAGCTGTCATATCTGTATCTTTTGGCCCATATCTTTCATCTGCAACAACTTGAATTCCAAATTTGGGAGCTAGCTCAAGAAGTGCTTTTCTACCAGAATCACCAAAAGCTGTGCTTATAGTAATTATACCAACCTTCTTTATACCCTTTTTTTTCATATAGGTATAGATAGCTTCAACTGCAGATGTGTCGTATTGAGGAGTTTTAAATATCCAATACCTCTCCTTAACAGGCAAAGTAATACTTGCTCCAGCAGCACAAGAAATCATCGGGACTTTTGCTTCTGTAACAATAGGAATAATTGCCATAGATTCTCCTGTAGTGGAAGGTCCTATTATGGCAAGAACTTTGTCTTTCTCAATTAATTTCTTCGCAGCTAAAACTGCCTGCGTTTCATCACTCTTTGAGTCCTCAACTATTACCTCAATTGGATGACCTTTTATTCCTCCAGCTTTATTTATCTGCTCAACAAGCATTAAAACTGTATTTTTCTCAGGCTCACCAAGAAAAGAAGCAGCTCCCGTAACAGAGAAAATTGCACCAATTTTGTAAGGCTCCTTACAGAAAGAACTTTGAGTAAAAATTAAGATGCTTAGTAGAACAACTAAAAAAAACAACAGTTTTGCTTTCATTTTTTACCTCCTATTTTTTATTTTTTCTCTTAGGCTTTCTATTTCTTCTTTAGTTAAAACACGCCATTGTCCTGGTTTAAGCTCACCAAGCTTTACTCCATCAATAGCAACTCTTATAAGTCTTATCACAGGATGTCCAATTTTCATAAGCATCTTTCTTATCTGTCTTTTTCTACCTTCATATAAAGTTATTTTAATCCAAGAGTTTGCCTTAAGATGTCTAACTAAATGTACTGATTTGGGGATAGCGAGTTTACCATTAATTTTTATGCCTTTTTTCAATTTTTCAATACTGCTTTCCTCAATTAGACCATCAATCTTAACAAGATAAGTTTTTTCAATCTCATAGGCTGGATGCATAATTTTATTAGCAAGCTCGCCATCATTAGTTAAAATAAGTAATCCTTCTGAATCATAGTCAAGTCTACCAACAGGATAAACTCTAAATTTTATTCCTCTAAGAAAATCTCTTACAGTGAGACGTCCTTTTGGATCAAAAAGTGTTGTTACAACCTTTCTTGGTTTATAAAAGGCATAATAGACTTTTGGTTCTGGTTTAATTAGAAGTTTCCCATCAACTTTTATATAGTCTTTCTCAGGATCAGCCTTTTGTCCAAGTTGAGCTATTTGACCATTTACTGTAACTCTGCCTTCCTTAATAAGTTGTTCTGCTTTTCTTCTTGAAGCTATACCATATTCAGCTAAAATCTTTTGTAGTCTTTTAAGCATTCTACTCCATTATCTCAATATAAGATCTCTGTCTTAAACTTCTTACCCATAGTTTATACTCCTTTTTAAATCTCTCCTCTTCTAAATTACTACGCACATAATTGTATAACTTTTCAGAATCTTTAGGAAAACAAACACCATCCAATCTAAAAATATAAACTCCTTCTTCTGTTAACATTGGCTCGCTTATCTGTCCGACAGACATTTTTGAAAACAACTGAGACAAAGGCTCTGCAATCTCTTTTTTCTTGAGTAAACCTATTGCTCCACCAGTTTTCGCTGAAGAATCCTCACTAAATTGAGATGCTACTTTACTGAAAGAGACACCTTCAATAAGTTTTCTTAAAATCTCATCTAACTTTGATTTTAACTCTCCTTCATCTTCTCTCCTACGAATAAATATCTGACTTACATAGTAGCCTTCATCATCACAGACAAGCTCTGGATTTGATAAAATATAGCTTTTTATTTCTGAATCTGTAATAACTATCTTACTTCTTACAAGAGAGTTAACTGCTCTACCAATAGTGATCTCATCTTTAAGCATCTTTTTGTAATCTTTAAGAGTCAAACCCTCTTTTTTAAGAGCTTCTTCAAATTCTTTGTCAGTAAGTCTATATTTTCTTTTTATCTCTGCTACTGCTGTCTCAATCTCGGAGTCAGATACAAATATTCCAAATTTTTCTGCCTCTTCTAACTGTAGCTTTGTATCAATTAGTCTTTCAAGAAAATTCTGCTGCTGTTCTCTAAAGTACCTAAATTTCTCATCTGGATTCATTAACTGAATCTTATCTCTCAATGAAAACTCCATAAACTTATATAGCTCGCTCCACGTTATAACTTCTCTATTAACAACTGCAACTACCTTATCTACAAAAAAAGTTTCTGCTGCATAAGAAAAAATAGGTGAAAAAGTTAAGATAAATAAACAAAAAATCTTAAAAAATCTCATAGTAACTCCTTTAGCAAATTCTTGGTAGTTGCTCTCCAGGAAGCATATCAAGCATTCTTGTTCCACCTATTAAAGTCTTAAGTAAAACTTTGCCATTGCCTTCCTTAACTTCACCTATTATGGCTGCTTCTGAACCAAAGGGATGAGATTTTATCAACTCTAATATCTCATTTGCTTTGTTTACATCTACTATAGCAACGAAAATACCTTCGTTTGCCACATAAAGAGGATCAATTCCTAAGAGTTCACAAGCACCTTTTACAGGATCATGAATAGGGATTGAGTCCTCATGAATAATGATATCCTTTCCTGATTCCAAAGCAAGCTCTTTAAGTGTTGTAGCAACTCCGCCACGTGTTGGATCTCTCATTACTCTTATATAAAAAGTAAAATTCTTTAAAATCTTACCTATTAAATCATTCAAAGGTCTTGTATCGCTTAACACAGGAGGCTCAAATGTAAAACCATTTCTTTCACTTAATACCGCAACACCATGATTTCCAATTGAACCACTAACAACTACTTTGTCTCCTGCTTTAATCTTAAAAGGAGAAAGCTCAACTCCTTCGGGTATGACTCCTACACCTGAGGTATTTATAAAGATCCCATCCCCTTTACCTTTGTCGACAACTTTTGTATCACCTGCAACTATTTTGACTTGAGCTTTTTTTGCTGCTGAAGAAATACTTTTAAGAATTCTTTCAAAGTCACTCATTGGAAATCCTTCTTCAAGAATAAATCCAACAGTTAAATAAATAGGAGTGGCACCAACAACTGCTAAATCGTTAACAGTACCATTTATAGCTAATTCTCCTATATCTCCTCCTGGAAAGAATATAGGAGAGACCACATATGAATCTGTTGTTATGGCAATCTTTCCAGAATGATTTAAAGAAATAACCGCAGAATCCATTAAAGAAGGAAGATCAAACTCAGGTGCTATATACTTCTTTATTAAATCATACATTAACTTTCCGCCACTACCATGACCAAGTAAGATTCTATCCATCTGGCACCTCTACTTTAACTTCCACTGCTTCGCTCTCTAAAATAGGTCCCAATGTGGATATTTTATAGTAAATTACTGTTGATTTTGTATTAATTATCTTATCAAAAAATAAAGGGATATTTGTATATCCTATAAATTCATAATAAGAGGATGTTTTTCTGTAAATTTTATATCCCTTTATCCATCTTTCAGTAACCTCTTGCCATGATAAAAAGACTCCTTCCTCATTACTACCATAATGAACTTTTTCAGGAGAGGAAGGAATAAAGGCTTCAAAAGGAATACTTATGAGTTTAGCTTTACTTTCTATATAAAATGAATCTTTCTCTAAAAAGGCTGTGACTCCGAAGACAAGACAACCTTTTTCTTCTCTAAAATCTGATTGATTTAGTAAAATCGTTACTTCCTGTTGCGTGGTAGTGGCTATTTTATTTTTTCTGATTTTGTCGTCAAATTTATAAATATTAAAACCTGAGTAATTCTCTCCGCTCCAGATAAGTTTAACACCATCAGAAGTAATCTCATAACTTATATCTTTTATTTCCTGAAGCTTTTGAGGCATTATATGTGCCTCTTTTGGAGCACTGTAAACTCCTTTTTTGTTGATCGCATAAACTCTGTATAAATATCTTTCTCCATAGAGAAAATCTTTATCTTCACAAATATTTGTTAGAGAGTCAAAGTATCCGATAGCTTCTGTCTTATCTTTATATGCCTTTTCTACAAAAAAACTTTTAATATTTGATTTTTCCCTTTCAGGATAACTCCATGAAATTACTATCTTTTCCTCCTGTTGTATTAAACTTAACCTTTCAACAGCCTTAGGCGGAAGATAGTCTTCAACAGATGGATCTAACTTTCTTGCACAGCCTAAAAAGACAAAAAAAATTGATAAAAAGGTTAAAATTTTTATCATATTTCAAGTCTTCCTTTTAGAATCTTTATTTGCTCTATCACAGACTCCCTATTGGTACTTCCCTTAGATTTTTTGGCATTTATGGAACCTTCGGCAGTCAAAATTTCATAGACATCCTCCTGTATTCCCTCATAAAATTTCTTGAACTCCTCAAGAGTCAGTTCACTTAGAAGGTTTTTGCCCTTTTCAATGCAGTAAAGAATTATTTTACCTGTAATATCATGAGCAACTCTGAAAGGAACTCCTTTTTTTACAAGATACTCTGCTAGATCTGTTGCAACAGTAAAGCCTTCTTCTGAAGAAGCCTTCATTTTTTCAGTATTAAATTTTATCTCAGGTAATACTTCCTTTAGAATTATAAGGCAGCTCTTTACGGTATCAACTGTGTCAAAAACAGGCTCTTTGTCTTCCTGCATATCTCTACTGTAGGTAAGTGGCAAAGCCTTCAGTGTAGTAAGCAGTGATATTAAATTGCCGTAAACTCTCCCAGTTTTCCCTCTTATGAGTTCTAAACTATCTGGATTTTTTTTCTGGGGCATCATACTTGAACCTGTGCAGAATCTGTCAGGAAGCTCAATAAAACCAAACTCTGTTGTAGACCATAAAATAAACTCCTCACTCAATCTACTTAAATGCATCATAAGTATGGCAGAAGAGTAAAGGACATCACATACAAAATCTCTATCAGATACAGCATCTATACTGTTGAAGATCACATCTTCAAAACCAAGCTCTTTTGCTGTGCTGTCTCTGTCAATCGGAAGTGTTGTTCCTGCTAAAGCACAAGCACCAAGTGGAGAGTAATTGATTCTTTTCAGTGTGTCTTTAAATCTTTCACGATCTCTTTCAAGCATCCAAACATATGCTAAAAGATAATGAGAAAGTAGAATTGGCTGAGCTCTTTGCAGATGAGTATAACCAGGTAGCAAAGTATCTAAATGTCTTTCTGCAACTGATACAATAGTTTTTTCAACTTCCTCAATATACTTTATAATTTCTACAACTTCTTTCTTTAAGTAAAGCCTAAGATCTGTGACAACTTGATCGTTTCTTGAACGGGCTGTATGTAGTTTAGCACCTGCAGAGCCTACCTTTTCAATAAGCGCTGCTTCTATGTTCATATGAATGTCTTCAAGCTCTGACTTAAACTGAAACCTTCCCTCTTTGATTTCCTTTTCAATCTCTGCAAGCCCTTCTAAAATTTTATTTAAATCCTCTTCACTAATAATACCCTGATGGTGAAGCATTTTTGCATGAACTCTACTTCCTTCAATATCCTCCTGCCAAAGTCTGGAATCAAATGAAATAGACTGAGAGAACTCTTCCAGTGTCTTTGCAGTGTCTTCTTTAAATCTTCCAGCCCAAGGCTTTCTCATTCCTCTGCCTTTGTCTGACGCTCTTTCTGTCTTTGCTCAATTATTTTTTGTGCTATATGAGCTGGAACTTCTTCATAGTGGGAAAACTCCATAGAGTAAATCCCTCTACCTGATGTCATACTATGAAGTTGATTTGCATAGGTAAGCATCTCTGCCATTGGAACAAGAGCAATTATTTTCTGGTTTCCACCTGCCTGAGGCTCCATTCCTTGAACTTTTCCTCTTCTTGCATTAAGATCTCCTATTATTGTTCCAAGTGTCTCCTCAGGAACTATAATCTCTGCCTTCATTATTGGCTCAAGAAGCACTGGTTTTGCATCCATAAAGGCTTTTTTTAGCGCTAAAGCACCTGCGATTTTAAAAGCGAGCTCTGAAGAATCCACTATATGATAGGAGCCATCATAAAGTGTAACTTTTATATCAATTATTGGATAGCCTGCAAGAATTCCCTCTTTCATCGTCTCAATAATTCCTTTCTCAACTGCTGGACGATACTGCTGAGGAATTACTCCTCCTACTATTTTGTCAACAAACTCATATCCACCTCCTCTTGGAAGCGGTT
>JANXBK010000002.1:32854-131692 GCA_025057595.1 Thermodesulfovibrio sp.
GTGGAAGCTCTACAGGATTTGCTTCATCGCAAAGTGTGTGTCCTGTTAAAGTGTCTTTTAATTTAACTGTAGCAACTATCTCACCTGCTACTGCTTTCTGACAAGGTATCTGTTGCTTACCTAAAATGTAGTAAATCTGACCTAATCTCTCCTTTGTTCCAGTATTAGCATTTAGAACAGTTGAGTCAGCCTTGAGTATACCTGAGAAAACCCTAATATAAGAGATCTTTCCTGCAAAAGGATCAATTATTGTTTTGAAAACATAAGCTGCTAAAGACTCATCAATTTTTGGCTTTTTTATTAGTTCTGAGCCATCCTTAGGATTAATTCCCTTTATCGGATAAATATTTGCTCTCTCAATCGGATTAGGTAGGCAAATAATAATACTGTCAAGTAGTGTCTCTACACCCACTCCCAAAAGAGCTGAGCCTGCAAGAACAGGTATAAATCTACGAGCTAAAGATGCATCATGAAGTCCCCTTTTTAGTTCTTCCTCTGAAAGTTCTCCACCTTCAAGATATTTTTCAAGAAGGCTATCATCAAGCTCAGCAATCTTTTCAACGAATTTTTTTCTGTACTCCTCTACCTTAGGCATAAGCTCTGAGGGAATGGGAATCTCTTTCTGAGTTTTACCTTCCTGTACATATGCCTTGAAAGATATAAGATCTACAACTCCTTTGATTCCCGGACCTTCACCAATTGGTAAAGTAAGAGGAATCGCCTCTTGAGTGAAAACTTTCTCTATCTCTGCAACTGCTCTCTCAAAGGATGCATTTTCCTTGTCAAGTTTATTAACAAATACAACTCTTGGGAGATCATATTCATCACAGTAATTCCATATTCTTTCAGTTTCAGCCTTAACTCCTGACAGAGCACTTACAATAACTACAGCTCCATCAACAACTCTTAATGCACCTCTTGTATCCTCAAGAAAATTAACAAAACCAGGCGTATCTATAATGTTTATTCTATGTTCTTTGTAATCACAAAAAACAACCTTTGAGCTAAGAGTCATGTTTCTCATCAGCTCCTCAGGCTCGTAGTCAATAACTTTACCTACAGTTTCACCAGTGGTGATTCTGTCAATTTGTCCTGTTTTAAAAAGTATCTGTTCTGCAAGTTTTGTATTTCCTGCACCTGCATGGGCTACAATTGCGATATTTCTAATTTTAGTAATATCTCTCATGCCCTCCTCCTATTTTAATTATTTTTTCCCTTTTGGTCTGATATCTAAATTTGCTTTTAGTAAAGCCTCAACCGGATGCGTGTCATTTGCAATATCACAAAGTAATGCAATGGCGAGTTGACTTCCTAACCTTCCTTCTGGTGTCGTGATATTCTGTTTTTTACATATCTCATCCAACTCTTTTTGTTTTTTCTCTGATCCACTCTTAAAATTTATATCCTCTTGCTCTAAAATCCACTTTAAAGCAAAAAGAATATATTCTAAAGAATAACCAGAAGTAGTACCCGCTCCACAAAAGTAATCTAACACTAAATCACCAGGTTCAGAATACTTTAGAATCAAGTTACGAGGAATATAGGGAGACCAGTTTCCTCTGTACTCTCCACTATGAGTTGCCCAATTGCCCCTTTGAGGAAAACTCCATATTGTAGTGGTCTCTTCTTTAAAATCTTTAGGATGCAGTGTTTTTATTTTTTTATGGAATTTAAAAGAACTTACACTTAATCCTTGAGTTTTAGTGATTATCTTCTCTAATAATTTAAAAGAAATTCCATATTTTCTACCAATTTCATGGTCAGGAATGCCTTTTAATTTTTCTTCAATTATAACCTCTTCAAGTTTTTCTTTACTTTGTCTTTCAACCTTCATCTCCAAAAACTCTCCTATAAATATGCTCAATATGTCTTGTGTAATAGTTTAAATCAAAAATACTCTTTATTTCATCTTCTGTAAGATACTTCATTACTTCTTCATCTGAAAGTAATAGTTCCATAAATGGTTTGCCTTCATTCCAGCTTTGCATTGCCTTTGATTGAACAATACTGTAAGCTTCCTCACGAGTAAGACCTTTTTCAACTAATGCAAGAAGTATCCTCTGAGAGTTATAGAGCCCGTAGCTAAGTTCAATATTTTTAATCATTCTTTCAGGATAAACCTTTAAATCCTTAATTATTCCATAAAGTCTGTTAAGCATATAATCAACAAGAATACAGTTGTCAGGAATTATTACTCGCTCAACAGAGGAGTGGGATATGTCTCTGTCATGCCAAAGAGCAATATTTTCATAAGCTGCTATAGTATTACTGCGAACAAGCCTTGCAAGCCCACTTAAATTCTCACATCCAACAGGATTTCTTTTGTGTGGCATTGCAGATGAACCTTTTTGACCAGCTGTAAAAGGCTCTTCTGCCTCTAAAACTTCTGTTCTTTGAAGATGTCTTATCTCAACTGCAATCTTTTCCACCATAGCAGCAATCAAGGCAAGCACACTTAAAAACTCAGCATGTCTGTCTCTTTGAACAACCTGAGTAGAAATTGGCTCAGGTTTAAGTCCAAGTTTTTTGAGAGCAATTTCTTCGAGCTCTGGTGGTATATTTGAAAAGGTTCCAACTGCTCCTGAGATCTTTCCAACAGAGATTCTTTCAATCGCTGAGGCGAGTCTCTCTATATTTCTTTTTGCTTCCTCATACCATAAAGCAAATCTTAAACCAAAAGAAGTTGGCTCAGCATGAACTCCGTGAGTCCTTCCCATGCATATTGTATCTTTGTACTGAAAAGCCTTCTCACGGAATAACTCTTTTAGCTTTACTAAATCCTTCATTATAAGCTCAGCTGCTTCTTTCATTTGTAAAGCAAGTGCTGTATCTACCACATCATAAGAGGTAAGCCCCATGTGAATATAGCGAGAAACAGGACCAACCTTTTCTGCTACAGCAGTTAAAAAGGCAACTACATCGTGTTTTACAATGGCTTCAATCTCTTCAATCCTTTTTATATCCTCATCAGTTGTAAACCACTTTAATGGATCTGCTTTCTCTTTAATCTCCAATAAAGCATCCTTAGGAATTTTTCCAAGCTCTGCCCATGCTTCACAGACAGCTATCTCTACAAGAAGCCATTTTCTGAACTTGTTTTCTATACTCCATATATCACCCATTTCTTTTCTTGTATATCTTGGTATCATAATTTATCCTCCCATATTATTCTTTCTGGTTTTACTATCATACCATTTCCATATCCTACACCAAGAAGTCTTCCAGTATTGTCTTTTACTTTTACCACACCAGAGGGAACAACTCCGAAAGGAATTTTAACAGGGTTTCCGTTCAAAAATCTCTGCTTAAGTTGTTCAGGAACTACTACTGAAGGTAAAAAATACAATGCATTATCTATTGTTAAGATACTGCCTTTAGAAGAATTAAAATCATCTTTTAAAGATTCTAACTTAACAGCTTCTTCAACTGTAAATTTCCCCACTTTTGTCCTTACAAGCTCAACAATATGAGCACCAACTCCGAGATCCTCACCTATATCATGACAAAGAGTTCTTATATATGTGCCTTTACTACATGAAACCTTAAAAGTGACAAAAGGTGGAACAAACTCTTCAATTTCTATTGAATAGACAGTAACCTTTTTTGGTTTCCTTTCTACTTCTACACCTTTTCTTGCAAGTTTATAAAGTGGGGTTCCATCAATTTTGACTGCTGAATACATTGGAGGCAGTTGCATTATTTCTCCTATGTATTTTTTAACTATCTGTTCAACTTTAACTCTTTCAATTTCAAAGTTCTCAACCACTTTAGTTATTTTGCCTTCTGCGTCATAGCTGTCTGTAGATACTCCAAATCTTGCTTTAAAAACATACTCTTTATCAAGCTCAATAAGAAAAGGTGTAATCTTTGTTGCCTCATTGAGACAAACAAGTAAAACACCGGTTGCCATAGGATCAAGAGCTCCAGCATGGCCTGCTTTCTTTACTTTAAAAATTCTTTTTATTTTTGTTACAGCCTCTTGACTTGTAAGTCCTTTAGGTTTATTAAGAACTATAACCCAATTCATAAAAGTTTTATTGCTCCCACACCCTTCAGTTCAAATAATACTGTAAAACTAAACTCTGATGTCTCTTTACCTTCCCTTAATATAGGACGCCTTGCAACAGAAACATTAGTTGCCCAACACTTCTCAGAGTATCTTACATTAAAAGAGCTGTCTCTTAATCCCTCACCATTAGCATTGTAGTTTATGTTAGTGCTTAAAGACCATCTCTGAGAGATATTTTTTACGACTGTTACAGAATAAGTTTTTATTCCTCTTTCTTGCTTGAAACTGTACTGGTTTCTTAAGGTTGGTGACCATATGTAAGAAGGAGAAATAGCATTATCTGTTGTGTATCTCTGACTTAAATAGATTGATGTATTTTCATCGGGAGTAAAACTTATCCAGCTATTAAATCTTTCAATTTTCCCTTTTGATATGTTTTGATAGGTATCAAAGCCCACTCTGATTTTCCAAAAAGTTAATATCCCTTCTATTAGGAGTGGATATAATCTACTCCACTCACCTTTTGCCCTGAAATCATAAATTTGAGCAACTCTTCCCTCAATATCTATATTTTTCAATTTAAGTTTATTGTAAAAACCAGCTCTTATAAGAGCCGTGCTGTCAACCAACTCTATACTACTTAAAACAGGAGGCTTTCCACTGACACCGATCCATAATCCTTCAAAAAAAGGCTCTAATAAATGAAAAATACTTTCTGTGTTTTTATAAAGCCTTGAGAAAACCTTTGCATTGTAAAGAATCATTTCTCTATGAGAAATATCCTCATAGGGAGATGTCTCTTTAAGATTATAAATTATTCCTTTTAATGACAAACTCTGACTAATTTTTATGATATCTCCAAAACTGTAAGTTAACTCTGGAGAAAGCTCAAATCTCAAGCCTTTGAGTCCATCTTCTTTATAATACTCTGCTAGATTAGTATTAAAATTTATATTCAAAAGACCGAATTTGTATGGATATACGACATATCCTAACTCTATTTTCCCTGGCGGGCTTACTCCATCGTATCTTAAATCTTTCCAGCTTTGAGTTAGCAAGTAAAATCTTGAGCCAACTAAAGATAAAGAAACCTCAGCAGAGGATTGAAGAAAACTACTGTATCTTCCTTGTAAATCTTTACCATATTGTCTAAAAAGATAAGTATTGGAAATTGATCTTGTGTCTCCATACTCTTTATAAAAATCATTTTTGTTTACATAGTTTATATCAAGAATAATATCTAATCCTTTAGTCTTCCGAAGATGAACTGCCCTCAACTCCAAATAGCTTCTGTCAAGTTGTCGGTCATCTATCTGGTAGGCATACCACATCCCCTTTGTATTAAAATCTATATATCTGTACTCTATACCCTTTCCAATCCCTGTTTTTGACAGGTAGTCTATGTAAGCAGTTAAATCTTTACTGCTGTCAATGACATGATAGTAGGCAGCAGAAAGTTGGACTCCCCTGGTATTAGAGCTCCCCACTCTAAAAGGTAAAAAACCCGATTTTCTATTAGTGCCTCCAGGTCCCCAAAACACTGGAGTAAATACTAGAGGAATATCCTTTACTTTAAAGGTGGTCATCCTTGAAATAAATATGTCATCCAAAACTAAATCAACTGCTTCTGCTGAAAAACACCAAGGCTGCGATTTTTCCCTTTGTATTTCGCAGGTGGAAAATGTAGCCCTTTTTGCTCTATATTTTATTTCACTTAACCTTTCTATCTCCTCTGCAGTAATCCAGAAATCTCTTTTTTTTATATGAAGGATAGCGTTTTTTAAAACAGCGGTTTTTTTCTCTAAATTCATTTTCCCTTCTTTTGCCCAAACTATAATCTCTTCATCTTCATAATAAAAATTTTCGTATCCTTCTATATCTTTAGTTTGCTCATAGTAAACTACTTTGTCTGCTCTGAAAATAAAAGTCTCATCTTTTATGTGAACATTTCCAATAGCTTCGTATCTTTTGTCTTTTTCAAAGTATTCAAGAGTATCAGAGGTAATCTCTAAGGCGAATGTTAAAGCAGGAAAAAAAATAATGAAAATGATAAATATTTTCACATTAACTCTCCTAAAGTCCTATGTAAAGACTTTTCTCCCAGAAACTCTTTTATATGACCTACAAGATAATTAGAACCTGTGCATAGTAAATACAGATTTTTATCTTTGCTCACTCTACTTAACGCCTCTTTGAATGCCTCCTCAGGCTCAGGTATATATTCAATTTTAGAGTAAAAACCGTCCATTTTTATTAATAACTCCTCATATCTAAGTGATCTATCATACCTTGGAACAGTAAATATCATTTGATAGGCATCTTCTTTAAAATATTCAATAAAACTTCGGACATCTTTATCTTTCATAACACCGAAAACTAAGACAGGTTTCTTTTCTGTAAGATATCTTAAAGACTCTAAAAGAGTTTGCCAACCTAAAGGATTATGAGCAACATCAAGAATAACAAGAGGCTCTTTACTTAAAATCTCCAGTCTACCTGAAATTTTAACTTCCTTTAATCCCTCTTTAATAAACTTTTCCTCCCAGTAGGGATAAAACTCTAAAAAGGCTTTTAATGCTAAAGAAGCATTCTCCACTTGATGAAAACCTGTCAAAGGCAGAAATAAATCATACAAATTTTTATCAAAAGAGTAAAAGTCAAAAAAGACTCCATCAAAATTCATAAATTTTAACTTTGAGAAAAAATCTTGAGCATATAGATAAAGCTTTGATTTTTTCTCTGCTGCTACTTCCTTTAAAACTTCTTCAGCTTCTTTACACTGCTTTGCTGACACCACAGGTACATTAAATTTAATTATGCCAGCTTTTTCTTTTGCAATTGAAACTATATCGTTACCAAGAAACTCTTGATGATCAAAACCTATAGAAGTTATAACAGATACTAAAGGCTTTAAAACATTTGTAGCATCAAGTCTACCACCCATTCCTGTCTCAACTACTGCATACCGCACACCTTTTTCTTTAAAATAAAAAAAAGCCATCACTGTTACATACTCAAAAAAAGTAAGCTCTCTACAGTAAGGATCTATCTGTTTAATAACCTCTAAAACTTCCTCCTCTGAAATCTCTTTATCATCTACTACTACTCTTTCAGTAAATCTGACTAAATGAGGTGATGTAAATACACCTGTCTTTTCTCCATGAGCTCTCAGTAAACTGTAGATTACCTTTGCTACAGAGCCTTTACCATTTGTTCCTGCTATATGAATTGAATTGAAGCTATGATGAGGGCTGCCAAGTCTTTCAAGAGCTAAAGTAATCTTTTCTAATCCAAACTTTACACCTTTTGTTCTTCTCTCATAAAGCTGATTAATCAAGATTTTAATGTCTTCTTTCATTTTTTTCAGGCATAAAAAGATTTATAAGCTTTGATATTGTGTTTTTTAGCTCTTTTCTTTCTACAACCAAATCAACCATTCCGTGCTTAAGAAGAAACTCAGCTCTTTGAAAACCTTCAGGAAGCTGTTGTTTTATAGTCTCCTGAATGACTCTTGGACCAGCAAAACCTATAAGACTCCGTGGCTCAGCAACTATAATATCACCCAGCATAGCAAAAGATGCGGTAACTCCTCCGAAAGTTGGATCAGCTAAAACAGATATATATAAAATTTTTTCTTCCTTCAGTTTTCCAATGGCTTGAGAAGTTTTAACCATTTGCATAAGAGAAAACATTCCTTCTTGCATTCTTGCTCCGCCTGAAGAAGAAACTATAATTAATGGAACTTTTTTTTCTATAGCTTTTTCAATCGCTCTTGTAACCTTTTCACCAACTACACTTCCCATGCTTCCACCCATAAAGGCAAAATCCAACACTGCTATGACAACTTCTCTTCCATTTATCTTTGCCTCTCCATATATAGCAGCCTCTTTAAGACCCGTTTTTTTCTCATTTTCTTCAAGTCTTTCTTTATAACTTATAGTATCTTTAAATCCTAAGGGATCAGGGCTTTTAAGGTCTAAATCTAGCTCAGAGAAACTACCTCCATCAGTAATAAGAGCAATTCTCTCTTTTGCCGAGATTCTAAAGTGATAGTTACATTTAGGACAGACTTTTAAATTGCTTTCAAGTTCTTTCCTATAGATTATCTCTTTACAGTTTTCACATTTAACCCATAATCCTTCTGGAATCTTAACTTTCTTTTCTATCTTTGGTTCTTTTCCTTTAAACCATGCCATTATATCGCCTCTCTTAAACTTTTTATAAAATCTCTTCCATCAGAGAAGTTTTCATAAAATTTTTTAACAATTGCGCTTCCAACAATAACTCCATCAGCAAATTGAGCTACATATCTTGCCTCCTCAGGAGTACTAACACCAAAGCCAATACAAACTGGTTTGCCAAAACTTCTTACATAACCTATGTGTTTTTTAAAGTCCTTATCAAGTCTTAAAGCCGCACCTGTTATTCCTGTAATAGAAACATAGTAAACAAAACCTGTTGATGCTTTTACAATCTTGCTGACTCTCTTCGGAGTTGATGTGGGAGCAACAAGAAATATAGTGTCTATCTCGTATTTTTTAGCATACTTAACATACTGCTCTGACTCTTCAACTGTTAAGTCAGGGAAAATAACTCCTGAAACAGAGGCATTCTTTGCATCTTTAAAGAATCTCTCTATTCCGTAACAGAACACAGGATTTAAGTAAGTCATTAAAACTATTGGAACACTTATGTTTAGAGCCTTAAGAAAATCTAAAATTTTTTTTAAAGTTGTCCCAGATTTCAAGGCTCTGTAAGCTGCTGCCTGTATTGTTGGTCCATCTGCTAAAGGATCTGTAAAAGGAACACCAAGCTCTACTAAATCTGCTTTCTCTTCCTCAAGTAGCTTAAGCCTTTTTTCTGTCTCCTCTAAATTTGGATCTCCTGCCATTATATAAGGGATAAAGGCTTTCTTATTTTTTCTCTTTAAAATCTCAAGAGTCTCTCTTACCCTAAAGCCTTTCATAAAGAGATACCTCTCAGCCTTGCTACATGCTGGACATCTTTGTCTCCTCTTCCTGAAAGATTCACAACAATTATTGAATCCTTTGACATCTTTGGTGCTATTTTTACTGCCTCTGCAACTGCATGTGCTGACTCAAGAGCTGGAGTAATTCCTTCAACTCTACTTAATAGCTCAAAAGCTTGCAGTGCCTCTTCATCAGTAGCACAGGTATATTTAACTCTACCGATATCTCTTAAGTAGGCATGCTCTGGACCAACTGAAGCATAATCTAATCCCGCAGAGACTGAGTGAGTATCAAGAATATTACCATCTTCATTCTGAAGAACATAGCTAAGACAACCCTGAAATATACCAAGTGAACCACCTGCAAATCTCGCTGCATGCAGTCCTGTTTCAATTCCTTTGCCTCCGGCCTCTACACCAATCATTTGGACGTTACTATATCTTAAAAAGGCATTAAAAAGACCGATTGAGTTACTTCCTCCTCCAACACAAGCAATTAAAAGATCAGGAAGTCTACCTTCTTTCTTCAGTATCTGCCTTTTTGTTTCCACTCCGATAATAGACTGAAAAAATTTAACAAGCAGTGGATAAGGATGCGGACCAAAAACAGTACCCATTACATAATGAGTATTTCTTACATTTGTAGTCCAATCTCTTAGAGCTTCATTAATAGCATCTTTCAATGTTTTTGAGCCTGCATCCACAGGTATCACTTGAGCACCCAAAAGAGTCATTCTAAAGACATTAAGTGCCTGTCTTTGAGTATCTTCCGTTCCCATATAAATATCACACTTCAATCCTACAAGCGCTGCTGCAGTTGCTGTAGCAACACCATGCTGACCAGCTCCTGTTTCAGCAATGACTCTTTCCTTATTCATAATCATTTTTGCTAATAAAGCCTGTCCTAAGGCATTATTTATTTTATGAGCTCCTGTATGAGCAAGATCCTCTCTTTTAAGATAAATCTTTGCTCCTCCAAGATGCTTAGTAAGTCTTTCTGCAAAATAAAGAGGTGTAGGTCTTCCTACATAGTCTTTTAAAAGAGTGTAAAAAGTATTGAGAAAATTTTTATCTCTCTTTGCTACTACAAAAGCTTTCTCCAGCTCCTCCAGAGCTGGCATTAAAGTCTCAGGAACGAATCTACCTCCATATATTCCAAAGTATCCTCTTTTATTACTTTTACCCATGAAAAGTATTATAGCATAGTGAGATTTAGGTTTTACGAATTTTTAAGCTCCAGAAATCTCCTATTTTTCTGAATTTTTCATATCGCCTCTTAAGAAGCTCCTCAGTAGGAATTGCCATAATCTCTTCAATTGCTTCCAATAACTTGTTTTTTACTCTTTTTGCAATCTCTTGATGATCTCTATGAGCACCACCAAGTGGCTCTTGAATTACATCATCAATTATCCCGAATTCTTTTAAATCCTGTGCTGTTAGTTTAAGTTCTTCAGCGGCCTTAGCATAATCCTCGACTCCTACTTCACCGCCTTTCTTCCAAAGTATTGCAGCACAGCCTTCGGGAGAGATAACAGAGTAAATAGAGTATTCAAGCATAAAAAGTTTATCACAAACACTAAAAGCTAACGCTCCACCACTTCCACCTTCTCCTATAACAAATCCGACAATTGGTGTTTTCAGCTGTGACATCTCCATTAAACAAGTTGCGATAGCTTCTGCCTGACCTCTCTCTTCAGCTCCTATTCCGGGGTAAGCTCCTGGTGTGTCTATCATTGTTACTACGGGAATTGAAAATCTCTCAGCTAGTTTCATAACTCTTAAGCCTTTTCTATATCCTTCTGGGTGTGCTTGTCCGAAATTTCTGTAAATTCTTTCTTTTATTGTTCTGCCCTTTTGGTGTCCTACAATAGCAAAAGACTTCTCTCCTATTTTACCGACTCCTGCCACAACTGCAGGATCATCTCCAAATCTACGATCTCCATGTAACTCTATAAAATCGTCAAAAATCAAGGAAATATAATCCATAGTATAGGGTCTTTCAGGATGTCGTGCAAGTTGGGTTTTTTGCCAAGCGGTAAGATTGGAAAATATTTCAATTTTTAACTCCTTAAGTTTTCTATTAAGTCTCTTTATCTCCTGAGATAGATCTATATCACCACCATCAGAAAGCTTCTTTAGCTCTTCTATCTTTGTTTCAAGCTCTTGAATAGGTTTTTCAAAATCAAGATAGTAGGTCATACAACTCTCACTTTACACTCTTTAATCATCTGTATCTTTGATTCAAAATCAATACAAGGCTCAAAAGGACTTAGAATTATAACATCATACTCAGGAAATTTCAAACAAATATATATGCTTCCTTGACCATCTCTTTTATCGGTAAGAAATTCTCTAACTTTCTTTAGTATCTGATAGGCTTTTTTGCTGTCTGAGCAGTCAACAGCTATCTCATATTTTACCTTAAACTCTAAATCATTTAGACTTTCTATCTCTTTAGCAACAAATTTTAATGAATCATTTGATTTAATAACAACTCCTTTAATAAGAATCAAATTTTTTTCCTGAAGTATCTCTCTATACTTCTGAAAAACCTCAGGATAGATAACAACTTCAACTCTTGCTGTTTCATCTTCAATTGTAATGTAGCCAACAACTCCCCTATCTTTTGCCTTACTTTTTACCTCTTCTATTATTCCAGCTATCTTAACCTCCTTTAAATCTTCTTCCTCCACCTCTTCCTCTATATCAAATATATCAGCTATTGGTAAAACAGCCTTTTTATTTAGAGCTGCCCTTAAAGGCTTCATAGGATGGCTTATCAGATAAAAACCTAATGAAGACTTCTCCTCTTTAAGTAAAGTTGCATTATCCCAAGCAGGAACACTATCATAAGCTATAAATAATCCTCTTCCAACAGCTCCCTCCTTAAAGGAGTTTAACTCCTCCATAGCAAGAGCTCTTGCTTCATTAGAGGACAAAGACGGATAAAGAGAATCAAATGCTCCGGCTTTAATAAGAGATTCTACTACTTTCTTGTTAACTTTTCTTGTGTCAACTCTTATTAAGAAATCATGAAGAGAAGTAAACCTTTTTTTCTTTCTTTCTTTAAGAATGCTTTCAATTGCTGCTTCTCCAACACCCTTTACAGCCTCGAGTCCAAATCTTATAGCATTATTTGTAATTGTAAACAACCTTTCACTTTCATTTATATCAGGTCCTTTTACTTCAATTGACCAAGATTTACACTCATTAATAAATTTAACAGTCTTATTTTCATCTCCCATCTCATTTGAGAGGTTTGCTGCAAAAAACTCTAAAGGATAGTGTGCTTTTAAATAGGCTGTTACATAAGCCAAATAAGCATAGGCAGCTGAATGGGATTTATTAAAGCCATACTCACCAAAAGCAGCCATTATATTAAATAAAGCTTCTGCATCAGATGGAGAAATACCTTTCTGAGTTGCTCCCTTTATAAAATCGTCTTTCAATGATACCATAAGCTCTGGTATCTTTTTACCCATAGCTTTTCTTAGAACATCAGCCTGTCCCATTGTAAATCCAGCGATTTTGTTAGCAATTCTCATAACTTGTTCTTGATAAAGAATTACTCCGTAAGTCTCATCAAGTATCTCCTTAAGCTCTGGTAGAGAATACTCTATAGGAATTAATCCCTTTTTTCTCTTTATAAAATCTTCAACCATTCCACTTCCAAGAGGTCCGGGTCTGTATAAAGCTACAAGAGCTATAAGATCTTCAAATCTTTCTGGTTGCATCCTTTGAAGAAGATCTCTCATGCCTCTGCTTTCAAGTTGAAATATACCAGTTGTTTGACCTGATGAAAGAAGCTTATATGTGTCAGGATCATCTAAGGGTATACTGTTTAAATCTATCTTTTTACCCTGTTCAGCTGCGTACTTAACTGTGTCATGTATTACTGTAAGTGTTTTAAGTCCAAGAAAGTCAAACTTAAGTAATCCTATATCCTCTAAAGCTTTCATATCAAATTGAGTTATTACAATGTCTTCTCCAGGATTTTTATAAAGAGGCATAAAATTTAGTAGTGGTTCAGGACTTATTACAACTCCTGCTGCATGCTGAGAAGAGTGTCTAACAAGTCCTTCAAGTCTTAATGCTATCTGTATAAGCTCTTTATAGGTTTCATTTCTTTGTATTGTTTCTCTAAATTTTGGATCTAAATTAATAGCTTCTTCCAAAGATGAAGAAGCTAAAGGTATACTTTTTGCTAATCTGTCTACTTCAGAGTAGGGTATATTAAGAGTTCTTCCAACATCTCTTACCACAGCTCTTGCTGTAAGTCTTCCGAAAGTTATTATATTTGCAACTTTGTCATAGCCATACCTCTGCCTTACATACTCTATAACTTCTGCTCTCCTGTCTTTACAGAAATCAACATCAATATCGGGCATACTTACTCTTTCGGGATTCAGAAATCTTTCAAATAAAAGACCATACCTAATTGGATCTATATCAGTTATCTTCAGTGCATAGGAAACAAGACTTCCAGCTGCAGAGCCTCTTCCAGGTCCAATTGGAATGTTTCTTTTTCTTGCATAGTTTATGAAATCCCAAACAATTAAAAAGTATGAGGAAAATCCTGTTCTTTTTATTACTTCCAGTTCTTTATTTAGTCTTTCAATATATTCAGCTGGTGGCTCTCCATTAAATCTCTCTTTTAAGCCCTCTATAGCTATTCTTTCCAGAAACTCATCCTCACTATATCCCTCTGGCACATCATACTTTGGAAGTTTATAATTTCCTAAGGAAAAATTAAATTCACATCTTTCAGCTATATATAGAGTGTTTTTAATTGCCTGAGGAATTTCCTTAAATGTTAAGTACATCTCTTGAGGAGATTTAAAGTAAAACTCATCAGTTTGAAATTTAAATCTTTTTTCATCTTTTATTGTTTTGCCAGTTTGTATACAAAGCAAAATCTCATGTGCTCTTGCATCTTCTTTGCGAAGATAGTGACAATCATTGGTTGCCACTAATGGTATATTTAGAGAATTTGAAATTTCTATAAGTTTTTGGTTAACTACCGCCTGTTCTGGAATTCCATTTGACTGAATCTCAAGAAAAAATCTTTCTCCGAATATTTCTTTAAAGTTCTTTGCTGCCAAAATTGCCTTCTCTAAATTATTCTGTAAAATCCAATAGGGTATCTCTCCTTTAAGACATCCAGAAAGTGCTATTAGTCCATCGCTGTACTGAGAAAGAAGCTCTAAATCTACTCTCGGTTTATAGTAAAATCCCTCAAAGTAGGAAAGCGTGATCAATTGATTTAAGTTTCTGTATCCTTTCTCATCTTCAACAAGAACAATCAGATGATATGAAGCCTCTTCAAGATCTTTAGTTTTTGATTTATCAAAACGGCTTTGAGGAGCTACATAAAGTTCACATCCTATTATTGGATTAATATCATATTCTTTACATTGTTTATAAAACTCAATAACTCCAAATAGATTTCCATGATCTGTAATTGCTACAGCAGGCATTCTGTACTGCTTTGCCTGTCTAACAACCTCATTAATTCTTATTGCACCATCTAAAAGACTATACTCAGTATGCAGATGCAAATGGACAAACTCAAAACCCATATTATGAATGTTAAAATTTTGTCTTTTTTATAGTCAAATCTCAGATAAAATAAAAAAGATGAACTGAAGTAATAAGTTGTATAAACTTTATAATATTTTCAGCCAAATTCTCTTTAGAAGACTCCATATAAATTTCCTCATCTCTTATTTCCATTCCTAATTTCTTTACAGTATAAATAACCTTATCTTTTTGTCCTCTTTCATAGGGTCTAAATTTTCTTAGAGTAATGCCTTCATCATTTAAAATAAACTCTCCTGTATCCTTTTTTCTAAGAACAAAACTTAATACCTTACCAAAAACAGGTATGTTGAAAGTTAAAGTTCCATTTGGATTTAAATTAACTTTTATTGAACTATTAAAAAATTTTATAAATTCCTGGAAAATCTCTTGAGCCTCCTGTGAGTCTATAGGCTCTGTTACTGACATTAATTCTCCAAATAAAAACTCTTTAATAAATCCTTCTGAACCCTCTTTTAATCTTTCATCTAAAGGCGTCTCATTCCATAAAATCCTGCAGGATCTAAACACCGGACTGTAGATTATCTCCCCACTTACTTCTTCCTCTGAAGATTGAAGATCAAAGGGCATAGAGAAAGTGGTTTTATCTTTTGTAGATTTTCTCTTATCTCTATAGAATGTTATTCTAACTTGTCCAATCTTAGGTAAAACTATACTTTTTCTTATTACATCCATTTCAAAAAGTTTAACACATTTAAACTTTATTGAGCTACATAAGTTTTAAATGTTATCATAAAACCTATGGCAATTGTAAGAGCTTTTAGAGGAATACTTTATAATCCCAAAAAAGTAAACTGCTCTGATGTGATGTCTCCTCCTTATGATATTATTTCTGATGAACTTAAAAGAATTCTTTATGAAAAAAGTCCTTACAATATTGTAAGGATTGATTGTGGAGAGAACTCTCCAAATTTTAATAAATATGAGCTTGCAAGGAAATATCTTAGTAAATGGCTTAATGAGGATGTATTAATTCAAGATGAAACTGAAAATCTTTATGGTTATGAAATTGATTATTCCTATAAAAATAAAAAAAATGTTTTAAGAGGCTTAGTCTGTATTGTTAAACTTGAAGAGCTTGGAAAAGGTATTTATCCTCATGAACAAACCTATTCAAAACCTAAGGTAGATAGGCTCTCTCTTATGAAATACTGTATGGCAAACACTTCTCTAATTTTTTCACTTTACAGATCTAAAGAAAGAATAACATCAAAAATCCTTGAAGAGTTAAAAGAACCTTTTATTGTAGCAACTGATTTAGACAGTAACATTCATAAGTTATATAAAATCTCCGATAAAAAAATAATTGATGAGATAGTGAGAGAGCTAAAGGATAAACCGATTTTTATAGCTGACGGACACCATAGATATGAAGTTGCTTTAGAGTTTAGAGAAAAGATGAATAAACTGTATCCCAACTGTAAAGATGCGCCCTGGAACTATGTTTTAATGTTTCTTACAAACATAGAAGATAATGGATATCTTATTTTACCAACCCATAGACTTTTAATAACTCCGCTAAGAGTTGAGGAAGAAATTAAAAAAAATCAAGATATGTTTTCATTAATTGAATTTAATGGCTCAGACATAGAGGAATCACTTGAAAACAGAGGTCCTAAACATATAGGTCTTTATCTAAAAGAAAACAAATGGTTTATACTTTATTATAAAGGGAAACCACCTAAACATCTTCCTGATGAGTTGGGTAAACTTGATGTTACATTAGTTGAAGAGATTATTTTGAAGCTTTTTCCAAAGAAAGAAGTCTGCTATGAAACTGATATAGAAAAAAGTATAAAATTTGTTAAAGAGGGAAAATGTGATGCGGTCTTTATATTAAGATCAACAAAAGTAGAAGAGATAGAAAGAGTAGCTTTAAAGGGGTTAAGAATGCCTCCTAAATCAACTTATTTTTATCCGAAACTTCTTACAGGCATGATAATCAACAGTTTTAATAAAACATAAAATCGGAGGTGTAGAATGAAAGTAGCAATTAACGGCTTTGGTAGAATTGGAAGACTTTTTTTTCGTGCCAGTATTGACTATCCTGAGCTTGAAATAGTTGCTGTAAATGATCTAACAGATGCTCCTACATTAGCACATTTACTGAAATATGACTCTGTTCATGGAAGGTTTAAAGGTGATGTTAAAGCCGTTGATAACATGCTTGTGGTTGATGGAAGAGAGATTAAAATATTTTCTGAAACCTCTCCTGAAAAACTTCCTTGGTCTGATTTAGATGTTGATGTTGTAGTAGAGTCAACTGGAAGATTTACTGACAGAGCAGGAGCCTCAAAACATCTTGAGGCAGGAGCAAAGTGGGTTATAATTTCAGCACCTGCAAAAGAAGAGGATATCACAGTTGTTATGGGAGTAAATCATCATCTTCTTGATCCAGAAAAACATAAAATCATATCAAATGCCTCTTGCACTACAAATTGTCTTGCACCAGTTGCTAAGGTTTTACATGAAAACTTCGGAATTGAAAGAGGATTTGCTACTACTGTGCATGCCTATACAAATGATCAGAGAATTCTCGATCTTCCCCACAAAGATTTAAGAAGAGCAAGAGCTGCGGCAGTGTCAATGATTCCAACTACAACAGGAGCTGCAAAAGCTGTTGGAAAAGTTCTGCCTGAACTGAAAGGAAAACTTGATGGAATGGCTATAAGAGTTCCTACTCCTAATGTATCTATGGTTGATTTGGTTGTTCAGTTAAGCAAAGATGTTACAGAAAACGATATTAATGACGCATTAAAAAAAGCTTCTCAAGAGGAACTTAAAGGAATACTCTATTATACTGAAGAGCCTCTTGTCTCAATTGATTTTAACGGTTCTCCCTACTCAAGTATAGTAGATGCACTTCTTACCAAGGTTATTGAAGGAAGACTAGCAAAGGTGATCTGCTGGTATGACAACGAATATGGCTACAGTTGCAGATTGAGAGATCTTATTCTCTATCTCAAGGAAAAAATTTAAGGAGGACAGAAATGACACCTTTTAACAATTCTTTTGATAAAATGACAATTGAAGATTTACCAATTAAGGGTAAAAGAGTATTCATTCGTGCAGATTTTAATGTTCCCTTAGATGCTAATCTTATGATTACTGATGACAGAAGAATACGATCTACACTTCCTACTATAAACTATGCTATAGATGAGGGAGCAAAAGTTATTCTTGCCTCTCATCTTGGAAGACCAAAGGGAAAAGTAGATCCTAAGCTTTCATTGTCGCCTGTTGCAAGAAGACTTCAAAGACTTCTTAATAAAGAAGTTCTATTTGCTCCTGACTGTATTGGTCCTCAAGTAGAACACATGGTTTCAAAGATGAAAGAAGGAGATGTTATTCTTCTTGAAAATTTGAGATTTCATATTGAGGAGGAGCGAAATGATGAAAAGTTTGCAAAAGCTCTTGCTTCATTAGCAGATTTTTACATAAACGATGCCTTTGGAACTTGTCATAGACTGCATGCTTCAATAGTAGGGATTCCGAAGCTTATTCCAGCTGCTGCTGGTTTCCTACTTAAAAAAGAAGTAGAGTATCTCAAAGGAGTCGTTGAGTCTCCCATAAGACCATTTGTTGTTATACTTGGCGGAGCTAAAGTTGGTGGTAAAATCGGAGTCCTTGAAAATCTTGCAGACAAGGCAGACAAAATCCTAATTGGTGGAGGGATGGCTTTTACATTTATTAAAGCCTTAGGATATGAAATAGGAGACTCTTTGGTTGAATTAGATATGGTTGATTTTGCCTTGAAGATAATGGAAAAGCTTCGCCAAAACAAAGTTAAGTTTTATTTGCCTGTTGATGTTGTAATCGCCCAAAGTATAGAACCAGGAGCTGAGACAAAAATTGTTCCAATTCAAGAGATACCATCTGGATGGCGTGGATTAGACATCGGACCTGCTACTGTAAAGCTATTTACAGTAGCACTTCAAAATGCAAAGACAATTCTTTGGAATGGACCTATGGGTGTTTTTGAGATAGATGCCTTCTCAAGAGGAACATTTGCAATTGCTCATGCTGTAGCAGACTCCTATGCCTTTACAATTGTTGGAGGAGGAGATACTGACTATGCTGTGCATAAAGCAGGAGTAAGTGATTCAATTTCTTTTATTTCAACTGGTGGAGGAGCTGCACTTCAACTCCTTGAGGGGAAAGAGCTTCCAGGATTAGCTGTACTACCTGCAAAAAAGAAAGATTAATAAAATGATAGAGGGGAGTCATCTCTGATGACTACCCCTCCTTTTTCTATAGCATTTTTTATATGTTTTGGAAGGGAAAACATAGCTTGATGAGCATCAATATCATAAAATTTAAGAGTCTCCTCAATAGAAGAAAGCTTATTCTTAATACTCTCCTTACTAATATCTGGATCTATCTTTTTTGAAGCAAGAACAAATCCCCAAGGAGCAAAAAAAGAAGGTACAAACACAGTATAGGGTTTTACATAGGGAAAAACCTCTTTAAGAGTCCTCACTATTGATACAAAGACTCTTATATTATGTATAGCTGTTGAAGCAGACTGAGTAACCATCATTCCCTCTTCTGTTAAAGCTTCTTTGACTTTCTCATAAAACTCTTTTGTATAAAGTAAATAAGCAGGGCCTCCTTCTGCTGGCTCAGGTAAATCTATAATAATTACATCAAAATAGTTCTTAACTTTCTCTATATAAGCCCGAGCATCATTAATCTCAAGAAGTACTCTCGGATCATCAAAAGCACCATTGCTCCATTCTGGTAGATACTTCTTAGATACCTCAATAACTGAGCGGTCAAGATCAACCATAATAACTTCTTTCACAGGATACTTTAAAACTTCTCTAAGCGTAGCTCCTTCTCCTCCTCCTGCTATTAAAACTTTTTCTACGGTATTACTTATAAGCATAATTGGATGCACCAATGCTTCATGATAAATAAACTCATCTGTCTCAGCAGACTGCATCTTACCATCAAGAATAAGACATCTGCCGAAGTTTCCAGACCTAATTACTTCAATTCTCTGATAGGGAGAGCTTCCTGAATAAAGAATTTCCCTCAGAGAATGAAGAATAATCTCATTGTCTGAAGTCTGCTCAATATACCACTTCCAATTCTTCATGACATACCTTATGAGGCAGTTTTTCGTTATTGTAAGAAATTATACCCCTTTTCATCTCAACTATTGACGGATTCCTACACTCAAAGGCTTCAATAATGTATTTTGCAGCAACCTCTGGCTTTATTGTGTCTCCACAAGTAAACACATCAACTGCTGCAAATCCATATTCAGGCCAAGTATGAATCGCCAGATGGGATTCAGCAATAACAACAACACCACTTACACCAAAAGGGCTAAACTCATGGAAAGTTACATTAATAATAGTTGCATTGGCTTTTCTGGCAGCATCTACCAGAATATTTTTGACGCCTTCAAGGCTCTTGAGGATCTCGGGATTACAATCCTTTAGTTCAATTAAAAGATGGGTCCCTAAAGCATACAATTTACTACCTCCTCCCATGAAAATTAATTAGTAAGGGACAAGGTCCCTTTAAACTTTATATAATATCTCAAAAAAATTTATTTTGTCAAATAAAATCATATAGTGATATAATTTTAAAAAAAACAATAAAATCGTGGAGGGCAAGATGGTGCTGTTAGGAGTAAATGTTGACCATGTTGCAACTGTAAGACAAGCAAGAAGAACATTTGAGCCAGATCCTATAATGGCTGCAACTTTGGCTATCTTAGGTGGAGCAGACGGAATAACTGTACATTTAAGAGAAGACAGAAGACATATACAAGATAGAGATTTAAAACTTTTGCGAGAAATTGTTCCTAATGAGCTAAATCTTGAGATGGCAGCAACAGAAGAGATGATTAATATAGCATTAAGTATAAAACCAGACATGGTAACTATTGTTCCAGAAAAAAGAGAAGAGATCACAACTGAAGGTGGATTAAATGTGCTTGCCATTAAGGATTCTTTGAAAGATGTGATAAAAAGAATTAAAGATGGTGGAATTCCTGTAAGTCTATTCATAAATCCATCAAGAGCTGATATTGAGTGTTCAAAGGAAGTCGGAGCAGATATGGTAGAGATTCATACAGGATATTACGCTGACTCAAAGGGATTACAGCAGCTTAAAGAACTTGAGAGAATTAAAGATGCTATAGCCTACTCTGTAAGCTTAGGACTTAAAACAAATGCTGGACATGGTTTAAACTACTACAATGTAAAACCAATTGCTTCAATAAAAGGATTAAGAGCTCTTTATATTGGACATAGTATAGTTTCAAGAGCTGTTTTAGTTGGAATTAAAGAAGCAGTAAGACAGATGAAGGAGCTCATTAAAGAGGCTTGCTTAAATGTTTAATGTAGAAGTAACATATCAGACATTATCACAGTATTTAAATGAAGTTCGTGAGATAATACAAGAGCATACTGATCTTCGTTGGATTGTTGCCGAGGTAGCAAAAGTTGATATAGATAAAAATGGACATTATCGGTTTGAACTAGTAGAAAAAAAGGACAATGAAATAATTGCTCAAGCTGATGCTGTTGTTTGGCGTAGCAACATAGGCACAGTCTATGATTTTATCAATAACACTGGTATGAATTTACAAAAAGGCATAAAAATACTCTTTCTTGGTAAAGCTATATTTCATGAAAAACATGGATTTAAGTTAAATATTCTTCAAATAGATCCATCCTATACAGTCGGAGATATGGCTTTAAAGAAAAAGGAAGTAATAGAAAGACTTACTAAAGAAGGATTAATCGATAAAAATAAGAGTATAGAAATTCCTTTAGTAATTCAAAGAATTGCTGTTGTTTCAAGTGAATATGCTGCAGGCTATGAGGATTTTTTAAAAATTTTAAGAGAAAATAGTTATGGATTTAAGTTCTATATAAAGCTCTTTGATGCCTTTGTTCAAGGTGAAAGCGCTGTATCCTCATTAGTTCAAGCCTTCCAAGACTGTAAAGCAGAAGCCAACCTTTTTGATGTAGTTGTCTTAATTCGTGGAGGAGGCTCAGTAGCAGATTTAGCATGCTTTAATGAGTATGAGCTTGCAAAGACAATAGCATTGATGCCTATTCCAATCTTTACAGGAATAGGACATACAAGAGATGAAACAGTAGCCGACTTTGTTTCATCAAAAAGCTTTAAGACACCTTCTGAAGTAGCAAAATTCATAATTGAACGGGCTGTGGAGTTTGACACAAAGATTGAAAATCTTAAAAAATCTATAATTCATAGAACAGAAACTCTTTTAAAGATTGAGCTTTCAAAAAATGAAGGTTTAATTAATAGATTTCAAATTGCAGGTAAAAACCTAAAAGAAAGATTAGCAAAAAATTTTGAGCTCCTTATTAAAACTCTTCATAATAGCACATTAAAAAAGGTTCACAGTCAAAGAGAAAAAATCTTCTCCATTAAACACGAGCTCCTCAGACAAACAAATCTTTGCATTAAATCAGAGGAGATAAAAATGACAAATATTGAAAATAAATTAAAAAATAAAATGGAAGAACATATAAATAAAACAAATTTTAAGTTAAGCTCCTTTAAGGATAAAATTGTGGCAAAGATAAGCAATATTCTAACAATTAAAAATCTTCAGATTGAAGGATATGGAGAAAAACTGAATCTTTTACATCCAGAAAATATTCTTAAAAGAGGCTACAGTATTACTTATGTAAACGGAAGGGTTTTAAAAAACTCTAAGGATGTCAAAGTAGGCAGTAAAGTACAGATTCAACTTTACAGAGGAAAAATTTTAGGAAATGTTATCAAAAAGGAGGAAGAGCATGGAGAACTTAAACTATTCTAAGGCAATAAAGGAGATTGAAGAAATATTAAGATATATAGAGTCTCAAGAAGTAGATGTGGATATTCTTGTTGAGAAAGTTAAAAGAGCTGCAGAACTTATTCGTTTCTGTAAAAATAAGCTTAAAGTAGCCCAACATGAGTTACATAAAACCCTTATAGAGCTTGAGGAAAATGCAATTTCAGATATTGAGCCTTTTTAGCTATGTCTTGGAAACAAAATATATATTTTGTTCTTGTTGAACCAAAAGAACCCGGCAATATAGGCTCTTCTGCAAGAGCAATAAAAAATATGGGATTTACAAGGCTTGTTCTTATTAATCCCCCTCTCCTGTCAGATGAAGCCTACTGGATGGCATGGGCAAGCAAAGACATTCTTGAACAAGCAGAGATTTATAAGGGTCTTGATGACGCCCTAATGGATAAAGCTTTAGTGGTTGGAACAACAAGAAGAAGAGGCTCAAAAAGAGGGGTAATAGTTGATGTTCGTCAAGGAGTAAAAAGAGTTTATGAGGTTTCCCAACAAAACAAAGTAGCATTGCTTTTTGGACGAGAAGATAAAGGACTTTTTAATGAAGAAATTGAAAAATGCGGGTATCTTATGACAATTCCTACATCAGAGCTACAGCCATCATTAAACTTAAGTCAAGCAGTACTTCTTGTTGCCTATGAGCTTATGAGATGTGAAGAGTTTAAAGACTATCATATGGAAAGACAGTTTTATATAGATCAAGCAGAGCTTAACAAGTTTTATGAAAGGCTTAAGTCTGTTTTAAAAAAAATTGGATATATTCCTGAAAATCCTGATATCGAAAAGAGAATAATAAATAATTTTAAACATCTTTTCGGTAGAACAGGACTTGCTTTTTGGGAGCTGAAACTTCTTCATGGATTATTAAGTCATATTGAGGAAAACTGCCTTGATTGAGGGAGTTGGAGTAGATATTGTTTCTGTAGAAAGAGTCAGAAAACTCTATCAAAGATTTGGAAGTAAATTTTTACGCAAAATCTTTTCTGAGGAAGAGATATCTTATAGTTTCAACCACTCAAATCCATTTCCCCATCTTGCAGCCCGTTTTGCAGTGAAAGAGGCTGTCATAAAAGCTCTAAAAAAACCTAAAGGATTAACCTTCAAAGATATTAAAGTAGTGAACAATACTGATGGCTCACCAAAAGTAGTTTTACCTGAAAATTTTAGAAAAAAAATTCTTATAAGCATCTCCCACGAAAAAAAGTATACTGTTGCATTTGTTGTTGTAATACCCTATTAAACTTTGATAAATTAAAATATTAAGAAAGTAGGAGGAAGGTCTATGGAGAGAATACCTATGACGCCTGAGGGATATGCAAAGCTTAAAGAGGAGCTTGAAAGATTAATAAAAATTGAAAGACCAGCAATAATTCAAGCAATTGCTGAGGCGAGAGCTCATGGGGATCTTTCAGAGAATGCAGAGTATCATGCTGCAAGGGAAAAACAATCTTTTATTGAGGGAAGAATTCAAGAACTTCAAGCAAAGCTTGCCCGTGCCTATGTTATTGATCCATCAAGAATAAATCAAAACAAAGTTGCTTTTGGTGCTAAAGTAAAAGTTGTTGATGTTGATACAGGAGAAGAAAAGATATTTCATCTTGTGGGACAAGAGGAGGCTGATGTTAAAAATGGAAAAATTTCAATAACATCTCCTGTAGGAAAAGCACTAATCGGGAAAGAAGTAGGCGAGCAAGTCACAATTAAAGCTCCTGCAAGAGTAATAAACTACGAGATCTTATCAATAAGCTTTGAATAAATTTACCCTATCAACTATAGTTGAAAATAAAGCTCTAAGTAGTGATGTATATTTAATTACTGTGAAACTTCCTTTTAGAATTGATGCAAAGCCAGGACAGTTTTGTATTTTAAGAGTCAATGGTAGACTGGATCCTCTACTTGGAAGACCTTTTAGTATTTTTGATTTAGAAGGGGAAACAGTAAAGTTTCTTTATAGAATTAAAGGAAAAGGAACAAAGATTTTAAGCGAGATGAAAGAAAATGAGAAAATTTCTTTTATAGGACCCCTTGGAAAATGGTATCCCTATCCAGAAGGAAATTTCTTAGTTGTAGCTGGTGGAATAGGCATTGCATCAGTTTACTATTTAATAAAAAAGTTTCCAGAAAGGGCTATTGTTTTTTATGGTGTAAGATTAAAGAATGAGATTTTTTTCTTTGAAGAAATAAAAAAATTTGCAAAGGAAATCTATGTATCAACTGAAGAAGGTGAGTTTGGTTATAAGGGAGTTATCACAGAGCTCTTTCAAAATAAAGCAAAAAATCTTGATCTACCCATCTATGCTTGCGGACCGATGCTAATGATAAAGGAGTTAAAGAAAATAGTTAATGATAGAAAATGCTATGTAGCAGTTGAGGAAAGAATGGCTTGTGGAGTGGGTGCTTGTCTTGGATGTGTTATAAATACAGTCAATGGATTAAAGAGAGTTTGTACAGATGGGGCAGTCTTTGAGCTAAGGGAGTTAATACTATGAAGCCGTCTCTTAAGGTAAAAATAGGTAGTTTGGAATTAAAAAATCCTGTTCTTACAGCTTCAGGAACCTTTGGTTATGGTTTAGAGTACTCTCAATTTATAGATTTAAATCTTTTGGGTGGAATTATTATAAAAGGACTTTCTTTAAAACCGAAAAAAGGAAATCCTCCTCCAAGGATATATGAAACTCCCTGTGGAATGCTTAACTCAATTGGCTTACAAAACATTGGATATGAAGCTTTTGTCAAAGAAAAGCTTCCATTTCTAAGAAAGTTTAACACAAAAATTGTTGTAAACTTCTTTGGAGAAAATCTTGATGAATACATTGAGATAGCTAATAAATTAAGTAAAACTGATGGAGTAGATGCTTTAGAAATGAATATCTCTTGTCCAAATAAGGAAACTAAGTGGAGAAAAATGGGTACTGAGCCTGAGCTATTAAGAAAAGCAGTCAAAGAAGTAAGAGCTGTAGTAAATAAAACCCTGATTGTGAAACTTACTCCTCAAGTTACTGATATAGCCTATATGGCAAAAATAGTAGAAGATGAAGGGGCTGATGCTGTCTCTCTAATAAATACTTTTCCAGCAATGGTAGTAGATATAAAAACCCGCAGTTCAGTTTTAGGAACACTGACAGGAGGTCTTTCAGGTCCTGCAATCAGACCGATTGCTGTAAGAGCTACATGGGAAGTCTGCAAAGCAGTTAAAATTCCTGTAATTGGAATAGGAGGTATTGTAGACTACTCTGATGCTCTCCAATTCTTAATTGTGGGTGCTAAAGCAGTTGCGGTAGGAACAGCAAACTTTATAAATCCCTATGCTACTGTTGAAATAATTGAAGGAATTGAGAGATTTCTTATTGAAGAAGGGATAAATAATATAAACGATATAATTGGCAGTATAAATGAAAAGGCTAATAACGCTTACAACTGATTTTGGATATAAAGATCCTTTCGTAGGTCAAATGAAAGGAGTTATACTCTCAATAAATCCAAAAGCACAAATAGTTGATATCACTCATGATATTCCCTCCCATAGCATTGAAGATGCAGCTAGAGTTTTATGGCAAAGTTTTAGATACTTTCCAAAAAAGACAATCCATATTGTAGTTGTTGACCCAGGGGTCGGCTCTCAAAGAAAGGCTTTAGCAGTTAAAGCATTAAATCACTACTTTTTCGCGCCTAACAACGGAGTTTTAACTCCTATATTTAGAAAAAGCATTTTTAAAGCCTACTCAATAGAAAATGAAAAATATATATTAAAAAAAGACAGTCCTACATTTCAGGGAAGAGATTTGTTTTCAGCAGCTGCTGCTTGGCTTTCAAGGGGAATAAATATTGAAGAGTTAGGACCAGAAATTAAAGAGCCGCTGCTAATCAGTATTGATGAGGCTTATACATTAGGAAACAAGATCATAGGTAAGGTAGTTTATATAGACAAATTTGGTAATGCGATTACAAATATAGAAGCACCAAGAGAAAAAATAAAAGAAGTAAGATTCAGAGATTTAAGATTGCCAGTTGTAAAATGCTATGAAGAATGTAAAGACTCTCCAGCAGCCACTGTTAACAGTGATGGCTATATTGAAATCTTTGTTTATATGGGAAATGTCACAGAGCTACTAAGAATAAAAAAGAGCGAACCAGTAGAGGTGATTATTAATGGATCAGATAGTTAAGGGTTTAATAAAAGATGAAAATATTATAGTAGCAGCAGCAGTTTGCACAGAAACAGTAGAGTATGCAAGAAAAATTCACGATACATGGCCCACATCAACTGCTGCATTAGGAAGAGTTATAACGGGAGCTGTACTTTTAGCATCAAATCTAAAAGACGGACAAAAAGTAATGATACAGGTAAAAGGTAATGGCCCTCTACAGGAAGTTGTAGCTGAATGTGATTGGCTTTACAGAGTTCGTGGCTACGTAAAAAAACCACATATTTATATGGGACTTAAGGGAGAAAAGATTGATGTTGGTAGAGCTATTGGTAAAGGTTTTTTAAATGTAATAAGAGATTTAGGTTTAAGAGAGTATTATCAAAGCAGTGTATCACTTCAAACAGGAGAAATAGCAACTGATCTGGCCTACTACTTAAATATTTCAGAACAGATTCCTTCTGCTGTCTCCTTGGGAGTCTTTATTGAAACAGACAACTCAGTAAAGGCTGCTGGAGGATTTATAATACAAACACTTCCTGAAACAAAACCTGAAATAATCGATTTTCTTGAAAGAAAACTGTCTGAAGTTCAACCTGCCTCAACAATGATCTTAAGTGGTATGGATCCTTTAGAAATGCTTAAAGAAGCTGTAGGGCTTCCAATTGAAGTATTACAAACAAGTAAGATCATTTATTATTGTCCTTGTTCTAAAGAAAGAGCTCTCGGTGCTATTATTACTCTTGGTAGAGATGAAATTCAAGAGATGATAAGTAAAGGACAAACTGTGGATATAGAGTGTTATTTTTGTAAGAAAAAATATCAAATTACTGTTGAAGAGCTTAAAAATTTAGTTAAAGAACTTTAATTAAAACTTTTTTTAGTTCCTTGAAACACATTTATTTCGTATAATTCAAAGGGTGAAATATAATCTCCTTTTTTTCTTTGAAGTTTTAAAAGTCTTCTTCTTTGTCTTTGAAGAACATCAAAAAGAACTTCAGGAGTATCTTTAATTTCTTTGTAAATTTCCATCATTCTTTCTATCTTCCTAAGTTGTTCAGGAATTCTTATGGTAAATTGCTTTACATAGTCCTCTTCCTTGTAGTCTTTGTTAAGAACTTTTTTGAAAAGTCTTTTTAAATCCTCATATTTGGGAATATAACCTGTTGGTGTTTTAATTGCATCTACTTCATTATTAACTCTTAACTCCATCCATTTATACCATACCTTTTTATCAACTTTTTCGTTTAAAAATTTCCCATCTTTATCTCTTAAGAAGTAATTGACTGAAAAAATTTTTGGTTTTTTCCTCAGTTTTTTACCGAAATCTAAATACATTTTGATATATCTTCCTATTGTAACTGAGAGAAAATCCAGATTCGACATCGGATTAAACTCTCTCTGTGAGGTTGCCTCTAGCACCGCTGCCGTTGGCTCTGATTCAAGACAAGCACCTTTTGTTATTATACCATGAACCCAATTGAAAGCCTCCTCAACAGGAACCCAAGTATCAGAGTCTCTGCCTCCATAAACAATACCTTCAATAGGCACTCCATTAGGATCTTCGAATTTTGGATCGAGATTTTCAAAAGCCCTCAGCGAAATTGTGAATCTCGCATTTGGATGGGAAGGAGGAATATCCTTACCTTTTTCATCTTTCTTCCCTTTATACCATTCACCCGAATAATTTATCCCTTTTTCAGGACAATCTCTTCCGCTTCCAACCCAATAGACTTCGCCATCTTCACTCATCAAAACATTCGAAAATATCACATCTCCCGGTGTAGTAAGTCCTTTATGGATTAATGGATCATCTGAGGGATTTATCCCTTCAATTATTCCAAACATTCCTTTTTCAATATTAACTGCATAGATTTTCCCTTTTTTACTTCTTAGATAAGCAATATCATCACCTATAAGCCTTTCATCTGGCATCATAGCAGTGGATGTCTTTCCGCAAAGTGAAGGAAAGGCACCTGTAAAATATGTAACTCTTTTCTTAGGTCCATTAATTCCAATAATCAACATGTGCTCTGCAAGCCATCCTTCCTTAGAGGCTTTATAAATCGCAAGTCTTAAAGAGAGTTTTTTAAGACCTATTGAATTTCCTCCATACTGAGTATTTATGGAGTAAACAGTATTGTCTAAAAGATCTATATAGACTCTTCTCTTGTCAATATTTTTAGAAGTCTTTCTTTCATCTAATTCTCCTGCGCTATGAATAAATTTAAAAAAAGTAAACTTTTTTCTTTCTTTTAAAAACTCCTCATATCCTTGCCTGTACAGAATATTTTCAGAGTGAACAACGTAGGCAGAATCTGTTAATTGAATACATGGTATACTAAACTCTGAATTGGCAGGACCAAGCATATAAAAACAGACATAAAGGATTTTGTCTTTCATTATATCCTTCATAAGTTCGTGAATTTCTATAAGCCCCTCATCTCTTTCTATCCATTCAATATATTTCCCATAATCAACTCCTGCAGGTAGAAGAAACTTTGTATTCTTTCTGTCTCTTGCTTGATCATAATATCCATCAAAATGAACTGTATGTCCTTCCATTTTAAGCTTTATCTCTTCACCATCTTCTATAGCTTTTTTTCTTATATATTCGATGTCTTCTGGAGTACCTATATTTACATAAATATTTCGGGGATTACATAATTCAGCATATTTTTCTATAAATTTACAAACATCTGCACTTCTTATTTTCATCAATCTTTCATAACTGTTCTCTAAAAACTTTTCTCTTAGATGTTTCATTGACTTCCTCCTGCTAAGCTTATATTCTAAACTAGTTAAGAAGAGTTGAAATAAGCTTTAAGATTTATACGAAAACTGTAGTTGGCAAACTCGTCTTTTTTCTTTATAAAAAGCCATTGATTTGGCTTATCCTTGAGTTTAAGTAAAACAAAATTTCCTTTCAGTATTTTCCCCTTCATAAATATTTCCCATTTACCCTCTTCAAGAGAGCCTTTTACAGTTTCATACTCTCCATTGTCCCATATATAAACCTCTCCAGCACCGTATTGTCCTTCAGGTATAATGCCCTCAAAATACCCATACTCAAGAGAGTGGTCTTCTACTTGTATTGCAAGCCTTTTTTCCTCTGGATTCATAGATGGTCCCTTTGGAATAGCCCACGACTTTAGGACACCATCTTTTTCAAGCCTTAAATCAAAATGAAGATGTGAAGCATGATGTTCATGTACTACAAAATAAGGCATTTAAAACTTCCTTATGAATCATTATAGTTTACCAGATTTTATAATGGAAATAATTAGCCACAACCCAAGAAAAAAAGCAACTATACCAGTAATTAAAGCAAAAAATGAAACCCCATAAACGAGAGGCTTTACCTGAGCAGCATGCATTATTGCTGAGCTAAGTATCATTGCACTTACAAAAAGGCTAAAGGCAATTTTATTGCTTGCCTTATCTATATCTCTCAAAAACTCTGGTAAATTAACATGATACATCTTTACAGTTATATCATCTCTTACTGCTTTCTTAAGTAATGTTTGAAGTTGTAAAGGCACATTTTCTATTGCTTCCTTTAGTTCTCTTATTAATTTTATCGTTTTAGTAAGATACATTTTAGGATAAAGCTTTTCTGAAAGAGTCTTTAAAGCATAAGGTTTTATAAGTTCAATAATTGATTTTTTAGGAGAAAGCTCCCTTGTCAATCCTTCAAGCATTATAAGAACTTTATTAATTAATAGAAGTTCAGGCAAAAATCTAAGCTTATGTTTATAAGCTGCTTTCATTACAGCTTCAATAATCTCTGAGATTTTTATCTCTTCAACTCTAAATGAATAAATAGGATAAAGAATATCTTCTATGTCCTCTTTAAGCTCTTTTTTTACTCTGTCTATATCTAACTCTTTTGAAATAATTCCAAGTTTTAGATACTCTTTTATTAACTGTTCAATATTTTGGTTTATAATTGCCAAAGCCACATTTGCATAGGCTTCACGAAAATCTTCGTCAATCTTTCCTACGATTCCAAAATCCACCAGTGCAATCTTTCCATTATCTAATACAAGAATATTTCCTGGATGTGGATCTCCATGAAAAAAACCATCTTCAAAAATTTGCTTGAAATACATATCTATTACTGTATTTATTAACTCTTCTGTATCGAAATTTTTTTCTTTGAGAGCTTCAATATCATCAATTCTGATGCCTTCAACTTTTTCCATCACTAGTATCCTTTCAGTTGTAAGCTCAACAAAAACTTGAGGAATATAGATCTTTCTGTAGTTTTCAAAATTTTTTCTAAAAATCATAGCGTTTCTTGCTTCCCTTCTAAAATCCAGCTCCTTGAGGATTGCTTTTGAGAACTCTTCAACAACTCCTGTTGGGTCAATTATTCTACTTTCAGGAACATATTTTTCAATAAGTTTAGCAAGACTCTGCATTATTGAAATATCAAGTAGTATCTGATCCTTTATTCCAGGTCTTCTTATCTTTACTATGACTTTTTTATTATTCTTCAATGCTGCTTCATGAACTTGAGCTATTGAAGCAGATCCAATAGGTTCGGGATTGAAATAGGCAAAAATCTCATCTACAGGCTTGCCAAGCTCACTTTCTACGGTCTTATATACAATCTCTACACTGAAGGATGGCACATTGTCCTGAAGTTTTTTAAACTCCTTTGCATACTGATGCCCTACAATATCTGGACGTGAAGACAGTAACTGTCCAAGCTTTATGAAAGTACAGCCAACTTCCTCAAAAGCCATTCTTAATCTTTCTTGAGATGAAAAAGTAGGTACTTCCCACCTTCCAAAAACCTTTAGCCTTCTTTTTAGAGGAATGAATTTACTCAAATGAATTTGATCAATAAGTTGTCCAAATCCGTATTTTAAAAAAATATTAAGTATCTCTTGAAGTCTTTTTGCAGACTGATAAGTCCTTTTAATCTTTAAAAGATCCATTTTGTTTGTATGTCCAATAGGAATTTTTATATTTCTCTAAAAGAAGTTTCTTAGCAATCAATAGCTCATCTTGCCTGAGAGAGTCCTCTACTATATCAAAACCTTCTTTAATAAGACTTAATTTGAAGGAATTTTTAAATCCCATAATATCAAAATCTGGAAAAATTTCTTTAATTCCAAAGACAGAAGAGAGTTCCTCATCCTTTAGGAGGAATACTTCTTTCAGTAAAGCTTTATTAACGAAAATAGGCATTGTTCCTTGTTGTAAGAAACCCTCTTTCCATCTTTTTTGAGCTGAGCCTAAAATTTTTATATCCCTGTAACAGATCTCTCCAAAAGAGGATCTGGCAAAGCATAAAGAAGTTCTGTTGACTATTCTCTTTTCTTTTTTTATTTCTGTAGTAATTCCTTGAAGATTAAAGGCATTTACAAAAATTTTAGCTATTATCTCATATGTTCTGAATAGATTACCACTGAAGACTCCTTCTTTTCTTGAAGATATACTGTAAGTAAGATCTTCCAGATGTAAAATACCTTTACCTCCTGTAGGTCTTCTTACTATATGAATACCTTGTAAATTACAAAAATTGATATTAATCTCCTCAATCCTTTGAAACTCACCAACTGTTAGAGCTGGACCATCCCATTCATAGAATCTAATAGTAGGAGGCGATTTCCCCTCTCTTACAAATATACTTATTGCTTCGTCTATAGCCATATTTAAAAAAGGGTCTATTTTACCAGAATCAATGAATCTAAATACCATGAAGTTTTTTACTTAGTCTTTTTCTTCTTCCAAAACTATCTTATGGTTCAGTAGAGACATCTCCCTAATTTTTCCTTTAAAAATTTTTTGCTCACCAAAAATACTACGTAAATAGATTTCATTTCCTTCAGGTCTAAGTATATCAACAGCCTCTAAATATAACTCTTCCTTTCCATCTTTAAATACATATGCATTTGCCTCACACATGGAATTCCTCCTTTATGCGAAGGATTAGTTTTTCTACAAGATGTGGTAAAGGCTCTTTTTCAAAACCTATAATTTCAACATCTTCTTGTGTTATAGGAAGTAGAAATTTTTTAGCCTCTGAGCTTCCTATAGCCTCTGCCATTTTAGGTGTTAGTTCTCCCATCATTGAATTAGCAATTATTATGCTAATTGGTCCTACAATTAAATCAACTTTCTTAACACAACAAAGTATAGCATTTTCTCCGGAAGCTCCTTTATTTGCCTTACATTTCATCATATTTGCTGTTGCAGCTGCATTTGTTCCTAAGGCAATTATCTCAATTTTGTCTCCAAAAGCTTCTCTTAATGATTTTATAATATAACTTCCTATACCTCCGCCCTGTCCATCAACTATAGCAACTTTCAACATAAATGATACTATCTTTTTTAGAAGATAAAAGTCAAATATTCAAACTCTTTAAAAAGCTTGATTGAATAAAAAAGTTTATCTCTGTTTTAATTAAAATTATGAATCTTCTTTATTTTGAAAAACCGACAAGATATATAAATAGAGAGATTAATTCAGTTGTGAAGGAAGGCAAAAATCTGATAAAATTTGCACTTTGTTTCCCTGATATCTATGAGATAGGCATGTCCCATTTAGGATTGAAAATTCTTTATCATATTCTTAATAGGATTCCTGATGTTCATGCAGAAAGAGTCTTTTCTCCATGGATTGACTTACAGGAGTATATAAAAAATAAAGGGCTGCCTCTTTGTTCACTAGAAACCAAAACTCCTCTTAAAGAGTTTGATATTGTAGGATTTAGCTTGCAGTATGAGCTTTCCTATCCAGCAGTGCTTAATATGCTTGCTCTTGGAAAAATTCCTTTAGAGTGGCAAAACAGATTAGAAAATAAATATCCTCTGGTGATAGCTGGTGGTCCCTGCACAGTAAATCCTCTTCCTATGTCTCAATTCATAGATGCTTTTTTAATTGGAGAGGGGGAAGAAGCAGTAGTTGATCTTATTAATATATATAGAGAGTGGAAAAACTCTGGTAGTCCACGAGAAAATTTACTTAATGCAATAAGTCAAATTGAAGGCTTTTACGTTCCCTTTGTAGGGAGGAAAATTGTAAAGCGAAGATATGTTAAAAGTTTAGATGAAACCGAATTCCCTGTAACACCTATAGTTCCCTATATGAAGATTGTGCATGATAGAGTTTCTATTGAAGTATCACGTGGATGTCCGTCAGGATGTAGATTTTGTCAAGCAGGAGTAATCTATAGACCTTTAAGAATTAGAACTCCTGCAAAAGTTTTAGAAATTGCAAAAGAATCTATAAATAATACAGGTTATGAGGAAATCTCGCTTCTTTCTTTTAGCATCGGTCATTACCCTTATCTTATGGAGCTTGTTGATGCCTTAAATAAGAATTTTTCAAGTTACGGGGTTGCGATATCTCTTCCATCTATTAGAGCTGATAAAGTTACAAGAGAACTTCTTCAAAAAATAAAGTTTACAAGGAAGACAGGATTTACAATCGCACCAGAAGCAGCAACAGAAAGACTCAGATGCACAATAAATAAAAATATATCAAATGAAGACATTGAAAAAGCCTGCGCTCTTTTATTTGAAGAAGGATGGCTTAGTATTAAACTTTATTTTATGATAGGACTGCCTACTGAAACTGAAGAGGATGTTGAAGAAATTATTGCTCTTTCAAGAAAAATCATAAAAATTGCAAAACTCTACACAAAAAAGTTTGTTGACATAAATGTTACAGTTTCACCTTTTGTCCCAAAGCCTCACACACCCTTTCAATGGCTTGGACAAATAGGTTTTGATGAAATTAAACAAAAACTTGATTTCATAAAAAATGCCCTTCAACGAAGTAGAATTCATTATAAAGGACATAACCCCCAGATGAGTCTTCTTGAAGCAGCAATTTCAAGAGGAGATGAAAAAGTAGGAGAAGTCATATATAAAGCATGGCTTAAAGGAGAAAACCTTTCAGCTTGGACAGAGCTTTTCGATTTTCAAAGATGGCTTTCTGCTATGGAGACTGCAGGAGTTGATTTATTTTTTTATGCAGAAAAACGGTACTCCACTGATGAGACACTTCCGTGGGAGTTTATAGATTCGGGAGTAAAAAAGGAGTTTCTTAAGAAAGAGCTTGAAAGAGCCTTAAATCTAAAAAAAACAGATGAATGCACTGTAAAATGTCAAAACTGTGGTATTAAAAGCTGTGATTTTAAGGATAACAAAAACTTTATTAAAAAGGAGACTCTAAAATTTAACTCTTATGAACTTACTAAAAATTATCCAGAAAAAGTAACTGTTGTCAGATTCTGTCATACTAAAAAAGGAGCTATGAAATATCTTTCTCAACTTGAGTTAGGAAGTTTAATTACAAGAGTTATAAGAATGGCAAAACTTCCCTTTGTTTTATCAAAGGGTTTTCATCCGAAGCCTGAGATATCTTTCGGACCTTCTCTTCCTGTAGGAGTTGAAAGTGAGGCAGAGTATTTTGATTTAAAGATTTATGGAGATTTCAAATCAGACTGTATTGATAAAATAAATGCTATTTTACCTAATGAAGTCAAAATAAAATTCGCTAAAGTAATTGATCCAAAAACTCCCTCTCTTAACTCTTTTATAGAAAGATATAAGTATGTGATTAAACTAGATCAAGCTTTATCCTCCTTTAACATAGATAATATAGAGGAAATAAAAATAAGAAGAAATGGTAAAATTTACTCGCTTAAAGATTTTATTGAGAGTATTCAGATTTATAAAAATGAACTATGTATAATAGTTAAAGATATCGAAGTTAAGGCAAGAATAATTGAAATTGTTGAGGCTCTCTTGGGTATTTCCGCAAAGGAGCTCAATATTAAAAGGATTCAGATGTATGGATACAAAGAAGGCTTAGTAGAACCATGAGTAACGAGCTTTTAGTTAATGTAACAAGGCAAGAGTGTCGTGTTGCCCTTGTTGAAGGTGGGCAGGTTGTTGAGTTTTATATTGAAAGAAAGGGAGAGTCAAGCTTTGTAGGCAATATTTATAAAGGAAGAGTGGTTAAGGTTCTCAGAGGAATGCAGGCGTGTTTTGTTGACATAGGACTTGATAAAGCAGCTTTTCTTTACATAGATGATATAAAAGGAGGGTTATTGGAGCTTTATCCTTTTTTAGAAGCCGAAGAAAAAACAGAGATTATCCCAAAACTTGATTTAAAGGATGCTTCAATTGAGGAGCTTATTCAAGAAGGACAAGAAATTCTCGTTCAAGTTGCAAAAGATCCTATAGGAACAAAAGGAGCAAGAGTTACATCAAGAATAACTCTTCCAGGAAGATACGTAGTATTAATGCCAGGAATGGAGCATATAGGAGTATCAAGAAAAATTGAAAATGAAGAAAAGAGAAAAAAACTAAAAGAGCTTGCAGCTCATATTAAACCTCAAGGATTTGGAATTATTATGAGAACAGTTAGTGAGGATGCTTCAGAGGAAGAGATTGAGAGAGATTTAAACTTTCTTCTTTCATTATGGAATAATATTCAGAAAAAGAAAGACAAACTTCCAGCTCCACATCTTATTCATAGTGAGTTTGATCTTGTTCTGAGAAGTCTCCGTGACTTTATGAATCAAAATGTAGACCGTTTAATAATTGATAATCCTACAGAATGGCAGAGAGTTAAAGAATTTGCTCAGCTTTACTTTCCTAAAATTGCTGACAAAATTGAGCTTTATGAAGGAGACGAACCTCTATTTGATGCTTTCGGTGTTGAAGTAGATCTTCAAAGAGCACTTGAAAGAAAGATATGGCTCAAATCAGGTGGATACATAGTTATTGATCAAACAGAAGCAATGACAGTAATTGATGTTAATACAGGCAAATTTGTAGGAAAAGAAAATCTTGAAGATACAATTTTGAGAACAAATCTTGAAGCAGTAAAAGAGATAGCCTATCAGATAAGACTAAGAAATATAGGAGGAATCATTCTTATAGATTTTATAGATATGGAAAAAGAAGAGAATCGTCAAAGAGTGCTAAATGCTATGATAGAGGCAATTAAAAAAGATAGAGCAAAAATTAACATTTACAACATTACAGAGCTTGGTATTGTGCAGATGACAAGAAAAAGAACAAGAGAATCTATTGAGCAAATCCTTTGTGATAGCTGTACTTACTGTGAAGGTAAAGGAAGAATAAAGAGTATTAAAACAGTTGCCTATGAGATCCTAAGAAAACTAAGATATATGCCCATTTCTCAAGGCTCTGAAATAACCGTAACTACTCATCCACAAGTTGCTGATCTGCTTACATATGAAGAGAGAGAATCAATTGAGGAAATTGAAAACTTAAAGAAAATAAGAGTTATTGTTAAAAAGGACAGTTTAATCCATCAAGAAAACTATTTCATCCATAAAACATCTCAATGAATAGTTTAAACATAGAGTATTGCGCAAAATGTGGAAGATGTAATGAGGTTTGTCCCAGTTATAAGGTTTTTCTTAACGAATCTTACAGTCCAAGAGGTAGAGTTAGACTGATTTCTGCTCTAAAAAATAAAGAGCTTTCTGAAACAGATCTACTAAGAAGAAGGCTTTTAAGTTGTCTTCTATGTGGTAGTTGTTTGGTCTGTCCTGTTGGAATCTCTATTCCTGAGTATATCTATGAGACAAGAGCAAATATGAACAAAGCCTTGAATCTCTATCCTTTTAAGTTTTTTTCTCTCCATCCAGATTTATTTTTCTCTGTTTTGAAAACTATCTCGCCCTTACTTAAATTTTTTAAAAGATATCAGCTAAAAAAACTTTCATACTTCAGAATTGAAAAGGAGAAAAATTCATTAAAAATCTACTCTAAACCTTTAGCAAAAGGTAGATTTGCTATATTTTTTGGTTGTTCAACCAACTATATGCTTCCTTCACTAAAGCAATCTTTAATCTCTCTTTTAAACAAGCTTGGATATGAAGTCTTAATACCTAAGCAGCATTGCTGTGGAGCACCGCTTTTTTCAGCTGGATTTAAAAAAGAAGCAGTAGCGCTTTTAGAAAAAAATCTTAAAATTTATAACTCCTTCAGTATTGATGGAGTACTTACACCTTGTCCCACATGTGCCCATACAATAGGTGAACTCTATAAGAATTATGTTGGTGAAAACATAAAGGTTATGAATCTCTCAAAAGTTTTAGAAGACTCATTTGAGCTTAAATCCTCTCAAGAAGCTATATTTCATATTTCTTGTCATATGAAAAACTATGTAAAAGATGATTTAAATCTTTCAAAATTATTAAAAAACTCTGGATTTCTCATTAAATTAGAGGATGGATGTTGCGGCTTTGCAGGGCTGTTTTCTTTTCTCTTTGAAAGGGAATCTATAGATATTCTTAATAAAAAAGTTTTAAAATATAAAAATGTAGATATGCTTATAACTTCTTGTCCAAACTGTTTACTTCAATTCAAGTTTGTCTTAAGAAAAAATGTTTTGCACTATGTAGAAATATTTAACGAAAATTTAAGAAAGGAGTAAAGAATGGATGAAAAGTTTGAGATAATTTTGCCTGATGGAACCATATTTAGGTCTAAAAAAGAAAGTATAGTTCAGGGATTTGATGAGGAAGGAAAACCTAAAAAAATGAAATTTATTCAAAAAACAGAGTGTGATAGATGTGGACAGTGTTGTCAGTTAGACACTCCCATTCTACTTAAAGAGGATTTACCAATACTTCTTAAAGGCTATATTACTGAAAAGGATATCTATACAATTAGAGAGGGAGAGAGAATCAGATCTCGTATTGATGGAGAAATTTATGATGCCTCTATGGAGATGATAAAGATTAAGCCAATTTTTGGTACCTCTACATGTCTTTTTTATGACAATGCAGTAGGATGCACTATTTATGAGGTAAGACCTACAGTTTGTAGAGAGTTTGAGTGTTGGAGTCAAAACTATACAATTACAGGATTAGAGAAAAGAAGACTTACAAGAGCTGATTTATTTAGAGATATAGAGATCTTAATGCAAGCAATTAATACACATGAAAAGAAATGCTCTTTAAATCAATTTAGTGAGTTAGTAGAGGAGTATGCTAATGGAAAAGAAGAAAATTTTGATAAAATTGTGGATATGTTTCTTTTTGACCAAGCAATAAGAAGTTGGGCTAAGGAAAAACTTAATATTCAGGAGAATTTACTGCCTGTTGTATTTGGAAGAACTCTATTTGAACTTGCTTCTCTTTTTAATTTAATAATAGAGAAAGAGGGAGAAAACTTTATAATGAAAGTAAGGAGGACATCCTGATGAAGTTCTTTATTGATACTGCTAATATTGAAGAAATAAAAGAGACTTGGCAGTTAGGTTTAATTGATGGTGTTACAACAAATCCTTCATTAATAGCAAAGGAAAAAAAAGACCCTGTAGCACTTCTTAAAGAAATATGTGATATAGTTGATGGTCCAGTAAGTGCTGAAGTGCTTTCTTTAAGATATGAAGAGATGATAAAAGAAGCATTTACACTAAGTGAAATCCATAAAAACATTGTAATAAAAATTCCAATGACAGAGGATGGAATTAAAGCTGTCAGAAAGCTTTCAGAACAGGGAATTAAAACAAATGTTACATTGATTTTTTCAGCAAACCAAGCACTTTTAGCTGCTAAAGCTGGTGCCACCTATGTAAGTCCTTTTGTGGGAAGACTTGATGATATTAGTCATTTTGGTATAGAACTTATAAGAGATATTCAGTTAATTTTTGAAAACTATGATTTTCCAACGGAGATAATTGTGGCAAGCATACGTAATCCTCTTCATGTTCTTGAGGCTGCAAGAGTTGGTGCTCACATTGCAACAATTCCTTATTCAGTAATAAAACAGTTAATTAAACATCCACTAACAGATATTGGTATAGATAGATTTTTAAAGGATTGGGAAAAAATAAAAAAGTAGGAGGTAAGGAGAATGAAAAATAAAAAATTAATATTTTTAGCTGTTGTATTACTTTTCAGTGGCATCCTAATTGGCCTTATAGTGGCCTCAAAGTTGGATATCCAGACAAAAGGATACTCTGAAGAGTATCAGATTTCTAAGGAATCTCAAGAAGTATTATCAAAGATAGGAAATGCGATGGCAGAGGTTGTTCAAGCAGTAAGACCAGCTGTTGTAAACATATATACTACAAAAAAGATAAAAAGACCAAGAATTCCTTTTCCCTTTGATGATCCTTTTTTCAGAAGATTTTTTGACGAAGAATTCAGTGAACTGTTCAGACCCAGAGAGTTTACTCAAACTTCGCTGGGCTCTGGTGTTATTGTTGATGCTTCAGGTTATATTTTAACAAACTATCATGTTATTAAAGGTGCTGACGAAATAAAAGTTAAACTCTTTGACAAAAGAGTCTTTGATGGAGTGGTAGTTGGAACCGATGCTAAAACAGATCTTGCAGTCCTAAAGATTAAAGCAGAAGGACTGCGTCCCATCAAATGGGGAGATTCAGATAAGTTAAAGGTAGGTGAAACAGTGATTGCCATTGGAAATCCCTATGGTTTAGCTTTAACTGTTACATCAGGTATTGTAAGTGCTACAGGAAGAGCGAATGTTGGAATAGCAGACTATGAAGACTTTATTCAGACAGACGCAGCTATTAATCCTGGAAACTCTGGTGGACCACTTGTAAATGTCCGTGGAGAGCTTGTTGGAATAAATACAGCTATATTTAGCACAACAGGTGGATATCAAGGAATTGGATTTGCTATACCAAGCAATATGGCACGAGTTGTTATGGAAAATCTTATAAAACATAAAAAAGTAGTTCGTGGTTGGCTTGGAGTAACAGTGCAGGATTTAGATCCTGAGATGGCAAAGGCTTTGAAGATGAAAGAGATTAAAGGAGCAGTAGTAACTGATGTTTATGAGAACAGTCCAGCTCAGAAGGCAAAGATTCAAAGAAAAGACATAATAATAAGTTTTGATGGAAAAGAAGTTGAAGATTCAGCTCATTTAAGAAATCTTGTTGTAAACACACCTCCTGGCAAAACTGTAAAAATTGAGATACTCAGAGATGGAAAAACCCATACAGTTACAGTAAACATTGAGGAACAACCTGCTAATCTAAAGGTTACAGCTGCCGAGTCACTTTTAGGCGGAATATATGTAGAGGATTTAACAAATAAATTAAGATCTCAATATAGAATACCAAATAGAATAAATGGAGTTATAGTTATGAGTGTAGATCCTAACAGCCCAGCATATGGAATATTAAATAAGGGAGATGTAATAATGGAGATAAATAACGAAAAAATAAATAGCGTTAGAGATTTCAACAGAGTAGCAAATGAAGTCAGCGAGTATGCAATTGTATGGTTTTATAGACAAGGAAAAGTGCTATACACTACACTGAAGGCTCGTTAAGGCTCTGAAGAAGGACTCACGCATCTGCTGTCTTTTATGAAGCATGAGAGTAAAAGTATTTGAAAACTCTCTGAAAGCCCGAGCAGGTGCTGACTCCATCTCTTTTAGTAGATCTTTACAGAAATACCAATTACATCTTAAGGGTCTTAAATATCTGGGAATGCTACATCCCTTCTCAGTAAGAAGATAGCAAGGCTCTCTATCTTTAAGATTTCTTTCAGGCAGAGGGAACTTTTCACCTAAAGCTAACACATAGATTAAGTCATCATACTCATATCTGCTGTTTTTATTTAAGCAACAGATATTTTCACATTTTGAACAGACCTTTTTAGAATAAATCTCTACAAATGGATCTATTTTAATAAGTAACTCCTTAACTGTATGAGCTAAATCTTTTGTTTCAGCAAATACCTCTTTATTTGCACTAAAGAGACTCTCAAGCCTCTCTATTAAAATTTGAAGCTCCCTAATATTATCCCAAAGAAGTATTTCTCTGTTGATTTCTAAAAGTTGCATATATTTATTATTATAATTTAATTCAAGAGGGGAATTTTGTGAGAAAGAGAGTTTTAAAAAATCTTAAGTGTAAGTATTGTAAAAATCATATTTTAGTTGTATTTTCCTGTAGATATGTCTATTTACTTTGTAATGAATGTGGAGCAGAGTTTAAAATATCAGACTATTTAGATGAAATTGATGAAGAAACATGGGATATGATATCTCGCAGAAGTTGTGATAGAGCTTAACTTACTACTACTCTTTTTACTAACCACCTCCTTAAAATAACCTTAGTTAACTCTATTAAAATAAATACAAAAATTGCAAAACTTATAATTATTGCTAAATCTGAAGCTGAAGGCTTAGTTATACCAAAAGCATCTCTAACTGCTGGAATATGAATAAGAACAGTTATAAGAATTAACTCCCATGTTACAGCTAAAAGGAGCCACTTATGTGGTGGTGCTTTAAAGATACTGTATATAAGGGAACGGCAATTTAGAGCAACAACAATCTCTACCAGTATAAATAAAAAGAATACTTCTGTTCTGGCATGAGTTATATCTGCTAACTCATGGAAAAATATAAAGTAAAAGAAAGGCACTTCAATTATTACAGCACGTAGTATAAAAGATTTTACATCCCATCCAAAAACAGTCTCCTTTGGATCTCTTGGTGGTCTTTTCATTATATCAGGGTCTGGAGGTGATACTCCAAGAGCAATCGCAGGAAGACCATCTGTTGCAAGATTTATATAAAGTATAGCTGCTGGTAAAAGAGGAAGATATTCAGGTCCAAGGACCAATACAACTCCACCAATAACCATTACTTCTGTTATATTGCATTGAAGCAAATAAGTAAGATATTTTTTAATATTGTCATAAATCCATCTTCCTCTCTCTATAGCTTTTACAATAGTTGCAAAGTTATCATCAGTAAGAATCATATCAGCAGACTCTTTTGTTACCTCCGTGCCTGTTATACCCATTGCTATACCAATATCTGCATGTTTAAGTGCAGGAGCATCATTAACTCCATCACCTGTCATAGCAACTACTTCACCTTTTTTCTTCCAAGCTTTAACTATCTTAAGTTTATCCAAAGGAGAAACTCTTGCATAAACAGTTACTTTATCAACTATTTTTTCAAACTCTTCATCAGGTATCTTTTCTAACTCCTCTCCTGTAAGCACTATATCACCATCTTTATATATTCCCATCTCTTTTGCTATAGCTACTGCTGTGAGTTTATGATCTCCAGTTATCATTACTGTTTTTATGCCTACTTGTTTACATACCTTTATAGCCTCTATTGCTTCCTCTCTTGGAGGATCAATCATGCCTGCTAGTCCAAGAAATATAAGGTCTTTTTCAACTTCTTCAGAGTCAACTCTTTCGTCTTTAATATCCTTATAAGCAACTGCTAAAACTCTCAATGCATTATGAGCCATTTCTTCATTTATTTTTAATATTTCTGCTTTGTCTTCTTCTTTAATCTCTGCTATTTTGTCATTCTTCATAATATATCTACATCTTTCTAAAACAACCTCTGGAGCTCCCTTCATAAAGGCTACTTTTTCACCATTCTGCAACTGATGAATAGTTGTCATTCTTTTCCTTTCTGAGCTAAAGGGAATCTCTTCAATTCTTGGATTTTCAAGTCTTGTCTCATGAATATGTAATCCAGCTTTTGAAGCTAATACTACTAGGGCTGCCTCTGTTGGATCACCCTTTATAAACCATTTACCCTCTTTTTCGTGAAGATCTGAGTCATTACATAGTAAAGCAGCTTTAAGAAAGAGTTGTAAAGTTTTATCAGTTTTTACATCTACAGAACCGCTTGCTTTTAACTCTCCAACTGGAGCATAACCAACACCTGTTACATCTATTAATCTGTCAGAGACATACAGTTTTCTTACTGTCATCTCACCTTTTGTGAGAGTTCCTGTTTTGTCTGAACAAATAACTGTAGTGCATCCTAAAGTTTCAACTGCAGGCATTTTTCTTACAAGAGCATTGTTTTTTGCCATCTGATGCATACCTATAGCAAGTGCTCCTGTAACAATTGCAGCTAATGCCTCAGGAACAGCAGCCACTGCTAAAGCAACTGCAAACATAACCATAGTAATCATAAATTCAAAATCGACCTTCCCAGTTATAAGCTCTCTTATAGTACTTATCCCTAAAACAAGAAAACATACAGATAAAGCTATTATACCAAGCCATTTCCCTATCTCTTCTGTTCTTTTCTCAAGAGGTGTTTTCTCAACCTTAACCTCCATCGCCTTTTCAGCTATTTTGCCGAACTCTGTATTCATTCCTGTGGAAGTCACAACTGCCTTTCCTCTTCCATATATAACTGTTGTGCCTGCAAAAACCATATTTTTTCTGTCAGCTACAGCTGTTTTGTCAGGTAGAATTTTTATGTGCTTTTCAACTCCCACAGACTCTCCTGTAAGAGGAGCTTCATCACACTTTAAAGAGTAAACCTCTATTAGTCTTGCATCAGCTGGAATTCTGTCTCCAGCCTCAAGTAAAATAATATCTCCTGGAACAAGCTCTTTTGAAAGAATCTCTTTTTCTTTACCTTCCCTTAAAACAGTTATAGTAGGCGAAAGCATCTTTTTTAAAGCTTCTAACGCTCTTTCTGCTCTGTACTCTTGAATAAATCCTAACACCGCACAAAAGATAACTATAACTCCTATAATTGCTGCATCAATAATTTCTCCTATTAACGCAGAAAGCAGAATCGCAACCAAAAGAATGATTATCAAAATATTCTTGAATTGATTGAAAAAAATAGTAAATGGTGAGACTTTTTCTTCTCTTCTTATTTCATTGTATCCGTATTTGTCAAGGCGGGTTTTAACTTCTTGCTCTGACAATCCATAATGAGGATCAGTCTTTAACTCCTTTAAGACCTTATCTACCTCTGTAGCATGCCAATTAAAATTAGACATAGTAGTCTCCTACTCTGAAGGATTTCAGTTGCACCCAAGTCCTAGACTTGGGTGCTTGTTTGTTTTAAAACTTAGGTGCTGGGAAGAGAATCCCTCCAAACAGTAGATATGCTAATATTAATGTCCAAACTATATTAAATGCCTGACCAATAACGAATGCCAAAGCAGGTCTACCACCTTCCATCTTTATAAGTTCCACAAATCTTGTCTCAAGCCCGATACAGACAAATGCCATAGCAAACCACCATGTTCTAAGCTCTACAAGAATTCCTTTAGTAGCCTCAACAGTTTTTGGATCAATTATAAATGAGAAAGTAAAAGAAGCAATTAGGAAACCAAGAACAAATTTTGGAAATCTATACCAAACTTCCATTATTCCCGGCTTTTCTGCTCCAGGGGTTGGAGTTTGTTTTTTAAATGTCCATATTACAGCAAGCACGAAAGCTGCAAAACCTATAAGAACATTCTGTGACATCTTGACAATAACACCAACTTTCATCGCTGTCTCACTTACCAGCGCAGCTGCTGCAACAACTGAAGGTGATGTATCCAGTGTTCCACCCATCCATGCACCAGCAACTACATCTGGCATTCCTACTGCTTTTGCAATCATAGGCTGTCCTACAAGCATTGGGAGTGCACAAAGAAGAATAATTGATGTTGTATAGCTTAATTTTTTAGGATCAGCTTTAACAGCACCTGCTGTTGCTATAGCTGCTGAAACTCCACAAATTGAAACTCCACTTGCCAGAACTGCGGCAAACTCATCATCTACTCTCAGTTTTTTTGCTATCCAAAAAGTTAAGTACCAAACTGAGATAACAACAAGAAAGGCTTGAATTAGACCAAGAGAGCCTGCTTTAAGAATCTCTTCAAAAAGAATTGATGAACCTAAAATTACAAGACCTGATTTTATGAAAAACTCAGTCTGAATTATACTTCTAAACCACTGGGGAACTCCTACTGTATTGCTGATAAGTAAACCTATAATCAGACACCATAAAACATACTCAATTCCCCAACTATGAATTGTATAGTTTCCTGCTATAACACGAGCAATCCATCCCAAAGCAAACACTATTGGAAAACCAACAATAAAACCTCCTAATCTTACTCCCATTAAAGCTGCAGCAATTGTAGCTATAATCCAGTAGCCAATACAGATTTGAAGTGATATCCATATATTTTCCCAAGAAAACACTTTGGCTGTAAGATTATCTGCTTGTCCCTTTATATCTTTTCCTAATTTTTCTGCCTTTTTCTTAATTCCCTCATCTTTAGCAGCTTTTGCAGCGTCCTGAAGTTTTTTTGCTGCATCACTAATAGCTTTTCTGTCAGCTGTGTCAATTGCTGCCTTAAGAGCTAAAGCTGCATCTTTAACAGCTGTTTCCTCTTTTTGTTCAGCTTCTGTAGCTAATTTTTCAATTTGGGGAGCTGCCATAGCAGCATAAGATTTAAACTCAGCATCTGTAGTCCATCTTAGCTTAGGAGATTTAACCTGAAGTCCTGCAAGAATTAATGCAATGATGAAGAAACCTATCCAAACTCCCCACCAATCTTCCTTCTTCCATAAACTTGACCAATCAATTTTTCTTTGATTTGCCATAATCCCCCCTCCTTAATAGGGTTTTTTTAGATTAAAAAATAAAATGCTAAGATTTTGCTACCACCCCCTTTTTTTCAGATAGACCCTTCCTCTTAATTTTGGAGGAAAGGCATATAAGAGGCTTACATTTCATTTTTATTAAAAAAGAGAGAAAATGAGTTTCACAAAATTCTTTTCCATCAATAGCATATTTTGCTAAATATCGTTAACAAAATCTTAATTTTAAAATCAAATTTAAAATTTTAATAGATTTATAAAAATTTTTTAATAAATGGATTTAACTGAGGTATCTCTTAGCAGCAATGATTTTATTTAATTCATTGAGTAAGTTAGCTCTTTTTTCTTCCGCTATCTCTTTAATATAGTGAATTAATTTACCGAGTATTTGAAGCTCCTCTATTGATAAAGAAGCCATTACTCTTAAATCAATTTGGTTAAGCATCTTTAGCGCATCCTCAAGACGACTCTCTTTTAGGGCAATCTGTATTTGAATAAGTAAATGTTTTAAATCAGACAGTTGTGACTGCTTTTTTTGGCTCATTTAAATCTTCCTTTAGTCTTTTTACATCTTCCCATGCTTCCTTAAGATTATTGAGTATCTCAATACATTTTGATATTATCTCAATATCATTAAACAGATTTGCCCTTACAAGCTCACCAGCCAAAGTTGTATAGATAATGCTTAAACTCTCTGCAATCTGTCCTCCTCTTTGTCGGTCAAGAATATCATTTAGATAAAAGAGTATATCAGTTGCTCTACTTAACTCTATAGCTTTTCTTTTTACAAGCTCTGGGTCATCAAGACCATTTAAAATAGAGTCTTTCGCGATATTTAAAGAAACTATTGCTTTTTCATAAAGCATTGTTATAAGCTCTAAAGCATCTGCTCCCATTACCTTGCTTTGAAGATATGCATCTTGGTAGTTCATTTATTGCCTCCCTTTGTCATCTCAGAGAGTGTCACAATAAAGTTTTCTAATCTTGAGCTTATCTCATTCATCTGGGAGATAAACGCTTCAAGTTGAGCATACTCCCTACGAAGTCTTTCCTCATATTTTATTAACTGTAGCTGAATTGCTGTTATCCTTTGATTAATACTCATAATTTGAGAGTCTTTTATGTTTTTATAGGTATTTATTGCGCCTAACCATCCATTAAGCTGACTGCCAAAAGATTCTTTTAGTTTAGTAAATATTTCCTTAAGCTTTTTAGGATTTGATGTCTTAAGAGAGTTTAAAGCATCGTTGTTAATTGAGATAGTTCCATCTTTTTCTGAGTAGTTGATTAATCCTGAAGAGATTAATGGATTAAGAAGTCTAACAAATCCTGTTTTTATTGTTATAAGAGTGCTGTCACCTTGAAACTGTGCTCCCTTAGCTGTCATTGTGTTTATGAGAGAGATTACACTGTTGTAGTTTGATGCAAAACTCTGAAGTGTACTGTCTATCCCAGAGTAGTCTTCAGTTATTGTTACAGAGGCTTCACCAAGCCTCTTCACTGTTATTTCAAGTCCTGGAAGAATGTTACTAAAAGTATTTGATGAAGATACTACAGGAGTTTCTGATTTTCCGATATTTAAAGAAGCATTTTGAGCGTTTTGCACAGTTTCAAGAAAACCAAGCTCTGTAGGTAGACCAGTTGCCTCTATTACAAATTTATTCTGAGCTACAACAGTTTCTCTCTTTGATTTTGAAATATCGGCCTCTGTAAGAAGTAAACGATAATCCTCTCCTGTGTAGTATACTGATGCTTTTATATCAGTCTGTGCTTCATTTATGCTATTTACAAGATCTTGAAGACTCTGTCCTGCTGAGTAGTTAATTTTGTAGGATAGTGAGTTTTCATCATCCCTCCAATAGGTAAGAGTAAGCACTCCAGAGTGTGAAAATCTATCTACAGGAGAGCTTAAACCATCAGTGGTTGCTCTTATTTCTGTTTGAGCCAGTTTATTAACAGTTATGTTCATCGTTAAATTTGGTGTATTAGATGTTGCTGTAGCATTAAGAACTGATGTATCAGAAGAGACAGCTTTTTTTGTGGAAAAAGTTTTATCTACATCAAGATTATTAAAAAAACTTTGAATACTATTTAAGGCTCCATATAGATTTAAAAGAGTTGATACTTTTCCTTGCAGCAAAGCCTTTTTCTGATTAAGAGTATTAATAGGTTGTTGCTTTATCTGAAGAAGCCTCTCTATGATTGCTCCTGTATCAACTGTTCCTGTAACTCCTGAGATATATAAATCAGCCATTTATGCCTCCTTAGAATAAAAAATACCCTTTAGCTCCTCCATCCTTCTTAATATCTCTACAATCCATTCAGGAGGAATCTGACGGATGACCTCTTCTGTTCTCATATCAATAATCTTTGATATAGGTATTTGAAGAATCTCATCAATTTGTATCTTAAGATATTTTTCAAGCATACTAAATTTATGTTTTAGTTCCTCCATAAGTCTGTTGAGATGTTCCGAAGAAATCGTTGTTTTTTTAGTATCAGATTGCTCTATAAGTGCGATCCGAATCCTTTTGAAATCACCTAATTGAAGAGTTTTATTTTGAGATATATCTGTTTTTGGGTATCTGTAAGGATTTATAATGATTGTCTCACCCTCTATACCATCCACTCTCATAGTGGAACTCCTAAAAATTTTTTAGGGGAGGTTACCCTCCCCATTTTTTTAACGGAGTAGCTGAAGTACAAGCTGTGGTAAAGCATTTGCTTGAGCAAGCATAGCCATACCAGCCTGCATTCTAATCTGCATTGTAACAAAGCTGCTCATCTCAGCTGCAAAGTCTGTGTTACGAATAACGTTTTCAGCTTCTTTTGTGTTGTCATAGGCAGCTTTCTGTGTATCCCAAATTGCTTGTAAGTTGTTAATGACTGAACCAATCTGAGTACGGATTTTGTCAACTTTTTGTATTGCTTTATTTATAATATCCAAAGCAAGCTCAGCATCTGCATTTGTTGTTACATTTAATGTTGTTAAATCATAAGCTGTAGCATTACCAGAGGCAGCAATTCCAAGTCCAGCTGCAGTAGTTGATATTCCTGTGAAATTATAACTATAGGCATCTATTCCAGCAATTGTTAAATCACCAACTTTAATACCAGAACCTGTATCTGAATCAGTTGTTCCTGCTGCGGTACTTGATATCACGGAAGATGGGCCACCAAAGATTTGATTTAAATTAAAAGATGCAGTTATTGAAGTTGCTGCATCTGCAGAGGAAACACTCAGTGTTACCTGTGCTCCGATAGTCTTTCCCTCCTCAGATCTGAGAGCCAAACTTCCGTTTTCATTATAAGCTCTTACTGAGAGTCCCTTGTTCACTGCTTGTGAGTTTATATCTGATACAAGAGAGTCAAGATTAGAAAAGAGTGTTCCTGCCGCAGTTGTTGAAGCTGTTAAACTAATTGTCTTGGCAGGATCATTCATATTAGTATTTGATCCTTCTGTGATATATAGTGTTGCGGTAGCATTTACGGCATCAGTTTCTGAAACTACTACAGACACACCACTCCAAGCTGCTCCTGTTAATGAATTTGAAGCTCTTGCAGAGATTCCATTTAGTTGAAGATCACTGTTTGCATTAATTGCCTGGGCAATGGAGTAAGCATCAACAGCTCCTTGGGTGAGTCCACTGCTTAAATTGATTCCATTTACAATTACAGAATCACCTGTTGCATAAGCCCAGTTTCCACTGACTATGGCTGAATAAGCTGAGGTATTAGACACTGTATATTTTCCACTTCCTTGCACTACAAATGCACCTAATGCTGTTGCTCTAACATCAGAAATACCAACAGTGATTACCTGATTTACTCTCGCACCATAGTGAATTACTTTGTCTGAAAATGTCCCATCAAGAAGTCTAATTCCGTTATACTCGGTGTCAGTTCCAATTTTCTGAATTGCGTCTACCAAACTTTTAACATCCCTCTGAAGTGCTGCTCTGGCATTTGGATCATTGATGTCATTTGCTGCAGACTGAGCCTTTGTGTAAATTGTTTGGAGTTTTTCAAAAATCTGACCAACGTTTGTTTCAGCAATCTGTAGTGCACTTATACCTGTCTGGATGTTACGATTACCCTGCTCAAGAGCTGCTGCAACAACGCTAAGCTGGTCAGCAATAAAAAGTCCTGCTGCATCATCAGCTGCTGAAAGGATTCTGTTACCTGTTGAAATTCTTAAAAGGGATTTGTTCATTGCCCTTTCGTTTCTTAGAAGGGCTGTGTGGGTTACTGTTGCCTCTGGGTTAAAATTAATTCTTAATGCCATAATTTAAACCTCCTTGTTTTTTCTTAGGGATGCCTCCTGCATCCAGACAGCTTCAGGGTAAGTATTAATATCTTCACCTCCCTTCTACCCTGCTGTCTTAATTTTTTATATCGGTGAGTTTTTAAAAAAATTTAAGTTAGATTTTTTATCTTTTCTAAAATTAAAATTATAGCCCTCTTAGGAATTTGAAAAGAAAAATCAATATAGTAGATATTAGATGGAGTATCTTTAAATCTTTTTATCTTTACAAAATCTTTCTTAGTAGTAACTATAAAATCACAGCCTTCTGCAAGCCTTATAATTCTTCTTATTGTTTTTTCTGTATATTTTTTATGATCAATGAACTTCTTATAACCTAATATCTTAAAATCTTCCTTTTTTAGAAGGTCTAAAAAGCTTTCAAAACTTCCAATGCCAGCAAAGGCAAAAAGTTTTTGACTCTCTGGTATAAGCTCATCTTTGTTTTTATTAAAAAATCCTAAAATGTTTACAGGACAAAAAAATATCTCTTTGCCAGATAAAGCTTTAAGAGTCTGAGAAAGTATCTCATTTTCTTTTTTTGTTATAAAAATCATATCTGCCTCTGAAATCTCACTTAAAGGAGAGCGCAGTATACCTAAAGGAATTAATCGGCTGTTTCCAACTCCTCTGTAACCATCAAAAAGAAGTATATTTAAGTCTTTTTTTAGTGACCAATGTTGGAATCCGTCATCAAGAACAAATACTGTGTTTTTCCCTAAATTTAGTCTCTCTATCGCATATGCTCCTGCTTCATATCTATCAATACCTTTTACAACAGTCAATCCCTCTTCAGCCATCATTAATGCTTCATCACCTACATCTTCTGGTTTATCAGACACAGTTACAATATGAGGTTTCCTAATCTTGCCTCGATATCCTCTTGTAAGCACAACTGGAAAATATCCTTCTTTTATAAGTATCTTTGAGAGCTCTACTGTAAAAGAGGTCTTCCCTGTGCCTCCAACTGTAAGATTACCTATACTTATAACTGGATAGGGAAGAGCTTTCTGGGTCTTTAATATTTTTTGTTTTTTTTTATTATAAAAAAATAAATAAACTCTCTCTAATATATTCATTACTTCCAAAAAACTCCATTTATAAGCTTTACAACAGGATTTTGTCCATAAAACTCTATTATATTTACGCAGGCAAACTCTTGCTCAATTCTGAAGATATTCTCAAGAGGAATCTCAAGAATATTACATATAATAACTCTATTTATTCCTCCATGAGCTACAATAAATATTTGACTGCTGTTATGAGTATCTACTATCTCCCTTAAAACTGCCTTTGCTCTTTTGCTTACATCTTCAGTGCTTTCTCCCTCTGGAGGTGAAAACTTCAAAGGATTTCTTCTCCATCTTTCAAACTCCTCTGGATATAAAGAAACTATGTCATTTATAGTAAGGCCTTCCCACTTGCCAAAGCTTCTTTCTTTAAGATTTTCTCTTATTTCTAATGGTACAGAAAGCTCCTCTGCTAATATATCTGCTGTTTTTTTAGCTCTACTTAAAGGAGAGGAGTAGACAACTTCCTTTTTTAATTCATATCTTTCTGAGTACTCCCTTAAAAATTTAGCTATTTGATATGCCTGCTTTTCACCACTCTTACTTAAGGGAATATCTATATGTCCTTTATATGCCCTTTTGTAACCCTCTGTTTCACCATGTCTTAATAAATACAAAACAATATCTGGCTTCATCAATACTCTATCCCCCTTCTTGCATTAACTCCTCTGTCAAAGTAGTGTTTTATCTTTTTCATCTCTGTAACTAAATCTGCCTTATCAATAAGCCACTCTGGAGCATCTCTTCCTGTGATTATTAACTCTGTATGTTCAGGCTTTAGTTGAAGAATCTGCTCTGCCTCCTTTTTAGATATTAATCCTAATTTAACTGCCAGAGTAAACTCATCTAACACAACAATATCAAATCTACTACTTCTAATAAGCTCCTTTACACTTTCTAAACATTCCTTGACTGCTTGTATTTGAGCTTTTTTGGGTTTATCATATATAAAACCTGTAGTACAAATTATAACTTTAATTAAATCTGGAAATTTCTTAAGTATTTCAAGCTCCCCACTTTTTGCTTCTTTTATAAATTGAACAAATAAGACTTTTAATCCATTGCCAGCTGCTCTCACTGTAGCACCAACTGAAGCTGTTGTTTTTCCTTTACCATCACCTGTATATACCTGAATTAATCCTTTCATATGCCTAAAGTTTTTAAAAGCCCCCTTTTAATAAGACTCACTGCAAAAGCACTTAAGATTAAAGCCATAACCTTTGCAAATGCTTTAATTCCATGGGTTCCCATTATTTTAATTAGAAACTCAGATTTTTCGAGCAATATCCATGCAATTAAAAGATTTAAAGACAAAGACAGTATAACAATTGGATATCCATGGGTTTTTGCGAGTATTATCAAGGTGGTAAGAGTTGCTGGCCCTGAAAGAAGAGGAGTTCCAATTGGAACCGCACCAAGAGTATCAAAGGGAACTAACTCCTTAGGTTTTACCTTGAGGATTTCTGAGATTGAAATTATTAAAAGTAAAACTCCTCCAGCAATCATAAGATCCTCAAGTTTAATTCCGAGAATGGCAAATAAAAAATCTCCTAAGAAAAGAAAAGAGATAGCAACTAAAAAGGCGGTTATAACTGATTGCCTCGCCACTTTCTTTTTTTCAATTTGACTGAGAGGCTCAACCAAAGATATATAAATCGGAAGAATTCCTACAGCATCTATTGCAACAAAAAGAGGTATAAAACTCAACAGAAAACTCTTTACAATATCCATTTATTAAGGATAGCATAAAAAAATGAAAAATGTTGAAATAGCTCGAATATTTAATGAGATAGCAGAGTTTCTTGAAATACTCAATGAAAACCCATTCCGTATTAGAGCATACAAAAAAGCAGCAAAAAGTATAGAGTCACTCTCAAGCTCTGTAGATGAACTTTCAGAGGAAGATATTATTAAAATTCCAGGTATTGGTAAAGATCTTTTAGGAAAGATTAAGGAGTATCTGTCAACAGGCAAAGTAGCTCTACATGAAGAGCTGAAAGAAAAAATTCCTTATGGAGTTATTACACTTATGGATATTCCAGGAATAGGTCCTAAAACTGCTAAGTTTTTGTATGAGACTCTAAATATTAAGAGCATACAAGATTTAGAGAAAGCCTTAGATGAGGGAAAACTAAAGGGATTACCTGGATTTGGAGCAAAAACAGAAGAAAATATCCGCAAAGGTATTGCCTCTTTTAAGAGAGGTATTGAAAGAAAACCACTTTTTAAGGTTTTACCAATAGCAAATGAGATTTTATCTTTAATGAAACAAAACAAATATATACTAAAGATTGAAATCGCAGGAAGTCTTCGGAGATGGAAAGATACAGTAAAAGACATAGATATAATCTGTGCAGCCTCTGAAAATGAAAAGGTAATTGAATACTTTATAAAACTTCCTCATATTAAAGAGGTGGTTGCAAAGGGCGAAACAAAAGTAAGTGCAATTCTAAAGGAGAGTATTCAAATTGATTTAAGGGTTGTGGAAGAGAAATCCTTTGGAGCAGCCTTAGCATATTTTACAGGCAGTAAAGAGCATAATATAAGAGTTAGAGAGCTTGCAAAACAGAGGGGATTAAAGATTAATGAGTATGGAGTTTTTAGAGAGTCTGATGAAAAGTTTATTGGTGGTAGCTCTGAGGAGGAAGTTTATCAAGTAGTTGGACTTCCTTGGATTCCTCCTGAGTTAAGAGAAGACAGAGGTGAGATAGAGGCAGCCCTGAAAAACGCACTTCCTAAGATTATCTCTCTTGAAGACATAAAGGGAGATCTTCATATTCACTCTAACTACTCCGATGGTTTTAACAGTATTGAAGAGATTGTAGCTGCAGCCTTAAAAAGAAACTACAAATATATAGCTATAACTGAGCACTCAAAGGGCCTCGGTGTTGCAAAGGGATTAACTGAAGACAGAATCTTTGAACAGAAAAAGGAGATTGAAAGATTAAGAAAGAGATATCCACAAATAGTAATTCTACAAGGAATAGAAGTAAACATTCTTCAAGACGGAAGCCTTGATTTAAAAGATGATACTCTTAAAGAGCTTGATTTAGTCATTGCCTCGGTGCATTCAGCCTTTAAGCAGGAAGAAAAGGAGATGACAAAAAGAGTTATTAAAGCTATTATGAATCCTTATGTTCATATAATCGGACATCCTACAGGAAGACTTATAGGTGAGAGAGAGCCCTACAAGATTGACATTGATGAAGTAATAAAGGCTGCAAGTGATTATGGAAAGTTTCTTGAGATTAACTCCTATCCTCTTAGGATGGACTTAAATGATATAAATGCAAAAAAAGCTAAGGAGAAGGGAGTAAAATTAGTCGTAAACACTGATGCTCACTCAATCACTCAGCTTGACTATATTGTTTATGGAGTATCCGTTGCCAAAAGAGCATGGCTTGAAACTCATAATATCTTAAATACCTTTGAAGTAGAAGAGTTAATGAAATTAATTAGAAAAATCTAATCCTTTTTCTCCTTTTCCTTTTTCTCTTCCTCCTCTTCTGTTTTTATTGTTATATCCTTAACAAAATCAGGACATCTCTGTCCTGCTTTGAGAGTAAACTGCTTTTGACAAGTAGCTCTCCATGCACAAATTACACATATTGGTTTTGATTCATACATATCTGTCTCCCTTTAAAGTTTTATTTTATTATAACTCAATATAGTTTGAATATGACTGTCAATAAATCTCTCTACCGCTTGAGTTAGGCTTTCAGGCAGGTGAACTCTTTTAAGATATCTTACATCCCAGTTTGAAAAGCTAGTTATTAATTGAGCTATATTTTTTGAGAAACTCCTAAACTCTTTACCTTCTTTCTTTAAACACTCTTTACAGAGAGGAAAACCCTCTGAGTAGTAAAAAACTCCATTTAGTTTTTTAGCACATACCCCACAGTAAAGAAAATCAGGCAAATAGCCAAGACTCTTAAGGATGGCTATCTTTAGATAAAGTAGATATTTATCCGGCGTATTTGACTCTTTAATTTGAAAGAGGGTTTCAGTAAAAGTTAAAAAAAGCTTTGGATTAGCCTCTTTTTTTGGAGATATTTGTATAATAAATCTTAAGATTTCAGCAATTTTTTTAAATAGATTAAAGTTTTCTCTTATCTTGTAAAAGGACTCTATTATATCTGATTGAATTATACGTTGAAGACGATCCTCCCTTCCAATGAAGGCAACTTTTGAGTAAGTCAAAGGCTCCAGAGAGCTCCCAAATCGACTTTTTATCTTTCTTGGACTTTTTGCAAAGAGATTTAAAACTCCGTATTCCTTTGTAAAATAAACAACAATTAAATCAGCTTCTCCATAAGGATAGTTATTAAGGACTATTGCTTCAGTGGTATATAGCACTACATTATGTTGCCGAAGTCCTCAGGCTTAAGATTCTTAAGCCATTCATCAAGCTCATCAGTTTTTCTAATCTCAAAGATTCCTTCTTCAACAAAGATAGGTGCTTGAACTCTAAGGGCTATTGCAACTGCATCTGATGGGCGGGAGTCAATTGTTCTTTCTTTTACACCATCATGGGCATAAATGAGCGCATAGTAAGTATTATCAATTAAATCTGTAATCACTACTTTAGTAACTTTTACCTCAAGCTCATCAAGAATGTTTTTTATAAGATCATGTGTAAGAGGCCTTGGAGTGATGACCTTACCAAGTGCTAAGGCGATTGAGTCTGCCTCAGGCTTTCCAATCCATATAGGAAGTGTCTCATTACCATTAACCTCCTGAAGCAACAAAATATACATCCCTGTTCTGGGATCAAATAGTAAACCTTCTACTTTCATCTCAATTAACATTTTAATACCCCAGAGATTTTAATAGTATATCCTTTTGTCTCCAGTTTTTTCTAACCTTAACCCAAACCTCAAGAAAAATCTTGGTGCCTAAAAAGTTTTCAATCTCTACTCTTGCTTCTGTAGCGATTCTCTTAAGTCTTTCTCCATTTTTACCTATTATAATAATTTTTTGTCCCTCTCTTTCAACATAAATATTAGCTTTAATTCTTATTAAATTTTCAGTCTCTTGCCAGCTTTCCACTTCAACTGCAACTGCGTAGGGAACTTCTTGTTTTGTATGCTTGATTATTTTTTCACGAATAAACTCTGCTACCATAAATCTTTCAGCTTGATCAGTAAGCATTTCATCTGGATAAAGCTTTTGTCCTTCTGGAAGAAGTTTAATTAAGCCTCTGATTAATATATCTAAGCCATCAGCTTTAAGTGCTGAAAGAGGAATTATCTCAGTGAAGGGAAATAAATCCTTATAAAGGTCAATTATAGGTAGTAAGTTAGGCTTTGACACCATATCAATTTTATTTATTACAAGAATTACAGGTTTTTTAACTTTTCTAAGTCTTTCAATGATGGCTAATTCAATATCCTCTGGAGGCTTTGGCTCCACCATAAAGACTACAACATCAACCATATCTATAGCTTCATAGGACTGTCTTACCATAAACTGTCCTAATTTATGTTTTGGTTGATGAATTCCTGGAGTATCCACAAATATTATCTGGGCTTGAGGAGTATTTTTTATTCCAATAATTTTATTTCTTGTTGTTTGAGGCTTCTCTGTAACAATAGCTATTTTTTCACCCAGTATCGTATTAAGTAGAGTTGATTTCCCTACATTTGGCTTGCCTATCAGAGCAACATATCCGCATTTCATTTAAGTTTTTCCAAAGCCATCTTAATTCTTTCAACTCCCTTTAATATATTATCTATGCTTGTTGCATAAGATATCCTTATATATCCTTCTGCACCAAAGGCAGAGCCAGCAACAACAGCAACAGAGGCCTTCTCAAGTAAATACATGCTTAAATCAATTGAGGAGTTTATCTCAAAGCCCTCAGTACTTCTGCCAAGAAATTGAGCCACATTTGGAAAGGCGTAAAAAGCACCAGCTGGCATTCTGCAGGAAACTCCCTTTATCTTATTTAACTCACTCACAAGACAATCTCTTCTTTTTTCAAACTCTCTGCGCATTCTCTCTACGCAGTCTTGAGGTCCACGTAAAGCAGCTACAGCTGCCTTCTGAGCTACAGATGTTGGATTTGATGTGGATTGACTTTGTATGTTTGTCATAGCTTTTACTACTTCCTTTGGCCCCGCAGCATAACCAATTCTCCATCCTGTCATTGCATATGTTTTACTTAATCCATTGACAACAATTGTTTTAGCTTTAATCTCTTCATCTAAGGAAGCAATACTTATATGTTTATTGGCATCATAAATTAGTTTTTCATAAATCTCATCTGAGATTATATAAATATTATTTTTTAATGCAATCTCCGCAATCTCTTCAAGTGCTTTTCTACTGTATATAAATCCCGTAGGGTTTGAAGGCGAGTTTATTATAATTGCCTTTGTTTTAGTGGTTATTTTTTCTCTTAATACCTCTGCTTTTAAAGTAAAGTTGTCTTCTTCATAGGTTTCAACTATAACAGGAACAGCATCTTGAAGAAGAATCTGATCTGGATAGGATACCCAATAGGGAGCAGGAACTATAACTTCATCGCCGGGATTAAAAAGTGCTTGAGCAATATTATAAAGAGAGTGCTTTGCTCCACAAGAAACAATAATATTTTCTTTACTGTATTTTAAACCATTGTCTCTCTCAAACTTTTCAATAATTGCTTCTTTAAGCTCATCGATTCCGCCAACTGGAGTATACTTTGTAAAACCCTCTTTTACTGCCTTAATAGCTGCTTCTTTAATATGCTCTGGAGTATCAAAATCTGGCTCTCCAACTCCAAAGTTTACAATATCATAACCTTTTGCCTTAAGCTCCTTAGCACGGCTGTCTACAGCAAGAGTTGGTGATGGTTTAATTTTACCGGTTCTTTCAGCTAACATGCTTTCCTCCTTTAATGTATCTTTTTTTTGCCTTTCCTCCAAGAGAAGTCAAAATCTCATAAGGAATTGTTCCAGCCCAATCTGCAATATCCTCTGCAGTAATCTTCTCTGAGCCAGAACTGCCAAGCAGTATAACTTCCTCATCAACTTTGGCTTCTGGAAGATCTGTTAAATCTATCATAGTTAAATCCATACAAATTCTACCAACTACAGGAACTTTTTTATCTCTAACTATAACATAGGCTTTATTACTAAGTGTTCTAAAATATCCGTCAGCATATCCAATTGGAATTACACCAATTAGACTGTTTCTTTTAGTGATGAATGTTCTTCCATAACTTATGGATGAGCCTCTTGGAAGTCTTCTTATATCAAGGATCTTTGTTTTTACTTGCATGCATGGATTGACAGAGACTGGACAATTAACATTATAACCATAAAGCATTATTCCAGGTCTTACAGCATCAAATAAAGCATCCTCATAGATAATACCAGAAGAAGCAGAAATATGAAAAAGTGGATGCATTCCTAATCTGTTAAGCTTTTCTTTAATTTCTTTCAGTTTATTTATTTGCTCATAAGTCCACTCTTTGTCTTCAGTTTGAGACAGATGACTCATTACTCCTTCTACTTTTAAATTAGGTAAAGCTGCTATTTCCTTAATCGTTTCTAATAGATTTCCATAAATTCCAACTCTACCCATACCTGTCTCTACTTTTATATGAATTGAAAGGATTTTGCTTTCTCGTACTGCCTGAAGTGACAAAGCTTTAGCTTGATCAAGACTAAAAACTACAGGAGTAAGATTGTATTTGAAGACTTTATTAACTTCTCTGTCAAATAAAACAAGAATCTTTGAGTTAATGCCTGCCTGCCTTAAAACTGCTGCCTCTTCACAGAAGGCTACAGCTAAGTAGTCAACCTTGTTTTGAATCTCCTGGCAGACTTTTTCTGCTCCATGTCCGTAAGCATCTGCTTTAACAACAGCAATTATCTTAATTGTCTTTTTTTTGAGGAATTCTTTTATTTTTTGAAGATTTTCACTTAGTATGTCTAAATCTATTTCAGCTTCAAGAAATCTCACACTTGCTTTTTATCTTCAGATTCCTTCTTAGCAGGAACGTCAGTTTCATCTTTTTCTGTTGTAGCTTTTTTAAAATTTCTTATTGCCTCTCCTATTCCTCTTCCAATCTGGGGAAGCCTTGTTGCACCAAACAGTATAACAACAATTATTAAGATTATCATTAACTCTTGCATTGAAAGTCCAAACATTTTATCCTCCTATAAAGATTTTTAAATCTTCATCTGTGTTTATATTAACAAAAGAAACTCCTTCTTTGTCTAAATTTTCAACCTCAACTGCTTGACAGCCTATGTCATCAATAAGTTTTTTCAGACTTAGTTTTTCTTCCTTAAGAAGATTTTCAAGTTGAAACTGAAGAGTCTTTGAGTACACTCCTGGTAAAGGATAAATCTTTCCCTTAAAAGAAGAGACTGTACAAAGATTTTTCTCTATTAAATGTTTTTCTGATAAAGCATAAATCACTTCTTTTTTTACAAAAGGCATATCACAAGCAAAGGCAAATACATCGTATTTAGAGTTTTTTAAAGCAACATGAATTCCTGCAATTGGTCCCCGATAAGAGTAGATATCTCCTAAAAGAGGCAGTCCAAAGGAGAAGTAAAATTGAGGAGAGTTAGTAACTATAAAAAGCTCTTCGAAACACCCTGAGAGAGTTGAGATTAGTCTCTCTATAATCTTTTCACTTCCTAAATTAAGAAGGCATTTGTCTTGTCCCATTCTTGAGGATTTTCCACCTGCCAAGACAGCTGCAGTTAAAGGTATTTTAGATGACCAAAGCACCAAGATATCCTACTACTTTATCATAATCTCTGCTTACTTCAGCAGAAGTTGTATACTTTATGATTTTAACTTCCTTTGCTCCAAGAATCCTTGTGGCAAAAAGCATAGTTACAGTTGGTATAAATCCACACATTGATATGTTATTTTCTACAACTGTAGCATAAAGTCCTTGAGGATCAAACTTTTGAATTTTCTCAATAGCTAAAGTATCAACTTTTCTTGCTAAATCATCTGGAAGGTAGTGGCTCATATCTGTGCTTGCTATTACTGTTACTTTTTGTTGAAGATTCAGCTCTAATAGTGTCTCTGCCAATACTTGAGCAAACATTGAGCAGTCATTAATAGAGATGGTTTTCAGAACTACAGGAACAATTTTAGCATTAGGATTTAGTTTATAAATGAAAGGAAGTTGAACCTCTAAGGAGTGCTCATAAAGATGAGCCTTAATGTCTGAACGGACACCGCTTAATTTTTCAATTATCTTTTTCGCTACTGTCTCATCTACTCTAAATCTTCCAAGAGGAATCTCCCACTCACCCTCACTCATCAGGGAAATATCTGCTCCATAACCTGTATGGTTTGGACCAAGAAGTACATATAAATCCTTTGGTATAAGTCTTGAATATACGGCACCAGCCGTAGCTCCAGAGTATATATAGCCAGCATGGGGACATATCGCACCCTTGGCATCAAACTTTTCCTCATCGGTCATATACTCATTTAGCTCTGAAAGGAGTCTCTTTGAGTTTGATGGATAAAAATATCCTGCTACAACAGCTTTTCTAACTAACATTTACATCTCCTCTTGAACTTCTGTTCCGTCGTATTTATCGGTAAAATCAAGAAATCTTGTATACTCTTTAAGAAATGTCAAATAAACTGTATCTGTTGGACCATTTCTTTGTTTGGCTACTATTACTTCTGCCTTTCCTTTGTTTTCAGTATTCTTTCTATTATATACTTCATCTCTGTAGAGAAAGATAATAACATCTGCATCCTGCTCTATTGCTCCAGACTCTCTCAAATTAGCTAAAGTTGGACGTTTATCACCAGATTTTTCTACTGAACGATTAAGCTGGCTTAAAGCAATAACAGGAACTTTAAGTTCTTTTGCTAAAGCTTTAAGAGATCTTGATATCTCTGAGATTTCTTGCTCTCTTACTTCATAGGCAGTTCTACTACGAAGTAGTTGGAGATAATCAATAATTATTAAAGCTAACTTTCCTTTTTCTAATCTTAGTCTTCTTGCTTTGGCTCTTACCTCAAGAACACTCATTTGAGAGGAGTCATCAATATAGATTGGTGCCTCACTTAGTTTAAGAGCTGCATCAGTAAGTCTTTCCCAATCTCTTTTGCTTATAAATCCTTTTCTTAAAGCAGAGGCATTTATCATCGCAAGACTACTCAGTAGTCTTACTGCTATTTGCTCTTTCGCCATCTCAAGACTGAAAAATGCAACAGGCTCACCCAGCTCAACACCAACATGTTGAGCTATATTTAAGGCAAAGGCTGTTTTACCCATTCCTGGACGGCCACCAATAATTATGAAATCTCCTGGTTGAAATCCGCTTGTAAGCTCATCAAGATCTTTAAATCCTGAAGGCACTCCAGTAATAACTGTCTTTTTTTCATACATACTTTCAATAATTTTAAAAGCCTGTTTTATAACATCCTTCATCTGATATATATTCGTTGTTGTTCTTTTTTCAGAGATTTCAAATATTAATCTTTCAGCCTGATCAAGCATCTGTTCTGCATCCTCAGGCTCCTCATAAGCCTTTGTAATTATCTCAGTACACGCTTTTATTAAAGACCGTAAAAGCGCTTTTTCTCTTACTAATTTTGCATGATATCTTATGTTTGCAGATGTAGGCACAACTGTTGCAAGATGACTAATATAGCTTAATCCACCTACTTCATCAAGTTGAGCCTTATCTCTTAAATGGTCTGTAAGTGTTATAAGATCAATAGGCTCATTCTTCTCAAAAAGCTCTAACATAGCAGTATATATCTTTCTATGGGATTCTCTATAAAAATCTTCAGGTGAGACAACCTCTATAGCCTTTGTTATTGCTTCTCCTTCAAGTAAAATTGCACCTAAAACAGCCTGTTCCGCCTCAATACTTTGAGGTGGAAGTCTATCAACTGCTGTATCTATGTCTTTTATGTAAGGCATTATTCAGGTAAAACATTTATTTTTAGGTTTGCAACTACTCCTCCAACAAGTTTAATCTGAATCTCATACTCTCCAGCTCTTTTAATAGGCTCATCAATAATAATTTGTTTCTTATCTACTGAAATACCCTCCTTTTGTAAAGCCTCGGCAATATCTTTTGCAGTTATAGAACCAAAAAGCTTTTGATCCTCTCCAGCTTTTGCTTTAATTGTAAGTTGAAGCTCACTAAGTCTTTCAGCTAAGTTTTCCGCATCCTGACGCTTTCTTTTTGCCTCTTGTTCAATCTTTCTTTTCTGATATTCAACAAGCTTCAGATTCTTCTCATCTGCAATTAATGCAAGTCCCTTTGGTATTAAGTAGTTTCTTGCATAACCATCTTTAACTGTGATAATCTGTCCTGCCTTTCCTAATCCTTGAATATCCTCCTTTAGAATTATTCTCATTAACATCCTCCACCGAAGTTTTACTATATCATATCATAAATTTTTCGTTTTAGTCTTCCACGTAAAATTTCATAAAGAAATATTGCTGCTGAAACAGCCACGTTTAAACTTTCAGTTTTGCCTAAATGAGGTATTTTAAAACTACTGTGAGGAATTTTTCTTAAATCTTCGCTTACTCCTGTTGACTCATTTCCAAAAGCAACTGCAAGCGGTTCTCTACAGTCTATCTCAAAAGAAAGTCTCTCTGCCTGCGGATCAGTCACAATTAATTTAAGATTGTTTTTATTAATGAAAAATTTAATCTCCTCTATCTGAGCTTTAACTATCGGAAGAAAAAATATGCTTCCAACAGAGGCTCTGAGAACCTTTGAAGATAAAGGATTACATGTCCCAGGAGTTATAAAAACTGCCTGCCCACCAAGTGCCTCCACCACTCTTATTATTGTTCCGAGATTTCCAGGATCCTGAATTCTATCAGCTATTACTACTAAATCTGGCTTATCAATATTTAAATCCTTTAAAGTTTTCATTTTAAAGACAGCTACTGCAAAAATACCTTGAGGTGTCACCGTATCAGAGACAAGCCTTGCTAACTTTTCAGTAATAAAAAAAATAGAAATACCTCTTTTTTTTATCATTTCAAAAAAACCTTTATTTCTTTGAATAAACTCCTCAGTAGCTAATATTTTTTCAATAAAAATACTCTGAGACTCCAAAGCAGTCTTAACTAAATTTACTCCTTCAATAAAAACTTTTTCTTCTGATTTTTCTTTAATTCTTTTAATTTCTTTAATCAAGGGATTCTCAACGCTCTGAATTAGACGCATCTGTTAATTCTAAAAAAGCCTTAGGTATACTTTCTATGATATCTCCAGCAACAAGTCCGTGGAACCCTTTGTCTTTTGAGGCTATGTCTCCACTTAAACCATGAAGATAAACACCTAAAACTGCTGCATAAAAGGATTTAACACCTTGCCCAATGAGAGAACCAATAATGCCTGTAAGAACATCTCCTGAGCCAGCTGTAGCCATTCCAGGATTGCCTGTTGTATTTATAAAAGTTAATCCTTCTGGATTTGATATAACAGTTGGAACACCTTTAAGAACAACTACTACTTTAAACTCCTCTGCAACCTGTTTAGTTATATCAACTCTATTTTTTTCAATCTCTTTTACAGAGAGATTTATCAATCTACTTAGCTCTCCTGGATGAGGAGTAAGAACAATCTCAGATTTTGCTTCTTTTAGTATGTCTCTTATTTTACTTAAGACTGTTATACCATCAGCATCTATAACTAATGGATACGGAGATTGTAAAATAATAGATTTCAAAATCTCTTCAATATCCTCATTAACTCCTACACCTGGTCCGAAAGCAACACAGTTGGCTTTATCAATTATAAAGCTTAATATCTCAGGAATAGCACTTTTAGAAAGAGTCTGGGCTGTGCTAGGTAGTGAAAGTATCATCTCCTCAAAGACATTTGCTTGAAAAACTGTGTCAATTATGGAAGGCACAGCTAAAGTGACTAATCCCGAGCCACTCCTTAAAGCAGCTTTTGCAGTCATAAGTGCAGCTCCTGTCTTACCTACAGAGCCAGCTACGATAAGTAGATGTCCATATTTGCCTTTATGCGAGTATTTTGGTCGAGGAGGTACAAGAGTCTTTGCGAAATCTTTATCAATGATATGAACTTTTATCTCATCTAAGAGCTCCTTTGGAAAACCTATATCTTCAACAAAAATCTGTCCTACAAAATCTCTTCCTGGATAAAGTAAATGTCCTCTTTTGAGAGCTCCAAATGTAATAGTTAAATCTGCTTTAATAGCAGCACCAAGAATTTGACCTGTATCAGAGGAAACTCCTGAGGGTATATCAATTGAGACTATAAATTTTTTTAAAGAATTAACTCTTTCAATAAAATCCCTAAGCTCACCTTCAATATCTCTTTTAAGTCCTGTCCCAAATATGGCATCTACAATAAAATCTGCTTCTAATAAATCCTTTTCAGATGGAAAACTCCATACTATTGGGACACCAAAATTTAATGCTATTTTAATCTGATTTTTGCAGTCCTCTGAAAGCTTGTCTTCTGAAAAAGGTAAAAATACCTTAATTTTCCTTACTTTATCCTTTAAAATCCTTGACAAAGCTATTCCATCTCCGCCATTATTGCCAGGACCTGCTATCACAACGACATCTTTTGGCTTTCTTTTAAGAATATGATTTGCTACAGCCAAAGCTGCCCTTTCCATTAAAACAAAAGAGGGAATTCCGTATTGATTAATAGTAAGGCTGTCAATCTTTGTCATCTCTTGCGAATTTACAACTTTCATAGAGGTATTATATCACAAAGTTTTTTAGTAAAAATTTCTACTGCTGTGATAAAATTGAATAAAAAAGGAGGTAAAAAGATGAAAAAGGTGCTTGTTGTTTACTACTCAAGAACAGGAAATACAGAAGCTATGGCAAAGATGATTGCTCAAGGATTAGCTGAAAAGGGTCTTAATGTTGATCTAAAAAGAGTTGAAGAGGTAAGTGTTGACAGCCTAACAGATTATGATGGTTATGTAGTCGGCTCACCAAACTATTTTGGCACAATGGCTTCAGAATTAAAGAAATTTATTGATGAAAGTGTAAAATACTACAGAAAGATTGAGGGAAAACTTGTAGCTGCCTTTACTTCAACAGGAATTATAGGTGGTGGAGGAGAAACAGCCTGTCTTGATATTCTTAAAGCATTTTTAATTCATGGCTGTCTATGTCTCGGATTCACAAGGCTTGGTCATTACGGACCTGTATCAATTGGTAAACCAGATGAAAGAGTAAAAAGAGAGATTGAAGAGATGGTTAATAAATACTCTGAAATTATTAAAAAAATTTAAATGTTTGACAGAAAAAAGCAACTCCGATTAGCTTCTCTCAAAGTAGGAGTTGTTATTACATTTACGTTAGGCATTATCTTTTTTGCAATAATTTTTTCAGGTGGGATAGAGGGCCTAATTAAAAAGAAGATATCTTTTGATATTTATATCTTAGATGTTAAAGGACTTAGAAAGGGAGCACCTGTCAGAGTTGCTGGAGTTGATGTAGGAGTTGTAAAAGAGATAAAGTTAAGTAAGGAGCATGGAACTGTTGTAAAAGTCGCTATAAATGAGGAAGTCCTAAACTATCTAAAAGCAGACAGTACTGCAACAGTCCAAACAATAGGTCTACTTGGCGATAAATATATTGAGATATCTCCTGGAATATCCTCAGAACCCTTTGATCCTTCAAGGGGAATGTTTGGATATCCCCAATTAGAAGTAAGAGAGATTATGGCAACTGCTACTTCGACAATAGGTAAGATGGAAAGACTGATTACAAGATTTGACTCTTTGATAGAAAAACTTGAAAAGGCAGAGGGAACATTGCCAAAACTTTTTTTTGATCCCTCTCTTTACAGTAATCTAAATTCAACTGTAGTTGAACTGAAGGAGACTCTCTTAGAAATAAGAAGTGGAAGCCTCATGGAGATATCTAAAGATAAAGAACTACATCAAAGAGTTTTATCTACTATAAAGAATCTTGATGAGGCTTCAAAAAAAATAGTCTCCTCTGAGGGAACTTTTGGAAGGTTAATTAATGATCCAGAGCTATATGAAAATTTAGTTAAAACAACCAAAAAGCTTGAAAATTTTATTGAAAACATAGAAAAATCAGAAGGTCCAGTCTCAATGCTAATAAAGGACAGACAGACAGCAGAGGATCTTAAAGAGACTATAAAACAATTAAAGGAGCTTATAGAGGAAATAAAGAAAAATCCAAAAAAGTTTTTTAAATTTAGTGTTTTTTAAGTTATAATTTTTCTATGGCTGTTCTTGAAATAAGAAAATATCCCGATGAAATACTAAAAAAAGTGGCAGAGCCTGTAACTAAGATTAATGGCGAGTTACAAAAACTTATTGATGATATGATAGAAACTATGTATGCCTCCAATGGAGTTGGTTTAGCAGCTCCGCAAGTTGGTGTCTTAAAAAGATTAATTGTTGTTGACACATCAGTAAGACAGAAAAATCAATCTCTCTTAGTTTTAATTAATCCAGAAATAGTTAATTATGAAGGAGAGGTTCTTTCAGAGGAGGGCTGTTTAAGTGTTCCAGGATTTACAACAAAGCTTAGTAGAAAAGAAAAAATTTATATAAAAGCTTTTGACAGAAAAGGCAAACCAATTGAAATAGAAGCAGATGGACTTCTCAGCAGAGCTCTTCAACATGAAATAGATCACCTAAATGGTATATTAATTATTGACAGATTAAGCCCTCTTAAGAAAGAGCTTTTCAGAAGAAAATATCTTAAACTTAAAAAATAAGGTTGTTGTAATGTCTAACAGTGGATTAATTTTCTTTGGCACTCCTGAGTTTGCTATCCCTACACTTAATGCATTAATTCATAACAATGAAAAGATTCTTCTTGTTGTAACACAACCTGATAGACCAAAAGGAAGAGGGCAGAAAATTCAGCCTTCAGAAGTAAAAAAAGTAGCTCTTAACTATAATTTACCAGTAATTCAGCCTGAAAAACTCAGAGACGAAAGTTTTCTCAGTAAAATTAACTCTCTTAATCCAGAGTTTGCTGTTGTTGTTGCCTATGGAAAGATTTTACCGAAAGAACTTCTTCAAATTCCAAAATACGGATGTATAAATCTTCATGCTTCTTTGCTACCAAAATACAGAGGTCCAGCACCAATTCAATGGGCAATTATAAAGGGAGAGAAAGTTACAGGTGTTACCACAATGCTTATTGATGAGGGTCTTGATACAGGTCCAATCTTTCTTCAAAGACAATTAGAAATCTCTGAAGAGGATAATGCCTTAACTTTATCAAAAAAATTATCAGAGGTGGGAGCAGAGCTTATTGTTGAAACTCTAAATAAAATAAGAAAAGGACAGATACAACCAAAGCCTCAAGTTGGAGAGCCCTCTTATGCACCAACACTTAAAAAAGAAGATGGGAAAATTAACTGGAATACTTCTGCTAAAGAAATATTTAATCTTGTCCGAGGCACCTATCCTTGGCCATGTGCTTATAGTTTTCTGAAGGGTGAAAGAATAAAAATAATTAAAGCTCAACTGTTAGAGGGAAAAGCTCAACCGGGATTAATAGTAAAAGCAAAAGATGAGCTTGTAGTCGGAACCGCAGAAGGATTACTGAAGATTATCATGCTTCAGCCTGAAGCAAAAAGAGTTATGACTGCTAAAGATTTCATCTTAGGAAGAAAAATAAATGAAGGCGTGGACTCATTTTCTTAGAGGTTTTACTCTTAAAGTTATCTATCCTATTTTTATGCTTTTAGGTGCTTTTATTAAATCAAAAAAGGCAGATTTTCAAGCCTATGTAGTTAAACTAAACAACTCATTAGTGAAAAAAGAGAATTTTACTGTAAGAAAAATTCTTCTTTTACTTCCTCACTGTATTCAAAACTCAAAGTGTGATATAAGACTCACATTTGACATATTTAAATGTCGTAGATGTGGACAATGCAAAATTAAGGATTTAATTGACATTACAGAGAAAAGTAATGTTTCTGTTGCCATTGCAACAGGAGGAACAATCGCAAGAAAAGTTGTAAAGGAGATTAAACCAGATGCCATAGTTGCTGTAGCTTGTGAGAGAGATCTCTCAAGTGGGATCGTTGATACTTATCCGATTCCTGTTATAGGAATTTTAAATCAAAGACCTTATGGTCCCTGTATTGACACAAATGTCAATCTAAATCAAGTAAAAGATGCTATAGAATGGTTTCTAAATCACAGAATCCAAGAAAAGTAGCAGTTGATATTCTTAATAATGTCTTATATAAGAAAAAATCTCTTAAATATCTCTTTACAGAAAAACTTCTTTCAAACTTTAAAGATATTGATAAAGCCTTTTTAACTGAGATAATTTATGGAGTTTTAAGAAATCTTTACTATATTGATTGGCTACTGGAGATTTTTTTTAAAGATAAAGAAAAACTCTCTCCTTTTACTATCAACAATCTCAGAATAGCTATTTATCAACTTATTTTTATGAGAGTACCTGATTACGCAGCAGTAAATGAAGCAGTAAATATAGAAAAAATATTTGGGGGTAAACCAACAGTTGTTAATGGAATTTTAAGAAATTTTCTAAGAAAATATAGTAAAGGTTCAGCTCCAGAGTGTCAAAATCTATCCATTAAATACTCTCATCCACAATGGCTTATAGACAGATGGATAAAAAGATTTGGAGTTGAGGAAACCAAAAATATTCTTAAAGCCAATAATGAAAAACCACCTTTTACAATTGCTGTAAAACCTCAAGAAAGAGGCGCTGTAATAGATTACTTAACTAAAAAAGGCTTTTTAGCTAAGGCAACCTCCTACTCACCTGCGGCAGTTACTATAGAAGGACAGATACAAAACATTTTAAAAACCCTTCATGAGAGCCCTTTTTTTTGGATTGTTCAAGATGAAGCTTCACAACTTGTATGTTTTCTACTAGAACCAAAAGAAGGGATCTCTGTTTTAGATCTTTGCGCTTCTCCTGGAGGCAAGACGATTCTTACAGCAGTTTTAATGGAAAGAGGGAAAATACTAAGTATTGAAAAAGACAAAGGAAGATTTAAAACTTTAAAGGACAATATCTTAAGAGTTAAAAAGTTTTTACCAAAAGTAGAAATAGAAGCTCATCTTATAGATCTCTTCAAATTAAACATTAAAGAAAGCTTTGATGGCATAATTCTTGATGCTCCCTGCTCATCCACAGGAGTAATAAGAAGAAATCCAGATGTCAGATATAGAGTTACAGAGGAGGAAATTTTCAGACTTTCAAATATTCAAATGAAAATGCTTGAAAAAGCTTCAAAATTTCTTAAAAGAGATGGTATACTCATCTACTCTGTTTGCTCAACAGAGCCAGAAGAGGGAGAGTTTTTAATAGATAAATTTTTACAAAAACATAAAGAATTTATTAGTATAAATAGTGTTTATCCCTTTTTTGAAAGCTTTTATCTGAAAAAGGGAATTTTAAGAAGCTTCCCACATAAACATGGAACAGATGGTTTTTTTATGGTGAGGCTTAGTTTGAGATGAAAAAACTTTTATACATCTTAGGTGCCGTATTTGCAGGTTTTGTAAGTGGCTATTTATCTTTAACTTTGTTAGTCTCTTCAGGAAAAGTTGAAGTTCCCGATATTAAAGGAAAAGATATTGTTCAGGCAAATCAAATCTTGAAAGAAAAAGGTCTTTATATGAGAATTGATGGAGAAGAGTTTTCAGAGCTATCTAAAGGAACTGTTTTTAGGCAAAATCCACCAGCAGGAACTGTAGTAAAAAAAGGAAGAGAAATAGGAGTAATATTAAGTAAAGGAGTTAGATTCCCCATCTTGCCTGATTTAGTAGGAAAAGAGTTTGATGAAGCAGAAAAGATTTTAAATGATAAAGGTATCCCTATAGAAAAGATAGTTTATATCCACTCTGATAAATATCCTAAAAATACTGTTATAGCTCAAAGACCAGAACCCACTGAAGGAGGCAAAACAATCAAACTTATTGTAAGTTTGGGCAAAAAAGATGAAGAATGAAATAAAGTTAGCAGAAAAATTAAGAGAGAGAGGATTTTTTAGAGAATCTTTAAAGATTTGGCAAAAGATTTATAAAGATGCTTTAGCTCATAAAGACTCTTATCTCGTCTTAGATGCAGCTATGTGTTTAGGTGACCTGAACAGATTATTAGGCAACTTCGGTAAAGCTCTCACATACTATCAAGAGGCTTCTGAAGTTGCAGAAGTGCTACAAGACAAGGCTACCTTAGCAGACTCTTTATGTGGAATAGCATTAATTAAAAAAGCTATGGCTGAGTGGAAGGAAGCTTTAAAACTGATTAAAAAAGCAAGAAATATTTATCTTAAAAATAATGATAAAAAAGGTTTAGCCTTTAGCTATTGGGCTGAAGCAACAGCTTTAAGAGTGAGCGGAAAAATAGAAAAATCTATTGAATACTTTTTAAAAGCTAAAACCTTATTTAGTAAATTAAAAGATAAAAAAGGATTAGGATATTCCTATTGTGGATTAGGAGGCAGCTTTAGAGTCTATGGAGATTTTAATAAATCAATGAAATACTATGTCAAAGCAAATAGAATTTTTAAAAAACTAAAGGACTCCTTTGGAGTTGCCTACTCTTATTGCGGTATAGGTAATGCCTTCAGAGTCAGTGGTAATTTTAGAAAAGCAGAAGAAAATTTTAAAAAAGCATTAAGACTTTATAGTAAAATTGGAGATATTGTGAGTTCTTCCTATACATTATGGAGTATGGCAATGTTAGAAATTATGAAAAAGGAGTTTAACTCTGCGGAGGAATTTATTAAAAAGGCTTATAAAAACTTTAAAAAATGTAGTGATAAAAGAGGTTTAATATATCTGATGTTTCTAAAAGCAATGATTCAGTATATGAAAAAGAGAAAGACACTGGCAAGAAGTTTATTTGTCAGGGCAGCCTCTGAAGCTAAAAGATATGAGTTAGCTTTAGAAAAAAAATATGCAGAAAGCTTTTTAATGGGCAGATATCAGATTCCTTACAATATCCCATAAATGGAAAAAAATAAAATTTTAACAATTCCTAATCTTATTACTACTGTGAGAATTCTAATGGCACCTTTTTTTATTTCTGCTATGATGAAAAACGACTACTCTTTAGCATTAAAAATCGTTATTTTTGCTGGAATCACTGATAGCCTTGATGGTATACTGGCAAGAGTATTTAATCAAACATCAAAACTTGGAGTTTTTCTTGATCCTTTCGCAGACAAACTCTTTCTTGTAAGCATAATGCTTGTTTTTTACTTAAAAGATATAGCTCCAAAATGGTTTCTTTTAATTGTTTTTCTAAGAGATATATTTGTTGCTTTTGGATGGTTAGAGGTTTATCTTAAAAGAAACGTAATGATTAAACCAACTATAATTGGTAAACTAAGTAATGCCTCACAAATTATGATTTTTGCCTATATTCTTTTAAGTCTAAACTTTAATTTGCCTCAACCAAATTTTATATTTTACCTTATAGTAAGCGGTCTTTCTATTATCTCTATCCTTCAGTATGCTTTCATAAGGTTTAAAGATGAGCAAAGGATTAAAAATAGAAAAAGTTCTTCCTAATACATTAGCCTCATCTGTTGGTATGAAAGCCGGTGATATAATTCTCTCAATTAATGGACATCCTATAAAAGATCCTATAGATTTAATGTTTTACTCAAGTGAGGAAAAACTAAATATTCTAATTAAAAGAGATTCACAGATTTTATCTTTTAGTATCTCAAGAATTTTTGAACCAATCGGTATAGAAGTGGAGCAAATGAGAGTTAAAAGATGTAAGAATAAATGTCTCTTTTGCTTTGTCGATCAACTCCCTAAGGGATTGAGAAAATCTTTATATGTAAAAGATGAAGACTACAGAGCAAGCTTTCTTTATGGAAACTACATAACTCTCACAAATTTGACAAAAAAAGATTATGAAAGAATTAAAAAAATGAGACTCAGCCCACTTTATGTCTCTGTTCATGCTACAGATCCTGAGATAAGAAATACTCTTATTGGAAACTTTGAGGCACCACCAATTATGACAGAGTTAAAGAAATTAGCTAAATATAAAATAAGAATTCATGCTCAAATAGTAGTTTGTCCAGGAATAAATGACGGAGAAGTCTTAGAGAAAACTATAAAAGATCTTTCAAAGCTTTATCCTTATGTTGCCTCTGTAGCTGTGGTTCCTGTGGGATTAACAAAATACCATAAAAATGGATTAACTGCAGTGGATAAAAAAAAGGCAAGAGAAATTATTGAAATTGTTAGTGTATTTCAAAAGAGATTTCATAAAAAGTTTGGAATCACTTTCGCATATCTGGCTGATGAGTTCTATATAAAAGCTGATGTAGCATTTCCCTCCTTAAAAACATATGATGACTTTCCACAAATTGAAAATGGAGTTGGTATGGTTGTCTCTTTTTTAGATAAAGCAATGAAGCTATCAATACCTACTGTAGTGAGCAAAAGAAGATTTGTAACTTTTACAGGCACATCCTTTTTTCCATTTCTTAGAGAGTTTGTTGAAAAACTAAAAAAGAAAAATATCCCCATTGATGTTTATCCCATAAAAAATAATCTTTTTGGTGAAACAGTTACAGTGACTGGATTACTTACAGGAGAAGATATATGTAAAGAGCTTTCACCCTATATTGAAAGTAATGATGTTTTGCTCGTTCCTGATGTAACTATGAAAGATTCAGAAAATAAGTTTCTTGACGATTTTACTCTTGCTGATATTGAAAAAATTCTCGGAGTAAAAACCTTTAAAGTAGGAACCAATCCAGAAGATCTATTAAAAGTAATACAGCTTCAGAATTGACACAATGTAGACAAAAAAATTAATATTGATTTAGGGAATTAAAAAACAAAAAGGAGTTTTAAAATGTTTGAGAAGTTCACAGAAAAAGGAAGGAAAATAATACTTTACGCAAGAGAGGAAGCAGAAAAACGTAACAGTGAGTTTCTTGATACAGAACATATACTTCTTGCAATTCTAAGAGAAGAAGACTCAATTCCAATAGCAATTCTAAGAAAAATGGGTATTACTCCAGAGAATGTGAGATACGAGATTGAAAAGATGATATCTCAAGAGTCAAATCTCTTAACCTATGGAGAAATACCTTTCTCCCCTAAAGCAAAGAAAGTAATAGAGTATGCAATAGAAGAAGCAAGACTTCTTGGTCATCCCTATATAGGTAGTGAGCATCTTTTTCTTGGTCTAATAAAAGAGGAGGAGGGCTTAGCAGGTAAAATTTTAAGAAATATGGGTATTAATCTACTTGCGGCAAGACAGTTGACAATTAATTTTTCTGTAAGACCTCACTTTCAATCTACTCCCCAGAGAGACAGAAGAAGAACAAATACTCCAGCGCTTGATGAGTTTGGAAGGGATCTTACTTTACTTGCTATTGAAGGAAAACTTGATCCTGTAATAGGCAGAGAAGATGAGATTGAAAGAGTTACTCAGATTTTAGGCAGAAGAATTAAGAATAATCCTGTAATAATTGGTGAACCAGGAGTTGGTAAAACAGCTATAGTGGAGGGGCTTGCACAAAAAATAGTTGAAGGAGATGTACCAGATATTTTGCTTGGTAAAAGAATCATAGCTTTAGATCTTGGAGCACTAATTGCTGGAACGAAATACAGAGGACAGTTTGAAGAAAGACTTAAAGCCGTAATAAGAGAGTCAATTCAGTCAGAAAATGTGATACTCTTTATAGATGAGCTTCATACAATAATAGGAGCTGGAGCAGCAGAAGGCTCAGTTGATGCATCAAATATGCTAAAACCTGCACTTGCTCGTGGAGAGCTACAATGTATAGGAGCTACAACTCCTCAAGAGTACAGAAAATATATTGAAAAAGATGGAGCATTAGAGAGAAGATTTCAACCAGTCTATATTCAACCAACAAATGTAGAGACAACAATAAAGATTCTCAAAGGAATAAGAGAAAAATATGAAGCTCATCATAAGGTAAAAATAACAGATGAAGCAATTGAGGCAGCTGTTAAGCTTTCAGACAGATATATTAGAGATAGATTTCTCCCTGATAAGGCAATAGATGTTATAGATGAGACTGCTTCGCGAATTAAACTTAAAAGAACAGTTATGCCTCAGGAGCTCAAAGATCTTGAGTTTGAGCTTGCGAAAGTGTCTAAGGAAAAATCAATGTATCTAAAACTTCATGATTTATCTCAAGCTCAAAGAGCAAAATATGAAGAGGACAAACTAAAAAGAATTTATGAATCAACCTATAAAAGATGGAAAGAATCTATATACAAAGAAGTTCCTGTTGTTACTGCAGAGGATGTTTCCTATACTGTCTCAAAGATGACAGGAATCCCTCTTTACAAGCTTGAACAGACAGAAACAGAAAAACTTCTTCATATGGAGGAGTTTTTACACAAAAGGATAGTTGGACAAGATGAGGCAATAAAGAGCGTTTGTAAAGCAATAAGAAGATCTAGAGCGGGTCTAAAGACAAAAAACAGACCAATTGGCTCATTCTTCTTCCTCGGACCAACTGGAGTTGGTAAAACTGAGCTTGCAAAAGCTCTTGCTGAGTTTATGTTTAATGATGAAAGTGCTTTAATTAAGTTTGATATGTCTGAATATATGGAAAGATTTAATGTATCAAAACTTATTGGAGCACCTCCTGGTTATGTTGGCTACGAAGAAGGAGGTCAGCTTACTGAGAAAGTCCGTAAAAGACCTTACTCTGTTGTGTTATTTGATGAAATTGAAAAAGCTCATCCAGATGTATTCAATCTTCTTCTTCAAATTCTTGATGAAGGCGTTTTAACAGATAGTTTTGGTAGAAAAGTTGATTTTAGAAATACAATAATAATAATGACATCAAATATTGGTGCAAGACTTATTGAAAAATCAACACCTCTTGGTTTTCATAAAAAAGACTCTCAAGATGTTTACGCGAAGATAAAAGATAATGTCTTTACAGAGTTAAAGAAAACTTTCAATCCAGAGTTTTTAAATAGAGTTGATGATATTGTAGTTTTCCATCCACTTGAAGAGCATCATTTAATAGCGATTATTGACTTGCTCATTCAAGAGACTAATTTAAAACTAAGTGAGTATGGATTAACCATCGAAGTCTCTAATGAGGTAAAACATTGGCTACTTAAAAAATACTATCAACCAGTTTATGGAGCAAGACCTATGAGAAGAGCTGTCGCTAAAGAGATTGAAGATCCTCTATCTGAAGAGATTCTTAAAGGCAGATTCAAGGAAGCAGCCTTAATAAGAGCCGAGCTTAAAAATGAGACAGTTGTCTTTGAAGAAGTTGAGCAGGAGATAACAACATCAGTAAACTAAGTGAAAAATGAAAAAAAACGTATTTCTTATTCTTTTTGTTCTATTAGCTATTGTCTTTACGGGAAGTATTATTCTTAAAAAATCAAAAAATAATTTATTAGAAGCTCAGGTTGGTTTACCAGCTCCTCAATTTGAACTCTATGATATTAACGGGAAAACTATAAGTCTTAGTAGTCTTAAAGGTAAAATTGTTATACTTAATTTTTGGGCTTCCTGGTGTAGTGATTGTAAAGAAGAAAAAAAATCTATACAAAATCTTTTAAATCAAAATAAAAATTTAGAAGATATAGTCTTTATTACAGTTTTATTTAGAGACAATCCTGCACAAGTCAAAGAGATGTTAAAAAAGACAGGTTATACATTTACAGTTTTGATAGACGATGGATTGGTTTCAAAAGTTTATGGTGTAAAGGGAGTTCCTGAAACTTTTCTTATAGATAAAAATGGAGTTTTAAGAAGAAAAATTATAGGACCTATAAAGTGGGATGATCCTCATATTATGCCTCATCTAAGAAAAGTCTTATCTTAATGGGTAAGCCAGGAAAACCGAAAAAAGTCCTGCTCTTTATAGGAACACTTTTCAATGACGAAGAGTACTACTTTAAAGCAAAAGAAATACTTGAGAGTATCTTTGGTGAAATCCTTTTTGAATCAGCAAAAATGCAATGGAATTACTCAAACTACTACTCTGATGAACTTGGAAGCCCCATACAAAGACGTTTCATATTTTTTAAAAATCTAATATCTGAAGAAGATCTTGCAGAAATAAAGATAAAAACTAATGAGATAGAAGACTCTCTTTCCTTAGAGGGTAAAAGAAAGATAAATCTTGACCCTGGCTACTTAGGATTAGCAAAGATTGTGCTTGCCACAACAAAAGATTACTCTCATAGAATTTATCTTAAAAAAGGAATTTATGCAGAGGTTACATTAATATTTAAAAACAGCAGCTTTCAACCTCATATAAATACTTATAGAGATTATGCAAGTGAGGAGTATATAAAACTTTTTAATCTCGCAAGAACGCTTTATAAAGAACTAATAAAAAAAGAGAATTGAAAAATCAACTACTAGTATGTCATATTTATGACATGGTTGAGTTTATCGGAAAATCAAAATCAATCCAAGATATACTAAATCTTATAGAAAAGCTTTCAAAAACTGACACAACTGTTTTAATAGTAGGAGAAAGTGGTACTGGTAAAGAGCTTGTTGCAAGAATGATTCATGAAAAAAGCAAGAGAGCTAATAGACCTTTTGTACCTGTCAATTGTGCAGCAATACCTGAAAGTCTTCTTGAATCAGAGCTTTTTGGACATGAAAAGGGAGCCTTCACTGGTGCTTTGTATAGTCGACCAGGTAGATTTGAGCTTGCAAATGATGGAACTGTCTTTCTTGATGAAATAGGAGATATGCCACTAATGCTTCAGGTAAAAATCCTAAGAGTTCTCCAAGACAGAATAATTGAAAGAGTGGGTTCTACCCGAGCTTTAAAGGTTAATGTCCGAATTATTGCAGCTACAAACAAAAATCTTGAGTTAGAAGTTAAGGAAGGAAGATTCAGAGAAGACCTTTTTTGGAGGCTCAATGTTGTACCACTCACTATCCCTCCTCTTAGAGAAAGAGTTGAAGATATCCCAATCTTATGCGATTACTTTGTAGAGAAGTTTTCAAAAAAATTTGGCTATACCCTAAAGATAAAGCCAGAGGTAATAAAAGTGTTTATGAAATACTCTTGGCCTGGCAATGTAAGAGAGCTTGAAAATCTTATTGAAAGACTTTATGTTTTAAACGAAGATGGAATTGTAGACTTAAAAGACATACCAGATAAAATAAAATTTTCAGAGAAGAGATTTTCAAAAGATTTCATACCAGAAGATTTAAATCCCTTTGCTGTCTCTATAGATTTAAATGAAGCTTTACGAGATTACGAAAAAAAACTCATTCTTCATGCATTAAATCTTCATGGATGGATAAAAACAAGAGCTGCAAACTATTTGAATATAAATAGAACAACACTTATTGAAAAGATGAAAAGACTTGGAATTAGAGATGAAAAGCATATGGATTAGTTTAATATTTATAATACTAATTTTTTCTACTCAACCGGACTGTCAAGAGCTGTTTACAAGAGCAGAGGAATATTTAAAGACAGGACAATATCTAAAAGCTAAGGAGATTTTTTTAAAATACAGTGAGGACCCAAAGTTTGTAGATAAAGCTTTATTAGGAGTAGCAAAATCTGACTACTTTCTTGGTAACTACTATGAAGCAACTTTATCCCTTAGAAGAGTTTTAAGAGATTTCCCTGCCTCACCTTGTGTAAATGAAGCAAATTTATATATGGGTTTAAGTCTTTTAAAGATAAAGAGAGTTCATATTGCAGAAAGCTACTTAAAAAAGGTAAAACCACCCTTTGAAAAAAAAGCAAAAATTGGTATTGGATGGATAGCCTTTTATAGAGGCAATTTGAAGGAGGTTGAAAAAACCTTAAATGAGTTTGATAAAAATGATTTTAACGAACCTGAATTAGCTCTTTTAAAAGTAAAGTATTTAGCTTATGTCGGCAAAGCAGATGAAGCAATAAAGGAGTTTGAAAAAAATTATAAATTAAATAAGGCTGACTACTTTCTTGACAAAGCTGAAATTCTAATAAAAGCAAAAAGATACTCTGAGGCAGAATCAATCTTAAAAAGAATTATCTCTTTGTCTAAAAATAACTATGATATAATCATGGCGAAAAAGTTGCTTTTTGATCTTTATTTTGAACAGGGGAAACCAGAAGCTTTAATTATTGGAAAGGAGATATACACTACAGTTCCTTCAGATGAAGTCAAACTAAAACTTTTCACTCTTTACTTGAATCAAAAAAATTATGATGAGGCAGTAAAATCTCTTTTCGCTGTAAGAGATAAAGTAACAAGAGAAAGAAAAATTGAAGAGTTTTTAAAAACTCTTATGAAAGAATCACCCGATAAAGCTAATTCTTATATTATGAAATCGTATCCTTTTATTTCTGCCGATTCAGCTCTATTATTAGAGTGCTCCAAATTTTTAATTAATCAAGGAAAAACTGAAGAAGCTAAGATATTACTTAAAAAGATTCAAACAGGTCCAAGAAAAGCCGAAGCAATAATACCCTATGCAAAGATATTGATAAATGAAGGCAAGTATGCGGAAGCAAAGAAAATATTAGAACCTCTAAAAAACAGAAACTCTGTTGCTACAGGAGTTTATGGATTAGCTCTTTACAAAGAAGGCAAACAGACCGAAGCTTTAAAATATTTAAAAGGAGTATCAAAGTCAGTAAAAGACAAAGAAATATTAAGAATTTTAGGCGATCTTGAATACTCTCAGGGACAAAAAAATAAAGCAATTCAGTACTGGATGGAGGCTTCTAAACTTTCAGACTCTCAAGCAACAGTTAAAGTTGCTGACTATTTCTATCTAAATAAAAAAACAAAGGAAGCTATAGAGTTTTATAAAAAAGCTTTAAATCAAGATATAAAAGATCAAAATACTCTTCTATGGGTTTATTACCAGTATGGAAAGCTCACAAAGGATAAAACCTACCTTGAAAAAGTAGCAAACTCAAATAGTGAACTTTCTGTAGCAGCTAAAGCGATACTGGAAAATCTATGAGAGAGCTCCTAAGTGAAGCACTGAAAAAAATTAACTCTGCTTCAGAAGCTTTAATAAAATACTATCAGCTTCTTGAGGATAAAGTAAAACTTCTTACTGAAGAAGTTGAGCAGAAGAAAAGACTTTTAAGTAGTATTATTGAAAGTATAGATATTGCTGTTGTTTTTTTTGACAGAGATGGTGTCATAAGATTAGTCAATAAAGCAGCAGAGGCTCTCTTTAAAATAAATGCTCAAGAAGTTATAGGAAAAAGAAAACTTCCTATTAAAATTGAAGACGAAAAAGTTTATCCTTTAAACTCGGAAAAAGGTTTTTATGCAATCCTATCAGAAACAGAAGTTTTTGATTTAGAGGGGAATAGAACTGGAAAAGTTTTTTTATGCAAGGATATAACAAGAATTAGAGAGCTTGAAGCAGAAAATGAGAGAAACAGAAGGCTTACAGCAATGGGCTCTCTTGTCACAAAAATAGCTCATGAAATAAGAAATCCTTTAGGAAGTATAGAACTTTTTGCAAATATGATTGCAGAAGATCTAAAAGACAGTATTTATGGTGAGTATGCAAGAAGAATTTCAACTTCTGTAAGAGTGTTAAGAAACACACTTGAAAATATGCTTAGTTTTACTAAGGGCATAAATCCAAAAAAAGAGTTATTCTGCCTAAATGATTTAATAATAGAGCTTAAAGAGGAGTTCAAAGAGTTCTTCAGTAAAGTAGGTGTTGAGATAAATCTCGATTTACAAGACAAGATAGAGGTATTTGCCGATTACTCCCTACTTAAACAGGCAATAGTAAACTTACTTGTTAATGCCTATCAGGCTATGCCAGAGGGAGGAGTAATTACTTTATCACTGACAAAAGACAATGATTATGCAAAAATTATAGTGAAAGATACAGGTTATGGAATTGACAAAGAAATTATAGATAGAATATTTGAGCCCTTTTTTTCCACTAAAGACAAAGGCAGCGGTCTTGGTTTAAGTATTACACATAGTATAATATCAGCACATGAAGGGAAAATACAAGTAAGTAGCGAGCTCTATAAAGGCACAGAATTTGCTATTTTTATACCTCAGAGATGAAATCTGTTTTAATCATAGATGATGATCCTGACATGGGTTTTGCCTTAAAAGAGGCGATTGGACGTCTGGGTTTTAACGCAAACTATTTAAGAGACCCTGTTAAGGCATTTTCAGAGGTAAATCTTAACAACTACTCTCTTATAATAACTGATGTGAAAATGCCTAAAATGAATGGAATTGAGCTAATTTCAGAAATTAGAAAAAAAGGTATTTTTATACCTGTAATTGTAATTACTGGTTATGGAAACATTGAGGATGCTGTAAAAGCAATGAAGCTTGGAGCTATTGATTATATAATAAAGCCCTTTTCAATAGATGCTTTAAAATCTCTTATCCAGAGAGTTATTCCTGAAGAAGAAGAAATTGTGGCTGAATCACCTCAAATGAGAAGAATTCTTCAAATTGCTAAGGAGGTTGCAAAAACTGATGTAACAGTTTTACTTACAGGTGAAAGTGGAGTTGGTAAAGAAGTTATAGCAAGATATATACATAAATGTAGTCCGAGAGCTAATAAGCCATTTGTTGCCATAAATTGTGCAGCCATCACTGAAACTCTTCTTGAAGCTGAACTCTTTGGATACGAAAAAGGAGCCTTTACAGGCGCAACAGAGAGAAAACCAGGAAAATTTGAGGTTGCCAATCAAGGAACAATTCTTCTTGATGAGATAAGTGAGATGTCACTTAAACTTCAGCCAAAACTTTTAAGAGTTATACAAGAAAGAGAAGTCGACAGATTGGGAGGAATAAAACCTATCTCAGTTGATGTAAGAATTATAGCGACTACAAATAAAGATTTATATGAGGAAGTTAAAAGAGGTAATTTTAGAGAAGATCTATTTTACAGAATAAATGTATTTCCAATTAAAATTCCTCCACTCAGAGAAAGACCTGAAGATATAATTCCTTTTGCTGAATTCTTTCTAAAAAGACTCTCAAATAAGTTATCAAGAGATTTTATTCTCACTGAAGAAATGAAAAGAGAGCTTCTTAGAAAAAGTTGGCCTGGCAATGTAAGAGAGCTTGAAAACTATATTTACAGGGCTGCTGTGCTAAGCCATAACGGAGAGATTAAACCTATTGCTGATGAAGTTTTTCAGCAGGAAATTAATATCAAAAAAGGAAAACTAAGAGAGACAGAAAAAGAACTAATCATAGATACTCTTAAAAAAACAAATGGAAATAGAACAAAAGCAGCAAAAATTCTTGGAATAAGTGTAAGAACTCTCAGAAATAAACTTAAGGAGTATGGATTAAAGAATATTTAAATGGCATGAATTTTGTTTACTCAGAGGATCAGTTATGGATAAATCGTTAAAAATTCTTGAAAAAATTATGGATTTATGTGCCTATAGGCAAAAAATTCTTGCCTCAAATATAGCTAACTCTGACACTCCAAACTATAAGGCACGGGATATAGATTTTAGAAATGAATTAAAAAGAATTCTTGAACAGGGAAATCCAATCTATGAGGTTATAGAAGCTCCTACAACTATGCCTAATAGAGATGGAAATACTGTAAATGTTGAGGTTGAGATGACAAAACTTACTGAAACACTTCTTCTTTACAATACAGCAACACAGTTAATTTCAACAAAAATAAGAATCCTTAAAGATGTAGTAAGAGGAGGTAGTAGATGAAGGATCTTTTCTTACCTCTTAAAGTCTCTGCAACAGCTCTTGAAGCTCAAAAGATAAGACTTAATGTGATCGCATCAAACATAGCAAATATAAACTCAACAAAAACACCTGAAGGTGGTCCCTACAGAAGAAAAGACGTTTTATTTATAACCTATATCTATGATCAGATATCACAAGGAGTAGATGTACTAAAAATAGTTGAAGATCAAAGACCTTTTAGGATTGTTTATGATCCTTCTCATCCAGATGCAGACAAAAACGGTTATGTAAAATACCCTAATGTTAATCCAATGGAGGAGATGATTAATCTTATTTCAGCTTCCCGTGCCTATGAAGCAAACTTAACAATGATAAATTCCTATAAAGAGATGTTTACAAGAGCACTTGATTTATTAAGAGTTTAGGAGGTAACAGTGACAGAAATAAAAAATATAAGCGAACTTTTAAGTAAAACAATAAATGAATTAGGCAAATTAGAAGAAACACAGAAGGAGTCTTTTGAAAAAATTCTTAAAGAAGCAATAAAAGAGGCATCTGAGGTGGAAAAGGAGGCTCAAAAAGCAATAGAAGATTTTGTTCGTGGTGAAATAAATATACATCAGGTTGTTTTGGCAATGCAAAAAGCAGATTTGACTCTTCAGACATTAATTCAGGTCAGAAATAAGGTTATCGCAGCTTATGAAGAGATATCAAGAATGCAAATTTAAAAGTTATGGCATTAGTTGATAGAGCTAGATTAATATTTGAAGGCTTTAAAAATCTACCCATAAGTAAAAAATTAGCATTCGGTGCAGTTTTAGTCTTGGTTGTTGCCTTCATAATTACTATGTTGATTTGGCTTCAAAAACAGGATTATCAAGTTCTCTACAGTAATCTTTCCGCAGAGGATGCTGGTAATGTTATAAATAAACTGAAAGAAAAGAAAATTCCTTATCAAGTAAAAGACAATACGATATATGTACCCTCTAACAAAGTTCACGAATTAAGACTTGAACTTGCAGCACAGGGAATTCCTTCAGGAGGTGTTGGCTTTGAAATCTTTGATAAATCTCAAATTGGATTAACAGAGTTTTCTCAAAGAGTAAACTATATTAGAGCTCTACAAGGTGAGCTTGCAAGAACTATAAAACAAATTCAAGCAGTAGATCAAGCAAGAGTTCATATAGCGATTCCTGAAAAAACTATCTTTGCTGAAAAAGAAGAGTATCCTACAGCGAGTGTTGTTTTAAAGCTTAAACCTGGTAGATCTCTTACGAATGAACAAGTAGCAAGTATTGTGCATCTTGTTTCAAGTAGTGTAGAAGGACTTTCTCCTAAAAATGTAACTGTTATTGACCAGTATGGAAATCTCCTTACGGCTCCCAAAGATTTAAAGGAGTTTGTAGATGCTTCTCAGATTGAGTATAAAAAATCAGTTGAAAAGGCCTATGAAAAAAATATCCAAAGCATGCTTGAAAATATAGTAGGCAAAGGAAAAGCAATTGTAAGAGTTTCAGCAGATATAGACTTTTCAAAGGTAGAAAAACTTGAGGAAAGATTTGATCCTGACATTGTTGCAATAAAAAGCGAACAACGTCTTCAAGAGAAAACCACAACTCCTCAACCTGGGGGTATTCCAGGAGTTCTCTCAAATCTACCAGGACAACCCCAGAGTGGTCAACTTCAAATTGGGCAATCTCAGAGACAGCAAGAAAACATTCATTATGAAGTAAGTAAAACTATAAGCAAGATTCTTCAAAGTGCAGGACAAATAAAAAGAGTCTCTGTTGCTGTGCTTGTTGATGGTATCTATAAAGAAGAGAAAGGTAAAAAAATCTATACACCAAGAAGTGATGAAGAGATTAAAAAGTACACCGAGCTTGTTCAAGCAGCTATCGGGTATAATAAAGAAAGAGGTGATCAGGTGATAGTGCAAAGTATTCCTTTTGAAGTTATTCCTGAAGAAAAACCTCCTGTTGACTATATAGGTATACTAAAAACTCTATTAAAGTATATTGTTCCACTCATTATAGCAGTTTTACTTATTCTCTTTGTTATCAAACCTCTAATTGAACTTTTAAAAAGACCTGCTCCAGAGAGAGTAAGAAAGGAGATAGTTATCTCAGAAGAGTTACCTCCACCTCCGAAAAAAGATTTAAAAGAAGAGATTAAAGATATTGTTAGAGCTAATCCCAAAAAAGCGGTTTCAATTCTTAGAGAGTGGATGGCAGAGTGAAAAAATGAGAAAGTTTTCAGGGATTGAAAAAGTAGCAGCTTTTTTATCTATAGTAGGAGAGGAGATAGCAACAGAGTTATTAAAACATTTTGATCCTATAGAGCTTGCAAGAATAATACCTATGATGTCAAGAATTAAGCTTACTCCAGAGGAAGCAGAAGCAATACTTAAAGAGTTTTCGGAAAAAATAGGAAATATACCTGTAGTGGTAGATGAGGAATATATAAAAACAATTCTTACTAAAGCTTTTGGTGAAGAGCAGGCAACTAAACTGATAAGCAAAATTGAAAGCGGAGCGTCTGCTTTTGATGTATTAAGATGGCTTGATCCGATAGCAATTGCTAATATGCTTCAAAGAGAGCATCCTCAAACTATTGCTATAGTTTTAGCACACCTTGAGCCAACACAAGCAGCAGAAGTTTTAGGTAGATTCCCAGAACAACTGAAAGTAGAGATATCTCACAGAATAGCACATCTTGATCAAATCTCTCCAGCAGTTCTTTCTGAGCTTGAAGATGTGCTTCAAAGTCAGCTTCGTAGCTATACTCAATCAAGAAGAATAGGAGGAATCAAAACTGTTGCTGAAATTCTTAATCAGATGGATAGAACTTCTGAGGAGCTTATACTTAAAAACATTGAAGAAAAAGATCCTGTATTAGCTGAAGAAATTAGAAAACTCATGTTTACCTTTGAGGATCTGCTCTATGTTGATGACAAGGGAATTCAAATAATTCTTAAGGAAATCTCATCGGATGATCTTGCCTTAGCATTGAAGATGGCCTCTGAAGAACTTAAAGAGAAGATATTTAAAAACATGTCAAGTAGAGCAGTTGAGATACTTAAAGAAGAGATGGAAACAAAAGGTCCTGTAAGAGTATCAGATGTGGAGAGAGCCCAAATGAATATAGTAAGAGTTGCAAGAAGACTTGAAGAGGAAGGAAAAATAATAGTTGGAAAAAGAGGTGGTGAAGCACTTGTTACCTGAGAATATCAGACCCTACATACCTCTTTCTTTTGATGAAACATTAAAATATTCTAATGAGGCAGGTATTGAAGAGAAAGCCTATAGGGAAGGCTTTAATTTTGGAAAACAAAAGGGGTATGAGGAGGGATACAGCAGAGGTTATGAAGAGGGTATAAAAAAGGGATACTCTGAGGGGTTTAAAAATGCCGAAATTGAAATAAAACAAAAAATTAATCAGTTAGAAGGTATTATTCAAATTTTACTTAACCTAATAGATGAACTCAAAAGCTTCAAAGAAAAAGAGTTTAGGAAAAATTTCCCTCAAATACTTAATTTTGCCTTAAAAATAGCAGAAAAAGTAGTCTTATCTAAGATTTTCCTTGATAGAGATACTATACTACCAATAATCAAGGAGATACTGCAAACTTTACCTTTACAGGAGGAAAAAATATTAATAAAACTTAATCCAGAAGACTACATCGTAGTCTTAGAAAATTTAGAAAATTTTGGTATTAATAAAAATAATCTTTCTTTAGAGCCCTCAGACTCAATTGAGAAAGGAGGATATCTAATAGAGACAAAAACTCAATATATTGAATCAACAATTCAAGATAGGCTTAAGGAGATTGAGAATGCACTCAATTCCCTCTTTACTTGATAAGGCCACTGAAGTATTAAGTAAAGTTAACGGTTTTAGAGTTTACGGAAAAGTCACAAAAGCAGTTGGACTTATTGTTGAAGCAGTAGGATTAAGTGCAAGTATTGGTGACATCTGTGAAATAAAAACAGAGGAGAATACAATAGAAGCAGAAGTCGTAGGATTTAAAAATGGTGCTATTCTACTTTCACCTTTAGGAGAAATATATGGTATTAGACCAGGAGATAGGGTTTATATTAAGGGAAAACAAAGCTATATATTTGTTAGTGAAGAAATTCTTGGAAGAGTAATTGATGGGTTAGGAAATCCTATTGATGGTGGGGAACCTATACGTGGAAAGCCTTATCCGATATATAAAGAAGCTATAAATCCCCTTAAAAGAGAAATAATAAACGAACCTATCGATTTAGGAATTAAAGCAATTAATGCTCTTCTTACCTGTGCTAAGGGACAAAAACTTGGAATAATGTCAGGAAGCGGAGTTGGTAAAAGTGTTCTTCTCGGTATGATTGCTAGATTCACCTCCGCAGATATAAATGTGATAGCTCTTATTGGTGAAAGAGGTAGAGAAGTAAGAGAGTTCATTGAAAAAGACTTAGGAGAAGACGGGCTTAAAAAATCCGTAGTTGTTGTATCCACATCAGATACTCCCGCACTTGCAAGAATTCGTGGTGCTTTTGTTGCAACTGCTATTGCAGAGTATTTTAGAGAAAAGGGTAAAGATGTTTTACTTCTTATGGATTCTTTAACTCGTTTTGCAATGGCACAAAGAGAAATAGGGCTTGCAGCTGGTGAGCCTCCGACAATGAAGGGCTATCCTCCAAGTGTCTTTAAGCTTATGCCAAAACTGCTTGAAAGAGTTGGAAAAACAAAAGATGGAGGTTCAATAACAGGAATATACACAGTCTTAGTAGAAAGTGATGATCTTACAGATCCTGTAGCAGATGCGGCAAGAGCCATTCTTGATGGACATATCGTTCTTTCAAGAGATCTTGCTAATTTGAATCATTATCCTGCAATTGATCCCCTTAAAAGTGTTAGTAGACTCATGAAGGATGTAGTTGACAGAAATCATTTAAAGTATGCTACTAAACTTCTTGATATTATAGCTACTTATTCAAAATATGAAGACATCATAAAGATTGGAGCTTACAAAGAAGGAACAAATGCTGAACTTGACAGAGCAATCGGTATGATGGGAAAAATTTATGCCTTCTTAAGACAAGATATTAATGAAAAAGCTAATTTTGAAGAAAGCTTGAAGTCTCTTGTTAATCTATTTGAATCATGAAGATAAATACTTTAGCGATGATACATAAAATTAAACAGTGGGAGGAGGAGATAAAAAGAGAGAGATTTCTTCAAATTTTAGCTGAGATGCGAAAAATCGAGACTTACTTAAATGAGCTTGAATTAAGATTTAAGAATAATAAGTTTGAATTTTTATACTCGTCTGAGCAACTAAAGAGTATATTCTATGAAATAGAGTATACTGCTGGTATGCTTAAAGAAGCAAAAAAAACACTTAATGAGCTTTCATTGGAGGTAGAAAAAAATAGAATTGACTACGAGGAAGCCTACATAGAAAGAAAGAAAACTGAGCAGCTTTTAGAAAAACTACTTGAAAATCTAAAGCTACAGAGAGAAAAACTTGAAGAAAGGCTCATCTTAGAAAACTTTATAAACTTCTTAGAAAAACAGAAATGATAAAGAAAACTGTTTTCTTTTCAATATTAATCCTTATAGTTGGGCTTGCTGCAGGTACTTTAATCGGTCAGCAAGGCTCTGTAAAACACTCCCTCACAATTGAGGAGGAAAGATTAAAAATTCTAAAAGAAGACATAGAAAAGAGAACTGAAGAGTTAAAAAAGCTTAAGGAGGAAGTTGATTTAAAAATAAAAGAACAACAAGCCATCAAAGAACAACTTGAGAAAGCTAAACAGGAGAACTATCAGAAGCTTGCAAAGATTTATGAATCTATGCCTCCAGAGGAAGCAGCTTTAAGAATTGAAAGGCTTGATGAAGAAACAGCTGTGCTGCTTCTTCTTGCTATAAAACCTCGTCAAGCTGGCAAAATCCTGGCTAATATGAATCCTGAAAAAGCTGCATCTCTTTCAAAAAAAATAGTCTCAATAAAGGAAAAGACATCCAAGTAGGAAAAACTTTCCCTACCTATATTTTTTAAAGTATTTGAGTTCTAAAAGATTTAATTTGTGGTATAGAATTTGATAATCCTTAAGACATGATATTTATATCAAAGGCAGATTTAAATATACTTTTCAGTATCTATAGTATCAATATAAATTCAGTTAATTCAGAGAAGGAGTTTAAATCTCTCTTAGATGATTTGCTTAAAATTTTTACTAGTATTGAAAATTTGCAAAAATCAGATATTTCACAATTTGAACTTTTTCAGTTTCCTTTAATTTTCCAAATTAATAGTTTTTTAAATTTAAATACTGCCTTTATTGATTTAAAAAATCTAATTGAAAAATTTAGTTTAAAACTTTATACTGATTATTTAGAACCATTTAATAGGTCTTTAATTATAGAAAAAAACTCCTCTATTCAATTAAAAGACATTTTAGACTCTTACAATAAAAAATTAGATGATTTAAATTTGAAAGTCCTATTAAATAAAGATGAGTCAACAGAAAAGATAGAGTTTATTGAGCTGTCTAACAGGAATTTTGAATCTATAGAATATTCTGAATCAGAGCATCTCGGACTAAAACAGATTATTAAAGCCTCTTATGAAAAAACAACATATGAATTTAAATCAACAGAAAAGGAAACTACCCTAGATTTTATGAATGAATCTCTAGTTACCCCAACGACTATAAAAGGCAATCAAGTGCAAAAATTAGATATAAAGCCAGATACAGTAGCTCATAGAATTAATGAAATCTCAGATATCATTGCTAAAGCAGTTTTTAACTCAAAAAATACAGTAACTATACAACTACAACCACCAGAACTGGGAAGAATTTTAATAAAGCTAACTTTAAATAACTCTGGTATAAAAGCAGATGTAAAGGTAGAAAATCCTCAAATAAAGGAAGTTTTAGCTGGATTAATTCCCGAAATAAGAAATAATCTTCAGTCTTCAGGTATAAAAGTCTCAGATTTCCTATTGGAAATAATGAAAGATCATACAGAATACCCCGAATCTTACAGCAATCAGGGACAAAAAAGATATAAAAATCAGAAGTTTTTTGAATACGTTGCATAGGAGGTAAATATGTTAGAAGTAACAACTATATTTAATAATCCAGCTTATATTTGGCAAAATAACTCCTCTGTTATAGGTAACAACAAAATTGACAAAGAAGCATTTCTTAACTTACTTGTTGCACAGCTAAGATATCAAGACCCTCTCAATCCTCTTAAAGATCATGAATTTTTAGGACAACTCACTCAAATGAGTATGTTAGAGCAGCTTATGAATATGAATAGCATAGTTGAAGATTTAGCATTGTATGAAATTTATTCAAATGCATTAATGATTGGCTCTATGTTTATTGGTAAAACTGTTGTAACTGTTGATGGTAAAGAGTATATAGTTCAAGGAATTGCTATTGAAGATGGAAAGCTTAAGATTAAGGTAAATGAGAATGAATACATAAGCATGAATCAGATAAAAGAAATCAGAGCCTAAGGAGGTGAAAAAATGTTAACATCACTATTTACAGGAATAAGCGGACTTAATGCCAATGGATTAGCTCTTTCGGTTATCGGAGATAATATAGCAAATGCAAATACTGTTGGATTTAAAGCAAGCAGAACAATCTTTGGTGATATTCTTAGCCAAACAATTAGTGGAACATCTGCGATGCAAGTTGGTCGTGGAGTTATGGTTATTGATATTCAAAAGATGTTTACGCAAGGCACATTGGAGACTACTGCAAATCCCCTTGATCTTGCAATTGAGGGAGATGGATTTTTCGTTGTAAGACAAATTAATGGTCCAATTTATTATACTCGTGCTGGTCAATTTAGAATTGATAAGGAAGGATATGTTATTGATCCAAATGGATATAGACTTCAAGCATACCAGATGGCTCCTGACGGCTCTGTAACAGGTGCTATTGGAGATGTCTATCTTGCTGGGCTGATGAGTGACCCAAGAGCTACTGATGAAGTAAAAATTCAAGTAAATCTTGACTCAAGACTTTCTCCACCTTCTCAGTCTTGGAATTTTACAACAGGTCCAAATCTACCGGATCCAAATACCTATAACTTTTCGACTGCGATAACAGTTTATGACAGCCTCGGTAATCCTCATCTTGTCTATACATATTTTGTAAAGAACACAACTGTAGGTCAGTGGACAGCTCACATTATATACAATACAAGTCCTGATCCAAACAATCCTAACTATACTGAAGCTGGAACATTTACTTTAATCTTTGATGAATATGGCACACTAACAACTCCACCTACTGGTCAGTTTGACTTCGATTTTTCAGCTTGGGGTGCTGCAGCACAGAGTATAACTTTTAATTTTGCAGACTCAACTCAGTATGGCTCTCCTAATGCAGTTGTGTTTCAAACTCAAAATGGATACTCAGCTGGTAATCTTATTGCTATCACAGTTGATCAAGATGGAGTAATATCAGGTGTATTTACAAATGGACAAGTTAAAAAAGTCGCGCAAGTTGTGCTTGCTAAATTTGTAGCTCCTCACTATTTAACAAAAGTCGGTAAAAATCTATTTATAGAATCCTATAGCTCAGGAGGTCCTACCTATGGCGCACCTGGAACTGTTGGTGTTGGTAAAGTTTTTGCAAACTCTTTAGAGTCAAGCAATGTTGATCTTGCTGAGGAGTTTATCCGTATGATAGCAGCTCAAAGAGCATATCAAGCAAATGTAAGAGTTATTACTACAACAGACAATATTCTTGATGAATTAATGAATATTATAAGATAAAATTTGGGCTACCACTTTGGTAGCCCTATTTTTTTATTACAACTTTTAAAAATTTTCTCTTGCCTACCTTTATTGTATACTCGCCGGCTTTAAGCCTTATATCTGTCTCTAGTATTTGCTCATCATTAACTCGGATTCCTCCTTGTTTTATAAGCCTTATCGCTTCTGATGTACTCCTAGTAATCTGCTGTTCTTTAAGAATTTTTGGAAGCCATAAACCTTCATCTTCTTCCTTTAGTTCAACAACTTGTATATCCTCTGGAGTCTCTTTCTGTCTAAAAATTTTTATAAATTTATCCTTAGCCCTCTCCGCAGCGTCTTTTCCATGGTATCTTGCAACTATCTCAAATGCTAAAGCTTCCTTTGCATCCCTTGGATTAATTTTACCTTGACTTAAACCCTCTTTAAGTTCCTTTAACTTTTCTGTGGACAAATGACTTAAAAGCTCATAATACCTTAACATAAGCTCATCGTTTATTGACATTAACTTACCAAACATCTCGTCAGGTGATTCATTTATTCCTATATAATTACCAAGACTTTTTGACATCTTCTGAACTCCATCAATGCCTTCAAGAAGTGGCATAGTTACTATTACCTGCTCTTCCATACCGTATATTTTCATAAGCTGTCTTCCCATAAGAAGATTAAACTTCTGATCAGTTCCTCCAAGCTCTACATCTGCTTTAAGATAAACTGAGTCATAGGCTTGTAGCAGTGGATAAAGAAACTCAAGAATTGTGATAGGTCTGCCTTCTTGAAATCTCTTCTTAAAATCATCTCTTTCAAGCATTCTTGCTACTGTCTCAGCTCCTGCAAGCCTACACATATCAAGGGCTGTCATTTTACCAAACCATTCACTGTTAAACATTACAACTGTTTTTTCTGAATCAAGAATTTTAAATACTTGTTCTTTATAAGTCTCTGCATTTCTTAAAACTTCCTCCCTTGTTAGAGGTTTTCTCGTCTCTGTTTTTCCTGAGGGATCACCAATCATTCCTGTAAAGTCACCTATAAGAAAAATTACTTCATGTCCGAGTTGTTGAAACTGTCTCATTTTTTCAAGCAAAACAGTGTGACCTAGATGAATATCAGGTGCGGTTGGATCAAAACCTACTTTAACTTTTAAAGGTTTATCTTCTTTATAGGATCTCTCAAGTTTTCTTTTTAATTCTTCCTCTGAGATTATTTCAACTGTACCTCTTTTTATTATCTCAAGTTGTTCTTCAGGTTTTAGCATAATTGCCTCCTAAAAAGAGTGTTCTGGCCCAGGAAATATTCCTTTTTCAACTTCTTCCTTATATTGCTTAATTGCATTAAGAACTTCTTCTCTTAAATTTATGTATCTTTTTACAAACTTTGGAGTAAACTTTTCAAAAAGTCCGAGCAAATCGTGTATTACTAAAACTTGTCCATCACAATAGGGACCAGCGCCAATTCCAATTGTTGGAATCTGTAAACTTTCAGTTATTTCCTTTGCAAGCTCTGACGGAATAACCTCAAGAACAACAGCGACAGCACCTGCTTCTTGTAGACTCACTGCATCCTCTTTAATTCTATTTGCCTGCTCAGGAAGTTTACCCTGAAGTCTATAACCTCCCATTCTTAAAATTGCTTGAGGAGTTAGTCCTAAATGTCCAACTACCGGAATTTCTGACTCTGTGATTGCCTTAATTTGAGGAAGAATCTCTCTTCCACCCTCAAGCTTTACTGCATGAGCTCCTGCCTCTTTAACAAATCTACCTGCATTTCTTACAGCTTCCTGAACACTGATCTGATAAGACATAAAAGGCATATCAGCTACAACCATTGCTCTTTTAGTAGCATTAACAACTATCTTTGTATGATATATCATTTCATCCATTGTAACCGGCAGTGTTGTCTCTTTTCCTTGAATAACCATTGAAAGAGAGTCTCCTACAAGGATCATATCTATACCTGCTTCATCAACAAGATGGGCAAACGGATAGTCATAGGCTGTAAGCATTGTGATTTTCTGCCTCTGTTTCTTTTTATTGAAAAGATCAACTACTGTAAACCTCATTTAAGTGACCTTCTTATTGCTTTAAGCTGTAACTGTAGGCTTCTTATACCCTCCCACTCATTTACAGCTGGAGTAAAGGCTATATCAATACTGCTTCCCTCTTCAAACTCTAAATCACCCATATCAAAACCTACTGCGTATGAAACTGAGCTGTTTTGCGATAATGTCATTTTTATATGATTACTTCCTACTTTTTTAAAATTTAACACATTAAGCTCTTTAGAGCCAAAAATTGGCTCTCGGTTGCCCTGTCCAAATGGCTCAAGTAACCTAATCTCCTCTACCAATCTTTCATTTACCTCCGAGATCTTAACAGCTGCGTCAAGCTGAAGTATATTTTTTATTTCAAAATTCCTCATTAAATTACATGCTCTTTTTCTAAACTCTTCAAGATTTTTTAAGGAAATTACTGCTCCTGCAGCCTGTTTATGCCCTCCAAATCGAATAAGCAAATCTTTACATCTTGAGAGAATATCTTGAAGATCAATACCTTGTGGAGCTCTTGCAGAGCCCTTTGCTTTTTCTCCTTGTAAAGAAAATATAAAAACAGGACGATTAAATCTCTCCATAAGCTTTCCTGAGACTGTGCCTGTTATTCCTGGATGCCAGTCTCCCCAAAGCACAACTACAGGCTCATCTTTAAACTCTCTTTTAATTTTTTCTTCTATCTCTTCCATAGTCTTTTCCTCTATCCTTTGCCTAACAGAGTTCATTTGAATGAGCCAGTGAGCAAGCTCGTTTATTTCTGAGCTATCTTCAGAGATTAAAAAATTTACAACTCTTTGGGCAGTATCAACTCTTCCTGGAGCATTAATTTTTGGAATAAGACAGAAACTCAGATGAAATCCCTTAAGAGAGTTTGAGTTTAATCCTGAAATCTCCTTTAAAACCCTAATTGACTCTCTAATAGGATTTTCAATTAGAGTCCAACCAGGTTTTATCAAAGCTCTATTAATAGTATCTAAAGGAACCATATCAGCGTATGTTCCAATTGTCACAAGATCAAGATACTCTAAAGCAATCTCTCTATTTAATGCCATAATAAGTAAAAAGGCTACACCAGCACCACAGAGGGAAAGATATTGAGAGTTTTCTGAAATCTTTGGATTTATTATAGATAAAGCCTCTGGCAAAATAACTTCTTCCTCAACTTTCAGTGGCTCATGATGATCAGTAATTATTGTCTCTATTCCTAAAGATTTAGCATAACTTACTGCTTCAAAATCTCTTATTCCACAGTCAACAGTAATAATTAGTTTTGCTCCCAAACTTTTAGCTATACTGACAGATGTAATACTTAATCCGTGCCCATGATGAATTCTATGAGGTATATGATATGTAACATCTGCTCCTAATTTTTTTAAAAAATCATAAAGCATAGCAGTTCCTGTTAATCCGTCAGCATCGTAATCGCCATTAATAAAAATCTTTGCTTTTGATTTTATCGCTTCTTTTATAATTTCCGCAGCTTTCAGGACTCCTCTAAGTTGATATGGGTCAATAAGTTCTAAAGAAGGATTAAGAAAGGAGTAAATTTCGTCTATATTTTTAAGTCCTCTTGAAATAAGAACTTGTGCAAAGGGAGTAGTGATATTTAAGCTTTTGGATATGTATTGAAGATACTCATGATTTGTTCTTACAACCATCCACTCCCTGTACTGCATGCTATCTCTTTATTAGGGAGCCTTTGGTAGTAAATAAAACTATAGGACTTGCCACAAAGATAGAAGAATAGGTGCCGATAACTATTCCTAACATCATTGCAAGAGCAAAATCATGAAGAACCTCCCCTCCAAAGAAAAACAAAGCAGCTGCTGCCATAAATGTAGTAAGAGATGTGATTATAGTTCTTGATAGAACTTCGTTTATACTTTTATTCATCAGCGCTTCCAATGTCATTGCACCTTTTGCAACTACTTTTAGATTTTCACGAATACGATCAAAAACAACGACCGTATCTGTTAATGAGTATCCTGCAATTGTAAGGAGAGCACTTATAAAAATAAGATTTATTTCTTTGCCAAGAAGATAAAATATGCCAACAACTGCCATGACATCATGAAAAGTAGCTACTGTAGCACCAATTGCGAAATGAAATTTAAATCTTATTGCAATATAAATCAGTATTCCCAAAGTCGCAGCAGCAATTGCAAGAAGCGCATCTTTTTTAGTGCGCTGTCCGATTTTTGGTCCTATCTCAGTGATTGATTCAACTATTGGCTCTTTAGTAGTAAGTGACTCTTTAAGTGCCTTTTCAATTATATCTTGAGAGTTTTGCTCTGTCTTTTTAAGTTTTATAAGTATTTTTCTCTCTGTTGGTAAGTCCTGTATATGAACATCCTTTAGTCCTACCTTATCAAGAGCACTTCTGACTTCAGAGAGAGTTACATTTTGGGAAAATCTCACTTGAAGACTTAATCCACCAGCAAAATCTACTCCAAGATTTGCTTTCCCTGTGTATATTTGAAAAACTGCAAGTAATCCTAAAAGAAACATTAATGAGGAAAAACCTAAAGCAATATATTTTTTTCCAAGAAAATCAATATTAGTCTTACCAAATATCTGTATCATATACTTAGACTTCTACGCTCCTTGCCTACATATATAAAATCAAAAATAGTTTTTGTACCAACTAAGGCTGTAAAGAGATTTATCGCAACACCTAATGATAAAGTTACCGCAAAACCCTTTATGGGTCCTGAGCCAAAGTGAAATAAAACTAATGCTGTTATTAATGTTGTTACATGAGAGTCAAATATTGTCCAGAATGCTTTTCTGTATCCAGACTCTATTGCAGCCTTCGGAGTCTTACCAACTCTTAATTCTTCTCTTATTCTTTCAAACATTAAAACATTTGAATCTACAGCCATACCAATAGCAAGTGCAATGCCTGCTATTCCTGGAAGAGTTAAGGTCGCATTTAATGCTGCCAGGGCACCTATAAGAAGAAGAATATTCAGTATCAAAGCAAAATCTGCGATTATACCACTTAAACGATAGTAAAAAATCATAAAGGCTGATACAAAGACTGCTGCGATAATTACAGCAACTTTTCCCGCTTCAATAGAGTCTCTTCCAAGTGTTGGCCCTACTGTGACATTTTGAATAAGATTTACTGGTGCTGGTAGTGCTCCAGCCCTAAGAACTATTGCAAGATCCCTTGCTTCCTCAAGCGTAAAATTACCTGTAATTTGAGCATTACCTCCCTCAATTCTCTCTTGAATAACTGGAGCAGAGTATAGATTTCCATCAAGGATTATGGCAAGTCTATGTTTAACATATTTGCCTGTGATCTCCTCAAAAATTTTTGCACCTGCTTCATTAAATCTTAAGGATACATATGGCTCATTAAATCTTTGATCAATGCTCACATGAGCTTCTGCTAAAAGATCTCCTGTAAGTAGTGTCTCCTTTTTTACAATATAAGGTCTTTTAAAAACTTCTCCTGTCTCCTTATTTACTATTCTTTGAAATACAAACTCATCACCTTCGGGAAGTCGGCTTGCCCACTCTTTAAGAAATTTTTCTTCCTGCCCAGCCTTTATTAAAGAAGGAATTTCCCTCCAAAGAGGAGTATCTTCATCTAAAAGTTTAAATTCTAATAAAGCTGTCTTACCAATAACCTCTAAAGCTTTTTTAGGGTCCTTTACACCTGGCAGTTGAACAACTATCTCACTTTCACCTTGACGATGTATTGTTGGCTCAGCTACACCCAGCTGGTCTACTCTATTACGAATAACTTCAATTGCTTGGTCAACTGAGGTTGCCTCAACTCTCCTTAGATAATTTTCTGGAAGTTCACAAACTAATCTTCCTTCCTCTTCAGAAAATGAAATATCAGGATAGTTTTCTTTTATAAGTTTCTTTAGCTCATCACTTACTGGTTGAATATGGAGTTTTTCAACCTCAACCTTAACAGTAGCTTTTATATTTCTTTTTTCAAGAAGACTCTGAAGATGAATACCTATTCTTTCAACAGTAATCTGTCTTGCTTTTTTAAGATCAACCTCAAAAACAAGATGAGAACCACCTCTTAAATCAAGCCCAAGAACTATACCTTTATTAGGCATAGTTTTTTTCCACCACTCAGGCAGGTAATCAAAAAGTGGCGTATTTGGCAAGAAAAATACAACTGCCAAAATAACTGTTGCTAAAATAAGAATAAGTCTGAGATAGATACCTCTTCTCATTCAGATATTAATCCTCTTCTGATGGAGGCCTTAGTGCTGCAATAGACTGCTTCGATACTTTAATTTTTACATTTTCTGCTATCTTTAAAATAACTGTTGTAGGATTTACAGCCTCTATAACGCCATAAATTCCTCCAATCGTTATTACTTTATCTCCTCTTTTAAGACTCTCAAGCATCTCTCTATGTGCTTTTGCTCTTTTCTGCTGAGGCCTAATAAGTAGAAAATAAAAAACCAGAATGATAAGAATCAATGGTAACAAACTTGCAATAAGACTCGTTATAGGATCACCTTGCGCACCTCCTTGTGGTGCTGATCCCATGGCATAAGCCTTAGATATAAAATTTAAACTCATAAATCACCTCCGAAGAAATTTAAATCTTATTATAATATCAATCTCAATGTAAAAATCTCAAGTTTAAGATAATTCAGCAGAATTAGTTTTAAGTTTTTTAGCCTTATGGGTCTAGTAATTTATTAAAAGGAAGCTCTCTACTAGATAAAATACTTATTTTATCTCACAGCGATTTCTTCCACCTCTTTTTGCCTCATAGAGTGCTTCGTCAGCTCTCTTTAAGATACTCTCTTCATCATCTTTTGACATTAATTCTGTTATTCCAAAACTTGCTGTTATATTACCATTAATCGCCTTGATTTTCATCTTCTCTATTTTTTGTCTTATTCTTTCTGCTGCACTTAAGGCTTGCTCTATTTTTGTATTGGGAAAAGCAATGACAAACTCCTCACCACCAAATCGTCCAACTATATCCTCTTGCCTAATGGATTTTTCTAATGTTTTTGCAAAAATTTTTAAAACTTTATCACCTGTTTCATGTCCATAGGTATCATTAATTTTTTTAAAATGGTCTATATCAATCATGATTATTGAAAGTGGAAGTTTATGCCTTAAGGCAAAAGATATCTGTTTTTTAAGCATTTTTTCAAAGCCTCTTCTGTTTAAGATACCTGTTAGAGGATCTGTATTCATAATGCGTTTTACAGTAGTTATAGCTTCTTTAAGTTGTGCATTCTTTTTTTCAAGTTTTCTTGTCAAATTAACGATTTCGTCATTAAGTTTGGACATCTTAACTATTAACTCATTATAGGTAAGCCTGTGCTGTTCAAAAATCATTAAATAGTGATCGTTCAAGGGAAATATAAAGCCTTTTAAGAGTATTTCCACACTACTTTTTCCGATAAAGAGAAGATTAAGTTTAGCAAAAGATTTCTCTGGAAAAATGAGTTCCTCAGAACTTTTTGATAGAAAACTTTTTATATTAAGTTTTATGGGCTTTTTTTTAATTCCAAGAAGTTCAAGAAATCCCTTGTTACAATCAATAATCTGTCCTTTTTTATTAATAATCACCCATCCAGAGTTGCTTAAATTTTCAAGGTATAGATTTATTACCTCTGGATACTGTTTTAATATATCTGATATATTCATCAATTTTTAAAATGACTTGCTATTTCAACAGCCTGTTTAGCGTCAGAAGCCCAGAAATCAGCTCTATTTTTTTGTAAATTTCTGGAATTATATTAAAAGCAATGCCTCCCACAATTATTTTTGGTCGTACCTTTTCAACTTTCCTTACAGATTTTATCAAACTTTCTGCTCTTTCAAGATTAAAGGGCATTGTAACTGAAATAGCTAATATTTTGGGTTTTACTTTTATTAAGAGTTTAATCAGTTCCTGTTCTGGCACATTCGCACCAAGATAATAGACATCCCATCCATCTATTTCAAGGCAATCAGCTACAATTCGTCCACCTAATTCATGAAACTCATTTGGTGATGAGGTCACTATTACTTTTGATTTAGCTTTTTTCTTTATCCTTGGAAAGTGTGCATATAAGTTTGCCATTACCCGTCCTACAATAGCTGTGGCAAGATGTTCCT
>JANXBK010000030.1 GCA_025057595.1 Thermodesulfovibrio sp.
ACCGGGATGCCCGCCGAGACCAGAAGCATTAATGTATGGTTTGCTTAAGTTAAAGGAAAAAATTATGAAGGAGCAGGGAAGATGGGGAAGTTGGAAATAGAAAAGATAAATGAAACAACTTTTGTTTTACAGATGGGACCCCATCATCCTGCAACTCATGGAGTGCTTAAACTTTGGTGTGAGTTTGAGGGAGAAAAAGTAGTAAGGATAAAACCAGATATTGGTTATCTTCACAGGGGAGTTGAAAAACTCTCTGAAAGTAAAACCTATCCGGGTGCAATGACTTTAACAGATAGGCTTGATTATATATCAAGCATGACAAATAACATTGGATATTGTTTGGCAGTAGAAAGACTAATGGGTATTGAACCACCACCGAGGGCAAAGTTTATAAGAACGATTGTTTCAGAACTTACAAGATTAAGTAGCCATCTACTATGGCTTGCAACTCATGCCCTGGATATAGGTGCAATGACAGTCTTTCTTTATGCCTTCAGAGAAAGGGAACAGATTTTACAGTTTTTTGAAAAGATATGTGGAGCTCGTTTAACAGTAAGTTATCCAAGAATAGGAGGAGTTAGGGTTGATATAGATGAGAGAGTGCTTTCTGAGATTTATAGTTTTATGGATACCATTCTTAGAAGAGTTGATGAGTATGAGGGGCTTCTTACTGAAAATCGTATATGGATTTCAAGGACTAAAGGCGTTGGAGTAATATCTGCAGAGGATGCTATTTCCTTAGGACTTACAGGTCCTGCTCTAAGAGGCTCAGGGGTTTACTATGACATAAGAAAGCATATACCTTATGATGCCTACTCTGAAGTAGATTTTGAAGTTCCACTTGGAGAAAACGGAGATACCTATGATAGATATCTTTGCAG
>JANXBK010000031.1 GCA_025057595.1 Thermodesulfovibrio sp.
TTTATTACGATATAATCATTTGGAGTTAAGTTTATGACATTAGGAAAAGTAAGTCTTAAAATCTTTTTGTTCATTTTATCTAAAATTTTTTCAAAGTTTACTCTTTCATGGGCTGCGTGAAAATCAAGAAAGATAATACCATCATCCATCTGAATTATAACAATTGAGTCACCGAGGTTAAGAAACTGAAAAGTCTCTTCTTTACTGAAGAGTGGCTCTGTATGAAAAAAAGAAGGCTGATTAATTGAGGATAAGTCTCTATTTATTCTCCATTGGTTAGGATGCTCTGCTATCACTGATAACTTAGATGAAGGCTCAGCCATTTTAAAGATAAGTTCATGAACTAACTTTGGCTTGCGAAATCTTACCTCTTTTTTTGTAGGATGGACATTGAAGTCTACATCTTCTGGAGGAAGATTGATATAAATAAAAAACTGTGGGTGATCTTCTTTAATATTAAAGGCTTTATATAGGGTATTAACTATTGAAGGGTCTTTTACAGGTCTTCTATTTACAAAAATTATCTGTTTGGTTCGGGTTTTTCTTAAAAGTTCCTCTAAACCGATAAATAATTCTAATTTATAGCTTTCCTTTGAGACTGTTTTAAACTTAAGTTTTTTTGCAAAATCTAAACCAAAAACCTGAGCTATTCTATCATAAAGAGTCTTCGCTGGAGATATATTAAAAACTTCCTTTTCATCAACAAACAAGCAAAAGGAGATTTCTGGATAGGCAAGACAGTAGTTTTGAAAAGTCTCAATAATATGGGCTGTTTCAGTATAAGGTGACTTAAGAAATTTTTTTCTTACAGGTGTATTAAAAAATAGGTCTTTTACCTCTACGGTTGTTCCTTTAGTGACAACAGGCTTCTTTGATAC
>JANXBK010000032.1 GCA_025057595.1 Thermodesulfovibrio sp.
CATGCTTGAAAGATAATCTAATCTATCTGTAAGAGGAAGCACTTGAACATAGGTTAAATCTTCTGATAGCTTTTCTACTCCTCTGTGAAGATAACCAACATAAGGAGTACACTTCTTTATTACCTCTCCCTCAACTTCAAGAACAAGTCTTAAAACACCATGGGTGGCAGGGTGTTGAGGTCCCATATTTATTAAAAGCTCTTTTGTGTTTTCAACCTTCATCTTCTCTCCAAACCTTTGCTGCTTCTTTTAATTCTCTATAAGTTTCCCACTCTTTTTCCTTTAGATCACTCTGAACAGGATAATCCTTTCTAAGAGGATATCCATTCCAGTCCTCTGGCATAAGAATTCTTCTTAAATCAGGATGTCCTACAAACTGTATTCCAAACATATCAAAACACTCCCTTTCAAACCATTCTGCTGTTCTCCATAGATCTGCTACAGAAGTAATGTAGCAGTCTTTCTCTCTTACCTGAGCTTTAACTCTTATTCTATGTTTATGTTTTATTGACATAAGATGATAAACAACATCAAAGCGGGGTTCTCTAAATCCAAGATAGTCAACAGCTGTCAAATCTATAAGGTAGTCAAAATCAAGGGAAGGATGATGTTTTAGATAAGCTAATATTTCCTTTATTTTTTCTTGCCTTACTGTAATATCGCATTCATCCCTAAAACATCTGTACCATAAAACTTCCTTTGGAAAATTATCTTTTATTATCTTCACTATCTCCAAAGGATCCATCTTTATCCTTTATTCTGAGATTTGATTTATTCTTAATTTTTTCCTGAAGTTTAAGGATTCCTTCTATTAAACTTTCAGGCCTTGGAGGACATCCTGGAATGTAGACATCAACAGGTAGTATTTCATCAACT
>JANXBK010000033.1 GCA_025057595.1 Thermodesulfovibrio sp.
CCTTCAAAACAAGGACCTGCAGAGGTAGAGGCTGTTACAAGCCATTGGTTATTCCCTATAACAACTTCTCCATTGGTTCCAATATCTATAAATAATGAGATTTCCTCTTGAAGATACATTCCAGATGAGAGTATTCCTGCGACAATGTCTCCTCCAACATAACCTGCTACAGATGGAACTGTATAAACAGGAACATCAGGTTGTAGAAGTAGTTTTGCTTGAGAAGCATTCCATACAGGATAATGATTTAATGCAGGAGTGTATGGCTCTTGTCTTATGTATTTTGGATTAATACCCCAGAAAATATGAGCCATTGTTGTGTTTGAAGATACTGTTACATACAAAATCTTTCCTTCTTTGTGCTTTAAAGATACTGTATTAATAAGTGCATTTATGTCTTCAACAATACATTTTCTTAAAATTTCAAGCCCATTTTTGTTTTCTACTGCATAGATAATTCTTGTAATTACATCATCTCCGTAATTAATCTGAGAGTTATAGCAGGAGGCAATCTCTAAGATTTTGCCTTCTTCAAGATCAATTAAGGCTAAAGCTACAGTTGTTGTTCCTATGTCAACCGAAACTGCATAAATTTTTGTGTCCTTTTCTAAAAAATCAATAATTTCATTTTCTGTGAAAGCAATGTTAATCTGCCAGTTATTTTTTCTTAAAAATTCAGGCAGTATTGAAACAAGTCTTCTTGATATTGAAAGATTTTTATTTAAAGCTTTTCTTATATTTTCAAAGTCTGCCTCAGGATGATCAACTGTGGGAGGTGTGATTTCTAATTTAGCCTTTTTAACTAATGGATCAAATAAAGAAGCATTTTCTTTGAAAACTCTTTCAATCAACCACAATTTTGCTGAAGATATTC
>JANXBK010000034.1 GCA_025057595.1 Thermodesulfovibrio sp.
TGGTTAAACTTATTAAGGATTTCTCATATATTGTTACATCAAATGAGTTTGAAGCTCTTGTTCTTGAAGCAAATCTCATAAAGCAGTATAAACCTTCATTCAATGTTCTACTTAGAGATGACAAAAGCTATCCCTATCTAAGAATAACGATTACAGAAAAATGGCCCAAAATAGATGTTGTTAGAAGACCAAAGAAAGATGGTAATCTATATTTTGGTCCCTATGTTCCTGCCCAGTCTATGTGGGAGGCTTTATCTTTTATAAGAAGAAACTTTCCGATAAGAACATGTAAATACACACTAAATAAGCCCATACGTCCCTGTGTTCAGTATCAGATGAAAAGATGTCCTGCTCCATGTGCTGAAATGATTAGCAGAGAGGATTATATGAAAGGAGTTGAGGAAGTTATACTATTTCTAAAAGGACATAAGACCGAACTTTTAAAAATACTTTATGAAAAAATGAAGAGTCTTTCCGATGAACTTAAATTTGAAGAAGCAGCAAAGATTAGAGACCAAATAAGAAGAATTGAAAGAATATTTACTCAGCAGAGAGTTGTATCTCAGACAATTGAGGATATGGATGTAGTAGGAGTTTATGTTGAAAACTCTAAAATATCTGTAAATGCTTTATTTGTAAGAAATGGGCTTTTAGTTGGCTCAAAGGACTGGATTATTAAAAACGCCTTCTATGAAACTGAAGAAGAACTTATTAATGCAGTAGTTGAAGCCCTTTATTCAAAGGAATCCCTAATGCCTCCTCCAACTATTATTTTAGAAAAACTTCCAGAAAGCTTAAATGAGATAAAAGAG
>JANXBK010000035.1 GCA_025057595.1 Thermodesulfovibrio sp.
CTAAAGTGTGTAAGTTATTTAGACGGTACTTAAATTGGGTTCAAAAATCTGTTTTTGAAGGAGAACTTACAAAAGGTAAGTTTGAAGAATTGAAATCACAACTTAAAAAAGTTATAGATATAAAAAAGGATTCAGTGATTTTTTATTGTTTTGAAATAAACAAATATAGCAAAAAAGAAGTTGTTGGTAAAGAATTTAATCCCTTAGAAAATATTATTTAGACGAAGTTTACTTAGTTTTGTCGGCAAGGGTAGATTTTTATGTGGAGTGTTTATAAAATGAATAAATTAAAATATAAAAATATTGACGGAAAATCTTTTATCGTCAACTTAAGGGATAAAGAAACATTATCATACCTTGACAGATTTTTCGTAGAATATTTAACTTTTTCTTCCGACAAAGAATATAAAATAATAACCTTGGATTTAATTGAACCATCGTGGAATTGAAACACCAGCACTTCTTAAATCGTATGTTTGCCATTCAAGATTTAATTGAACCATCGTGGAATTGAAACTACTGTTGATAGCAAGTTTACTGCTTACAGGACAGAGATTTAATTGAACCATCGTGGAATTGAAACAGGCCTGCTTTAATGAATAATATAAATGAAATAAGGATTTAATTGAACCATCGTGGAATTGAAACAATTCTATAGTGGCGTCTCTGCTTCTATGACAATAGGATTTAATTGAACCATCGTGGAATTGAAACTCGGATGGGGGAATTTTCAAGCAGTGATGCGTTTTAGATTTAATTGAAACATCGAGGAATTGAAACTATAGCAGGTTTTTATATAGCAAGACAGATT
>JANXBK010000036.1 GCA_025057595.1 Thermodesulfovibrio sp.
CCTTGGCGAGCATTCCTTTCCTCAAATCTCTTGTTTATATCATTTAAAATTTCTTGCTTTGTTTTATTCCACTTGGGAGCAATCAGTATCTCCTCTGGTGATGTTGCAAAAAGTCTTTGTATAACAATGTCAGAACGAAGTCTCTCTATGAAATCAACTACAAAATCAAGATACTCTTCATACTCAAAAACAGGAAATGGATTTTTTTCATAAATTTGAGCCAAAGGAGTGTTCTTGATGACCTGAAGTTGATGAATCTTAAGAAATTTTATTGGATGAAGATTTATCTCATCTGCCATAGCAAGTGACTCTTCTTTTGTCTCTGTAGGAATCCCAACAATTATGTGTGCTCCAACTAAAATACCTCTTTTGTGGGTTTCATAGACAGCCTTAAGAAATGTAGAATAATCATGTCCTCGCATAATATAGTTAAGGGATTTTTCATAGATTGACTGAAGTCCATACTCAACTATTATCATGTGAGTTTTTGATAACTCTTGAAGCAATCTGAGTTTTTCATCATCAACACAGTCAGGACGTGTTCCAATTGCAAGTCCTACTACTTCTGGATGAAGAAGAGCTTCTTTGTACAGTCTTTCAAGCTTATCTACAGGTGCATAAGTATTTGTATAAGGTTGAAAATAAACAAGAAAAGCTTTTGCTTTGTATCTTGTCTTTAAATACTCTATTCCCTCTTTAATCTGTAGGCTTATAGGCTTTGAAGCCTCACAACTTGATGGTCTAAAGGAGTCATTGTTACAGTAAATACAACCAGTTGTTCCAATT
>JANXBK010000037.1 GCA_025057595.1 Thermodesulfovibrio sp.
AATTCCACAATGGTTCAATTAAACCACTGAAACACTGCACACAGACACACTGAAACACACAGTTTCAATTCCACAATGGTTCAATTAAACCCTGATTTGTTTTTTGATTGTGATTATGTTGTAATAAAGTTTCAATTCCACAATGGTTCAATTAAACCCAAAGTAAATGACATATTATTGTATATTGTCAAGAGTTTCAATTCCACAATGGTTCAATTAAACCACCAGCCAGCATCTTCCACATCATCAGGCGTGACAAGGTTTCAATTCCACAATGGTTCAATTAAACCCTGACGAGATGATATATAGTATTTTTACTGACCCTGAGTAGTTTCAATTCCACAATGGTTCAATTAAACCCACCAACACATCTCCAATCTCTTGTCTTGTATTGTTGTTTCAATTCCACAATGGTTCAATTAAACCCAAAACAACTAATAACATTGTTAAATTTATCAAATGTTTCAATTCCACAATGGTTCAATTAAACCTCAGGAAAAACAAAAGCAGGAGTTTGGGAATCTATAGTTTCAATTCCACAATGGTTCAATTAAACCCACAACACCCGTAATATGCTGGTAAAGAATCTTTGTTTCAATTCCACAATGGTTCAATTAAACCATCATAATAATCAACAAAAACAACATCGTCTTCAAAGTTTCAATTCCACAATGGTTCAATTAAACCTGATATTGATACAATATAACAGATATATCATATTCGTTTCAATTCCACAATGGTTCAATTAAACCTTCTGC
>JANXBK010000038.1 GCA_025057595.1 Thermodesulfovibrio sp.
ATTACAAAGATTTATAGCGGTTAAAAACATATCTCCACCTCTCGCTGACGCTTCTTTTAACTCTATATCAAATTCTTGAGGTATCATTATCGCTGTCTCATATTTTATATTCTTGATTACCTCCCAAATTTTATCTCTGACTTCTTTTTCTATATTCACAGGATATTTCGCTATTGGTATAGGATGTCCGAACTTCTCTAAATATATACTCCAAGCCCTCAACCACATTTGTTTGAAATACCATATATCGTATAATTCTCTTAGTCTGCTTCTTCCAAAAACATTCTCGTATCGTTTGTTGAATGAGTAAATGATAAATTTCTCCGTAGGATATCGCCGACCATAATCTATGCTTGATAAATTCACTATACCGTTTTCTAAAATGTTATCAAAATCGTCAGTCAAAATGTTAAAATATCTCGGATTTTTTGATTTTATACTCCTTAAAACTATTTTGTCTTTGTATTTCCCTCTATCACATACATCCCAAACTATTTCACAAATACTAATTCCAAACTCCAAAGCTCCCATTATATCTTTCAAATCGTCTTCAAAAGAACCTTCTACATTTTCTAAATTCCATTTCACAAAATCGGCTATTTCTTTGTCTTTTGGCTCATTAGAAGCAGGTATTATGTCCCAACCAGAACTAAGGCGTAAAATTTTCAAACCTTCAATCGCACTTGATATCTCTTCATCTCGCATCATCTCTTCATAGATTTTTATTCCTTTCCTCCTCAAAAGTTCATCAGG
>JANXBK010000039.1 GCA_025057595.1 Thermodesulfovibrio sp.
TTTCCTATGTTTACAACCTCGTCGTAGTCAATAAGGTGCTCCTTAAAAAAGGTTTCACCTATCCTCCAGTCTATTAGGAGGACCTTCGTAAGGAAGCTTGCCAGTATCATCCTTACCCTGTTGTGAAGCCACTTTTCCCTCCTTAGCTGTCGCACGCCTGCATCCACTATGGGGTAGCCAGTGGCGCCTTCCATAAAGGCTTTTATGTGTTCTTCTTTGTTTTCCCAAGATATACCCCTTCTCTTCTCCTGAAACTCCACGTCTCTGACCTGTGGAAAGTGTAGGGCTATATGATACCAAAACTCTCTCCAAGCAAGCTCCTTTATAAACTGCTCGCTCCTGCCCTGAGCCTTTAGGAATATGTCTCTTAGAGAAAGTATGCCGAACCTTATACAGGGCGAGAGCTTTGAAGAACCCCCTTCTCCGGGAAAGTTCCGCCTTTCTTCGTAGTCTTCAAAGGAGAACCTCTCAAGCCTTTCTTTACACTCCTGTGGGTCAAAATAAGGGAAGGGTCGAAGTTTTAAGAGGGGTTTTACCTGCTCTAAGGTAGGTAGGGGCAGGTTGGGCACCTTTAGTTTATCCACCCAAGACCGGCGCAGGTCCAGCCTTTTTAACCACTCTCTGTAGAAAGGGGTGTAAACCTTGCGTAGTGGTATCTCCTCTGGCGGTGCCAGAAAGTGTTCAAAGACCTCTTTATACTCTACGCCGTAATCTCTGCATACTTTCCTTATCCTTATGTTTCTTTCCTTACC